>NZ_JBIBKS010000012.1:0-259600 GCF_042959345.1 Streptomyces sp. NPDC007905 | reverse complement strand
GAATGATCACGGATCCCGTGTCCGCTCTATCGTCCACCCCAACCCGCAGCGTTCTCACGCCAGTTGGGCGATCCCGGGAACTTGCGCAAGCCCTGGGCATGGTGCTGGTGAATCTCCTTCGCCAGGATCGTAACCCTGGCATCAGGGACTCCACCAAACTCAGAGCAGCTCACTGCGCCGGTTGGCCAAGGAACTGACCGGGGCCTTGCGAGACGTACTCCGCGTTGCAACCAGCCGCGGTCGCCTCCTGGCAGGAAGCGACCCTCATCGGCCCTGAAGGGGACGGCACCCTTGGCGGCTGCAACCTGCTCGGTGCGGGCCTAACTTGCCGGTCTACTGATCAGCGGTCTCACTGACCAGCGGGACTGACGAAGCCCACGGCTCTGAACTGCTCAGATGCCGTGGGATTCGTCGTTGTTGGTTGGCGTTGGTCGGCCTCGCACGGCCCGGGGACGGCCCAGAAATCGCGCGGTGGTACGTGCCGGGAAGGTGCGTCACCTGCTGCAGGCAGCGACGATGCCCAGAATCACCAAGGCCACGAAGAACATCGCTACGCAACCACCTATGGCGCTCTCCGCCTCCGCGACGACAGCGCGAATCGTCGGGCGCCCACCTCGGCCATGCCGACGCCGGGTTCACGCTCCGCACCTACACCCATCTCATGCCGAGCAGCGAGACGCGTACGCGGAAGGCTGTCGACGCGATGTACGGCACGGCCCGCAAGCCCCCGACGGCCCCCTGACGCCCCACGGGTTCCGAACCTGCCCCTGATCATCGGGAAACCGCTGGTCAGGGGCATTCTCGCCCTGTCCGTGGACTACTTTGACTTGAACTGATATCAGTTCTGAAACAGCGTCAGAAACATGCGGTGCGGCGGGAGGCAGTCGGCCATGACCGAGCTCGTGGAACACGGACAGCTGTTCATCGGCGGGGAGTTGACCGGCCCCCTGGGCAAGGACGTCATCGAGGTGATCTCCCCGCACACCGAGGAGGTCATCGGCCGGGTGCCGCACGCCTCACGGGAGGACGTCGACCGGGCGGTGGCCGTGGCGCGCCGCGCCTTCGACGAGGGTCCCTGGCCGCGCGCCACGCTGGAGGAGCGGATCGAGGTCGTCACCCGGATCAAGGACGGCATCGCCGCCCGGCACGAGGAGATCGCCCGGGTGATCTCCGCCGAGAACGGCTCCCCGTACTCCTGGAGCATCCTCGCCCAGGCGCTCGGCGCGATGATGGTCTGGGACGCGGCGATCGGGGTCGCTCGGGGCTTCACCTACGAGGAGCGCCGCGGCGGAGCGCTCGGCCCGATCCTCGTACGGCGCGAACCGGTCGGCGTGGTCGCCGCCGTCGTCCCGTGGAACGTCCCCCAGTTCGTCGCCGCCGCCAAGCTCGCCCCCGCGTTGCTGACCGGCTGCACGGTCGTGCTCAAGCCGTCCCCGGAGTCCCCGCTGGACGCGTACCTGCTCGGCGAGATCGCGCGCGAGGCCGGTCTGCCGGAGGGCGTCCTGTCGATCCTGCCCGCAGACCGCGAGGTCAGCGAGTACCTGGTCGGGCACCCCGGCGTCGACAAGGTCTCCTTCACCGGCTCCGTCGCGGCGGGCAGGCGGGTGATGGAGGTGGCCGCCGGCAACCTCACCCGGGTCACGCTGGAACTGGGCGGCAAGTCGGCGGCGGTCGTGCTGCCGGACGCGGACCTTCAGGCGGCCGTGTCGGGGATCGTCCCGGCGGCCTGGATGAACAACGGGCAGGCGTGTGTCGCGCAGACCCGGATTCTCGTACCGCGCACCCGCTACGACGAGTTCGCGGACGCCTTCGCACAGGCGGCGAGCGCCCTGAAGGTCGGCGACCCGCTGGACCCGGCCACCCAGGTCGGCCCGCTGGTCGCCCAGCGGCAGCAGCGGCGCAACCTCGACTACATCCGGATCGGCCAGGAGGAGGGCGCCAAGATCCTCACCGGCGGCGGCCGCCCGGCCGGGCTGGAGAAGGGCTGGTACGTGGAGCCCACCCTCTTCGGCGGCGTCGACAACTCCATGCGGATCGCCCGGGAGGAGATCTTCGGCCCGGTGATCTGCCTCCTTCCCTACGGCGACGAACAGGAAGCGGTGGAGATCGCCAACGACTCGGACTACGGCCTGTCCGGCAGCGTGTGGACGGCCGACGTCGAGCACGGCATCGAGGTCGCCCGGCAGGTCCGTACCGGCACCTACTCCGTCAACACCTTCAGCCTCGACATGCTCGGCCCGTTCGGCGGCTACAAGAACTCAGGGCTGGGGCGGGAGTTCGGCCCCGAGGGCTACGGCGAGTACCTCGAGCACAAGATGATCCACCTGCCGGCGGGGGCCTAGACATGGGCGACCGCTGGCACATCGAGGTCGACCGGTCCGTGTGCGTCGGCTCGGCCCAGTGCCTCCACCACGCCGCGGACGGCTTCCGCCTCGATTCGGCCCGCCAGTCCCACCCCGTCGAACCGGACGCCGACGCGAGCGAACAGCTCCTGGGGGCGGCCGAGAGCTGCCCGGTGGAGGCGATCACGATCACGCTGGTGGGCAGCGGGGAGCCGGTGTTCCCGCCCGAGGAGTAGCGGTGCCGGAGCCGCGGGGTACGCTCCTGCGGTTCCGACGGACCGACCGCGGTGGCGAAAGAGTGCACGAGTCCGAGGCCGACGGGGCTGGGACGGACGTGAGGCGGTCTGCTAGGGGGCGGCGCCTCCTCGGTCGACATGGTCGAAAAATTCCCTATTTGGTGGGTTCTGTCGTGCTGGCGAGGATTATCCTGAAACCAGCCTACGAGGCGAGTGAGGGAGTCCGACCGGAGTAGCCGACTTCGGCGTGACGCAAAAGGCATCCGCCGAGGCCGACAGCGACGGTAGGGCTGAGAGGCCGGAAGGCAGCAGTCAGGCCGGAAGGCGACCCCCATCACCTGATCCGGACCATGCCGGCGAAGGGAACCCGTCTCGTAGGTCTTGTCGTGTCCGGGGGTGTTCCCAGGGGCCGACGTCCTCGTCGGTCCTTCATCCCTTGATCCGCCCATCCGCGCGAGGGTGCCTCGTCACGCGTCCAGCAGGGCCGGCTGCCGTTCCGCCGCACTGTCCGGATCGCCGTCGGCGGGATGGGACCGGGCCGTGTGCACGGGCGGGTGGGGCGGCTGCCACGGCCGGCAGGGCGGGGTGACGATCGCAGAGGCTGCGCGCGTAGCGGCCGAAGCGTGCCCGTGCCGTGTCGATGCCCTCGGGCACGGCCCCGGCCATGACGGCCATGAACGCCGTGGTCCCCCGCAACGCGCGCGTGGCAGGCTTCCGCACGCTCCTCGCGCCCGTCCGGGGTTCAGTCGAGCCAGGCGAGTGGGTCTTCCTCGTCCTCCCCGGATGCCCGGACCGTCGTGAAGGTGACAGGGACTCCCAGCTCTGCAAGACCTGCAAGAACGTCCGGCGAGACGTAGAGTCCCGATCCTGACTCGGCAACGCCTGCCATATCGACCTTCACCGGTTTTCCCGCCTCTTTCAGCGCGTCGAGCGCCAGCTTGCGGGGGCTGAGGAATCGGATAAGTTCCGCGGCCTGTTCGTCGGCGCTTTTCGAGTGTCGCTCGTCAACGGTGAACGTGGCCCAGCCGGGGCCGGAATAGATGCCCACACCTTCGGACGAAGAGAACTCTGCACTGTCGGCCAGTTGCAACTCGGCAAGCAGAAAAGCGGAATTCACTTCCTGACCTGATACGACCAGGGACGTGCTCAAGTTACCCCACGGCTTCAACTTCGCTCCAGGTTCCATGACTGTTCTTTCAGCGTTCGTTCATATTGGCCGCGACCCGGAGCGGGAATCCTAGAAGTGCGATTCGCTTGAGTTCCTCCGGCTGGAGGGCGAGGGTGCAGTCGTTCCCGGAGAATCCGTAGATGTCGACGATCACCTCGTATCCTTGCTCGACCAGTTGCGCGAGCTCGGTCCGCTTGCTTTCCGCAGTGGAAAGGATGTTGCCCAGCTGCTCGTGAAAGTCCCTGCTGACGTTCGAGTTGCAGTTGATCCCCCACTCTCCGTCGACCTCGCCCGGGCGACCCCATTTGCTGGGTCCCGGGTTTCGCACACCAGTGGGCTCGATACCGAGGAAGGACGTGATCTCCTCGGGCTGGAGATCACGTCCCTTGATGACGAGTGACACATCCGTCAACACCCAGTGGCGTTTTTCTTTTACATCCATGTACGGCTCCTCACAGATGGGGACATTCTACTTGAGCTCACGGCACGCCGCCCAGTGAACATTACCCATGCCGGGCTTCAGCAGCTCGCTCAGTGCGGTCTCTTTGCCGACGGTCGTCGAATTCTCGAACACGCTGAAACCTCCGCCGCCCGTCGAGGCGGGAGGCGCCAGCGTGTAGTTCGGAATCACGTCGCCCGGTCCGAATGTCTCCACGTAACCTCCCGGATACACACCCCGCTCGACGGTCAGGCCGTTGAGTCCGGGAAGTGCGTCTCCGTGCTGCACGTAGAAAGAGATATTGGTGCCCTCGGGAACCACTGTTTCCCCGGCCCTGCGTTCAAGATAGCCATGACCGGCGAAGACCTTCTCCCCGTCCGGACGGCCACCGGCCAGCACCCGGTCCGCATAGTAACGGCCATCAGTGTCCGGCCATTTCTTGTCCACTATCTGCGGGTTGGAGTCGCGCAGCGCCTGCATGGCGTCGGCGCGCTCGGGCATGGCGTCCGCGGAACCTCTGGCGGCCTGACGCTCGAGACCCTCCCGCAGTCCGCGTTGCGCCGCCGACTCCAGGCCCTCCTTCGTCGCCATGCGCAGTCCGCCCCGGGCCAGTCCCGCGCCCTTGGTGCCGATCAGCTCGGGGATGAGGCGGCCGACGAACTCCGACGGATCCTTCTTGAAGCCGTCGACGGCGGCCTGCACGACCCGCTCGGGATGCGAGGCGGTGGAGACCAGGCCGGCGAGCGTCATGTTGACGTTCTGCAGGTAGGCGGCCGGGTGGGTGAGGTTGTAGGGGTCCATGGGGTTCAGGCCGCGGGCGAAGTTCAGCAGCCCGGCCGTGCCCTTGAGCGCGCCGCCGACGACATGGGTAAGCTCGGTGTTGACGGCCTGGTAGCCGTCCGTGAAGTCGTGGCCGAGGCGCTCCAACGGCGGCGGTTCGGCGGGCGCGTGCGCGAGGGCCGCCTTCACCTTGCCCTGCGCCTCGGAGGCGGCCGTGTTGCGCTGCTTGCGGGCCTCGGCGAGCTTCTCGACGGCCGCCTTGACGTCGGCCTTGCCGGGGTCCTTGAACGGCTCCGGCTTGGGGCCCGGGTCCTCGTTCGCCTTGATCTTGGCGTTGTAGGCGTCGACCTTCTTGTTGTACGCGTCGACCGCGTCCTTGGACGCCTTCACGCCCTTCTTGTACAGCTCGACGGCTTCCTTGGCCTGCTCCTGCGCCCATATGACGGTGCCCGCGTACGACTCCAGCGCCCCCGCCGCCGCGTCGCACGCCTCCGCGGCCTGCGCCCACTTGGTGGGATGGACGCCGAACTTCTCCCGGAACGCGTCACCGCCCTCGCCCTGCCAGCCGGAGGGGTCGACCTTCTTCAGCCCCGAACTCACCTTGTCGAAGGCGCCGTGGAAGTCCCTCAGATGCTTGGCGCTCGCGCGGATCCTGTCCGGGCTGCCGTGGACGAGTTCATCGGCCTCCTCGGTCTGGCCCAGCTGCTGCTCGCCCGGGGTGGCGCCCAGGTCCGAGGCGACCTCGTCGCCCCAGTCCTCCACACCGTCGGCCCAGTCGTGCAGACCCACGTGGTCCAGGCCCTCGCCCAGCTTGTCCGTGGCCCAGTCGACACCCTCGCCGAGCTTTTTCTTGCCCGCGTCGTAGAGGTCCTCGGCACCCCCCAGGAGCGAGTTGGTCAGGTCGCCCAGACCCATCAGCCCTCACCGCCCTGCTCGGCGGCCTTGGCGCGGGCCTCGGGGGAGGGGCCGAAGGTGTCGTCCAGGTACTGGTCGTACTCCTGGTCCGACACACCGAACGCGCCGTGCAGGTTCTCGGGGTTCAGGCCCAGCGGGCCCACGGTGTGCGAGGTCATCACGTCCCGGCCCGCGTCCTTCCAGGCCTGCCCGCTGTTGGCCATGGCCCGGTCGAAGGACTCCTTGCTGTAGTCCACACCGCCGTAGGCGCCGGACGTGGCGATGTCGCCCCAGCCCATCTTCTCCACCTCCTCCTCGGAGGCGTACGGATTGCCGACGGCCGCGTTCGCGACGACCTTGAAGCTGCCCTCGACGTACTGCTCGGTCTCGTAGTACGTACCGGCCGACAGACCCGTCTTCACGGCGAACCCGTTGCCCTCGTCGATCAGCGACCGCACGCCCCACTCCCAGCGCTCGCAGAACGACGTGAAGTCCCCCGTCAGCCCCTCGTGTCCGAGTTCCAGCCCGGACAGGGCGATGTCACCGAAGCCACGCCCGGCCCCGGCCTCGCCCACCATGCCCAGCTCTTTCAGCTCGCCCAGCGCCTCGGTCAGGCCCTTGGCGATCAGAGCGAGCCCGTCGGCCTTCAGGTCCTTGCCGCCCTCGGTCACGTCATGTCCCCCGTGTCCGCGTCGACGTCCAGCGCCGCCTCGTCCGGCACGATCCCGCGCACCGGCGGGAAGACCATGCCCTCCTCCCCGTCCGCGCAGTCCAGTGCCACTCCACAGGGCACCCCGGCCGCGGGGACGGCCACATCCAGCAGGCGTGCGCCGAGCACGGTCTGATACGTCCACTCGCGCGCCGCCTCACCGCGTGCGACGGCGTAACGGGCCAGCGCCTGCTCGTCGGAGAAGGCCAGGATGAAACGGATGCCGTTCAAATCCGCGGTCAGCAGACCGCGTTCGCCTTCCGGGCCCGGGCCCCCGCCCAGTGGGACGAGCACGGCGGTGCGGCGGAACTCACCGAGCAGAGCGGCGAAATCGCGTCTGCGGGCGTCGACCGCCGCCTCTTCGGCGGCCGCTGCCGGCTGCGCCACGGACTGCGGCTGCGCCACGGACTGCGGCCCCGCTAACGAGTCCGGCCCCGCCACGGACTGCGGCCCCGCTTCCTCCTGCGGTGCTCGGTGCACCTGCGGAGAAACCGTCGTCTCCGCGTAGTCGGCAAGACGTGACCGTGGAATGTCGTTGTGCGGTGACTCGTCTGCGCCGCCCCCGTGTTCAGACATGCCGCCCATCATCACCACTGCAGCGACAGGGAACAACCCGCCCCCGTCACACCCTTGTCACAGCCGGGTCAGCGCGCGGCCCCGGGCTCCGTCAGGTCGATCAGGCGGCACACCGTCTCGATGTCGATCTTCACCTGGGCGATGGAGGCGCGGCCCGAGAGCCAGGTGATCAGGGCCGAGTGCCAGGTGTGCTCGATGACGCGGACCGCGGAGAGCTGCTCGGGGCCCGGGTGCTCCAGGCCCATCGCGTCCAGGATGATCGCCGTGGTCTGCCGGGAGACCTGGTCGACCTCGGGGGAGACGCTGCGGTCGGCGAAAGTGAGGGCGCGGACCATCGCGTCGGCCAGGTGCGGTTCGCGCTGCAGGGCGCGGAAGGCCCGCATCAGGGTCTCCGCGACCCGCTCGGCCGCCGTGGCGCCCGTCGGGGGCTTCTTGCGCAGCGTGCCGTGCATGTGCTCGAGCTGGTCCTGCATGGTGGCGACCAGCAGATGCACCTTGGACGGGAAGTAGCGGTACAGCGTGCCGAGGGCCACCTGCGAGGACTCGGCGACCTCGCGCATCTGAACGGCGTCGAAACCGCCCCGGCTGGCCAGCTGCGCGCTCGCGTGCAGGATCCGGCGGCGGCGGGCCGCCTGCCGCTCCGTCAGCGGCGCCGAAGGGGGCCGGACGCTACTGGCTTCCAGCTTGGATTCCGCAGGCATGGGTCCCGTTCCGTGACGGTCGGTGAGGGCATCTGTAGGGCATGTGATCATCCTGCAGGCGGGGGTCCGTGCCGTGGCGTGAATCACCTGATCCACTGCTCACAGGGCCCCTACCTGCCGGTAGATTCAGAGCCTCTTGAACGATCAAGTCTGAAACTTGTTCTAGATTAGCGTCCCGTCGTAGTCTCGCGGGACAGTGCAGGGAGAAGGGGGCCCAGAGTGACCGCTGAGGCCAGTCAGGCGGGTCCCCACCAGGACCTCGCAGCCGACGGCGAGCGACCGCTCCACATCGCGCTTCTCACCTATAAAGGGAACCCCTTCTGCGGCGGCCAAGGCGTGTACGTACGGCACCTCTCCCGTGAGCTGGCCCGCCTCGGCCACCGGGTGGAGGTCATCGGCTCCCAGCCCTATCCCGTCCTGGACGAGGGATACGACGGCCTGAGCCTGACCGAGCTGCCCAGCCTCGACCTCTACCGCCAGCCCGACCCCTTCCGCACCCCCGGGCGGGAGGAGTACCGGGACTGGATCGACGCCCTGGAGGTCGCCACCATGTGGACCGGCGGCTTCCCCGAGCCGCTGACGTTCTCCCTGCGCGCCCGCCGCCATCTGCGTGCCCGGCGCGGCGAGTTCGACGTCGTCCACGACAACCAGACGCTCGGCTACGGCCTGCTGGGCGACATCGGCGCCCCCCTGGTCACCACCATCCACCACCCCATCACCGTCGACCGGCAGCTGGAGCTGGACGCGGCCGAGGGCCGCAAGCGCCGCCTGTCCGTGCGCCGCTGGTACGCCTTCACCCGCATGCAGAAGCGCGTCGCCCGCCGTCTGCCCTCGGTGCTCACCGTCTCCGGCAGCTCCCGCCAGGAGATCGTGGACCACCTCGGCGTCCGCGACGACCGCGTCCACGTCGTCCACATCGGCGCCGACACCGACCTGTTCGCGCCGAATCCGGCCGTGGCCGAGGTGCCCGGCCGGATCGTCACCACCTCCAGCGCCGACGTGCCTCTCAAGGGCCTGGTGTTCCTCGTCGAGGCGCTCGCCAAGGTGCGCACCGAGCACCCTGCCGCCCACCTCGTCGTCGTCGGCAAGCGCCCCCAGGAGGGCCCGGTCGCCCAGGCGATCGAGCGCTACGGCCTCGAAGGCGCAGTCGAGTTCGTCAAGGGCATCTCCGACGCCGAACTGGTCGACCTGATCCGTTCGGCCGAGGTCGCCTGCGTGCCCTCGCTCTACGAGGGCTTCTCGCTGCCCGCCGCCGAGGCCATGGCCACCGGCACCCCGCTGGTCGCCACCACCGGCGGCGCCATCCCCGAGGTCACGGGGCGCGACGGCGAGACCTGCCTCGCCGTACCGCCCGGCGACACGGGGGCGCTGGCCGCCGGGCTGGGCCGGCTGCTGGGCGACCCGGAGCTGCGCGTGCGGCTCGGTACGGCGGGCCGGGCGCGGGTGCTGGAGCGGTTCACCTGGGCGCGCGCCGCCGAGGGGACCGTGGCCCGGTACCGCGCTGCCATCGCCCGCCACGGGAGCCCGGCAAGCGCCCCGGCGGGGCCGGCAGCCGCGCCGGCGGCCGTACTCGAAGAACCACTCGCCTCCGACCGCGAAACCTCCGACCGCGAAAGCAGGGCCACGTGCTGACCGTCGACTTCTCCCGGTTCCCGCTCGCCCCAGGCGACCGTGTCCTGGACCTCGGCTGTGGGGCCGGCCGGCACGCCTTCGAGTGCTACCGGCGTGGCGCCCAGGTGGTGGCACTCGACCAGAACGGCGAGGAGATCCGCGAGGTCGCCAAGTGGTTCGCGGCGATGAAGGAGGCCGGTGAGGCCCCTGCCGGGGCGACGGCGACCGCGATGGAGGGGGACGCCCTCGCGCTGCCCTTCCCCGACGAGTCCTTCGACGTCGTCATCATCTCCGAGGTGATGGAGCACATCCCCGACGACAAGGGCGTGCTCGCCGAGATGGTGCGCGTGCTGAAGCCGGGCGGCCGGATCGCCGTCACCGTGCCGCGCTACGGTCCCGAGAAGGTCTGCTGGGCCCTGTCCGACGCCTACCACGAGGTCGAGGGCGGCCACATCCGCATCTACAAGGCCGACGAGCTGCTGGCCAGGATCCGCGAGGCGGGCCTGAAGCCGTACGGCACCCACCACGCGCACGCGCTGCACTCGCCGTACTGGTGGCTGAAGTGCGCGTTCGGCGTCGACAACGACAAGGCGCTGCCGGTGCGGGCGTACCACAAGCTGCTGGTCTGGGACATCATGAAGAAGCCGCTGGCCACCCGGGTCGCCGAGCAGGCGCTGAACCCGGTCATCGGCAAGAGCTTCGTCGTCTACGCGACCAAGCCCCATCTGCCCCGGCTTTCCGAGGCGGACGCCACGTGACCACCCCCCGGACAGAACACCTCGTCCTGCCCGGGGTCCTCACCGCCGAGCAGGCCGCCGCGACCGTCCGCGGCATCCTCGCCGCGCAGCGGGAGGACGGCGCGATCCCGTGGTTCCGCGGGCACCACCTGGACCCGTGGGACCACACCGAGGCCGCCATGGCCCTGGACGCGGCCGGCGAGCACGAGGCCGCCGAGCGGGCCTACACCTGGCTCGCCACCCACCAGAACGAGGACGGCTCCTGGTACGCCGCCTACGCCGACGGCGCCCACGACGACGTCACCGACCGCGCCCGCGAGTCGAACTTCGTCGCCTACATAGCCGTGGGCGTCTGGCACCACTACCTGTCCACCGGCGACGACACGTTCCTCGACGGCATGTGGCCCACCGTCTACGCGGCGATGGAGTGGGTGCTGCGGCTGCAGCAGCCCGGCGGCCAGATCGGCTGGCGCCGCGAGGACGACGGCACGCCGACGGCCGACGCGCTGCTGACGGGCAGTTCCTCCATCCACCACGCCCTGCGCTGCGCGCTCGCCATCGCGGAACAGCGCGAAGAGCCGCAGCCGGACTGGGAGTTGGCCGTCGGCGCGCTGCGCCACGCGATCCGCCGTCACCCCGAGCGCTTCCTCGACAAGGACCGCTACTCGATGGACTGGTACTACCCGGTCCTCGGCGGTGCGCTGACCGGCGCGGAGGCCAAGTCCCGCATCGAGGCGGACTGGGACCGCTTCGTCGTGCCCGGGCTCGGCGTGCGCTGCGTCGTCCCCAACCCCTGGGTGACCGGCGGGGAGTCCAGCGAACTCGCCCTGGCCCTGTGGGCGATGGGCGAGTCCGACCGCTCCCTGGAGATCCTCCAGTCCATCCAGCACCTGCGCGATCCGGAGACCGGCCTGTACTGGACGGGTTACGTCTTCGACGACGGCGCCGTCTGGCCCCAGGAACTCACGACCTGGACGGCGGGCTCCCTGCTGCTCGCCGTCGCAGCCCTGGGCGGCCACGATGCCACGTGCGCGGTGTTCGGAGGGGAGCACCTGCCGTCCGGACTGGACCCCGACTGCTGCCGCTAGCGGAGCGATCGGGGTCCCATCCGGGCTCAGTGCCGGTGCATCCGGTTGGCGATGGCGTGGCCCACGAACAGGTAGACCACGGCGGCGAGGCCGTAACCGGCGACCACCCGGGCCCAGGCCTCGTTGAACGTGAAGAGGTCGTGGGACCAGCCGGCCAGCCAGGCGGCGGCGTCGTGCACGAACTGGACCAGGCTGTTGGCCCGGTTCGCGTCCAGTAGGTACATCAGAATCCACAGGCCGAGGATGAGGGCCATGATGTCGGCGACGATCGCGATGACCGTCCCGGCCTGATTCGCGCCAGTGCGATATCGAGACATGTCCTTCGGATTACCGCTTCCGGCCCGGTGAAACAAGCCCGGCCACCCGGACGGAGCCACCCGGGTGGCGCACACCGGCCGCCCGGGCGAGGCTGCCTGAGGAAACAACCGCTCGGGGAGACATGTCCGGAGGATCCCGTGCCCGTACCGATACGGCGCCTCTGCGTGGCGCTCACCGTGTGCTGCGCCCTGCTGGCCGGCTCCACCGCCTGCGGCAGCAGCGAGAAGACCACCAGTACGCAGGCGACCGCCTCGACGGTGCCCGCCGCCGAGCAGGCCACGCCCAGCCCGAGCACGTCCGCCGAGCGCCAGAAGTTCGCCAAGACCCGCTTCGTGGCCAACGCGGGCCTCGCGGCCGGCGCCACCTACCAGTGGATCGTGAAACCGTGGAAGGCCGGCAAGTTCAAGAAGGGCGCCAAGGGCCGCAAGGTGGCCCTGGTGAAGGCCGGTCTGGCCGGCGCCTTCGCCTACAACCGGCTGAAGGCGGCCCAGAAGAACGCCCAGGGCGACCCGCTGCTCTCCAAGGCGCTCGCGCCGCTCACCGCCGGCATCGAGGGCCTGAAGAGCCTGCCGGCCAAGCTGCGCAAGGGCGACGGTGACGCGGCCGGCTCCTTCGACAACATCATCAACCAGGTCAAGGATGCGGGCAAGAGTGCCGGCGCGCCGGTCAAGGACCAGGTGCCGTCCTCCTCCCAGCTGTCCGGCGGTTAAGCCCTGTCGGCGCACTCCCGTCCGCCCCGTGGGGCCCGCCCTGCGGGCGCACGACGGGAGTTCGACGACGGGACTAGGAGTTCAGCTCCGCCAGCACCCGAAGGGTGTGCGGGTCCGGTGACAGGGCGAGCAGGTCCGTCACCGGACCCTTGCGCCACAGCTCCAGGCGTTCCGCGATGCGTTCACGCGGACCGACCAGGGAGATCTCGTCGGCGAACGCGTCCGGCACGGCCAGCACGGCCTCCTCCCGCCGCCCGGCAAGGAACAGCTCCTGGATCCGTCGCGCCTCCTCCTCGTACCCCATACGGGCCATGAGGTCGGCGTGGAAGTTGCGGGCCCCGTGCCCCATCCCGCCGATGTAGAAGCCGAGCATGGCCTTCACCGGCAGCAGACCCTCGGCCACGTCGTCGCACACCTTCACCCGGGCCGACGGTGCCACCAGGAACCCCTCGGGCAACTGCCGTACGGCGCCCCCGTACACCTCGGGCCGGCTCGGCGCCCAGTACAGCGGCAGCCAGCCGTCGGCGATCCGGACCGTCTGGGCGACGTTCTTCGGGCCCTCCGCACCGAGCAGGACGGGCAGGTCGCCGCGCAGGGGATGGGTGATCGGCTTCAGCGGCTTGCCCAGACCCGTGCCGTCCGGCCCCCGGTACGGCAGTGGATGGAAGCGGCCGTCCGACGCCACCGGCGCCTCCCGCCTCAGCACCTGCCGTACGACGTCCACGTACTCCCGGGTGGCGGTCAGCGGCGACTTCGGGAACGGGCGGCCGTACCAGCCCTCCACCACCTGGGGACCCGAAAGGCCGAGTCCGAGCAGCACGCGGCCGCCGGAGAGGTGGTCCAGGGTGAGCGCGTGCATCGCGGTGGCGGTCGGCGTGCGGGCCGCCATCTGCGCAACGCCCGTGCCCAGCCTGATCGTTGATGTTTGCGCGGCGATCCAGGTCAGCGGGGTGAAGCAGTCCGAGCCCCAGGCCTCGGCCGTCCACACGGAGTGGTAGCCGAGGCGCTCCGCCTCGCGGGCCAGCGGTATGTGACCGGCGTCCGGGCCGCGTCCCCAGTAGCCGAGTGCGAGACCGAGCCGCATGCGCCTGCCTCCTGACGAGCCGTCAGTCACCGTGCCGCGAGGCGACTGTACGGCAACGGCCCCACGCCCGGAAGGGCGTGGGGCCGTGCGCGACGGTACCGGTGCGGTGTGTGCTCAGCCGCGCTGGATCCCGGAGGTGTCCTGGAGCACACCACGGCGGCCGTCCTGCGTCTGCGCCACCAGGGCCGCACCGCGCTGCTCCACGGCCAAGTACCAGGTGCCGGGCGCCAGTTCGGCGATCGGCGTCGGTGAGCCGTCCTCGGCGAACAGCGGACGCGTCACCGGCACGGCGAACCAGAACGGCGAGAAGTCCGCGGTGGCCGACTGCGGCGCCGGAGCGGCGGCCTGGGGGGCCGGCTGCTGCCCGAACGGCTGACCCGGCTGCGGCTGGGCGCCGTACGGCTGCTGCGGCTGGGCACCCGGGTAGCCGTAACCACCGGGCGGCTGGGCGCCGTAGGGCTGCGGGGCGGCCGGCTTGGGAGCCGGGAGCAGGCCGGCCTGCAGCGCGGGGACGAGGGGGGTGGCGATGGCGGCGCCGGCCATGACGAGGGTGGCGATGAGGGCGATGATCAGGCCCGTGCCCGCGCTCGGACCGTCGCTGCTGATGCCGGAGAAGTTGTTCGCGCCACCGGCCGGGTCGATGACGTTGCCGAGGGCGCTCCAAGCGGCGAACACTGTGAAGGCGGCGCCGAACTGCCCGAGGTCCAGGCCCGCGACCTTGCGCTGCTGCGGCAGGGCACGGGAGACGATGATCAACGCGGCGCCGATGATCCCCGCCAGGACGACGCTGAGCAGGACCGGTCCGCTTGCCCACAGGTTCGGCAGGTCGAGGCCGTCCGATGCCCCGTCGTTCGAGTAGTTGTCGAGGAACGACGCGATGAACAGCAGCACCGCTGCTCCGATCACCACGCCGTCGCCTCTAGTGAGGGAGCGGATATTCACTTCAGGTCCTTCGTAGGTCGTCTCGTCGTCGGTAGACACTATCGTCCGCAAGATCGGCCTGTCCGCCCGGTTCCGCCCGCCGGTCACGACTGGCGCAGGAAACTCACGATTCCCTCAGAGATTCCTTGCGCCGCCTTCTGCCGCCAGGTGCCACTGGTGAGGAGTGCCGCGTCCTTGCTATCGCGCATATTGCCGCACTCGATGAAGACCTTGGGAACCGTTGACAGATTGAGACCGCCCAGGTCCTGACGTGTGACGAGACCGGTACCTTCGCCCACGTAGTTGGAGGGGGGTTCGCCCGTGACCCGGAGGAACGTGCCCGCGACGCGTTCGCCGAGGTCACGGGAGGAGGCGACGATGGGGCGGGTGTCGGCGGCGCCGGCGTGCACGGACGCCGGGAGGATGACGTGGAAGCCGCGGTCGCCCTCGGCCGAGCCGTCGGCGTGGATGGAGATGGCGGCGTCCGCGTGCGCCGTGTTGCCGATCCGGGCGCGCTCGTCGACGCAGGGCCCCCAGGGCGGTGAGTCCCCGTCGTGTGTCAACTTCACGGTGGCGCCCTGCCGTTCCAGGATCGTGCGCAACCGGTGGGCCACGTCCAGGGTGAACCGCGCCTCCGTGTAGCCCGCGTTGGTGGACGTGCCGGTGGTGTCGCACTCCTTCTTGTTGGTGCCGATGTCCACCTGGCGGTTGATCTCGGCCGGGTGCCGGAAGTTGCCGGGGTTGTGGCCCGGGTCGACGACGATCACTTTGCCCTTGAGGGCGCCGGAGGCGGCGGGGGCCGAGGTGGTGGGCGTCGCGCTCGGCTGCTTGGCGTCGTTGGTGGACCTGTTCGTCCCGGGAGTTGCGGCCGACGCCGCGGGCGCGCGGGAGGAGGACGAGACGGTCGAGGAGGACGCGGCGGTGCCCGCGGCGCCGGAGGAGCCGCCCGACCCGCCCACCGCCTCGTAGACGAGCCAGCCGAGCAGCGCGCCGGGCACCAGCGCGGCGAGCGCGACGGTCAGTGGTCCGCGCCGGGGCCGGCGCGGCTGCGGGGGATCGAAGTCCGGGCCTACGTACGACACGCCTGCCACCCTAGCGGCCGCGCAGGGCGTCCACATGCCCGAGAGGTCCCAATGGGTGGCGGGGTCGGGAAGCTGAGGTGCCCGCTCGGGTCAGACCCCGGCCCCGGTCCGCCGCAGCACGCGCAACGATCCGGTCACGGAGACCTCCGTGAACGCGCCCGACTCCAGGGCCCGCAGGTAGACCCGGTACGGCGCCTGGCCGGTGAACTCGTCCTCGGGGTCCGGGAACACGTCGTGGATGACGAGCAGTCCACCCTCGGCGACGTGCGGAGCCCACCCCTCGTAGTCCGCGGTGGCGTGCTCGTCGGTGTGACCGCCGTCGATGAAGACGAGGCCGAGCGGGGAGTTCCAGACGGCCGCGACCTGGGGCGAGCGGCCGACGAGTGCCACCACGTGGTCCTCCAGACCGGCCCTGTGCAGGGTCCGGCGGAAGGTCGGGAGGGTGTCCATGAGGCCGAGCTCCGGGTCGACCGTCTCCGGGTCGTGGTACTCCCAGCCGGGCTGCTGCTCCTCGCTGCCCCGGTGGTGGTCGACGGTCAGCGCGGTGAGCCCGGCCTCGCGGGCCGCGTCCGCGAGCAGGACGGTGGACCGCCCGCAGTAGGTGCCCACCTCCAGCAGTGGCAGCCCGAGCCGTCCGGCCTCCACCGCGGCCGCGTACAGGGCCAGCCCCTCGTCCACGGGCATGAACCCCTTCGCCGCCTCGAACGCGGCCAGGATCTCGGGCTTGGGTGCCGCGGGCATGGGGGTCGGTCCTCTCGGTCGTACGACGTTCTCGGCGCCCCATGCTGTCGTACCCCCCGACGCCGAGGCGACAGGGGGTACGCGTGGGATGGATCTCAGCGGGAGGTCAGGCGCTGACGGTCTCGCCCGGCAGGGAGAGGTCCAGCTCGACGGGGCGCTCGTCGCCGGTGTGGGTCGCGGAGGAGGCGAGCGGTCCGTGCCCGGCCGCCCGCGCGGCCAGGACGTACGGGCCCTGGGCGGGGACCGTGAGGGCGTAACTGCCGTCCTCCGCCGAGACGGTGGCGCCCGCCTGGCGGCCCCGGCGGTCGATCAGGGTCACCTTGGCGCGGGCGACGGGGCCGCCGCCGGCGTCCAGGACCCGGCCGCGGAAGCCGCGCAGCATCTGCTCGGCGTGCTCGATGCCCGCCTCCTCCTCGCTGCTGGCGCGCAGCCGGGTGTGCTGGGCGGGGCGGGGTGCCTTGGGCAGGAACACCGCGAGCAGCAGGCCCACGGCGACGGCGGCCGTGGCGATCAGGAAGGAGACGCGGAAGCCGTGCATGGTCGGGACGGCGATCCCGCTGGTGTGGTTCGCGGTGTTGGCCAGCACCATGCCGATGACGGCGCTGGAGACGGACGTGCCGATGGAGCGCATCAGGGTGTTGAGGCCGTTGGCCGCGCCGGTCTCCGAGGCCGGAACCGCGCCGACGATCAGCGCGGGCAGGGAGGAGTAGGCGAGGCCGATGCCGGCGCCGAGGACGACCGAGGTGACGATGGTCTGCCAGGCCGCGTCCATCAGGCCGAGGCCGCCGCCGTAGCCGACGGCGATGATCATCAGGCCGATGATCAGGGTGACCTTGGGGCCGTAGCGGGCGGACAGGCGGGCGTAGACCGGTGCCGTGAACATCATCGTCAGGCCCAGCGGGGCCACGCACAGGCCCGCGACGACCATGGACTGGCCGAGGCCGTAGCCGGTCGCGGTGGGCAGTTGGAGCAGCTGGGGGAGGACCAGCGAGACGACGTAGAAGCTGACGCCGACCATGATCGAGGCGAGGTTGGTGAACAGCACGGCCGGGCGGGCGGTGGTGCGCAGGTCGACCAGGGGCGCCGGGACGCGCAGCTCGAACAGGCCCCACAGGAGGAGCACGGCGACGGAGGCGGCGAACAGGCCGAGCGTCGTGCCGGAGGACCAGCCCCAGTCGCTGCCCTTGGTGATCGGGAGCAGGAGCAGCACCAGTCCCGTGGACAGCCCCAGGGCGCCCAGCAGGTCGAAGGTGCCCTCGGCGCGCATCGGGGACTCCGGTACGGCGAGGAGGGTGAGGACGATCGCGAGCACGCCGAGGCCGGCGGCGCCGTAGAACAGGGCGTGCCAGTCGGTGTGCTGGGCGACGAGGGCCGCGGCGGGCAGCGCGAGGCCGCCGCCGACGCCGATCGAGGAGCTCATCAGGGCCATGGCCGAGCCGAGCCGCTCGCGCGGCAGCATGTCCCGCATCAGGCCGATGCCCAGCGGGATCGCGCCCATGGCGAAGCCCTGGAGGGTGCGGCCCACGATCATGGTGAGCAGCTGGCTGGTGAGCGCGCTGACCAGGGCGCCGATCACCATCACGGCGAGGCTGAGGATCAGCATCCGCCGCTTGCCGTAGAGGTCGCCGAGCCGGCCCATGATCGGGGTGGCCACGGCGCCGGACAGCAGGGTCGAGGTGAGGACCCAGGTGGCGTTGCTGGGGGCGGTGTCCAGCAACTGGGGCAGGTCCTTGATGACCGGCACGAGCAGGGTCTGCATCACCGCGACCACGATGCCCGCGAAGGCGAGCACCGGGACCACGGCCCCGCCGGCCCTCCGCTCGGGCCGGTCGGTCGTTGTGCGCGTCATTGAGTGAGGCCTCCCGCGTGACATGAGTGCTCGGTCAACCTCGTATGCACAGGCAACTATTCCGTTGCTTCGGGCCCCTAATGAATTCTTGACCTTTCCATGGGTTTCTGATCTGCCGTCATGGGCTGGTGTGTTAATGGAACACGTTCTGCTGTGGCGCGCCATGAGGGCCTACGTCGCCGGAGTCGGGATGACCCGCTTCGAGAAGCCGGAGACCAGGGAATGGCAGTACTGGGACATGGTGCGGGAGGCAGGGGGTGCGGCACTCACGGACGCCGGGATCTCGTACGCCGACGTGGAACAGGTTCCCGTCGGCTACGCTTCCAGGCCTCGACCGCCGGCCGGCGCGCCGCCTACGAACTCGGCCTGACCGAGTCCCCGTCTACAACGTCAACAACAACTGCGCGACCGGCGCCACCGCGCTCATGCCGGCCCGGCAGCTGGTCGAGGGCGGCGGCTGTGACTGCGCGCCGGCGCCGGGCTTCGAGAAGATGAGGAAGGGCGCGCTCGGCGGCGGGGCCGGTGGAGGAGATTTCGCCACCTCACCGGTCGCCCGCCACTACGGGATCATGGCCGCCCGGCACGGCTTCGAGGCGACCCCGCCGACCGCGCAGATCTTCGGTGGCGCGGCCCGCGCGCACATGGAGAGGTACGGCACCACCGAGGCGCAGCTCGCCGCGGTCGCCGCCAAGAACCACCGCCACTCCGCGCACAACCCCTACGCCCAGTTCCGGGACGCGTACGAGGTGGACGAGGTCCTCGCCGCGCGCACGGTGCACCAGCCGCTGACCAAGCTGCAGTGCTCGCCGACCTCGGACGGCGCGGCGGCGGCCGTGGTGGTGTCGGAGCGGTTCGCCGAGGAACGCTCCCTGAGCGGTCTGGTCGAGATCGTCGCGCAGGCCATGACCACCGACACCGGGGAGTCCTTCGCGTCCGGCTCGTGCATCGACGTGGTCGGGCAGCCGATGTCCCGCGAGGCGGCCCGGCAGGTGTACGAGCGGGCCGGGCTCGGCATCGGGGACGTGGACGTCGTGGAGCTGCACGACTGCTTCTCCGTCAACGAACTGCTGACCTACGAGGCGCTCGGCATGTGTCCGGCCGGCGAGTCCGGCAAGCTCGTGGAGTCGGGGGCGACGACGTACGGGGGCCGCTGGGTGGTGAACCCCTCCGGCGGGCTGATCTCCAAGGGCCATCCGCTGGGCGCGACCGGTCTCGCCCAGGCCGCCGAACTGGTGTGGCAGCTGCGCGGCGAGGCGGGGGAACGGCAGGTGCCCGGCGCCCGGGTGGGGCTCGCGCACAGCATCGGTCTGGGCGGGGCGGCGGTCGTGACACTCCTGCGGGCGGTGTAGGCCCGCGACCCAGGACCCGGTGGGGGTGCGGACCCGAGGCCCCTGCCGGAGCGCCGCGCGCTCGCCTTCCCCGCCGGCGCGGCGCTGTTGCTGGGCGGGGCGGTGCTGATGAAGGCGTGGCCGCGCGAAAAACATCTTCGAGTTCCGCCGGATGAGGCAACGGTCCGGGCGGCCCGTGGACTCCTTCTGACATACAGGAGGTGCCCATGGGGGATCGGAAGTCGGCTCGGGACGAGGAGTTCCAGAGCTTCATGGCCGGCCGCTGGCCGCGGCTGATGCGTACGGCATTTCTCCTCACGGGGGAGCAGCACGCCGCCGAGGACCTGGTCCAGTCGACGCTGGAGCGGGTCTACGTGGCCTGGCGCAGGGTCGGCTCGGCCGACGACCCGGAGGCGTACGTACGGCGCGTGATGATCAATGCGCATGCGCGCCGACACAGAAGACGGCTGAAGGAGTTCCTGGCGCCGAGCGACGACTCGGGCCTGGCACACGAGGTGGCCGACACGGGCGACCGGATCGCGCAGGCGGACGACCGCAGCACCCTGCTCATGGCGCTCGCCCACCTGCCCGCGCGGCAGCGGGAAGCGGTTGTGCTGCGCTACTGGGAGGACCTGACCGAGACCCAGGCGGCGCAGGCGATGGGCTGCTCGGTCGGGACGGTCAAGAGCAACGCGGCCAAGGGGATTGCGAAACTCCGCACCGTTCCGGGACTGGCCGGGACGGCGATGCAGGGAGGGCGGAAGTGATGAGCGCGGACCGGGAGAACCACGAGATGACACAGTCGGACATCACCTTCCTCCTCGCGGAGGCCGCGGACGAGGTGGCCATCGGCACGGCTCCGGTGCAGGCGGTCATGCGCCGCGGCCGGCGGCGCAGGGCGCGGCGCTGGGCGGTGGCGACGGCCACGGCGCTGGTGGTGGCCGGCTCGACGGGCGCCCTGGCGGTGACGGGGTTGCCGGGCGACGGCCACGGGGGCCAACGGGCGACCGTGGACGTGGCGAAGCCGCCGTCCTCCCCCGAGGCGCGGCATGTGTACGAGCCGCAGCGGACCGAGCTGGCGCGGGGGACCCACCGGGGCGAGGAGTGGCACGTCAGTGTCCAGGTGTGGGGAGCCCCGCGCGACGAGGCCGAGGCGGACCGGCAGTTCGACGCGATGGCCGAGCTGGGCCTGAAGCCGGCGGACGCGCGCAAGCCCGCCGACCTGATCGGCAGGATCTCGTACTTCGCGACCCGGGGCTGGGGCGACACCGGCCGGCCCCAGCAGGTCATGTTCAACTCGGTCGAGAAGTTCGAGGACTTCTCGGGCACGGACCTGGAGTCCGCGGCGACCCGTCTGGGAATCGGCGGCGAGAGCTCAGACCGGCTGGTGATCGGCATCGTCGCCAAGACCGCACGGCGGGTCACCTGCCACTGGAAGGACGGCACGACGGCCGTGGCCGAGCCGGCCGACGGCTTCTCCGCCCACGACACGGGATCGGCGATCCGCTCGGTCGACGGCTTCCAGGGGGCCAACTGGTTCGTGTGCACGGCCCCGGCGGGAACGTCCTATGGGACGGCGGAAGTGACGAAGTGACCGGGGCGCGGGAGGCCCCGCTCACAGCCATCCCTGCTGCCGGGCCTCCCGCACCGCCTCCATCCGGTTCCGTGTCCCGGTCTTGCCGATGGCCGACGACAGGTAGTTGCGGACCGTGGACTCGGACAGGTGGAGCGTCGCGGCGACGTCGGCGACGCTCGCCCCGTCCGCCGACGCCTGCAGCACATCGCACTCCCGGGCCGTCAGCGGATTCGGCCCGGCGCTGAGCGCGGCCGCGGCCAGCACCGGATCGACCACGGTCTCTCCGGCGAGCACACGCCGGACGGCCTGGGCCAGTTCCTCCACCGGCCCGTCCTTGACCAGGAAGCCGGCCGCCCCGGCCTCCATGGCCCGGCGCAGATAGCCGGGCCGGCCGAAGGTGGTCAGGATCAGCACCCGGCAGTCCGGCGCCTGCTCGCGCAGCTCGGCCGCGGCGTCCAGCCCGCTGATGCCCGGGAGTTCGATGTCCAGCAGGGCGACGTCCGGCCGGTGCGTCAGCGCGGCCTCCACGATCGCGTCGCCGGCCGAGACCTGGGCGACCACCTCGATGTCGTCCTCCATGCCGAGCAGCAGGGCGAGGGCGCCGCGCATCATGCCCTGGTCCTCGGCGAGCAGGACTCGGATGTTCTTCACGACTCCAGCGTAGCCAAGGGCGCCGAATCGAAGACTCGTCATTGTCCGTGTCCGCGGCCTTGACGGCTCCCGGCGCTCAAACAATCGCCTCTGCATTTCCGGTATTTGTTCGGCATTTCGACACCGAAAAGGTTCGGTATTTCGATCGGAGCCGACGCCACCTTCTGCCCGTGGACCGGCAAGAGCGGCACGGGCACCTCGTTCGCCTCGTACAACTACCCGACGAGATACCCGCGCCACTACAACCTCAACGTCTGCATAGCGAGCAACGGCGGCTCCAACGCCTTTGGCAGCGGCACCTCGTGGAGCGACGACGTCAGCGGGGCGGTCAGTCCGCCCTGGGCGCCGTAACCGCCCCCACCCCAGCAAGTTCCGCCGGCTCCACGGGGAGTTCGGCGGTGACCGTGAAGCCGCCACGCGGCGACGGGCCGGCCCGCAGAGAGCCGCCCGCCGCCGCGAGGCGCTCGGTCAGGCCCTTCAGACCGGTACCGCCGATGCCCTCCACGAGGTGCGCGACGGCCCTGCCGGTGCCGTTGTCGGCGACGGTGAGCCGGGCCTGCTCGGTGGCGCTCTCGACGGTGATCTCGCAGCGGGTGGCGTCGCTGTGCCGCACGACGTTGGTGACCGCCTCGCGCACCACCCAGCCGAGCAGCGCCTCGGTCTGCGGCGCCAGCGGCGTCCCGGACTGCCGCACCAGCGGCTGCACGCTCGCCGCGGACAGCGCCGAGCGAGCCCGGGCCAGCTCGGTGGCCAGGCTGCCCTCGCGATAGCCGGTGACCGCCTCGCGGATCTCGGTGAGCGCCTGCCGGCCCACCGACTCGATGTCGCCGATCTGCGCGAGTGCCGCGTCCAGGTTCCGCGGGGCCAGCCGCCGGGCCGCCTCCGACTTCACCACGATCACCGACAGGGTGTGCCCGAGCAGGTCGTGCAGATCGCGGGAGAAGCGCAGCCGCTCCTTCTCCACCGCCCGCCGGGCCAGCTCCTCCCGGGCGGCCCGCAGTTCCCGCACGGCCTCGGACAGGCCGAGGATCGCCGCGGTCACCATGCTCGACAGGAAGGTCGCGTAGGCGATGTTCGTGGCGCCCGACCATCCGTCGCGGACCGCGGCGACGCCCCCCGCGTACACCGCGAGCAGCAGGCCGGTGCGGCCCAGCCACGGGCCGCGCAACGTGGCGCCGGTCGCAAGACCCAGCAGCGGGAAGAACAGCAGCCAGTTGCCCCCGTACCCGAGTGCAAGACCCGTGGTCAGCAGGCCCATCAGCCCCAGCGCCACCCGGGTGGACGTCGCCTCGCGCTTGTGCCGGTCGAAGGAGCGGAAGGTGACGTAGATGTACAGCGAGTTGAAGGCGAGCAGGCCCAGGCCGCCGATCCACGGAGTCGGGGTCCTGCCTTGGAGCAGGTTGGAGAAGGACCCCATGCCCAACAGCAGCCAGGGCAGCAAGGTGAAGCCGGTGGGCGGCGGGCCCGGGTGGTCGACGGCGGCGGCACAGCCCGTCTTCCGGGCCGCTCGCTGGGCCGTCCTGAAGCGCTCGTGGTCCGCCTTCCACTGGACCCGTGCCGCCTGCCAGGCCGCCGCCCGGCACTTCACTCCCCGCCACCACGTCATGTCTCTGTTCCCCCGATCAGATGGTCCCCGCCCAGGCGGCGGTACGGCAGCACAGCGTACGAATCGAACGCCGGCAGCCACATGGTCGGCACGATGATCGCACCGGGAGCGGACCCGTGCCCCTGCGCGAACCGCGGTGAGCCCTTCCGCGCCGTATCCACGACGGTAGGAATCCGGCCCTCGTCCGCGGAAGACGTGGATGTACGGAGCCGGGCAGTACAAATGTCACGGACCACTGATCTGACGCAGCGTCAGGAGGCTTCACAACTCCTGGCTGCTGGGCTATACAGAGGGCGCCGGACTGGAACGCGTTCTAGATCCGCCCGTGGACGACCTCGGTGCGGCCGACGGTGCGGACGTCCGCACCGAGGTCTTGAGACCCGTCAGGAGCCCCATGCCCATCGACGCAGCCATGGCCCTCGCCGCCGAGCCCCGGACCGGTGAGATCTCCTGGACCGCCAGGGACGTTCAGCTCTACCACCTCGGCATCGGCGCAGGCGCCAACCCGGACAAGGACAGCCCCGCCACCGACCCCGACGAGCTGCGCTACACCCTGGAGTCCCGGCTGCACGTCCTGCCGAGCTTCGCCACCGTCGCCGGCGCCGGCTCGCCCGGCGTGATCAGCGGTCTGTCCATGCCGGGCGTCGACGTCGACCTGGCCAAGGTGCTGCACGGCGGCCAGACCCTGCGGATCCACCGGCCGCTGCCGGCCGAGGGCACCGCCACCGCCACCGGCCGCATCGCCGCCGTCTACGACAAGGGCAAGGCCGCCGTCCTCGTCATGCGCACGGAAGTGACGGACGCGGCGGGCCCCCTGTGGACCAACGACGCCCAGATCTTCGTACGCGGCGAGGGCGGCTGGGGCGGCGACCGCGGCCCCAGCACGCGTCCGGACCCGCCCACCAAAGACCCCGACCGGATCGTGGAGCGGCCGATCCGCCCCGACCAGGCCCTGCTCTACCGCCTCTGCGGCGACTACAACCCGCTGCACGCCGACCCCGAGTTCGCCAAGCTCGCCGGGTTCGACCGGCCCATCCTGCACGGGCTGTGCACCTACGGCATCACGTTGAAGGCGGTCGTGGACACGCTGCTCGGCGGCGATGTGACCCGCGTGCGCGCCTACACCACGCGGTTCGCCGGAGTGGTGTTCCCGGGCGAGACCCTGCGCATCCGGATGTGGCGCGGGCCGGACCGGGTGCGGGTCGCGGTCGGCGTGGCGAGGGAGGTCCCCCCGCTCGAGCGAGGTGGGGAGGGGGCGGGCGGCGATGCGCCGGTCCTCGCCGACACCGTCGTTGAGCACTCCTGACAGCACGCCCGACACAGCCTCCGAGGGGAGCCGCACCATGCGCGCAGCCGTACTGCACGAGATCGGCCAGGACAAGCTGGAGGTCCTCGAGGACATCGAGGCGGTCGGCTTCGGCCCCGGCAAAGTGAGGGTCCGGGTACGGGCCACCGGGCTGTGCCACTCGGACCTGTCCGCGATGAACGGGGTGCTGCCGCAGCCGGCCCCGTTCGTCCCCGGGCACGAGGGCGCCGGCGAGATCCTCGAAGCCGGCGAGAACGTGGGCCACCTGAAGCCGGGCGACCGGGTCGTCATCTGCTGGCTGCCCGCCTGCGGCGCCTGTCCCGCCTGCACACGCGGCCAGAGCGAACTGTGCCTGGCCGGCTTCATGAACGCGGGCACCCCCAACTTCAGGCGCCCCGGCGGTGACGTCTTCGGCTTCGCGGGCACCGGCACCTTCGCCGAGGAAGTCGTCGTGGACGCCCGCTGCGCCGTGCCGATCCCGGACGACGTGCCCTTCGACATCGCCGCGCTCATCGGCTGCGGGGTGACCACCGGACTCGGCGCGGCCCTCAACACCGCCGACGTGGAGGCCGGTTCGTCGGTCGCCGTCATCGGCTGCGGGGGCGTCGGCATCTCCGCGGTGCAGGGGGCGCGGCTCAAGGGCGCCGCCGAGATCGTCGCCGTCGACCCGGTCGCCTCCCGGCGCGAGTCCGCTCTCCGGTTCGGCGCCACCAGGGCGGTGTCGCCGCAGGAGCTGGCCGAGGCCAGGCAGCAGGTCACCGGCGGCGAGGGCTTCGACTACGTCTTCGAGGTCGTCGGCAGGTCCGCCACCGCCCGCACCGCGTACGAGAACACCCGGCGCGGCGGCACCCTGATCGTGGTCGGCGCCGGCGCCATGGACGACTTCCTTCAGCTCAACATGTTCGAGCTGTTCTTCGACGAGAAGCGGATCCTGCCGTCCCTGTACGGCGGCGGGGACGTGCTGCGCTCCTACGAGCGCACCATCGCCCTGTGGCGGGCGGGCCGCGTCGACCTGGCCGGCCTGATCACCCACCGGGTGCCGCTGGCGGAGATCAACGAGGCACTGGACCAGATGCGCACCGGGACGGCCCTGCGCACGTGCATCGAGATCTGAGGACGGACGGGAATGGCACTGCCACTTGAGGGACTGTCCGCCGTCGTCACCGGCGCCGGACGGGGACTGGGCCGGGCCGAGGCCCTCGAACTCGCCCGGCTCGGCGCGGCCGTCGTCGTCAACGACTACGGACAGCCCGGCCGCGACGGCTCCGGCGAGGCCTCCGCCGGGCCCGCCGAGCAGGTCGCCGCCGAGATACGGGACGCGGGCGGCCGGGCCGTCGCGCACACCGGGGACGTCTCCGACTTCCGGCAGGCGCGCGAGCTCGTCGGCCTGACGGTCGCCGAGTTCGGCAGGCTGGACGTCCTCGTCAACAACGCGGGCATCCTGCGCGACCGCATGGTCTTCTCCATGACGGAGGACGAGTGGGACGCGGTGATCCGCGTCCACCTCAAGGGACACTTCAACACCACCCACTTCGCCGCCGCACACTGGCGGGACCGCTCCAAGGCGGCCGGGGGACAGGTGTACGGGAGGATCGTGAACACCTCCTCGGAGGCGTTCCTGGCCGGTTCCGCCGGACAGCCCAACTACGCGGCGGCCAAGGGCGGAATCGTCGGCCTGACCACCTCCACCGCTCTCGCCCTCGCCAAGTACGGAGTCACGGCCAACGCCATCTGCCCGCGCGCCCGTACCCGGATGACCGAGGACGTCTTCGCGGGTTTGCGCCGGCCGGACGAGGGCCTTGACCCGCTCGCGCCCGAGCACGTCGCCCCGCTCGTCGGCTACCTGGCCTCGCCCGCCGCCGCCCGGGTCAGCGGCCAGCTGTTCGTCGTCCACGGCGGCATGGTCGCCGTCGTGGAACGCCCACGTGTACAGGCGAAGTTCGACAGCAAACAGGAGACGTTCACGTACGACGAACTCGACGCACTGCTCACCCCGCACTACGCGGACCGGCCACTGGGGGAGACGTTCGCCGCGGCGGAGGTCCTGGGCCTGCACCGAGGGTGAAAAAAGAGGGGCTGCCGCCGGGTGACGGAAAGCCCCTCTTTCCCTGTACTGTCAGGCAGCCGCGTCGGCCGTTTCCTCGGCCGGCTTGCGATGCCGGCCGTGCGGAGTCGTCTCACTGTCCTGAGCCGCGATCGGGCCCCGGTGCCGGCCGTGGCCGACCCTGCCCTGAGAGTCGGCAGACAGCTGCTCGGTCGTGCTGGTGTCGCTCATCGGAAGAATTCACCCCGTCAACATGATCTTTCGTACAGCCGGGCGAGTTTAACCAACACACCGCGGGCCGAATCCAGGCGCACACGCCAACCGGCACTACTTCGTTACAAGACCTCCGAGCGGAGCCTGTTGCAGCGGCACCGGACGGGCCATCACCGGGTCCGGAGGCTCCGGTTCCGCCGCCTGCCAGGACGCCTCGGGCGCCCCGGCAGCCGTGCCGTCCCGGACCGGACCCTCCGGACCCGCGTCCCCCGTTCCCCCCGGCTCCGCGGCGGCCGTACCGCGCGCGACGCCCACGCCCCCCGCTTCCGTCGTGGGTGCCGTCAGCTCCGCCACGCCGCACGGGACCTCCCCCGTGGCGTACGGCAGCCGCAGCACCCCGTCCCGCGTCCACAGCCCGGCCCCGCTCAACCACCCCTCCGGCGCGGGCACATGGCATACCTGCCGCTCGGCCGGCCGCCAGGTGCCGATCCAACTGCCGAACGGCCCGGTGATGCGCAGCGCCACCGCGCAGTCCTCCGGCATCAGGACCTGCCCCGGCTGGACCGCGAACGGCGTCACCGCGCAGTCCGGGAGCCGCAGGCACTCGGGGAAGCGCACCGGCAGCATGCTGCCCATGACCCCCCAGCCCAATCGTTCCTGCCCCGGCGAGGGCGCGTCCGAGGAGATCAGCAGCAGCCCACTGTCCGGGTCGGCGAGCAGCAGCCGGTCGTCGCTGGTGTCCGCGATCTGCAGCAGGGGCGAGACCTCGCCGCCGCGCGCCAGGTCGGCCACGACCGTCTTGGTGCGCCCGCCGAGTTCCCGGTCCAGCGCGAGCAGCCGCCCGGAGCGGTCCAGCCACACACCGCCCGAGCAGCGCCCCGGGAGCTCCGCCAGCCGCTCGGGCCCGAAGGCACCGCCCGCCACGAGCCACACCGCCGTCGAGCCCGGCCCGACGGCGAGGGCGTACGCCTGGGCGCCGCCCGGTGCCGGCGGCAGCAGCGTCAGCCGGGTGCCGGGCTCCGGGCACTCCACCGCGCCGAGCGGCAGCTCGCCGGTGCCGGGGCCGGTCGGGTACAGCAGCGAGAAGGTGTGCCGGCGCTCCACCACGCGGTGGATCAGCACCCGCCCGTCCGCCATCGGCTGCACCTGGGTGCCGGGCTCCTCCGGCTGGTTGCCGGGCAGTGGTACCGCGTAGGGCTCCGGGCCGTCCAGGGTCCAGCGCTCCGGGAACCAGGAATCGCCGTCCAGCGCGAGGCGGGCGCCGTACGCGCCGTCCACCGTGATGGCGCACCCCGTCCCCGGCACACCGCCGTCCTCGCCGGTGGAGGGGGGTTCGATCGCACAGGCTGTCATCGTTCGGTCACCTCCGGCGACGAAGCTAGTTATCACACGCACAGACGGGGGACCGGCCGACCCCGGCTTCACACATACGGGTGGTGCAGAAGCGATTCCTCTGAGGACAACGGGGCGTATGTGCTGCCCGGACCAGAGGAAGCGGACGCGGTACAGCCCGGCAGAACGGCCAGGTAGCCTTTTCCCCGTGCCCCGTCTGTCTGAAGTCATCGCCGCGCTGGAGAACCTGTGGCCCGCCGAGCGGGCCGAGTCCTGGGACGCGGTCGGCACGGTCGTGGGCGACCCCGACCAGAAGGTGACCAGGGTCCTGTTCGCCGTCGATCCCGTCCAGGAGATCGTCGACGAGGCGGTGAAGCTCGGAGCCGACCTGCTGGTCACCCACCACCCGCTCTATCTGCGCGGGACGACCACGGTCGCGGCCTCCACCTTCAAGGGCCGGGCCGTGCACACCCTGATCAAGAACGACATCGCCCTGCACGTGGCCCACACCAACGCCGACACGGCCGATCCGGGCGTCTCCGACGCGCTCGCCGGCGCACTCGACCTCCGGGTCGTACGACCCCTCGTGCCGGACCCCACCGACCCCAACGGCTGCCGAGGCCTGGGCCGCGTCTGCGAGCTGGACCACCCGATGACCGTCCGCGAGCTGGCCGCCCGCGCCGCCGAGCGGCTGCCGGCCACCGCACAGGGCATCCGAGTGGCCGGCGACCCCGAGGCCGTCGTCCGCACGGTCGCCGTCAGCGGCGGCTCCGGCGACAGCCTCTTCGACCACGTCCGCGCGGCCGGCGTCGACGCCTTCCTCACCGCCGACCTGCGCCACCACCCCGCCTCCGAGGCGGTGGCCCAGAGCCCCCTCGCGCTGCTCGACGCGGCGCACTGGGCCACCGAGTGGCCCTGGTGCGAGCTGGCCGCAGCCCAGCTCGACGAGATCTCCGACCGCCACGGCTGGGACCTCAGGGTCCACGTCTCCAAGACGGTCACCGACCCCTGGACCGCCCACGCGGCGTCCACCGCCCCCACGAACTAACGGGAGCCCCCAACTGAACGCCTCGCCCGCCGACCAGATCCGACTCCTCGACGTCCAGGCCCTCGACGTCCGCCTGCAGCAACTCGCGCACAAGCGGAAGTCCCTGCCCGAGCACGCCGAGATCGAATCGCTGACCAAGGACCTCACGCAGCTGCGCGACCTGCTGGTGGCCGCGCAGACCGAGGAGAGCGACACGGCCCGCGAGCAGACCAAGGCCGAGCAGGACGTGGACCAGGTGCGCCGGCGTGCCGCCCGCGACCAGCAGCGCCTGGACTCCGGCGCCGTCACCTCGCCGAAGGACCTGTCCAACCTCCAGCACGAGATCGCCTCCCTCGCCAAGCGGCAGGGCGACCTGGAGGACGTCGTCCTGGAGGTCATGGAGCGCCGCGAGGCCGTGCAGGAGCGGGTGGGCGAGCTGACCGAGCGGGTCTCCTCCGTCCAGGCGAAGATCGGCGACGCCACCGGCCGCCGGGACGCCGCGTTCGAGGAGATCGACGGCGAGGTCGCCTCGGTGACCAAGGAGCGCGAGGTCATCGCCGCCGCCGTCCCCGCCGACCTGCTCAAGCTGTACGACAAGCTGCGCGCGCAGCAGGGCGGCATCGGCGCGGCCAAGCTGTACGCCCGCACCTGCCAGGGCTGCCGCCAGGAGCTGGCGATCACCGAGCTGAGCGAGATCCGCGCGGCGGCGCCGGACACGGTGGTCCGCTGCGAGAACTGCCGCCGCATCCTGGTGCGTACGGCCGAGTCGGGTCTGTAGGGAGCCGGCGCGGTGCGGGAGTTCATCGTCGAGGCCGACGGCGGGTCGCGGGGCAACCCCGGGCCCGCGGGCTACGGGGCCGTGGTGAGCGACGCGGCGACGGGGGAGACCCTGGCCGAGGCGGCCGAGTACATCGGCATCGCCACCAACAACGTGGCCGAGTACCGGGGTCTGCTGGCCGGCCTGCGCGCCGCGCACGCCCTGGACCCCGACGCCCGGGTCCACGTCCGGATGGACTCCAAGCTGGTCATCGAGCAGATGTCGGGCCGCTGGAAGATCAAGCACCCCGACATGAAGCCGCTGGCGGCCGAGGCGAACCGCGTGCTCGCTCCCGGCCAGGTCACCTACGAGTGGATCCCGCGCGAGCGCAACAAGCACGCCGACCGCCTCGCCAACGAGGCCATGGACGCGGGCGCCAGGGGCGAACAGTGGTCCGCGTCGACGTCCCGCGCCGCCCTGGACACCCCGCCCGCCCTCCCCGAACCCTCGGGTCCGCCCGGTGACGCGGCAGCGGGCGCGGCGAAGGCCCGTGCGGCCCTGGCGAAGGCCGACGCGGCCACCGCGGCTGCGGGCACCCGTGCCGCTGCGGCGGCACCCGTCCCGCGCGAAGCGGCACCTCCCGGCGAGCAGCGCCCCACGGCCCCCGGCGAGCAGCGCCTCACCGCCCCCGGTGAGCAGCCACCGTCCGGCTCCGGCGAGCAGCGCCCCTCCACCCCCGGCTGGAGCGCGGCCCCCGACCTCGGCGCCCCCGCCACCTTCGTACTGCTCCGCCACGGCGAAACCCCGCTCACCCCCCAGAAGCGGTTCTCCGGCAGCGGCGGCACGAACCCGTCCCTCTCCGACGCCGGCCGGGAGCAGGCGCAACGCGTCGCGGCGGCCCTCGCCCAGCGCGGCACCATCCAGGCGATCGTCGCTTCCCCGCTCGCCCGCACCCGCGAGACCGCCGGCATCGTCGCCGCCCGCCTCGGCCTCGACGTGGCGATCGAGGAGGGGCTGCGGGAGACGGACTTCGGCGCCTGGGAGGGCCTCACCTTCGGCGAGGTCCGCGAGCGCTACCCGGACGACCTGAACGCCTGGCTCGCCGATCCCGAGGCCCACCCCACCGGCGGGGGCGAGAGCTTCGCGGAGACCGCCACCCGGATCGAGGCCACCCGGGAGAAGCTGGTCGCGGCCCACGCGGGCCGTACGGTCCTGCTGGTCACCCACGTCACCCCGATCAAGACCCTGGTCCGGCTCGCCCTCGGCGCCCCGGACCAGGCGCTGTTCCGCATGGAACTCTCCGCCGCCTCCCTGTCGGCGGTGGCGTACTACGCCGACGGCAACGCGAGCGTGCGGCTGTTCAACGACACGTCCCACCTGCGTCCCTGAGTCCGGCGGCGGCCCGCGCGAGCTCCTCGATCCGGGCCCAGTCCCCGGCGGCCACCGCGTCCGCCGGGACCATCCAACTCCCGCCCACGCAGCCGACGTTGGGCAGGGAGAGGTACTCCGGGGCGGTCGCGGGCCCGATCCCGCCCGTCGGGCAGAAGCGGGCCTGCGGCAGCGGACCGGCCAGGGACCTCAGATAGGCCGTGCCACCGGCCGCCTGCGCCGGGAAGAACTTCATCTCGCGCACCCCGCGCTCCAACAGCGCCACCACCTCCGAGGTGGTGGACACCCCCGGCAGGAAGGGCACCCCGGACGCCCGCATCGCCGCCAGCAGCGCGTCCGTCCACCCGGGGCTGACCAGGAACCGCGCCCCGGCCGCCACGCACCGGCGCACCTGCTCCGGTGTGATGACCGTGCCCGCCCCGACCACCGCGTCCGGCACCTCGTCGGCGATCGCCCGGATCGCGTCCTGCGCGGCGGCCGTCCTCAGGGTCACCTCGATCGCGGGCAGCCCGCCGGCCACCAGCGCACGTGCCAGCGGTACGGCGTGGGAGGCGTCGGACACGACCACGACGGGCACGACGGGCGCGAGATCCAGCACGGAGGCAGCCGAAAACGGATGCAGCGGTGAGGTCATGCCCCACATCGTGCCCACGTGCGGCAGCATGCGCAAAGCGCGTTGCGCATGCTGCAACGCGCTCATCGACCTCTCAGTGGATCTCCTCCACCAGCACGTCCAGCGCCCACGGCTTCCCGGCCCTGCCCGGCGCCTGCGCCTCCACCTCGTACCCGAGGTCCCGCAGCGCCTCCACCAGCGCGGCGGGGTCCTTCGGGGCGGTCCCGGCCGACAGCAGGCTCCGTACGATCCGGCCCTTCGTGGCCTTGTTGAAGTGGCTGACGACCTTACGTGTCGGCGCGTGCAGCACCCGCACGGTCGCGGTCCGCCCGGCGACCTCACCCTTCGGCTTCCAGGCGGCCGCGTAGGCGGCGGAGCGCAGGTCGAGCACCAGGCCGTCGCCGGCCGCCTCGGGCAGCACCTCGGCCATCGGCGCACGCCAGTGCCCGGCCAGCGCGCCGAGACCCGGCAGCTTCACACCCATCGAGCAGCGGTAGGAAGGGATACGGTCCGTCACGCGCACCGCGCCCCACAGCCCGGAGAAGACCAGCAGCGAACGCGCCGCACGCCTCTTCGCCGCCGCGTCCAGCGAGGCCAGGTCCAGGGCGTCGTACAGGACACCGGTGTAGATCTCCCCGGCGGGGCGGGCCCCGGCCGTGCGCAGCCCGGCGTTCTTCGCCACTTCCCCGCGCAGCCCCTTGCTCAGCCCCAGCACCTCGCGCGCCTTCTCCTCGTCAGCGGCGCACAGCTCCACGAGCTCCCCGAGCACGGCATCCCGCGCACCGGCCAGCCCCGGCAGGGAGAGCGACTCCGGCTTCAGCGGGGCGCCGCGGCCCGAGTTCGCCTTGCCTTCCGAGGGCGGCAGCAGGACCAGCACCAGGTACTCCTTCTCTTCGGCCTTCGGCTCTGCGCCAGGGTACGGGGTGCTGCCGAGGCGCCCGCGCCCTACGCTCGACACATGCCCCGCCGCAGGATCCGCGTGACCGGTGCCCCCGAGGCCCCCCTCCGGGCGGCCCTCGCCGCGCTCCGCGCGGAACTCGGCATACCGGAGGCCTTTCCGGCCGAGGTGCGGGAGGAGGCCGAGCGGTCGGCGAAAGCCCCCGCCCCGCCGTCGCACGACGCCACCGACCTCCCCTTCTTCACCCTCGACCCCCTCACCTCCACCGACCTCGACCAGGCCATGCACCTGTCCCGGCAGGGCACCGGCTACCGGGTCCGGTACGCCATCGCCGACGTCGCCGCCTTCGTCGCACCCGGTGGGGCGCTGGACGCGGAGACGCACCAGCGGGTGAACACCCTCTACTTCCCCGACGAGAAGGTCCCGCTGCACCCCGCCGTCCTCAGCGAGGGCGCCGCGAGCCTGCTGCCGGACCAGACCCGGCCGGCCGTGCTGTGGACGATCGACCTGGACGCGGAGGGCCGTACCGTCGCCCTCGACGTGCGCAGGGCGCTCGTCCGCAGCCGGGCGAAGCTCGACTACGCGGGCGTGCAGCGGCAGATCGACAGCGGGACGGCCGAGGGGCCGGTCGCCCTGCTCAAGGAGATCGGTCGGGCCCGGGAACGGCTGGAGGTGGAGCGCGGCGGCATCTCGCTCGACGTGCCCGAGCAGGAAATCACCGAGCGGGACCACACCTACGAGCTGAGCTACCGCGCCCCGCTCCCCGCCGAGGACTGGAACGCCCAGCTCTCCCTGCTGACGGGCATGGCCGCCGCCGAACTGATGCTGGCCACGGGCACCGGCATCCTGCGCACGCTGCCGGCCGCTCCGGACGGCGCCGTCGCCCGCCTGCGCCGCACCGCGGTCGCCCTCGACATCGACTGGCCGCACCACGTGTCGTACGCGGCACTGATCCGCGGCCTCGACCCGCACCAGCCGCACCACGCGGCCTTCCTGCAGGAGTGCACGACCCTGCTGCGCGGCGCGGGCTACACGGTCTTCCGGGACGGGAACCTGCCCGCGCTCACCACGCACGCGGCCGTCGCCGCCCCCTACGCCCACTGCACCGCCCCGCTGCGCCGCCTCGCCGACCGCTATGCCGGCGAGCTCTGCCTCGCGGCCGTCGCCGGCCGAACCCCGCCCGCCTGGGTGCTCACCGCACTCGACAGCCTGCCCCGGCGGATGGCCGAGGGTTCCCGCCTCGCGGGCACGGTCGAGCGGGAGTGCGTCGACATCGTCGAGGCAGCCCTGCTCAAGGACCGGGTCGGAGACCTCTTCGACGGCTGCGTGGTCGACCTCTCCGACCATCAACCGAACGTCGGCACCGTCCAGTTGGCGTCCCCGGCGGTGATCGGCCGGATCGAGGGCGAGCACCTGCCGCTCGGCGAACGGCTGCGGGTCCGGCTCACCAGGGCGGACCCGGGGACGGCGAAGATCCTCTTCACGCCCGCGTGAGAACGCGTACGGGTCCGCCTTCGCCGTGTTGGAGCGGAGCCCCCCTGGTCGCCCCCTTGACGGCTGACACCGCCGGTGCTTTGACCGGAAGGGTTCACCGGCTCGCGACGCCCGGCACGGCACCTCGCCGCGTTGTCGCATCACCCGAGTACATCCCGGGCGGCGGGAGCCCTGTTCCTGGACGAACCGCTGACCCCACGGTGCTGGCCGCCTTCGCCCTCGTCCTGGCGGGCTCGGTCCTGGCGACGGCCACCGCCGGTCCGCGCCGGCCCACACGCCCGGTACCATGGTCGGCACGGCAGACGAGCCGGGCGGACGGCCGCGTGGAGTCCCCTAGGGGGCTTCCCGAGGAACGTCCGGGCTCCACAGGGCAGGGTGGTGGCTAACGGCCACCCGGGGTGACCCGCGGGACAGTGCCACAGAAAGCAGACCGCCGGGGGCCTCGGCCCTCGGTAAGGGTGAAACGGTGGTGTAAGAGACCACCAGTGCCCAGGGTGACCTGGGCAGCTAGGTAAACCCCACCCGGAGCAAGGTCAAGAGGAGCGCCGTGAAAAGCGCTCTGCGCGGACGTTCGAGGGCTGCCCGCCCGAGTCCGCGGGTAGACCGCACGAGGCCGGTGGCAACACCGGCCCTAGATGGATGGCCGTCGCCCCGAGGACCGCGAGGACCTCGGGGAACAGAACCCGGCGTACAGCCCGACTCGTCTGCCGCTCCGCTGTCGCGGGAGGCGGCCGTGGCCCGGAGCAGCGTGGCCGGGCGGTGGACGTCACGGCCGGGCGGTCGTCCGGGGCGGTGGTGGTGCCGGTGTGGTTCGCGGAGCGCGGCGGCCTCCTGTGCGGGCCCGCCGTCCCCCCGGCGGATGTTCCGACATGGTCGCCCAGGCACAGGTGCCGTACGCCGTGCGGTGCACACCGCACTGCCGGCTCAGCGCCTGCACCAGCATCAGTCCCCGGCCGCCCTCCGACAGATCGTCGTACGGGCCACCGGTGGCGGGAGGGTGCCATGTGCCGCTGTCGAAGACCTCGATCCACACGCCGGCCCGGGAACGCGTGAGGCGGAGGCTGACGTCGGCGGAGGGGCTGTGCCGGACCGTGTTGGTCACGAACTCGGAGACGACGAGGCGGGCCGCGTCGACGACCTCCTCGCCGATCCGCCATGCGGTCAACTGCACCCCCACGAAGGCTCTCGCCTGCGACACCGCCTCCTCTTCGGCCGGCAGCGCACAGACGGCGAGGGCGCTGGGGTGCTGCGGGCGCGGCTCCGTGACGTCGGACGGCACTGCCGCGTGGGGGCGCGGTTCTTGGTTTCGGGCAGGCATGACAACTCCTGTCATGACGGACGCAGGGTCACACGACGACGAGGGCGTGGAGCGTGCGCGGTCCGTGCACACCTTCCACCCGGTCGAGTTCGATGTCGCTGGTCGCCGATGGTCCGGAGACGAACGTCAGCGGCCGGACGGGATCCAGGCGGGCCAGCGCCTCGGGAACGCAGGCCACCACCTGGTCGGCCCGCAGCACGCACACATGGTGGTCGGGCACCAGGGTCAGAGCGCGTCGTCCCTGTCCGGGACCGCCGTCCAGGACGAGGGTGCCGGTCTCGGCGATCGCGACGGCTGCGGTCGTGACCACACTGTCGACCCGGTCCAGTTCGCGGACGGGCACCTGCGGACGGTCGTCCAGCACCCGGTGCGGGTCGAGTGCGGCCAGCCAGGCAGGGGGGAAGCCCTGTGGCACCACGACGCATGCGGCACCGCGGGCGCTCAGCGTCTGCGCGATGGCCGTGGGGGCCTCCTCTTCGGTCACCAGTCGCACCGAGGCGCCGTAGTCGGCGAGCCGCGTGGTGAGCAGTTCCAGCACCTCCGGGGAACCGGCGGCCGCCGTACCGCCTCGCGCGTAGGTACGGGTGACGGGTACGTCCTCGGGGCGCTCCCCTTCGGGGACGTCCGCGAGTGCCCGCCGGATACGACTGAGCACTTCTGTCCGCGCGTTCACTGGTGCGTCCTCCTCCACCAGGCCCGAAAGCTCTCCCGGGCCGGGGCCGGTACGTCACGTGCTTCGGTCCACGCCGAGGCCGGGCCGGGCAGCCGGCTGATCCGGCCGCCGCGGCCGGCCAGCCGCCCGGCCGCGGCCGCGGCGCGCTGCGCCGCCGCCAGCCGGGACGGGCTGGAGAGCACCGAGCGCGCCGCCGCCATGGCCAGCCGCTCAGGACTCGGCACCTTTCGGGTACGGGCCTCGTCGACCACTCGGGCCCGCAGGTGAACCAGGACCTCCGGGATGTTGATCTTGACGGGGCAGACCTCGTAGCAGGCTCCGCACAGCGTCGAGGCGTACGGCAGCGAGCGGTCGGCCTCGGCCGCGGTGCCGCGCAGTTGCGGGGTGAGGATGGCACCGATCGGGCCGGGGTAGACCGAGCCGTAGGCGTGCCCGCCGACGCGTTCGTAGACGGGGCAGACGTTCAGACAGGCCGAGCAGCGGATGCAGTTGAGCGTCTGGCGTCCGACGGGGTCGGCGAGCGTGTCGGTACGGCCGCCGTCCAGGAGCACCAGGTGGAAGGCGCGCGGCCCGTCGTCCGCGGTGGTGCCGGTCCACGACGAGGTGTAGGGGTTCATCCGCTCGCCGGTGGAGGAGCGGGGCAGCAGCTGGAGGAAGACCTCCAGATCCTGCCAGGTGGGAACGACCTTCTCGATGCCGACGACGGAGATGAGGGTTTCGGGCAGGGTGAGGCACATCCGCCCGTTGCCCTCGGACTCCACGACGACCGCGGTGCCGGTCTCGGCCACCAGGAAGTTCGCCCCGGACACCCCGACCTTGGCGCGCAGGAACTTCTCCCGCAGATGCCGGCGGGCCGCCTCGGCCAGCTCCCTCGGATCGTCGCCCAGATCGGCCGGCGCCGCACGGCCGTGATCCCCCATGGTGCGCAGGAAGATCTCCCTGATCTCCGCCCGGTTGCGGTGGATGGCCGGCACCAGGATGTGTGAGGGCCGGTCCTCGCCCAGCTGGACGACCAGTTCGGCCAGGTCGGTCTCGTACGCGGCGATGCCCGCGTCGGCCAGTGCCTCGTTCAGGCCGATCTCCTGCGTGGCCATCGACTTGACCTTGACGACCTCCCGTTCGCCGGTGGCCTGGACGAGGTCGACGACGATCCGTGCCGCCTCCTGGCCGTCGCGCGCCCAGTGCACCTGGCCGCCCGCCGCGGTGACCCGCTCCTCCAACTGCAGCAGGTAGTGGTCCAGGTGGCGCAGGGTGCGCTCCTTGACGGCACGTCCGGCCTCGCGCAGCGCCTCCCAGTCGTCCACCTCGGTCACCGCCTCCTCGCGCTTGTGGCGGATGGTGGTGGTGGCGTGGGCGAGGTTGTGCCGCAGCCGGGTGTCGGCGAGCGCGGTGCGTGCCGCCGACGGGAAGGCGGGCGTGCCCAGGAAGGTGGGGCCGCTCATGGGGCGTTCCTTTCCGCGGTGCGAGGGGACCGCCGGGGCTTCCCGGAGTGCGGGGCGGCCCGCGACCGGGAGGCGGCCGGTGCCTGGTCCTCCTCGGTGGCGGCGAGAATCTCGGCCAGGTGCAGGGTGCGTACCCCGGTACGCAGCCGGGACAGGACGCCGCCGATGTGCATGAGGCAGGAGTTGTCGCCCGCGCACAGCACCTCGGCTCCGGTGCTCAGCACATGCCGCACCTTGTCCGCGCACATGGCCACCGAGGTGTCGTGGTTCTTCAGGGCGAAGGTGCCGCCGAACCCGCAGCACTGCTCGGCGGCCGGCAGCTCGACCAGATCGATGCCGCGTACCGCCCGCAACAGCCTGAGCGGCCTGTCGCCCACGCCGAGCATGCGCTGTGAGTGGCACGTCGGATGGAAGGTGACCCGGTGCGGGAAGTAGGCGCCGACATCGGTGACGCCGAGGACGTCGACGATGAACTCCGACAGCTCGTGGACGGCCGGCGTGTCCCGCACCGCCGCGGCCAGCCCGGTGTCCCCGCCCACCTCGGCGACCCGCCCGTGGTACTCGCGCACCATGGCCGCGCAGGAGCCCGAGGGGGTGACGACCGCGTCGTAGCCGGTGAAGGTTTCGGCGAAGCGGCGCACGAGGGGCACGCACTCCCGCTGGTAGCCGGTGTTGAAGTGCATCTGGCCGCAGCAGGTCTGGCCGGCGGGGAACTCCACCGCGCAGCCCAGGCGCTCCAGCAGCCTCACGACCGCCTGGCCGGTCTCCGGGTAGAGCGTGTCGGTCAGGCAGGTGACGAACAGGGCGATCCGCATGGTTCCTCCGGTCGACGAGGGCGCGGCGGCGCTCACGGGAGCATCCCGATGAGCAGGCTGGACTGCAGCAGGACCAGGACGCACATGGCCAGCAGGAGCAGCAGGCTCCACTTGATGGCGGCCCGGAACAGCACCGACTCCCGGCCGACGAGGCCGACCGCGGTGGCCGCGATGGTGAGGTTCTGCGGGCTGATCATCTTGCCGACGACCCCGCCGGAGGTGTTGGCCGCGACAAGCAGGGTCGGGTCGAGCCCGGCCTTGTGCCCGGCGGCCTGCTGGAGCGTGGCGAACAGCGCGTTGGCCGAGGTGTCCGAGCCGGTGACGGCGGTGCCCAGCCAGCCCAGGATCGGCGAGAGGAAGGCGAAGGCGGCGCCCGCACCGGCGATCCAGGTGCCGATCGTGATGGTCTGGCCGGACAGGTTCATCACGTAGGCGAGGGCCAGCACCGAGGCGACGGTGAGCAGGGCCCAGCGCAGCCTGACCACGGTGGCGCCGAACTCCCGGACCGCGACGAGGGGGCTCACCCGGTACACGGCGGCGACCAGCACACCGGACAGCAGCAGCAGCGTGCCCGGGGAGGACAGCCAGGGAAAGGTGTAGACGGTGGCGGTGGAGGGCTGTCCCGCCGCCGTGAGGACGTGCCCGTCCAGACCCGGCCAGCCGAGCTTGAGATCGGTCGTGGCCAGGTACTCCTTGACGGGGGTCCACAGCTTCGCCAGGGAGAAGACCGCGATCACGATCAGGTAGGGCAGGAAGGCCATGACCACCCGGGCTCCGCTGTCCGGTCGCTCGACGGTGGCCGTGGCGGCGGGCACCGGACGCGTGGCGCCGGCCCCGCCCTCCTGCCGCGGGGCGCCCGACGGCACGGCGCCGTCCGGGCCTGCTCCGTCGCCCTGCTCCGCCTCGCGCTCCCGCAGCAGGGCGGCTCTGGCCTGCTCACCACCGGCGGGCTGCCATACGCGCAGGAAGAGGACGACCGCCGCCAGGGCCGCGAGCGAGGCGATGATGTCGGTCAGCTCCACCGAGATGTAGTTCGAGCTGACGAACTGGGTGGCCGCGAAGACCGCGCCGCACACCAGCGCCACGGGCCAGGTCTGACGCAGTCCGCGGCGGCCGTCGACGAGCAGGACGAGCAGCAGCGGCACGAACAGGGCGATGACGGGGGTCTGACGGCCGACGTAGGCACCGATGTCCGTGTAGGGGATCTTGGTGAGGTTGCCCGCCGTGATGATGGGAATGGCGATCGCGCCGAAGGCGACGGGCGCGGTGTTGGCGACCAGCACGGTGAGCGCAGCCCGTACGGGCGCGAAGCCGACGGCCATGAGCATGACGCCGGTGATCGCCACGGGGGCGCCGAATCCCGCCAGGGCTTCGAGCAGGGCGCCGAAGCAGAAGGCGATGACGACGGCCTGGACCCGGGGATCGTCGCTGATCAGTCCGAAGGCCCGGCGCAGGTCCTCGAAACGGCCGGTGACGACGGTGAGTTGGTAGAGCCAGATCGCCGCGACCACGATCCACATGATGGGGAAGAGACCGAAGGCCGCGCCTTCACCGGTCGACAGCAGCGCGAGCTTGACGGGCATGCCGTAGCACGCCACGGCGACGATGAGCGCCACGGCCAGGGAGGCGAGTCCGGCCCACTGCGCCTTGAGTCGCAGCCCGCCAAGGAGCAGGAACAGGGTGAGCAGGGGCAGGGCGGCGACGAGAGCGGAGAGCGCCAGGCTGTCCATGAGAGGGGAGAGATCCGGCTGGTACATGCAGTCCTCGCAACATCGGAGCTTGGTCAGACCATGCTTTGGGTCTTCCACGCTGGCACCTTCCCGTCGCCGGTGTCCAGAGGGCGGGAGGCAGAAAATTGCTGTGGTCAGACCAAAGATCGGGTGCCCCAAGCTATGATCAGAAGGAAGGGCGTTGCCTCAACGGGATGAAAGGGCTTGCCATGGCGGAGCCGAGTGCGGCCTGGGAGCCGGTGCCGCGTTCCCGCACTTTCGAGCTCGTGCTGGCCCGGATCGAGGACCAGATCCTGGCGGGCAACCTGAGCGTCGGCGACCGGCTGCCGCCGGAGCGGGAGCTCGTCGAGCTGCTCGGAGTGAGCCGGGCGGCCGTCCGGGAGGCCCTGCGGATCCTGGAGGCGCAGGGGGTACTGCGCTCCCGCGTGGGCACCGGGCCGGATTCCGGCAGCGTGATCACCGCCATGCCGAGCGACGGCCTCACCCAGTTGCTCCGTCTGCACATGGCGCTGGCGAACTTCCCCCTGGACGACGTGGTGGAGGCCCGCGCCACGCTCGAACGCTCCAGCGCCCGTCTCGCCGCCGGCCACGCCAGCCAGGAAGACCTGGCCCGGATCCGGGAACCGCTCATCCGCATGGACGACGAGGCCCTGGCCCGCGAGCTGTTCAACGACCACGACACCGCTTTCCACGTCGCCATCGCCGAGGCCGGGGGCAATCGGCTGATGGCGGACATGACCGTCGCCGTCCGCAACGCCGTACGGCGCACCCTGCTCACCGCGTTCCACAGGATCGCCGACTGGGAGCCGATCGCCGCCCGGCTGCGGGCGGACCACCACGCGATCTACGACGCCATCGCGGCGGGCGACGTGGAGCGTGCCGGTGACCTGGTGGAGCAGCACATCCGCAGCTTCCACGACGATGTCGTCCGCAAGGCCCTGAGCATGCCGGAGGCCAGGGCCGCGGTGACCGGGACGGGGGCGGGGCCGGCCTGAAGGGCCGATGCCGTGCAGTGGCGGGTTGGTGCGTGACGGCCGGTGAGGCACGTTGGAATAGGGTCTGCTGGTCGTCGGGATGCGTCTGCGTGATGGGTCTGCTGTGGCACGTCAGGTCGTCTCGCGAAAGACATGGACGCCACCGGGGCCCGCTAGAACCACGGGTGGTGTCCGGAACCGACCTCCAATCGGTGCCGGCGAAGAGCCTCCAGGATGGCCGTCCTGGAGGCTTTCGTGTGCCTGGCTCCGGTGGAGGCAGGCATCCCCATCGCGGCTCGACCGGGGAGACTGTGAAGGAGTCGGAGCGTCGGCCTGTCCGACTCCGGGTCCCCGGGCCGCTCAGGCGGCAGGATCAGAGGGGTTGCCTCTGGTTGCCACTGAGCGACCCGGGTCGATCCGGGGTCGAATCAGAGTGGTTTCTTCTGACTGCCTCCGATCGCCTCTGCAACCCGTCCGAGCAGGTCACAGCCGGTTCGCCCTGCAAAGCCGCAGGTCAGAAGGGTGCTTCTGGAGAACCCGGCGTACAGCCCGACTCGTCTGCCGCCATCTGCGGCTTTGCCTGGGAAAGGGCCTCCGACCTGCGAACGGAGGCCTTTCAGATCTTTCGGGGGCTTGCCGCGTCAGGCGGCGGAAAGTCCCTCGGAAGTCCCTCGGACAGCGTTGAAAGTCCCTGAAGAGTCCCTGGCGCAGACCTGCGAGGGACCCCTCTGACCTGGGGTGGATCCGGAAGGTGACCACGCCAGGCGCGTGCACCGCAGATGACCGAAGTCCGCCTTGCCGTGGTCCATGTCGGCCCGCCTCACGGTCGTCGGTCCCCGGAGCGGGTCCGCTCGATCACGGGCCCGTCGGTGCTCATGCATGTCCCACGAGAGATCGATCCGGCCGCGTCGATCACCCAGACCTTCGCCACACTGCCGACGGCACAGTACGGTACGTATGGAGTAACTCTAGACGGTCACGAATGGAGCTGCCATGGTCCACCCTCGGGTCCTCTCCGTACCGATACCTGAGGATTCCTTACTGAAGAACCTGCTGTCCCGCGTCGACTACTCCGACGCCTTCGCTGTCCGACTGCCATCGGATGTCGGCGTCGACGCGGGCGAGTGGGCCGATCGGTTCTTCGCCCAGCCGCCCTCCTGGGTCCGCCGTGCCCTAGCCCTGCGCGACTCGCTGGTCGGCGCGCTCGGCTTGAAGACCAACGACCTGGAGGCGGCCGTCCCCTTCCCTGAGCTGCTCCGCACCGGGAAAGAGGTCGTCTACGGGGTGGACGACCGCCACCTCGACTTCCGCGCCTCCGTCCATGTCGCCCGCAGCGACGGGGCTGTCCACATCTCTGTTGCCACCGTGGTGCACCAGCACAGCCTGTTCGGGCGGCTGTACTTCCTGCCGGTCCGCGTGCTGCATCCCTTGATCATCCGGTCAATGCTGCGTCGCCTGACTGCATGAGTCACCTCGGTTCAGGAGGCCGTGCGCGGAGCCGTCCGCGCGCGGTTCGACGGCGCCGACGGGCCGACGGGAGGTCCGTCTCGTGGGCAGTAGTCCGGTCAGCCCAAGGCCGACCGCCTTACCGGCGGCCATTGTTCAGCGTTCACCAAATTCACCCGGGTGGTCGTGCCATCGGCTAGGCATTGTTTGGATGTCGAGGCTTCCACGGCGAGACACGGGAGATTCGGCCTGTCCTCGTACCTGCACCCTGCCGAGCATCGGGCTCTGCAGATGCCGGCCCCTGCGGATCGCACTACCGCCCTGCTGGGGTGCTGGGTTCGCAAGGAGGCCTATCTCAAGGGCGTCGGCTCGGGACTCGCCGGTGGTGTCGGGACGAACTACGTGGGATTGGAGGCCGCATACGCGACCGGCGCAGTCGGCGCGGAGGACGCGCTCCTGCCATCCGGCTGGAGGATCCTGGATGTCGCCGTACCGAAGGGGTTCAAGGCCGCCGTCGCCCTTCGGGACGATCGTCCCGAAGATCGGAGACGGGTGTGCCTGCCGGCGCGTTCCTTCGACTTGGACCAGGTCGGCCGCCGCTGGTCACTCGGGGGTGGGCAGCAACCTCTCCCGGACCGACTGCTGGAAGTCGCCGTCATCGGCGCCCGGCGGAACCAGGTCCGGGTCGGTGCGCCGGAGATGGAGGACACCGAGGTGGATGGCGTAGAGCATGAGCGCCGTGGATTCGGCCTCGGGCGGCTGGAGTCCGGTCTCGGTGAGCAGGTGCCGCAGGATCTCCAGGCGGCGCCGGTGTGTCTCCGCGAGGACCTCACGGACCTCGGGGTGGGCCGTGTCGGCCTGCAACGCGATCTCGATGCCCCGGGAGGGGTTGTCGAAGACGTACTCCAGCAGCGCGGACATCTTGGCGGCGGGATCCGGCAGTTCGGCCAGTGATGCGGCCACCTGGTCGGTCGTCGCGTCGCGCCAGTGCTGCAGTGCGGCCCTGACCAGCGCGTCGCGGTTGGCGAAGAACCAGTAGAAACTGCCCTTGCTGGCGCCCAGTTCGGCGGCCAGCGGTTCTACGGCGACCGCACGGGTGCCGCCGCACGCCATCGCGCTGATCGCCGCATCGATCCAGTCCTGTGCGGTGAACCGCGCCTTTTCCGTGCGTGCCATGCTCAGTACGGTATCGTATGGAGCCGCTCCGCGCGGCCGGGGTCCATGCCCGGGCGCTCGGTCCGCTCGTCCGGGGTGCGCTTGCCCTTGTGGCCGCAGTCACATCAGGTCCTGGTCGTATCCGGGACCGCCTGCACAGTGGACGCCGTAAAGCGGCAGCCTGATGCAGGAACTGGACACAGTGCATGCAGCTTGTGGCCGGTTCCTTGCATCGCAGGAATGGCTGACATAGTTTGAGGAAGAATCGACGAGCACTCAAAAACGGGGGTTTACGTCTGCCCGTCGGACAGTAAGTGCGGCTGCTTGCGGAGCCGAATTCATAGGGCTGTCGATGGCACGGCCCGCGAGGATTCAGAGCTCCCCGCAGTGAGCGAGTCCTTACCGCACGGTTTATGACCGATGCCGGTATGCAGGTACACCTTATACACACTCTGTCGTGGTGTGTCCCTTGGGCATGTGGGCGAACGGCGTACCTGTTGTTCATTCATGGGGGAAACAATCATGCACGTGCAATCCACAAGCCATGCCTGCGTTCCGGAACAGCGAAGCCATCGCCAGTCGGCGAAGGAGACCACCACAGGCCGGCACCTCCGGCTCCACTCCACCTCGCGCCGCCTGTGGGGCCGTCCACCCTACGGATGTCGAACCGTCCCTGCCACGGACGGAACGGGACTCAGTGCTCGCTCTCCTCACCGATATGCCTGACCGGCTGGTTTATGCGGGCGGGCGTCATGGTGATCCCGGCCGTGGCCAACATGATCTCCATGGTGCGGGCCCGGACGCCGATCGAGTACAACCTGGTCGGCCAACGGGACATGTGTGTGTCCGTGGTCTTTCCCGGTCTTCTGTTCTTCGCGGTCCGACCATCGGCCGGCACGGCCTCATCGGGCTCCTCGGCGTCGCGGTCATGGCCGGGGCGGACCTGTCCGGTTCGGATTCCAGGGTGAGTCACCACATCACCGAGGTTGATACGGGTATGGGTGTCCCCGGTTCAGGAGGGCAGAACAGGTGACGAGTGACCGCACGGGTCGTGGCAGGGGCTCCGAAGTGCACGGGATCTTCCAGAGGATCGCCGGGTACTACGACCGGATGAACTTCGTCATGACGCTCGGCCGTCATGAGAAATGGTGCCGGGAGGTGGCCGCACGCGTCGCGCCCGCCGAGGGTGGACAGTTGCTGGATCTGGCCACGGGGACGGGTGCGATCGCTCTGGAAGTGGCCCGCAGGTGCCCCACCGCCACAGTGACCGGCGTCGATTTCTCGGAGGAGATGCTGCGCCGGGCGAAGGCCAAGCCCGGAGCCGACACGGTGCGCTGGCAGCACGCGGACGCGGCCAGTCTGCCGTTTCAGAACGAGTCCTTCGACGGAATCACCGAGGGCTATCTCCTCAGAAACGTCGGGGACCTGGACCGAGTGCTCCGCGAACAGCACCGGGTTCTCAAGCCAGGCGGCCGCCTCGTGGTCCTCGAAACGTGCCCCCCGAGTGGCCTGGTTGAGCCCGTCGTGAAGTGGGGAATGCGCGTCATCGTTCCGCTGCTGGGGCAGGTTGTGGCGCACGACCGAACGTCCTACACCTATCTCGAATCCAGCACCCGCGCCTTCGAATCACCGCAGAGCATCGCCGGTGTGCTGCGCGGGCTCGGGTTCAAGGACATCGGATGGCGCAAGAAATTCTTCGGTACGAACGTAATCCTGTGGGCCACCAAGGCGAATTGACGGCCGACCGCGACACGCTCCGGACGTACACGCCCCCTGCGACACCGAGGGCCCCCGCCGCTCAGCCCTGGAGAGCCAGTGGCCGCTCAGGCCGGGGGAGCCAGTGGCCGCTCCCGCACCCGCCTCAGCTGGGACTCGAACACCTCCCGCGCCTGCGGTGTCAGCGTCCGCAGCGCCACCAGCGCCGTGATCGCCACATCGCACAGCTCGGCCTGGACGTCTTCCCACGTGTGCGTCACACCCTTGCGCGGGTTCTGCCCGGTCGCCCCGATCACCGCCTCGGCGACCTCTCCGACCTCCTCCGAGAGCTTGAGGATGCGCAGGAGGACGCCGTCCGGGCCGGTGGCTTCGCGGGTCGCCTCCAGGCGGGACCAGAGTTCGTCGATCGCCGGCCAGAGGCCGGCAGCGGTGTTCGGGGCGCTCATGGTCCCGCAGCCTGCCATGCCGGCGCGGGAGGCAACCGGCTACTCCTCGAACAGCACCTCCTGCTCCCCCTCCGCCTTCGCCCGCACCCGCCTGTTCCGTGCCCCCACCACCACCGCCGTTGCGGCCGCCGCCACCCCCAGCGCCGCCGGCACCATCCACCCCCGGTCGAACACATGGCCAAGGGCGTGGTCCAGGGACAGGCGGCCCGGGCCGGTCACCGCGAGACCCGCCGCGGCCAGACCCAGAATCGCCGCGTGCTCGTAGCCGCCCTCCTGGGCGAAGAAGCCGTTGGGCATGTGGACCGCCGAGGCCCCGGCCATCGCGCCGGCCGCCGCCGCGCCCGCCGCCGGGGTCGCGAGGCCGAGGGCCAGCAGTGCGCCGCCGCCGGCCTCCGCCAGCCCCGCGGCCGTCGCGCTCGCCTTGCCGGGTGCGTAGCCGACGGACTCCATGAACTGGCCGGTGCCCTCAAGGCCGTGCCCGCCGAACCAGCCGAACAGCTTCTGCGCGCCGTGCGCCGCCAGCACCCCGCCCGTCCCCAGCCGGAGCAGCAGCAGGCCCAGATCACGTCGGTCATAACAGGTCACGGTGACTCCCAAGGCGGACAAGCAGACTGGCGGACAGGTCCCCTCCCGCTGTTCCACCGTCGCACCCTTCACACCGCCGGGCCCGTCCTGGATGGCGTTCGGGTGGCGGGTCCGGGGGAGCGGTGTGACCCTTGCGCCATGACGATTCAGCCAGCCAAGCTCAGCGATCCGTCCGTCCGGGCCTTCGTCAATGCCGTCAACTCCCACGACCGCGAGGGCTTCATGGCGCTGCTCGCGCCGGGGGCGACCATGGCCGACGACGGCTCGGACCGCGACCTCGCCGATTGGATCGACCGGGAGATCTTCTCCTCCCACGGCCACCTGGAGGTCGACAACGAGTCCAATGGCGGCCTTGCCCTCGTCGCCCGCTACCGCAACGACACCTGGGGCGAGATGCGCACCCGGTGGACCTTCACCGTCGAGGACGACGGGCGCATCTCGCGGTTCGAGACCGGGCAGGCGTGAGCGGCCTCCCCCTGGGGCTTGCCCTCGGGTGCGCTTCAACTCCTGGCCTCCGGGGGCATGGAGACCACCACCAGGACACTGGGACGCAGCGGAATCGTCGTGAGTGCGCTCGGCTTCGGATGCTGGGTCATCGGCGGTGAATGGCAGGCCGCCGACGGGCAGCCGCTGGGCTGGGGCACGGTCGACGACGAGGAGTCCGTACGGGCCGTCCGCCGCGCACTCGACCTCGGCGTCACCTTCTTCCACACCGCCGACGTCTACGGCACCGGGCACAGCGAGGAGGTCCTGGGCCGGGCCCTCGGCAAACGCCGGGACGAAGTCGTCCTCGCCACCAAGTGGGGCAACGTCTTCGACGCCGGCACCCGCACCCTGACCGGCTCCGACGACACCCCCGCGCACGCCCGCCGCGCCCTGACCGCCTCCCTGCGCCGCCTCGGCACCGACCTGTACCAGCTGCACCTCTTCGATGCCGACCCGGTCCGCGCCGCCGAACTCCGTGATTCCTGCGAGGAGTTCGTGAAGGAGGGCCTCGTCCGTGCCTACGGCTGGAGCACCGACGACCCCGAGAGCGCCGCCGTGTTCGCCCAGGGCCCGCACTGCACGGCCGTACAGCACCGGCTCAACGTGCTGCAGGACGCGCCGGATCTCGTGCGGCTGTGCGAGCGGCTGGAGTTGGCGAGCGTCGACCGCAGTCCGCTCGCCATGGGACTGCTGGGCGGCAAGCGGCGCGGGGCGCCGGCGCCCGGGGACATCCGCAGCAGGCCGCCGGCCTGGCTCGAGGGTTTCCAGCAGGGGACGGGGGCCGGCCCGGACTGGGTGGCCCGGGTCGGCGCCCTGCGGGGCGTCCTCACCAGCGACGGCCGTACCCCCGCCCAGGGCGCCCTGGCCTGGCTGTGTGCGCGCAGCCCGCGTACCGTGCCCATCCCCGGCTTCCGTTCCGTCGCGCAGGCCGAGGAGAACGCGGGCGCGATCGCCAAGGGGCCGCTCACGCCGGTCAGTTGGCCGAGGTCGACCTCCTGCTCGGGCGATGAGCGGCCCCCACGGGACGTGCGGCGGTGTCCGTAGCCGTAACCGCCGTACCGGTGCTGCGCGTACTGCAGCTGCCGGGAGCCGGACGACGAGGTGGACGACGTCGCCTTGCCCTGGGTGAAGGAGCCGTCGACCTTGGTGACGTTCAGGGACAGGGCGCCCACCGCGCTCGCCACGCCCTGCCGCGCGGCGACCTGCTCGACCAGCGAGGACTTCAGGGCCTGACCCCCCTGTGTCATCACCGGTCCGAGCTCTGGCCGGCCCCCTTCGCCGCCGCTGTGGGCGCGGCCACAAGCTGGGCAGGAACCTTGGACGCGCCCTGGGTAAAAGATGTGTCAGAGCTGAGAAAGAGGCGTGGGTGACCAAATTTTCATAAGACGGCAAATTCCCCCGCCATTGAGGGCGTCCTGCCAGGAAAGCCCTGTTGAGTGCGGTGTACGGTCCCGGGGTGCGTGATTGTTCCCGGCTCAGTCGGCGTGCCGTCCTCGGACTGACGGCCGCCGCCCTTCCCCTGTCCGCGGCCGCCCCGGCCGCCGCCACCGAGGCAACCGTCGGCGGTGAGCGGCTGGCCCGTTCGGGCATCCAGGTGCGCGGTGCCACCGGAGTGCCCGGGAAGCTCACCGCCCGCTCGTGGCTGGTCGCCGACTGCGAGAGCGGTGAGGTGCTCGCCTCCTTCGACGCGCACCGGCGCCTCGCGCCCGCGTCCACCCTGAAGATGCTGTTCGCGGACACCGTGCTGAGGAAGTTCGACCGGACCGAGCGGTACGAGGTCACCGACGCGGACCTCGCCGACATCCCGGCCGGCTCCAGCCTCGTCGGCATCAAGCCCGGCATCACCTACACCGTGGAGCAGCTGTGGCAGGGAGTGTTCCTGCGTTCCGGCAACGACGCGGTGCACGTGCTCGCGCACATGAACGGCGGCGTCGCCAGGACGGTCGCCGAGATGCAGGCCAAGGCAGAGGACCTCCAGGCCCTGGACACCCATGTGGTCAGCCCCGACGGCTTCGACCACAAGGGCCAGCTCTCCTCGGCGTACGACCTCACGCTCTTCGCCCGCCACGGCCTCAAGAACGCCGACTTCCGCGCCTACTGCGGCACGCGGACCGCCGACTTCCCGGCGGGCGGCAAGAAGACCTTCCAGATCCAGAACACCGACCGTCTGCTCACCGGGGCCTGGGGGCTCGGCACGTACGACGGGCTGATCGGTGTGAAGAACGGTTACACCAGCCATGCCGGCAACACCTTCACCGGTGCGGCCACCCGGGGCGGTCGCACCCTGCTGGTCACCGTGATGCATCCCGCCACCGGCGGCAACGCCGTGTACGAGCAGACCGCCGCACTCCTCGACTGGGGCTTCGGGCACGGGCGTTCGGCACAGGCGGTGGGCACCCTGGTGGAACCGCTCAGCGAGGGCGGGGCGAGCGCGAGTCCGGCGCCCACGCGCAAGGCGGCGCGGGCCGCGGCCGGTGCTCCCGGCTCGGCGCCGGGAAGCCCCTCGGTGTGGCGGCTGGTGGAAGGCGGCGCGGGGACGGCGGCACTGCTGGGAGCGGGGGCCTGGGCGCTGCGGCGCAAGGTCCGGGCGAGGGCGGCCACGGGCCAGGAGGAGGCGGAGAACGAGTCCGGGGGACGTCACCGGCGCTGAGCCGCCGGGCGGCGTACTGCGGCAGCCGTTCCACCGACCGGTGCGCACCCCGCGGTCCCACGCGAGGTCCACCCCCAGCTCCGGTCCGGTGGAACGGCTGCCGTCTCCCCCCTCGGTGTGGCTACGGAACCCCCACGCTCCAAGTGTGAAGCTCTTGTGGAGGAAAGTTGAGCATATGGGGCCGACCGGCCGCAATATCGCGGACGTTCAAATTCCGTTTGTGTAAGTTGACGGGTTGGGTTCCGTTCCTTCCTCAGCCCCGCCCGATGTAGGGCATCGCCGTCGCCAGCACCGTCGCGAACTGCACGTTCGCCTCCAGCGGCAGCTCGGCCATGTGCCGCACGGTGCGCGCCACGTCGGCCACGTCCATCACCGGCTCGGCAGCGATCTCCCCGTTGGCCTGGAGCGCCCCGGTCCGCATCCGGGCCGTCATGTCGGTGGCCGCGTTGCCGATGTCGATCTGCCCGACCGCGATGCGGTAGGGCCGCCCGTCCAGGGACAGCGACTTGGTCAGGCCGGTCAGCGCGTGCTTGGTGGCGGTGTAGGCGACCGAGTGCGGCCGGGGCGTGTGCCCGGAGATGGAGCCGTTGTTGATGATCCGGCCGCCCTGCGGGTCCTGCTCCTTCATCCGCCGGTACGCCGCCTGCGCGCACAGGAACGCCCCGTTGAGATTGGTGTCCACCACGTGCCGCCAGGCGTCGTAGGGCAGTTCCTCGACGGGCACCCCGCCGGGGTCGAAGGTGCCCGCGTTGTTGAACAGCAGGTCGACGCGCCCGAACCGCTCGACGGTCGCCGCGAACAGCGCCTTCACGTCCTCGGGCCGGGACACGTCGGTGCGCACGGCGAGCCAGGGGCCCTGCGGCACCAGCGCCGCCGTCGCCTCCAGCCTCTCCGTGCGCCGGCCGGCCAGGACCACCGACCAGCCGGCGCGCAGCAGTTCCACTGCGACGGCCCGCCCGATGCCGGAACCGGCGCCGGTCACCACCGCGATCTTCGATTGCCTGTCAGTCATGGCTCCGCAGCCTAGGCGGGATGTCCGCCATGCGAAATCAGCTGTCCGCCATACGGCTACCCGACGACGGTGGCCACCTCGTCCCCGGGGTAGCGCACCCCGATCCGCTCCCGGATCGCGTCCAGCGTGCGCATCACCGCGAGGCTGCCCTCCAGCGGCACCAGCGGTGACTCCTTCTCGCCGGCCCGCAGGGCCCGCATGACCTCCTTCGCCTCGTGCCGGAGGCTGGTGCGCGGGCCGTCGGCCGGGGCGGCGGCGAACTCCTCGGGGCCACGGCCGTCGCGGTGCAGCACGAAACGCTCGGGGTAGAAGAAGCCGGAGGGGATGTCGATCCGGCCGCACGAGCCGGTGACCGACGCGGTGACCGCCGTACCGCCGACGATCGAGCAGTGCACCGAGGCCAGCGCCCCGCTCCGCCAGGACAGCAGCGCACCCGTCTGAAGGTCGACGCCCTCCTCGGAGAGCACCGCCCGCGCGGCCACCTCGTCCGGCTCGCCCAGCAGCAACTGCGCGAACGACACCGGGTACACCCCCAGGTCCAGCAGGGCTCCACCGCCGAGCGCGGGATCCCGCAGCCGATGGGCCGGCGGGAAGGGCCCGGCGAGCCCGAAGTCGGCCTGCACCGACCGCACCTCGCCGATCGCCCCGTCCTCCACCAGCGCCTTCAGCCGCCGGACCAGCGGGTTGCAGTACATCCACATCGCCTCCATCAGGAAGCGGTCGTGCTCCTTCGCCAGCGCCACCAGTTCCTCGGCCTCGCGGACGTTGAGCGTGAACGCCTTCTCGCACAGCACGTTGCGCCCGGCCGCCAGGCACAGCCCGGCCGCGGCCCGGTGCGCCGAGTGCGGGGTGGCGACGTAGACGACATCGATGTCCGCGTCCAGGGCCAGGGACTCCCAGTCGCCGTAGGCCCGTGTCACCCCGAACCGCTCGGCGAACGCCTCCGCCGACTCCCGGCTGCGCGAGGCCACCGCCACGATCTCCGCGTCCGGCAGATCCACCAGATCCGCCGCGAAGGCCGCCGCGATCCCGCCCGTCGCCAGGATCCCCCACCGCACGCTCTGCTCCGCCATCCCGCCCCGCCCTCGCTCATGTGTGCCTCGGCAGTGTGTACGAGCTGAGAGCATAGGTGCCGGTTCCACAGGAGAGGGAGGGACGCATGCCCGAGCACGCGGCGGCACCGACACCGGACACCGGGCACGAACCCACCACCGCACGGTCCTCGGCCACCCCCCGCCGCACCGGCCTGCTCCTCACTCTCGTCCTGGGCGGCCTCACCGCCACACCCCCGCTCGCGATGGACATGTACCTCCCGTCCCTGCCGGAGGTCACCCGCTCCCTGCACACTCCGGCCGCCACCGTCCAGCTCACCCTCACCGCGTGTCTGGCCGGCATGGCGCTGGGGCAGTTGGTCGTGGGCCCCATGAGCGACCGCTTCGGCCGCCGCCGTCCCCTGCTCATCGGCCTCGCCGTCTACCTTCTCGCCACCGCCCTGTGCGCGGTGGCGCCGAACGTCGAGACCCTGGTCGCCTTCCGGCTGGCACAGGGCCTCGCGGGCGCGGCAGGCATCGTCATCGCGCGGGCCGTCGTACGCGACCTGTACGACGGCATGGCCATGGCCCGCTTCTTCTCCTCCCTGATGCTGATCTCCGGCGTCGCACCGATCGTGGCGCCGCTGATCGGCGGGCAGATCCTCAGGGTCACGGACTGGCGGGGCGTGTTCATCGTCCTCACCGTGGTCGGAGCCGCCCTCGCCGCCCTCGTATGGCTGCGACTGCCCGAGACCCTGCCGCCCGCCGGCCTCCCCCACTCTCGGCTCCGCTCGAGCGGGGGGACCCCCATCGGCGGGGGAGTGGGGGAGGCCCTGCGCGCGATGCGCGGCCTCCTCGCCGACCTGCCCTTCAGCGGCTACATGCTCACCGGCGGCTTCGCCTTCGCCGCGCTGTTCGCCTACATAAGTGCCTCGCCGTTCGTCATCCAGGACCTCTACGGCGCCTCCCCGCAGACCTTCAGCCTGCTCTTCGGGCTCAACTCGGTCGGGCTGGTGGTCGCCGGGCAGGTCAACGGCAAGCTGCTGGTGGGCCGGGTCGGGCTGGACAAGGTGCTCGCCACCGGCCTCGCGGTGATCGTGCTCGCCGCGGCCGCCCTGCTGCTGATGACCACGGGCGCCTTCGGAAAGGTCGGCCTCGCCCCGATCGCCGCCGCCCTGTTCGTCCTCATGTCCGCGATGGGCATCACCCTGCCCAACGCCCAGTCCCTCGCCCTGCTGCGCACCCGGCACGCCGCCGGCTCCGCCTCCGCCCTGCTCGGCACCTCCTCCTTCCTCGTCGGAGCGATCGCCTCCCCGCTCGTCGGCGTCGCCGGAGAACACACCGCCGTGCCCATGGCGATCGTCCAACTGGCGGGAGCACTGGTCGCGACGGCCTGCTTCGTGGGAATGTGCCGTCCCTGGAACACACATGCGGGGTCGGAGGGAGACCAGAACTGAGCACACCGCGACTGCGCGCCGGCACACCCGAACGAGCCGGGCTCGACCCCGTGGAACTCGGGCACCTGACCGGCGAGGTGCACGCCCTCACCACCGGAGCCCGACCCTGGGCGGCCGGTGCCGTCGTGCTGGCCGGACGCGGCCCCGTGATCACCGTCGCCGAGGCCGCGGGCTGGGCGGTGCGCTACGCCTCCTACGACCCCGGAACCGACACCGGCGTCGAACTGCCGCCCGGCGCCCGGATCCCGGCCACCGTCGACACCCCCTTCGACCTCGCCTCCCTCACCAAGCTGTTCACCTCCGTCGCCGCCGTGCAGCAGATCGAACGCGGCACCCTCGGCATGGACGCCCGCGTCGGCGCCTACCTGCCCGAGTTCACCGGCGCCGCCGAACACGGCGTCACCGTACGGCAGCTGCTCACCCACACCTCCGGACTGCGCCCCGAACTCCCGCTGTACGACTGCCCGGACGACACCGCCCGCCTCGCCCTGCTCCGCGCCGAGGCACCCACCGCCGAGCCCGGCACCCACCTCTACTCGGACCTGAACATGCTCCTCCTCCAGTTCGTCCTGGAGCGGATCACCGGCCGTCCCCTCGACGTCCTGATCGAGGAGGGCATCACCCGCCCGCTCGGCATGACCGCGACCGCCTTCGGGCCCTGCCGCGGCGCGGCGGCCACCGAGGACCAGCGGCGGCCCTGGGCGAAGGCGGACCGGGGAATGCTCCGGGGCGAGGTCCACGACGAGAACGCCTGGGCGCTCGGCGGGGTGGCGGGCCACGCGGGCCTCTTCTCCACCGCCGGCGACCTCGCGGTCTTCTGCCGGGCCCTGCTGGCGGGCGGCGCGTACGGCCCCGCGCGCATCCTCGGCCCCGACTTCGTGGAACTGCTGCTGACCCCGCCGGGCCTGGGCTTCGCCATGGACCAGCCGTGGTTCATGGGCGAGCTGGCCGGCAGGGGAGCGGCGGGCCACACGGGGTTCACGGGGACCTCGCTGGTCCTGGATCCGGCGACGGACACGTTCCTGGTGCTGCTGGCGAACACCGTGCACCCGAGGAGACGACCACCGGACAGCAGGCCACGGGCGGCTCTGGGCACACTTCTGGCAAGGGCGGTGATCTGAGCCCCGACCACCCGTCTCCAGCCGTCCGAGACGGGTGGGGGCGGGCACGGGCCGGGGTGGGGCGGCGGAGCCCCCAGCGGGCCCGGGCACCGGCTGGGCGCCATAGAATCACCGGGTGAACGACCCCGTACGCCCGGCGGAGCACCTACGCGCGGCCCTGGACGACGTCCTCGCCGGACTCCCGCCCAAGCAAGCAGCCGGAGCGGTCGAAAGGCTGATCGCCCACTACCGTGGGGAAACCCCCACCACCGCCCCGATCCTCCGCGACCGCGCCGACGTCGCCGCCTACGCCGCCTACCGCATGCCGGCCACCTTCGAGGCAGTCCGCTCGGCCCTGGAGGCGTTCGCAGCAGCCGTACCCGACTGGACGCCCGGCAGCCATGCCGACGTCGGCGGCGGCACCGGCGCCGCGACCTGGGCCGTCACGGCGACCTGGCCCGGCGAGCGCAGCGTCACCGTGCTGGACTGGGCCGAGCCCGCGCTCGCCCTCGGCCGGGAGATCGCCGCGGCCAACCCGGCACTGCGGGACGCCCGCTGGCAGCGGGCCCGGATCGGCACGGCGCTCACCCTCGAGCCCACCGATCTCGTCACCGTGTCCTACGTCCTCAACGAGCTCGCCGAGGCCGACCGCGCCGCCCTCGTCGACGCGGCCGCGGCCGCCGCCCGGTCCGTCCTGATCGTGGAGGCCGGCACCCCCGCCGGCTACGCCCGGGTCATCGAGGCCCGCGACCGGCTGATCCGCGCCGGATTCCGCGTCGCCGCCCCCTGCCCGCACAGCGCCGCCTGCCCCATCGCCCCCGGCACCGACTGGTGCCACTTCTCCGCCCGGGTCAGCCGCTCCTCCCTGCACCGCCAGGTCAAGAGCGGCTCCCTGCCGTACGAGGACGAGAAGTTCAGCTACGTCGCCGCCACCCGGCTGCCGGTGGAGCCGGCCCCCGCCCGGGTGGTGCGGCGCCCGCAGATCCGCAAGGGCCAGGTGCTCCTCGACCTGTGCGAGGCGGACGAGCGGCTGCGCCGTACGACGGTCACCAAGCGCCACGGCGACCTGTACCGGGCGGCCAGGGACGCGGGCTGGGGCGACCCGTGGCCGCCGGAGGGCTCGCCCGCCTAGTGCTGTGACCGGAAGGGTTCACCGGCTCGCGACGCCCGGCACGGCACCTCGCCGCGTTGTCGCATCACCCGAGTACATCCAGTACGCGGGCGATGCTCCGCCTCGCGATGCTCCCCCCTGCCTGAACGGCGTGGGAGGTGCCCCCAGCACCGGACGCCGCGAGCTGTCCGGCAAACCTTTCCGGTCACGGCACCAGCCGACGGGCTTGTTAGCGTCACCCCATGGTCAAGAAGCCCGCCCCCGACGCCACCCGACGCAGCGAGAAGTCCCGCCGGGCGATCTACGCCGCCGCCCTCGCCCTGGTCGGCGAGGTCGGATACCCGAAGACCACCGTCGAGGGCATCGCCGTCCGGGCCGGGGTCGGCAAACAGACGATCTACCGGTGGTGGGGGTCCAAGGCGGACGTGCTGCTGGAGGCCTTCCTGGAACTCGGCGAGGAGGCGGCGCGGGCGGCGGGACAGGAGCCGTACGCCATCCCCGACACGGGTGACCTCGCCGCCGACCTCAAGGCGGTGCTGCGGGCCACGGTCGACGAACTCCTCGAGCCGCGCTTCGAGGTGCCCGCCCGCGCGCTCGCCGCCGAGGGCCTGGTCAACGAGCAGCTCGGCCGCGAGTTCGTCACCAAGCTCCTCGAACCCCAGCTCCAGTTGTACGTCGACCGGCTGCGCTCCGCGCAGGACGCCGGGGGCGTACGGGCCGACATCGATCCGCGGATCGCGCTGGAGCTGTTCGTCTCGCCTCTCGCGCAACGGTGGCTGCAACGCACGGGGCCGATCTCGTACGCGTACACGGACACGTTGGTCGAGTACGCACTGCACGGCATCGCACCTCACTGATCCCGGGCCGCCCACCCGAGTGCCCCGAATACCCCCCCAGGCCCCCCGAAGCAGAAGAAGATGGGACGATAGGGCATGCTGTCCGCACAACAGCGAGGCGACCACCAAACCGAGGGGATAGATGAGCGCGACGTTCGGCGGTCGGACCGGCCGGCAGGGCAAACTCTCCCAGTGGCTGCGCGGACGCCGCCCGAAGGAGGCCGCCGCCGACGCCGGCGGCCGTGAGGCCCTGCTGCTCTCCGCCGCCGCAGCGGGACTGCCCCTCGCACCCGCCGCGCATCCCGCCGACGGCTACCGATGTTCCTGCGACCGCGTCGGCTGTCCCACTCCGGCCCGGCACCCGGTGTCGTTCGCGTGGCAGACCCAGTCCACGACGGACCGTGCGCAGATCGAGCGCTGGGCCCTGCACCAGCCGCAGGCCAACTTCATCACCGCGACCGGCATGGTGCACGACGTCCTCGACGTACCCCTGCAGGCCGGCCGGGAGGCGCTGGACCGGCTGCTCGGCGCCGGTGTCGAGGTCGGGCCGGTCGCCGAGAGCGACGACGGCCGCATGCTGTTCTTCACCCTCACCCGGGGCACCCCCGAGGACGAGGACGAGTGGTGGCCCTGCGAGCTGGACTGCCACCCCGAGACCATGGACGAGCACCCCGGGCTGCGCTGGCACTGCCGCGGCTCCTACGTCCTCGTACCGCCCGCCCGGCTGCCCGGCGACGACCAGCGGGTGCACTGGGTACGCGGCCCGGAGCACCCGCTGCCCGACCCGCTGACCCTGCTCGAGGCGCTCACGGACGCCTGCGCCCGCCACGTCGGCGCGGAGGCCGACCAGCCAGGCGCCGCCTGGCCTCTGCGGCACTGAGCCCCTGCCGGGGGACCTACTCGGCCTGTGCGGCCGTCAGCCCCTGGACCTGTCCCAGCGCCGCCTGGCCTCTGCGGCACTGAGCCCCTGCCGGGGGACCTACTCGGCCTGCGCGGCCGTCAGCCCCTGGACCTGCCCCAGGACCGACACCGGGCCGCTGCCCGCCGGGTCCAGGGCGGCCTCGTTGGAGACGATCTCCAGCGTCAGCGACTGCTTGATCTCGCCCTTGGTCAGGGCCTGCACGTCCTTGTTCGGGGTCGGGACGGAGGTGCCCGCGGCCGCGGTCCGCTTCTCGTAGTGGTGCGTGGTGAAGAACACCAGCGCCCCGCCGTCCACCGTGCGCAGCGCGAGCGGCGCGTAGTCGCCGTGGGTCAGCGGCTCGTCGATGTACTGCCGGACCAGGCCCGGCTTCTTCGCCTGCTTCGCGCGGTCCGCGCGCCAGCCGCTGGTGTCCCGGCCGTTCGCGAAGGTCTTCCCGCCGCTCTGCAGATAGCGCGCGTAGGCCTTGCTCAGACCGGCCGGCGGAACGGCCAGGTGCGCGGAGTCGGCGGGCACGGTCTCGGCGAAGCCGTCCCCGTCCTTCTTGAACTCCGGTACGTCACCGGGCGCGAGCAGCGTCAGATACGCCACCTTCCACGGTTCGCCGAGGTCGTGGCGGGTGAACACCAGCAGCCAGCGGGCGTTGCCCCCCAGGTTGCCCTTGGCGTCCGCGACGAACCAGCGGGGCCAGCCGGCCTTCTTCGGGATCGTGAACTTCGCGTCCGTCAGCTCCAGCGAGGTGTGGTTGGCGTTGCCCGACGGGCTGTTGACGTGCCCGGCCTTCAGCCGGGCACCGTCGATGTCGGCGAGGGCGCCGGTGACGTGGTCCGCGTCCAGGGAGCGGTCAAAGGCCTGGTCGGCCTTGTTGTACGCGTCCGTGAACCGGGTCAGGGCCCTGGCGGCCTCGGCGCGGGTGGCGGCGGGGAGCACCTCGCGTTCCCCGTGCACCACCACGCATCCACTCGCCGTCACCGACAAAGCGGTCAGCGAGGCCGCTATGAGTGTGTTCCGGCCACGCCTGCGAAGCCCACGACGACTGCGATCCCTGCTCATGAGGTGCCTTCACCCTCCCCTTTCCGGAGGCGAACCCTACCGGGACGGGGAGACGCGCGGGTGGCCGGTTCCGATACTCGGGGCCGTCACTCGGACGCCGGGACCCTGTCCTCCACCGCGGGAGTCGCCTCGTCGTTCTGCCGGCCCTTCAGCCAGGCGATGAACTCGGGCGTGACCAGGAAGACGGACAGGGTCGGCACCAGGTAGAGGGCCCACACCGTCAGCTGCACGACCGTCGGGTCGGGCTGGAAGTTGAAGACGCCCTTGAGCAGGGTGCCGTACCAGCTGTCGGGCGGGATCGTGCCGCTGATGTCGAAGGCCAGGTCGGAGATGCCCGGGATCCAGTTGGCCTCCTGGAGGTCGTGGAAGCCGTACGCCAGCACGCCCGCCGCGACCACGACCAGCATGCCGCCGGTCCAGGTGAAGAACTTGGCCAGGTTGATCCGCAGCGCGCCCCGGTAGAACAGCCAGCCCAGGAGGACCGCCGTGGCGAGGCCGAGCGCCACGCCGATCAGCGGGCGCGGGGTGCCGTCGGAGGCCGCGTGCACCGAGGCCCACACGAACAGGGCGGTCTCCAGGCCCTCCCGGCCGACGGCCAGGAACGCGGTGGCGACCAGCGCGCCCGTGCCCATGGCGAGGGCCGCGTCCAGCTTGCCGTGCAGCTCCGATTTCAGGTGCCGGGCGGTGCGCCGCATCCAGAACACCATCCAGGTCACCAGACCGACGGCGACGATGGACAGTGAGCCGCCGAGCGCCTCCTGCGCCTCGAACGTCAGCTCCTGCGAGCCGAACTGGAGGGCGCAGCCGAAGCCCATCGCGATGGCGATGGCGCTGCCGATGCCGATCCAGATCGGCTTCAGGGCGTCCCTGCGGCCGGTCTTGACCAGGTAGGCGATCAGGATGCAGACGACGAGGCCGGCTTCCAGGCCCTCGCGCAGAGCGATCAGGTAGTTGGAGAACACGGGCTACGCCTCCTCGGAGAACAGCGTCCGGCCCCACCAGTCGTCCTTGTCCCGGACGCCGGGGGGAACCGCGAAGACCGCCGAACCCACGTGCTGGATGTACTCGTTGAGCGCGTCCTTCGCCGACAGCTGCCGCTGCAGCGGGATGAACCCCTTGCGCACGTCGCGCTGGTAGGCCAGGAAGAACAGGCCGGCGTCGAGGCGGCCGAGTCCGTCCGTACCGTCCGTGAAGGAGTAGCCCCGGCGCAGGATCGTGATCCCGTTGTTGGAGTCGGGGTGCGCGAGCCGCACGTGCGCGTCCGGCTTCATCGCCTTCAGGAACGGCTCGTCGTGCTCCTTGGCCCTGCCGACCGGGGCGCCCTCGCCCTTGTCGCGGCCGAAGACGTCCTCCTGCTCCTGCAGCGAGGTGCGGTCCCAGGTCTCGATGTTCATCCGGATGCGGCGGGCCACGAGGTACGACCCACCGGTCATCCACTCGGTCCCGTCGCCGTCGCCGACCCACACGAACTTCTTCAGCCGGTCCGTCTCGGTGCCCGCGATGTTGCGGGTGCCGTCCTTGAACCCCATCAGGTTGCGGGGCGTCTGGGCGTCCGGGGTCGTGGACGAGGTCTTGCCGAAGCCGAGCTGGGACCAGCGGATGGCGACCTTGCCGAAGCCGATGCGGGCCAGGTTGCGGATGGCGTGCACGGCGACCTGGGGGTCGTCCGCGCAGGCCTGGATGCACAGGTCGCCGCCCGTACGCGCCCTGTCCAGGTTGTCGCCCGGGAACTTGGGCAGGTCGACCAGCGCCTCGGGCCGCTTGTCCGCCAGCCCGAACCTCTCGAAGAAGGACGGCCCGAATCCGATCGTCAGCGTCAGCCGCGAGGGCTTGAGCCCCAGGGCCTCGCCGGTGTCGTCCGGCGGCGCCTCGGCCAGCCCGCCGTAAGCGCCCTCGCCGACCGCCTTCCCGGTGGTCATCCGGCGGGCCGCGTCCGTCCAGTCCCCCAGCATCCGCACGAACTCGGCGCGGTCGTCGGTCCTCACGTCGAACGCGGCGAAGTGCAGCCGGTCCTGCACCGGCGTGGCGATGCCCGCCTGGTGGGCGCCGTGGAACTCCACGGCGGTGCCCGCCTCGGCGGCGGCCGGGTCCACGTCGTCGCCCGCCCTGGTCGCCGCCACGGCACCACCGGCCGCGACGGCACCGAGCGCGAGCCCGGCACCGCCCCAGCCGATCAGTGCGCGGCGGGAGGGAGAGGTGCCGCCCTGAGTCTCGGTCATGACCGTCCTCCCTTACTTCACGACCGCGGCGGCGAGCTTGGACAGCGGCTCCGCGAGGGCGTTGACCGCGTCCGACAGCTCCTTGCGCTGCTCCTTGGTGACCTTGTCGTACGAGACGAAGTCGTACGAGTTCCGGTCGGAGCGGTACGAGTCGAGCAGCGTGTCGAGCGCCGCGAACTGCTTGTCCAGCTCCTTGGTCAGGGCCGGGTCGTTCTTCTGGGCGACCGGCTTGAGCAGCTCGTACGCCTTCTGTGCCCCCTCGACGTTGCCCTTGAAGTCGACCAGGTCGGTGTGCGAGTAGCGGTCCTCCTCGCCGGTGACCTTTCCGGTGGCGACCTCGTCGAGCAGCTCCTTGGCACCGTTGGCCATGGAGGACGGCGTGATCTCGGCCTTGCCGACCCGCTCCTGCCAGTCCTTCAGATCGGTCACCAGCCGGCCGGCGAGGGTCTTGTCCTCGGCACCGATCCCCTTGTCCGCCCAGAGGGACTTCTCCAGGCGGTGCCAGCCCGTCCACTTCTGGCCGTCCTCCAGGCCGTCCGCGCGGACGTCGACCTTGGGGTCGATGTCACCGAAGGACTCCGCGACCGGTTCGGTCCGCTCCCAGCCGAGGCGCGAGGGCGCGTACGCCTTCTTGGCCGCCTCCAGGTCGCCGTCCTTGATCGCCTTCACGAAGGTCTCGACGAGCGGCAGCGTCCGGTCGGCCTGGTCCTGCGCGTACTGCCGGTAGTCGGCGACGGCCTTGTCGAGCCTGGGGTCGCGCTTGGCGGCCGTACCGCCACCGGTCACGGTGAGTTTTTGCCGGACGCCGTGGCCCTTCATACCGGGGCGGCAGGCGATCTCGTACGAGCCGGCCTTCACCTCCGCGGTCAGCGTGTAGGTGGTCCCCGGGCCGATGTTCTCCTTCTCGGAGACGATCCGGTCGTCCGGGAACAGGATCTCCACCTCGGTGGCCTTCGAGCCCTTGTTCGCTATCTTCAGCGTGACCTGACCGGCCGGCACCGACTTGACGGAGGTCTCGCACGTCGAGTCGGCGGCGGTGACCTGGATCGCGTCGCCGTCCTTGGCGTCGCTCTTCGCGGTGCAGGCCGTGAGGGCGGTCAGAGCGGCCGCGGTGGCGGCGGCGGTGACGGTCAGTCGGACGGCTCGCATGCAGGCTCCAAGCGGATCTGGTGTGGTGAGGCTGCCCTAACTTACCTTAGGCTTACCTCAGTCTTACCCACCAGGGTCGTGATTCAGCTCTCACGGGACGTTCACCGGCACGGCTTGATCTCATCGACACGGGGGGGAGCGGCCCGTGCTGCTCGGCGGGCTCACCGGTGAGGGCTGCTGCCACGACCTTCGGCTGCACCGCCTGGACACCTACCCGTCACCGTTGCCGCCCATCGGTGCGGCGGCCATGCGTTCGGACGTCAACCAGGTGCGTCGGTTCGCCCGTTGGCTGGAGGAGGCGGAGGAGGCGCCCCTGCACGACGGCCGCTGGGAGATCGCGGTACGCACGGCCTTCGCCCTGCCGGTCTGGACCGCGGGCTTCGTCCGCGAGTGGTCCGGCGGCACTCTGGAGCCGTACTGCGGCGGCGGCCGGCACGGCATTCCGCCCCTGTACTCTCCCCGCCCGACGCCGCCCGTGTGAAGGCGTACCGCAAGCACGTGCGTGACCGCACGCTCGCGCCCGTCCTGCTGTAGTGGGTGCCGTTCCTCGACGGCCGGCTGATCCTCGACGGCCACGACCGCGCGGTGGCCGCGCCGGCGGAAGGGCGGACGCCGGAGTGCGTGGTCCTTGCCCGGATACGGGACGAGCAGTTGTGGCGGCGGGACGCGGAGGCCCTCACCGCAGGCCACCACAGCACTAGGGCCCGCCACCTCGGCGGTCGAGCGCCAACGGGCAGTCCTGAAGCAGGGCTACGGCGACGCCACGGCCGACCTCGCGTACGAGCCGTCGGGTGTTCGCTCCTGGGCGCTCCCCGGCGGCGCCCCCGCCCGGGACGCGCTCGCCGAGGCCGCGGTGTTTCAATTCCCCCGTGACTGACTACGACGTACTCCGCGTCTTCTGCGGACCGAACGGCGGCTACGGCAACGAACTCGGCGTCGTCCGCGACGGCTCGGTCCTGCCCGAGCGGAGCGACCGGCAGGCGTTCGCCGCGAAGCTCGGCTTCAGCGAGACCGTGTTCGTGGACGACCCCGAGCGCGGAGTGATCGACATCTACACGCCCACCCTGCGCCTGCCCTTCGCCGGTCACCCCTGCGTCGGCACGGCCTGGCTGCTGGACGTGCCCGAACTGGTCACGCCCGCCGGGGTGGTGGGCGCCCGTCTGGACGGCGAGTTCAGCTGGATCGAGGCCCGCGCGGAGTGGGCCCCGCCGCGCACCCTGCGCCACTACGCCACCGCCGCCGAGGTCGACGCCCTGCCCGTTCCCCCGCCCGGCGAGTGGATCTACGCCTGGGCCTGGGAGGACGAGGCGGCCGGCCGGATCCGTGCCCGCGCCTTCCCCGGCCGTGACGACGGCATCGAGGAGGACGAGGCGACGGGCGCGGCGGCGCTGCTGCTCACGGACCGGCTCGGCCGGGCGCTGAACATCACGCAGGGCAGGGGCTCGCAGATCCTGACCGCCCCGCAGCCGCACGGCTGGGTGGAGGTCGGCGGGCGAGTCTTCCTGGAGCGTTAGGCGCTCAGGGGGAACTCCTCGCCCAGGGCCTGGAAGACCCCGGTGTTCAGGGCGAACGCCCGCCTGCACTCCGCCACGATCCGCTGCCTGTCCAGTTCGTCCGCTTCGACGGCGTCCAGCAGCTCGCGGTAACTACGCTTGAAGGCGGCCGGGTTGGAGATGCCCTCGAAGACGTAGAAGCGGACTCCGTCGCCCTTCTTCGCGAAGCCCCACGTGCGCTCCGCCCGGTCGCGGATGATCTGGCCGCCGGAGAGATCACCGAGGTAGCGGGTGTAGTGGTGGGCGACGTAACCGCCGGGCCAGCGCTCGGCGCACTCCCGGATCCGGTCGGCGTAGGCGCGGGTGGCGGAGAGGGCGGACAGGCCCGAGCGCCACCGGGGTCCCCGCAGATGCGCCAGGTCCCGCTCCAGCGCGGGCAGTCGCAGCAACTCCGGCCGGATGAAGGGGCCGGCCACCGGGTCGGCCGCCAGCCGTTCGGTGGCGCTCTCCAGCGCCTCGTAGACGAACCACAGTTGCTCGGTGTACCGGGCGTACGCGGCCACGCCGAGCCGGCCGCCGAGCAGGTCGCTCATGAATGTCGAGGTCTCCGCCTCCACGTGCCGCTCGTGGGACGCCGTGCGGATGACGGTCGAGAACGGCTCCATGGACTCTCCTCAGGTTGCCGACCTGCTGTCGGTAAGTTTACCGACAGGCTGTCGGAAAAACACGGGGGCGGGCCGGGCAGGTGAATCCGGGCAGGAAAAAAGCCCGCCCCGGGCATCAGGGCGGGCTTCGGAGCGGGCTGCGGGGGGTGCGGCAGGGCGCTGTGGGGTTACGGCAGCGTGAGGATCTCCGCACCCGTCTCCGTCACGACCAGCGTGTGCTCGAACTGGGCCGTCCGCCTGCGGTCCTTGGTCACGACCGTCCAGCCGTCGTCCCACATGTCGTACTCGTACGTGCCCAGCGTCAGCATCGGCTCGATGGTGAAGGTCATGCCGGGCTGCATGACGGTCGTCGCGTGCGGGCTGTCGTAGTGCGGGATGATCAGGCCCGAGTGGAAGGACGAGTTGATGCCGTGCCCGGTGAAGTCCCGCACGACCCCGTAGCCGAAGCGCTTGGCGTAGGACTCGATGACCCGGCCGATGACGTTGATCTGCCGGCCCGGCCTGACGGCCTTGATCGCCCGGTTGAGGGACTCCCGCGTCCGCTCCACCAGCAGCCGGGACTCCTCGTCCACGTCACCGACCAGGTAGGTGGCGTTGTTGTCGCCGTGCACCCCGCCGATGTACGCGGTCACGTCCAGGTTGACGATGTCGCCGTCCCTGAGGACCGTCGAGTCCGGGATGCCGTGGCAGATGACCTCGTTGACGGAGGTGCACAGCGACTTCGGGAAGCCGCGGTAGCCGAGCGTGGACGGGTAGGCGCCGTGGTCGCACATGTACTCGTGGGCGACCTTGTCCAGCTGGTCGGTGGTGACGCCGGGCGCGATGATCTTCGCCGCCTCCTCCATCGCCTGCGCGGCGATGCGGCCGGCGACGCGCATCGCCTCGATGGTCTCCGGGGTCTGCACCTCCGGTCCGGTGTACGGCGCCGGCGCGGGCTTGCCGACGTACGCGGGGCGGCGGATGTTTCCGGGTACCGAACGGGTGGGAGAGAGCTCTCCTGGTACGAGCAGCGACTGGCCAGACATGCCAGCGAGTCTAACCAGCGGGCATGGGGGAACATGTCGTTGGCGAGAGGAGCTGTTCATGGCCCTGTTCAAGAAGCGCACCGTCGGCAAGCCGGGCGAGTGGTACTACTGCCTGGAGCACAAGAAGGTCGAGGAGGGCCCGGACTGCCCGGGCAAGGACCGCTTCGGGCCGTACGCCAGCCCGCAGGAGGCGCAGCGCGCGATGGAGATCGCGCGGGAGCGCAACCTCGAGTGGGAGACCGATCCCCGCTGGCACGACGCCCCGGCGGCCGGCCAGGACGCCGACGAGGACTGATCACGCCCGCGTGGGCACGGTGGCGGCGCGCTGCTCCCGCAGCCGCACCGCGTGCTCGTCGGTCCGGGCGTCATAGCTCGTCAGCCCGGGCAGGCACAGGGCCAGCAGCCCCATCGCGCCCACGCACAGCACTCCCCCCGACCACACGGACGTGCGCACCCCCGCCCATGCGGCGACCCCGCCGGAGCGGACCTGGCCCAACTGCGGACCCACCGAGTAGGACAGAAGTTCGATGCCGGCGAGGCGGCCGCGCAGCTCGTCGGGGATCGTCTGGTTCCACATCGCCCCCCGGAAGACCCCGCTGACCATGTCGCAGCCGCCGGCGACGGTCAGGAGCAGCAGCGCCGCCCAGACGTTGCCGACGAGACCCGCCGCCGTGACCGCCAGGCCCCACAGCGCGGCCGACAGCACCACCATGCGGCCATGGCGGTGCACCCGTGAGGTCCAGCCGCTCGTCACGCTGACCAGCAGCGCCCCCAGCGGGAAGGTCGCGTACATCAGGCCGAGCGACCACTCGGCGTGCAGCTCGTCGGCGAGGAACGGCAGCACGGCGAGGGGCATGGCCAGGAACATCGCCGCCAGGTCGACCGCGTAGGTGCCGAGGAGTTCCTTGCGGCTCCAGGCGTAGCGGGCACCCTCCGCGATGGCCCGCAGGTCCGGCCTGGCCGCCGTGGGGGTCGCGGGCGAGGGGGCGATGCGGACGATGTACGCCAGCGACACGGCGAAGGTCAGCAGGTCGGCGGCGTACGCCCAGCCGAGGCCGGCGCAGGCGACGACCACGCCCGCGACCGCCGGCCCGGCCACTCCGCCGACGGTCCAGCGCAGCGAGTTCAGGGAGGCCGCAGCGGGCAGGTCCTCGTGGGCCACGATCCGGGGCAGCAGGGAGTCCAGGGCCGGCCGCTGGACCGATACCAGGGCGCAGGAGAGCGCCGCGACCAGGTACAGCGGCCATACGGCCGGGCGGGGGAGGAGCGCGTTGACCAGCAGGGCGGCGCTGAGCAGGCCCTGGCCCGCCTCCGTCCACACGATCAGCCGCCGCTTGTCGAGGGCGTCGGCCAGGGCGCCGCCGTACAGGCCGAAGGCGATCAGCGGGACCAGTTCCACCGCGCCGATCGCGCCCACGGCCGCCGCGGAGCCGGTCAGGTCCTTCAGCTGGACCGGCAGGGCGACGAAGGTCAGGAAGTTGCCGAAGTTGCTGATCAGACCCGAGGCCCACAGTCTGCGGAAGTCCGCGGAGGCCTTCCAGGGGGCGAGGTCGGGGAGGAGAGCTTGGGCCACTCGGGCATGGTCCGCTCGGCCGGAGTCCGGAGCAACCGCTTTTCGCAGCCCCACGACCGGGACCGGTGGGCGGGTGGGAAGGTCACCAAGGGGCGGTCGGCGGAGCCGTGAGGATCTCCGCAAGCCTCGACAGACGGTCCCGGAAACCCCGCCGGCCCCTCGGAGAGCCTCCGCCCCCGTTCTCGCCCGCCGCCGCGCTCACCAAGTGCTGCACACTGTCCAGGTCCAGCTCCGCCCCCTCCGGCACGGCCAGCGTGTCGTGGGCCATCGCCGCCAGCTCGCCCCCGCCCGCTCCCAGCGCCAGCACCGTCGTCCCGGCCCTGCGTGCCGCGTGCACCCGCTCCAGCAGCTCCGCGGGCTCCTTGGGGGCGACCACCAGCAGGGTCTCGCCGCGCCGCGCCTCCTCGATCCGGCCCGGCCCGACGGCCAGGTGCGCGGGATCGGAGGGGCGCGCGTGGTGCCGTACCAGCGTGGGAGCCAGCTCCGGCGTGCCCGACCAGGCCGCCTCGTCCACCAGGTGCGCGGCCAGGTGCCAGGGCTCGTACTCGGGCGTGCCCACCAGCAGCAGCCCGCCCCCGTACGCCACCACGGACCCGCGCAGCACCCCCGCGAACCGCCGGGTGGCCCCCAGCCACTCGGTTCCGGCGAGCACTTCGCGCAGCAAGGCGACCCGTACGGCGTCCATGCGACCGCATCCTGCCCCAATCGGTCACTTGTGACGTGGAGTTCACCCCGAATTCGCCCAACCTGGGGATGGTGACGGCCCGTCCCCGTCCGTGTGAGGAGTCCGCCCGATGACCGACGTGACCGTTCCCTTCCGCGCGGGCCACGAGGGGTACGCCGGCTTCCGCATCCCGGCGGTCGTGGCGTGCCGCCCCCCGTCCCGGCCCCCCTCGACCGGGGGCACCCCCACCGGCACACTGCTCGCCTTCTGCGAGGGACGGGCCGACTCCCTCGCCGACCACGGGCACATCGACATCGTGCTGAAGCGGTCCACGGACGGCGGCCGCACCTGGGGGCCGCTCGAGGTCGCCGCGAGCAACGGGAAGAACCTCGCCGGCAACCCCGCCCCCGTCGTCCTCGACACCGGCCGGATCCTGCTCGTGCACGTCCGTGCCGCGGCCGGCGCCACCGAGGCCGCCATCCTGCGCGGCCACGTCGCGGATGCCGACGGCCGCCGGGTGTGGGTGCAGCACAGCGACGACGACGGCGTGACCTGGTCCAAGCCCAGGGAGATCACCGGACAGGTGAAGAAGCCCGGCTGGCGCTGGTACGCCACCACCCCCGGCCACGCCCTCCAGCTGACCTCCGGCCGCGTCCTCGTCCCCGCCAACCACACCCTGCCGCCCACCGGAACCGACACCGGCGCCGAGGCCAGGTACAACGGCGGCCACTGCCTGCTCAGCGACGACCGCGGCGCGACCTGGTACCTCGGCTACCTGGACGAGAACACCGACGGCTACATCAACGTCAACGAGACCACTGCCGCCGAACTCCCCGACGGCCGCGTCTACTTCAACGCTCGCAACGACTCCCCGTCCCCGGGCAACCGCGCCGACGCCCACTCCAGGGACGGCGGGAGGACGCTCGTCAAGCCCTTCCGCCCGCAGGCCGGCCTCACCGCGCCGATCTGCGAGGCCTCCGTCCTGCAGCTCCGCGATCCCGACCTGCTGCTCCTCTCCGCCCCGGCCGACCCCGCCGCCCGCGCCCTGATGACCCTGCGCGCCTCCGGCGACGGCGGCACCACCTGGCGCACGGCACTTACCGTCGACGGGCTGCCCGCCGCCTACTCCGACCTGGTCCGCATCGACAAGGACACGGTCGGACTCCTGTACGAGACAGGGGACTTCGGCGCCTACGAGACGATCACCTTCCGCCGGATCCCCGTGACCCGGCTCACCTGACCCGGTGCGCTCCGCCCCACGGACGTAGAGTCGGCCCATGACCTCTACCGACAGCGCACAGACTCCCGCGAAGGCCCCCGCCAAGGACCCCTGGGACCTGCCCGACGTCTCCGGGCTGGTCGTCGGCGTGCTCGGCGGCACCGGCCCGCAGGGCAAGGGCCTCGCCTACCGGCTCGCCCGGGCCGGCCAGAAGGTGATCATCGGATCGCGGGCCGCCGAGCGCGCCCGGGCCGCCGCCGAGGAGCTGGGGTACGGCGTCGAGGGCGCCGACAACGCCGAGACCGCGCGCCGCAGCGACCTCGTGATCGTCGCCGTACCGTGGGAGGGCCACGGCAAGACCCTGGAGTCCCTGCGCGAGGAGCTGGCCGGCAAGCTCGTCGTCGACTGCGTGAACCCGCTCGGCTTCGACAAGCAGGGGGCGTACGCGCTCAAGCCGGAGGAGGGCAGCGCCGCCCAGCAGGCCGCCGCCCTGCTGCCGGACTCCCGGGTCACCGCCGCCTTCCACCACCTGTCGGCGGTGCTGCTCCAGGACCCGGAGACCGAGGAGATCGACACCGATGTGATGGTGCTGGGCGAGGTCCGCGCCGACGTGGAGATCGTCCAGGCGCTCGCCGGGCGCATCCCGGGCATGCGGGGCATCTTCGCGGGCCGTCTGCGCAATGCCCACCAGGTCGAGTCGCTGGTCGCGAACCTGATCTCCGTCAACCGCCGCTACAAGGCACACGCCGGGCTCCGGGTCACCGACGTATGAGCCCATGGGGGACACTGGTCGTCGTAGCAGTGTCCCCCGACAGGAGCCACCCGTCATGCCGCCCTCGCTCCCGCCCGCCCCGAGCCGGCGACTCGCCCTCTACACCCTGATCGTCTGCCTCCTCGCCGTCGCCGCGGCGGTCGTCTCGTTCGTGCAGGGCAGCTGGCTGGGGATCGTCTGGGTGCTGCTGGCGGGTCTGTCGTCCAACATGACCTGGTACTACATCAAGCGCGGCCGGGGCGCGGCCGACCGGAAGTCCGTCACGGGCTGACCGCGCAGGAGGGGTCGCTCTCCCGCCAGAACCGGAACAGGTCGAAGCCGCAGTACGTCTGGTCGCCGTCGATTCCCAGCCCGTTCAGGATCGAGTGGATCACCTCGAAGAACACGCTGTTGACCGACGGCAGCCACAGCAGTGCGAACACGAACAGCAGGCCGAACGGCGCGAACGGCTCCACCTGCCGCTTCACGTTGTACGACAGCCACGGCTCGATCACCCCGTACCCGTCCAGACCCGGCACCGGCAGGAAGTTCAGGATCGCCGCCGTCACCTGGAGCAGGGCGAGGAACGCCAGCGCGTACCGGAAGTCGCGGGGCACACCGTCCAGCGCGTGCAGCCAGAAGGGCGCGGTGCACACCGCCGCGAACAGGACGTTCGTCAGCGGGCCCGCCGCCGAGACCAGGCTGTGCCGCCAGCGGCCGCGGATCCGGCCGCGCTCGATGAAGACCGCGCCGCCCGGCAGACCGATCCCGCCCATGATCATGAACACCACCGGGAGCACGATGCTCAGCAGCGCGTGCGTGTACTTCAGCGGGTTCAGCGTGAGATAGCCCTTCGCGCCGACCGTGACGTCCCCGCTGTGCAGGGCGGTGCGGGCGTGCGCGTACTCGTGCAGGCACAGGGAGACGATCCAGGCCGCCGTCACGAACAGGAACACCGCGATGCCGGGCTGCTCGGCGAACCGCGTCCAGGTGGCCCAGCCGGTCACCGCGGCGACGGCCAGGATCCCGAGGAAGACGGGGCTGATCCGCTGATCGCCTCGACGGGTGGTGGCGGTGGTCATCGTTCCGGCTCCTGAGGGGCGTGGCGGGCGGGAAGCCCGACCGTACCGGCCCGGGACTCGCGGGGAAAACGTCTCGCGGGGAAAACGCCTCGCGCCCGCCCTTCGGTTCCTGGAGGCTGGGGCGGTGGCGCGGATGAGGGTGTTCTACGAGCACTGGCAGATGGAATGCTGCGGCAGCCCGTTCGGTGTGGGCGAGGAGGTGGCCTGGAAACTGGTCGCCTACGACCGCGAGGACCGGCGGCGGAACGCCGGACACGGCGCCGAGGCGTGGGTGGAGAACCACGGCGGCCCCGACCGGGAGACCGTCGGCCGCGTCCGGGCCATCGACCTGGTGCACCAGGAATTCCTCGCCCACCACGACCCCCGCGCCACCGAAGCCGCGGAACTCGCCGACTTGGCGCCCGGCACGGTGGTCTTCCGGTCGACCGGGCGCAAGCTCGAGCCTGTGCCGGGCCCGCCCACCCTGGAGCCCGTCGACAGCTGCCCCCGGTGGTTCGACGCGTTCGAGCAGGAGGAGCAGCCGCCGCGCCGCGTACCGTTCCGCGTCCGCCGTGCCGTCGGCGTCCTCGTCGCTCTGGAGGTCCCCGACGCCACGCCGTCCGAACCCGGTGACCGCCCCTGACGGCACCGGAGAGAATGAGTCCCGTGCGCTATCGCCTCCTCGGTCCCATCCAGGCACTCCGCCCCGACGGCACGCCCGTCCCGATCGGCGGTGCGCGGCTGCGTGCCCTGTTGAGCGTGCTCGCCCTGCGGGCCGGCCGGACCGTGCCGGCGGGCGTGCTGGTGGACGAGGTCTGGGGCGCCGACACGCCCGCCGACGCCACCGGCGCGCTGCAGGCCCTGGTCGGCCGGCTGCGCAGGGCGCTCGGCACGGACGCCGTCGCCTCCGCGGACGGCGGCTACCGGCTCGCCGTCACCCCCGACGACATCGACCTCAACCGGTTCGACCGGCTGACCGGCGAGGGCCTCGCGGCCCTGGCCGACGGCGACCCGGCCAAGGCCGCCGCCGTCCTGGACGACGCGCTCGCCCTGTGGCACGGCCCCGCCCTCGCCGACCTGCCCGACTGCGCCGCCGAGGCGGCCCGCTGGGAGACCCGCCGGCTGGACGCCCTGCGCGCCCGGCACACGGCCGCACTCGCCCTCGGCCATGCCGAGCAGTCCCTGCCCGAACTGGCCGCCCTGTGCGACGGCCACCCCCTGGACGAGCCGCTCCAGGCGCTGCGGCTGCGGGCGCTGCGCGACGTGGGCCGCCCGGCCCAGGCACTGGCCGCCTACGAGGACGTACGACAGCTCCTCGCGAACCGGCTCGGCTCCGACCCGGGCCCCGAACTGCGCGTCCTGCACGCCGAGTTGCTCACGGAAGCCGCACACGAACCGCGGCCGGCGCCGCCCGCCCCGCTCGGCAACCTGCCCGCCCGGCTCACCTCCTTCGTCGGCCGTGAGGCGGACATCGCGGCCATCGGGGCCGACCTCGCCGCGGCCCGGCTGGTCACGCTGCTCGGGCCCGGCGGAGCCGGCAAGACCCGGCTGTCCCAGGAGGCCGCCGAGGCGGTACGGCACACCGCCCGGGACGGGGTGTGGCTGGCCGAACTGGCGCCCGTGGACGACCCGGACGCCGTACCGCAGGCCGTGCTGACCGCGATCGGCGCCCGTGAGACCGTGCTGCACGGGGCGGGCGCCGAGAGCATCCGCGCGGTGGTCGACGGGCACGACCCCGTCGACCGGCTCGTGGAGCACTGCGCCCGGCGCCGGATGCTGATCGTGCTCGACAACTGCGAGCACGTCGTCGAGGCCGCGGCCCGGCTGACCGAGCGGCTGCTGGCCCGCTGCCCCGAGCTGACCGTCCTCGCCACCAGCCGCGAGCCTCTCGGGGTCCCCGGGGAACTGGTGCGCCCGGTGGAGCCGCTGCCGGAGCCCGTCGCGCTGCGGCTGCTGGCCGACCGGGGCGCGGCGGCCCGGCCCGGATTCCGTCTCGAGGACGATCCCGAGGCCTGCGCCGAGATCTGCCGGCGGCTCGACGGACTGCCCCTCGCCATCGAGCTGGCGGCCGCCCGGCTGCGCATGCTGGCCCCCCGTCAGATAGCGGACCGGCTCGACGACCGGTTCCGGCTGCTCACCTCCGGCAGCCGTACCGTGCTGCCCCGCCAGCAGACCCTGCGGGCCGTCGTGGACTGGTCCTGGGACCTGCTGGACGCGCACGAGCGGGGCGTCCTGGCCCGGCTCTCGGTCTTCGCGGGCGGCTGCGACCTCGCCGCCGCCGAGGCCGTGTGCGGGCCCGCCGCCCTGGAGGCCCTGGGCTCCCTGGTGGACAAGTCCCTGGTCGTGGCGGCTCCCTCGGTCGAGGGCGGCATGCGCTACCGGCTCCTGGAGACCGTCGCCGAGTACGCCGCCGAACGCCTCGCCGAGGCCGGACACCGGGCCGACGCCGAGCGCGCACACCTGACGTACTACCGCGAACTCGCCCGCACCACCGACCCGTTGCTGCGCGGCCCCGGACAGCGCACCGCCATCGACCGGCTCCAGCTGGAGTACGAGAACCTGCGCACCGCCCTCAGGCACGCCGTCGCCTCCCGCGACGAACAGGAGGCGCTGTGCCTGGTGCTGTCCCTGACCTGGTTCTGGCAGATGCGCGACCAGCGCATCGAGGCCCGCACCTGGTGCCAGGAGGTCATGGCGCTCGGCCCCGACCCGTTCGCCCAACCGGTCCGCCGCGCCCGCCCGGTGTGGCACCGCTGCACCGAGGCCCCGCCCCCCTACACCGGCGAGGTTCTCGCCGAGGCCCGGCGCGGCGTCCACCTCGCCCACCTGGCCTGCATGGACACCGAGCTGGACGCCTGGCAGACCCCGGAGGCCCGGGCCAAGCTGCGAGCCATCACCCAGGTGTACGAGCCCGGCCTGCCGCAGACCTGCCGTGCGCCCGGCATGATGTGGTTCTTCGCCGTGATACTGACCGGCGGTGCGGAGCGCATACGGTCGATCGTCGACGCCGGCGTGCAGACCTGCCGCGACACCCCCGGCTTCGAGTGGGAGCTGGCCGGCGCCCTGCAGATGCGCGCCAACATCCTCGCCAACCGCACCGCCTGGGCGGGCGACGCGACCCGCGACGCCGACGAGTCACTGGAGATCTACAGCCGCCTCGGTGACGGCTGGGGCACCGCCGAGGCGCTGTCCGCCCGGGGCGAGGCCCGGGAACGCAAGGGTGCCTACCGTGAGGCCGCCGCCGACTACCGGGCGGCGATCGACCACGCCGAACGCCTCGGCGCCCGCGCCCAGATGGCCGTGCTCCGCGCTCGCCTCGGCAGTGTGCTCATGGAGGCGGGCGAGACCGACCGCGGCGAGCGGTTGCTCCGTGACGTCGTCGCGAGCCAGGACGGCGCCCACAACGAGGCGATGCCCGCCGCCCGGCTCTTCCTCGCCTGCTGGCTCGGCCTGACCGGCCGCGTCGCCGAGGCCCGGGAACAACTCCGGCTGCTGCGCCAGGAGTTCAAGATCGCTCACTTCATCGTCTTCGACGCCATGATCATCTGCCAGGAGGCCTGGCTGGACGCGCTGGACGGCCGGAGCGAGGAAGCCCTCGCCCGCATCCGCACGGCGCTGCGGCACGCCGTCGACTCCCTCTCCGAGGCCATCACCCCGCAACTGCACTCCATCTGCCTCACCATCGCCGCCATGGCCCTCGCCCGCCTCGACGCCCGCGCCGTCGACGCCGCCCGCTGCCTCGCCGCGGCCGACGCCCTGCTGCCGCCCGGTCACCTCGCCTCCGGCGTGGAACGCCGGTGCCACGACATGACCGAGGCCCGGATCCGCGAGGCGCTCGACGAGCGGGCGTACGACGCGGCGTACGCCGAGGGCGGTGGCCTCTCCCTCGCGGAGGCCACCGCCCTGGTCTGACGTGCGGAGCGTCAGCTCTTGGTGCGGAACTTGTGGATCGCGATCGGTGCCATGACCGCCGTGATGCCCACCGACCAGGCGAGCGTCACCCACAAGCCGTGCGCCACCGGTCCGCCGATCATCAGTCCGCGCGCGGCGTCGGCCAGACCGGACATCGGGTTGTAGTCGGTGAAGTGGCGCAGCCAGCCGGGCATCGAATCGGTCGGCGCGAAGATCGACGAGCCGAACTGCAGCGGGAACAGGGTCAGGAAGCCCATCGCCTGGACGGACTGCGCGTTCTTCATGATCACGCCGAGGGTGAGGAACACCCACATGATCGACGAGGCGAAGAGCGTGGCCAGGCCCACGGCGGCGAAGAGCCCCGCCCAGTGGGTGATGTCGAAGCCCACCAGGACGCCGACCGCCAGCAGGACGGCCGTCGCGATCAGCATCCGTGCCAGCTCCACCGCGATCTTCGCGAACAGCACGGAACCGCGCCCGATCGGCAGGGACCGGAAGCGGTCCATGACACCGCTGTTGAAGTCCTGGTTGAAGCCGGTGCCCACGCCCTGGGCCATGGACAGGCTCGTCATGGCCATGAGACCGGGGACCACGTACTGGACGTACGCGTCCTGTCCGCCGCCCAGTGCCTGTCCGATCGAGCCGCCGAAGACGTACACGAACAGCAGGGTGAAGACGATCGGCATCAGCAGCGCGTCGAACATGGACTCGGGGTCCTGGCGGATCCACAGCAGGTTGCGGCGCAGCAGGGCACCGGTGTGCCGCAGATGTCCGCGCAACGGGATGCGGACGTCGGCCTCGGTGATGGTGGTGGCGGCGCTCATACGGCGACCTCCTGGCGGGAGTCGGCGGGCGCGATGTCCTGCGGGGCACTGGCACGGTGGCCGGTGAGGGACAGGAACACCTCGTCCAGGCTGGGCAGTTCGGTGGTGATGGAGGAGATCGTGATGCCGCGCGCGGTGACCGCGCCGACCACGGCGGTCAGCTGCTCGTCGCTGAGGATCGGCACCAGCAGGGTCCCGGTCCCGGTGTCCACGGTGGTGGCCGCGAGCCCGGTGATGCCCAGCTCGTCCAGCATGGCGGCGAGCGGCCGCAGCTGCAGCGGATCCACCGGCCGGACGCGCAGCGTGCGCCCGCCGACCCTGGCCTTCAGCTCCTCGATGCCGCCGTGGGCGATGACCTTGCCGCGGTCCACGACGGTCAGCTCGGAGGCGAGCTGCTCGGCCTCCTCCATGTACTGCGTGGTGAGCAGCACGGTGACCCCGTCCCCGACCATCCTCTTGACCTCGTCCCACACTTCGTTGCGGGTACGGGGGTCCAGGCCGGTCGTCGGCTCGTCGAGGTACAGCACGGCCGGGCGCCCGATCATCGAGGCGGCCAGGTCCAGCCGCCTGCGCATACCACCGGAGTACGTGCTCACCGGGCGCTTCGCCGCCTCCGTGAGGGAGAACCGCTCCAGCAGCTCATCGGCGCGGGCGCGGGCGTCCTTGCGGGACAGGTCGAGCAGCCGCCCGATCATGTACAGGTTCTCCCAGCCGGGCAGCTTCTCGTCCACGGAGGCGTACTGCCCCGTCAGCCCGATCACCCGGCGCAGCTGCCGGGGCTGCCGCACGACGTCGTAACCGGCCACGGTGGCCTGCCCGGCGTCCGGGGTGATCAGGGTGGACAGGATCCGTACGAGGGTGGTCTTGCCGGCACCGTTCGGCCCGAGCACACCCATCACGGTGCCCTCGCGCACATCCAGGTCGACCCCGTCCAGCGCCTTGGTCTCGCCGTAGTGCTTGACCAGTCCCCGGACGGTCACGGCGGGGCGCCCGCCGGCGGGGTTGTCGTCGATTCGCGTCATGCCGAGGACGGTGCCAGGGCCCGCCGACAAACCACCGACAGCCGGCCTACAGCCACCGACAGAGCGCCGACACCGCCGGCCGGCCCCTGACGACCGCAACCCTCAATCGAGAAACCACGACGGCGAGCCCCCCGATCCGCGAGAGCGGCGCCGGCTTGGTGCTGTGACCGGAAAGGTGTGCCGGAAAGCTCGCGGCGTCCGGTGCTGGGGGCACCTCCCACGCCGTTCAGGCAGTGGGGAATATCGCCAGGCGGAGCATCGCCTGCGTACTGGATGTACTCGGGTGATGCGACAACGCGGCGAGGTGCCGTGCCGGGCGTCGCGAGCCGGTGAACCTTTCCGGTCACACCACTTAGGCGCAAAAAGGGGACAGCCCGCCGACGGGGGACGATCGGCGGGCTGTCCGGGGTGTTGCCGCAATGGCTCAGTGGACGGAGTGCTCCTCCAGCGGGAACGCCCCGCCGACGACGTCCTCGGCGAAGGCCTTCACCGCGTCGCCCATGACCTCACGGAGATTCGCGTACTTCTTGACGAACTTCGGGACGCGACCGGAGGTCAGCCCCAGCATGTCGGTCCACACCAGCACCTGCGCGTCCGTCTCCGGACCGGCGCCGATACCGACGGTGGGGATGTGCAGCACCCGCGTCACCTCGGCCGCCAGCTCCGCCGGAACCAGCTCGAGCACCACCGCGAACGCCCCCGCGTCCTGCACGGCCTTCGCGTCCCGCAGCAGCTGCGCAGCCGCCTCCTCGCCGCGCCCCTGCACGCGGTAGCCCATCGCGTTGACGGACTGCGGGGTCAGCCCGATGTGCGCCATCACCGGGATGCCGGACTCCACCAGCAGCCGGATCTGCTCGTGCGACCGCTCGCCGCCCTCCAGCTTGACCGCCCCGACCCCGGCCTCCTTCACCAGCCGGGTCGCCGAGCGCAGCGCCTGCACCGGACCCTCCTGGTAGGAACCGAAGGGCAGGTCGCCGACGATCAGGGAGCGGGTCGTACCGCGTACGACGGCCGCCGACAGCATGGTCATCTCGTCGAGGGTGACGGGCACGGTGGTCTCGTACCCGAGGTGACAGTTGCCCGCCGAGTCGCCGACGAGGATCACCGGGATCCCGGCCTCGTCGAAAACGGACGCGGTCATCGCGTCGTAGGCGGTGAGCATGGGCCATTTCTCGCCCCGCTCCTTGGCGAGGGCGATGTCGCGGACGGTGATGCGGCGGGTGCCCTTCCCTCCGTACAGCGCCTTGCTGCCGTCGGAAGGCTTGTTCTGGGCAGCCGAAAGCTGCGTCATGGCAACGGCTCCTTCAGTCATCTCGAGGCGCCCTCACGGCGTCCCCGGATCGCCTCCATGGTGGCACCTCGTGCCGGAGAGGGCCAGGGGGGACCCTCTGTGATCCACGCCCCGGGCCGTGCGCCCGCTGTGTAAGGCCTCGGTAAAGGAATTCAGATACGAGACGGTACCGTATTGCAATGGTCGTAGGCTCGACCGCATGACAACTTCCGTCCCTGCCTCCCGAATACCGGAAGCGGTGCACCGGCGCCGCTGGGCGATCCTCGGCGTGCTGATGCTGAGTCTGCTCATCGTGGTGCTCGACAACTCGATCCTGAACGTCGCCATCAAGACCATCTCCACCCCGGCGCCCACCGGCCTCGGTGCCACCCAGAGCCAGATCGAGTGGGCGATCAACGCCTACACCCTCGTCTTCGCCGGCCTGCTGTTCACCGCCGGCCTCGTCGGCGACCGCCTCGGCCGCAAGAAGGTCCTGCTCGGCGGTCTCGTCGTGTTCGGCATCGGCTCGGCCCTGGCCGCCGAGTCCGGCTCCCCGGACCAGCTGATCGCCTACCGTGCCCTGATGGCCCTCGGTGCCGCCTTCGTGATGCCCGCCACCCTCGCCGTGCTGATGAACGTGTTCGAGCGCGAGGAGCAGCCCAAGGCCATCGGCATCTGGGCGGGCGGTGTCGGCCTCGCTATCGCCATCGGCCCGATCACCGGCGGCGCGCTCCTCGACCACTTCTGGTGGGGCTCGGTCTTCCTCATCAACGTGCCGATCGTGATCACCGCGCTCGCCCTGATGGTGTGGCTGGTGCCCGACTCCCGCGACCCGAACCCCGGACGCCTGGACCCGATCGGCGTCGTGCTGTCCGTCGTCGGCCTGGTCCTGCTCGTCTACGGCATCATCAAGGGCGGAGAGCTGGCCGACTTCACGGACGCCAAGGTGCTGGCGACCATCGTCGCCGGTCTCGTCGTCCTCACCGGCTTCGTGATCTTCGAGAAGCGCAGCGACCACCCGTCGCTGGACGTCACCTACTTCAAGAACAAGGTCTTCTCGGCGGCCATGGCGGCCATCGCGCTGGTCTTCTTCGCCCTGATGGGCGTCACGTTCTTCTCGGTCTTCTACACCCAGAGCGTGCGCGGCTACTCACCGCTGCAGTCCGGTCTGCTGATGCTGCCGCTGGCCGCCGCACAGATGATCTTCGCGCCGCGTGCCAGGCTGGTGGTGGAGCGGTTCGGCAACAAGGCCACGACCACCGCGGGCCTGGTCCTGATCGCGGCGACGCTGGCCGCGTTCGCGACCTTCGAGGCCGACACGCCCATCTGGCTGCTGGAGATCGTCTTCTTCCTCATGGGCACCGGCATGGCGCACATCATGACGCCGACCTCCGTCGTCATCATGCAGGCCCTGCCCCGGGAGAAGGCCGGTTCCGCCTCCGCCCTCAGCAACACCTTCCGCCAGGTCGGCGGCGCCCTCGGTATCGCCGTCCTCGGCTCGGTGCTCTCCACCGCCTACCGCAACGGCATCGAGGGCAAGCTCGGCCTGCTGCCTCCCGGCCTGCGCGACACGGCCGGCGAGTCCATCGAGGCCACTCTCGGCATCGCCGAGAAGCTCGGCCCACGGGGTCAGGGCCTGGTCACGCCGGCCAACGACGCCTTCCTGCACGCCATGCACGTCACCGCCCTGTGCGGCACGGGCGTCGCGCTGATCGGCGCCGTGGTGGTGGCCCTGTTCCTGCCGGGCAAGCCGCCGGCCGGTCAGGAAGACAAGAAGGAACCGGAGTTGGTCGCCGCCACGGACTGACGTCCAGCGGAACTCCACGGGGGAAGGAGGCTGCTGCGGGACAATCCCCGCAGCACAGTGAAAGGACGGACGAGTGAGCCTTGCCGACAGCCGGCCGCAACCGGACGGGCCCGTGAGGGGCCGACCGCGCAGCGAGGCCGTGGAACGAGCCATCCTCGAGGGTGTGATGAAGCTCCTGGAAGAGGGCGTACCCCTCGCCGAGCTCTCCATCGAGCGCGTCGCGCGCACGGCCGGGGTCGGCAAGGCCACCATCTACCGCCGCTGGAGCGGCAAGGAGGAACTGTTCGTCGACGTCGTGCGCGCCGCCGAACCCCCTGACCCCGAACTCCCCGGCACCTCCCTGCGCGACGACCTCGTCGTGCTGCTGGAGTCCCTGCGCCAACGCGGCCTCGTGAGCCGCTCGTCGGCGCTCCTGCACAACGTGTACGCCCAGATGAAGTCCAGCCCCAAGATCTGGGCCGCGTACCACGCCAACGTCATAGCGCCCCGGCGCATCCTCGCCCTGGAGGTGCTGCGCCGGGCGCGGCAGAGCGGCGAACTGAGGCCGGACGTCGACCTGGAGCTGGCCAACGACATGTTCGTCGGCCCCATGCTCGTCCGTTCCGTCATGCGCCCGGACGCCGAACTGCCCGAGGGCCTGGCGGAGCAGATCGTCGACACGGTCCTGGAAGGCCTACGGCCCGTCAGCTCGACAGCCTCGTAGCACGTGTGTGCGCGTTTCGTCACAGACCCCGCCCGTCCCAGGGGTAACCGGAACTCCGGGCCCCGCCTCGTTCGTCCTCGTCTTCCGTACGGCCGTCATGGGACGGCGGAATGGAGCCGATCATCCCCTAGGGTCGGATGAACGCGGGGGAACGACGGTGTGCACGGCAGGCAGTGAGGCAGACGGTATGGCGCAGCAGGCGTACATGACGGAGACGGACAACGGCGGCTCGGGGCCCGAGCGACCGGGATCCCGGCTTCGGCGCCTCAAGCACCGCCTCGTCGAGGGCTGGCGCGGCGATCCACGCGTCTGGCGCAGGGGCATCGTCCTCGCCGTCCTCGCGCTGCTGCTCGCGCTGGTGATGCTGCTGCACTCGCGCATCCCCAACCGGGTGGGCAACCTCGGCAGCCTCACGGAGACCTTCCTGCCCTGGCTGGGGCTGGCCATCCCGGTCCTGCTGGTCCTCGGTGTGCTGCGCAAGTCGGCGACCGCCCTGATCGCGGTCGTGCTCCCGGCGATCGTGTGGCTCAACCTCTTCGGCGGCCTGGTCACCGACAGGTCGGGCGCCGGCGGCGACCTGATGGTGGCCACCCACAATGTGAACGCCGACAACCCCGACCCGGCTGCGACCGCCCGGGACGTCGCCTCCTCCGGTGCCGACCTGCTGGCCCTGGAGGAACTGCCCGCGTCCGCCGCCCCGGTGTACGAGAAGGCGCTCGCCTCGACGTACAAGTACCACGCGGTCGTCGGCACGGTCGGTCTGTGGAGCAAGTACCCGATGACCGGCGTCGAGGCCGTCGACATCAAGCTCGGCTGGACGCGCGCGATGCGCGCCACCGTCGCGACGCCCAAGGGGCCGCTCGCGGTCTACGTCGCCCATCTCCCCTCGGTGCGGGTGAAGATGGAGGCCGGGTTCACCGCCCGGCAGCGCGACAAGAGCGCCGACGCGCTCGGCGAGGCCATCGCCGACGAGACGGTGAAGCGGGTCGTGCTGCTCGGTGACCTGAACGGCACGATGAACGACCGCTCGCTCAACGGCGTGACCTCCCAGCTGCGCTCCACGCAGGGCGCGGCGGGCAGCGGCTTCGGGTTCAGCTGGCCGGCGTCGTTCCCGATGGCGCGGATCGACCAGATCATGGTCAAGGGCATCGAGCCGGAGAGCTCGTGGACCCTGCCGCGCACGGGCAGCGACCATCTGCCGGTGGCTGCCCGTGTGAAGCTGGACACGCCCTCGTAACCGGCCGGAATACTGGGCCTGGCAGACTTTGTTCCGTAGATAAACTTAATCTGTACGGAACTCCGCTCTCCCCTGAAAGGCACAGGCCCTTCATGCCCCTGGCCCTGCTCGCTCTGGCCGTCGGCGCTTTCGGTATCGGTACGACCGAGTTCGTGATGATGGGGCTGCTGCCCGACGTCGCGGACGACCTGCACCTCTCGATCCCCACCGCCGGGCACCTGGTCTCGGCGTACGCGCTGGGCGTCGTCATCGGCGCCCCGCTGCTGGCGGCGGTGACCGCGCGCATGTCGCGCCGCCACGTCCTGATCGGCCTGATGGCCCTGTTCGTCGTGGGCAACGCGCTCTCCGCGTTCGCTCCCGGCTACGACTCCCTGCTGGCCGCCCGCTTCCTCAGCGGGCTGCCGCACGGCGCCTTCTTCGGCGTGGGCGCGGTCGTGGCCACCGGCATGGTCGCGCCGGAGCGCAAGGCGCGCTCGGTGTCCCTGATGTTCCTCGGCCTGACCGTCGCCAACATCGCGGGCGTCCCCGTCGCCACACTGATGGGCCAGCACCTGGGCTGGCGGGCGACCTTCCTCGGCGTGAGCGCGATCGGCCTGGCGGCGATAGCGTCACTGGCCCTGCTGATCCCGCACGACCGGGCCGCCGCCCCCACGACCGGCCTGCGCGGTGAACTGGCGGCGTTGCGGCCGGTGCCGGTCTGGCTGGCCCTGGGCACGACGGTGGCGGGCTTCGGCGCCCTCTTCGCCGCCTACAGCTACATCACCCCGATGCTGACGGACGCGGCCGGCTTCGCGGAGACCGATGTGACGCTGTTGCTGGCGTTGTTCGGCGTCGGCGCGACCGCCGGCAACCTGCTCGGCGGCCGCCTCGCGGACCACTCCCTGCGCGGCACCCTGTTCGGCGGCCTCGCTTCACTGGCGGCGGTCCTGGTCCTCTTCCCGGTCCTGATGCGGGCGGAGTGGAGCGCGGCGGCCGCGGTGACCCTGCTCGGCATGGCGGCGTTCGTCACGGGCTCCCCGCTCCAGCTCATGGTGATGGAGAAGGCAGCGGCAGCCCCCTCCCTGGCCTCCTCCGCCAACCAGGCGGCCTTCAACCTGGCGAACGCCGGCGGCGCCTGGACCGGGGGGCTGGCCCTGGCGGCCGGATTCGGCGCGACGTCCCCGGCGCTCGCCGGAGCGGGGCTGGCGGTGCTGGGGCTTGGCGTGGCTGGCGTGGCGTATGCGGTGGACCGGCGCGGTGTCGCTCGGCTCGGCCGCGTGGTCGCCACCCACGTACCCGAGCAGTCCGGCGCACTGCACCACTGACCCGGGGGCTCCGTCCTCTGGACCCCGGTTCTTTGCCCACCCGCCCACCCGACTCGGTCGGCCGAGAGGCCACGAGGTCCGCGGAGCCGGAGTCGCCCAGTTGCTGTGGGGCCGCCCGCTTCTCGGCGATTGTCGTGCTTCCGTGAGGCGAGTCAAGGGCGCTCCCGTTCCGCTGCGCTTCACTCCCGCGTCGGCTGACGCCGATCGGCCTACGGCCGACCCTTGACACGCCTCGCTCCAGCACGGGGAAGAAGCGAGCGGGCGGCCGGGGGAAAGTGGCCGCCTCAGCGGTGCCGGTCCCTTGGGTGGGCTGCGTCTTCGCCGTGGGCTGTGGGGCGCAGCCGCGGGGTGGAACGCCGGGTGGGCTCAGCGGCTTGTGGTCGTGGGTTGCGCTTCGGGTGGAGGGCGCCGAGTGGGATTGGCGGCTTGCGGAAGGTTGGGGGTTGGGAGTTGGGGGGGCGGCGCGGGATGGGGGCGGGGTGTGGTCCGGGTGACACTTGGGCCGGGTGTCTGCCACACCAGTCCCTCCAGTCCCAGCAGCCATGCCTGACCAGGCAGTTGGTCGATTTGGGCCAGTCGGAGAAGGGAGATCTCAACGGGTCGCAGGTCAGGCGTGGCCCAACTCTTCCAATCGTTCCGACTCCGGCTGCCCTCGCCCAGGTGGTCGATCACGTTCGTCAGCAACTTCGTCGCACACAGACGGACTTCGAAGTCGAGTGCGCGAAGGTGGTGGCGCAGTTCGGGTACGGCCTTCGGGATCGCGAGCAGGCTGAGTTCGAACGTCATCGCTCGGCCGCCGTCTTCCGGAGGGCGGTGGCGAGTGCGTGTGCCGTGGCGGTGTTGCAGTTCCCGAGCGCGACGAGGCCGGCCGGTGGTGCGTACCTACCCGCGAAGCTCGGCAGGTCGGAGCGGAGGGACGGCAGCGTGATGTCGTGCAGCGCGAGGGCGGCGCGGAGGTTCTCGACGCAGAGGGTGACGTCGTAGGCGGTGGGGGAGTGGTCGGGCATGGGGATGACAGCCTTCTGTGCGGTGAGTTACGAACACCTCACAGACTGTCGCTCGGCTCGCTACCGTGGAAGAGGGTTCGCGTCCGCGACGCGAGCAGCGGAAACGGCAAGGTGGGTTACGGCGGTGAGCACGTGGTCCGGCGCAAGGACATCGACGGTTCGATCAGCGTTCCCGACTTTTACGGCAAGGAGTTGCGGTGGAAGCGGGAGGCTGCCGGGTTGTCGTTGGAGAAGCTGGTCGAGGGCAGCTTCTACGGCAAGTCGCACCTCAGCGACATCGAGCACGGCAAGCGGCGCATGCCCATGGATCTGGCTCGGCACGTGGACCGGGTGCTGGGCACTGACGGTTACTTCGAACGGCACTGTGACGATGTGCGGAGGGCGCGGCGCGGGCCACACGCCGCTTACTTCGAGCGAGTTCTGGAGGCGGAGAAGTACGCGGAGACCATCGAGGAGTGGTGTCCGAGCACCTTCCCGGGACTGCTGCAGGCAGCTCACTATGCGCGGGCCCTCGTCCGGTCCGCTCATCCGGCGGCCTCCGATGAGTGGGTCGAGGAGAAGGTGCGAGCCCGGATCGACCGCGCGCACCTCTTCGAGCACGACCGGGCCGTCCCCGAGTACTGGGCGATCCTGCACCAGTCGCTGCTGACCGACGCCATCGTGTCGCCGGACGAGATGGCCGCACAGCTCGACCGGATCGTGGAGCTGACCGAGCGGCGCCGGATCACTCCGCAGATCGTTCCGCGGAAGTGCGGTGCGTATCCGTTGATGGCCGCGACCATCATGGTCATGACCTTCCCGGACGCCCCGTCGTTGATCTACACCGAGGCGTCTTACAGCGGGGACACCATCGATGATCCGGCCCTCGTGAAGCAGTACCGCAAGGCATACGATCGGCTCAGGGCCGTAGCGCTGTCACCAGACACGTCCCTCGCCATGATCAAGGCCGCCGCAGAGGACTACCGAAATGGCAAGCAACCGGATCGACTTGCGTGACGCGCTCTGGCTGAGGAGCAGTTACAGCAACGGGGATGGCGGGGAGTGTGTCGAGGTAGCCAGCGACTTCCCCGGCGCCGCCCTCTGGCGCAAGTCCAGTTACAGCAACGGCGATGGCGGCAACTGCCTCGAAGTAGCCGCCAACATCCCCGGACTCGTCCCCGTCCGGGACTCCAAGGTCCCGGACGGTCCCGTCCTCCTCCTCGGCGCCGCCGCCTGGGCCCCCTTCGTCGACGCGCTCAAGCAGTAGGCTCGTCGAACCTCGCCAGGTCCCGCAGCCACGCCCGCGCGTTGCCGTCCGACGGTGCGCGCCAGTCGCCGCGCGGGGAGAGCGAACCGCCCGCCGAGACCTTCGGGCCGTTCGGCATGGCCGAGCGCTTGAACTGGGCGAAGCCGAAGAAACGCTTGCAGAAGACCTCCAGCCAGCGCCGGATCTCCGGCAGGTCGTACGCCACCCGCTTGGCCTCCGGGAAGTTCGGCGGCCAGGCACCGGCCTCCGGGTCGTGCCAGGCGTGCCAGGCCAGGAAGGCGATCTTCGACGGCCGGAAGCCGTACCGCAGCACGTGGAAGAGCGTGAAGTCGTGCAGGGCGTACGGGCCGATCTTGGACTCGGTGGACTGCATCTCCTCGCCCGGTACGAGTTCCGGGCTGATCTCGGTGTCGAGGATCGCGGTGAGCGTCCGGCCGGTCTCCTCGCCGAACTGGCCGCTGCTGACGACCCAGCGGATCAGGTGCTGCATCAGCGTCTTCGGCACACCGGAGTTGACGTTGTAGTGGCTCATCTGGTCGCCCACGCCGTACGTGGACCAGCCGAGCGCCAGCTCGGAGAGGTCACCGGTGCCGAGCACGATGCCGCCGCGCTGGTTGGCGAGCCGGAAGAGATAGTCCGTGCGCAGACCCGCCTGCACGTTCTCGAAGGTGACGTCGTACACCGGCTCGCCGGAGGCGAACGGGTGGCCCATCTCCTGCAGCATCAGCCGTGCGGTGGGCGTGATGTCCAGCTCGGCCGCGGTGACGCCGAGCGAGTTCATCAGCTTGTGGGCGTTGTCCTTGGTGTGGTCGCTGGTGGCGAAGCCGGGCAGCGTGAATGCCAGGATGTCGCTGCGCGGGCGGCCCGCGCGGTCCATCGCGCGGGCGGCGACGATCAGCGCGTGCGTGGAGTCCAGGCCGCCGGACACCCCGATGACCACCTTCGGGCCGCCGATCGCCACCAGTCGCTGCTGGAGGCCCTCGACCTGAATGTTGTACGCCTCGTAGCAGTCCAGGGCGAGGCGGTCCGGGTCGGCCGGCACGAACGGGAAGCGCTCCAGGCGACGGCGCAACCCCAGGTCGGTGAGCGGCGGATCGAGATCGAACGTGACCGTCCGGAAGTCACTGGTCCGCGCGTGATGCGTACGGCGGTTGTCGTCGAACGTGCCCATCCGCTGCCGCTCCTGCCGCAGCAGGTCGAGGTCCACGTCGGCCACCGCGTAACTGTCGCCGAGCGGGAACCGCTCGCTCTCGGCCAGCAGCGTGCCGTTCTCGTAGATCATGGTCTGGCCGTCCCAGGCCAGGTCGGTGGTCGACTCGCCCAGTCCGGCCGCCGCGTAGACGTACGAGGAGACGCAGCGGGAGGACGCCGAGCGGCACAGCAGCTTGCGGTCCTCGGCCCGCCCGACCGTGATGGGGCTGCCCGAGAGATTGACGAGGACGGTCGCACCGGCGAGGGCCGCCTCCGCGCTGGGTGGCACCGGCACCCACATGTCCTCGCAGATCTCCGCGTGCAGCACGAGACCGGGAACGTCTTCCGCGGCGAACAGCAGATCCACGCCGAACGGTACGGTCTCGCGGCCGAACCGGATCGACCCGCCGCGCTCGTCGGCGCCGTCGCCGATCTGCCGACGCTCGTAGAACTCCCGGTAGTTCGGCGGGTACGACTTGGGTACGACACCGAGGACACGGCCGCGGTGCACGACGACCGCGCAGTTGTAGACCCGGTTGCGGTGGCGTAGTGGGGCACCGACGACCAGCACCGGCAGCAGCTCCACCGACCCGGCCACCACCTCCTGGAGCGCCTCCTCGACCTGGTCGAGCAGTGCGTCCTGGAGCAGCAGGTCCTCGATGGAGTAGCCGCACAGCACCATCTCCGGGAAGACGGCGACGGCGACACCCTGCTCGGCGCACCGGCGCGCGTGGCGCAGGACCGCTTCGGCGTTGGCGGGCGGGTCCGCGATGACGGTGTGACCCGTGCACGCGGCGACGCGTGCGAAGCCATGCTGATAGATCGACCAGAAGTTCAACGGAGGCACGGGCCCAGTGTAATCGTCAGAGCGACGCGATGGGGGGCGCGGGGTGTGTGCCGCCCCACGCGCGGCGAAAGGGCGTGGGGTGAAACACCCCACGCCCTCTCAAGGTGCCGTTGCCGGCGGTGCCTCAGTGGCGACGGTACGACTGGACGTAGCCGTTCGCGGGCGAGCCCACGCCGGTGACGTCGTCGTAGCCCTTCACCGCGGACAGCGAGCTGTCCTTGCCGAGGCTGCGGACCGAGGTCGCGAGGCCACCGGAGGCGTCGAAGCCGTTCACGAAGTCGATACGGGCGACCGCCAGGCCGGAGCCCGTCGGGTTGTCCGTGACGTCGTGGAAGACGCCCTTCTTGCCGTACTTGGCGTAGATCGACGGGTTGGCGAAGCCGATCGCCTTGCCGTCGCGCGCCTCCTGGGCCAGGGCCTGGACCGCCGCGATCACCGGGGCGGCCAGCGAGGTGCCGCCGATGCGGTACTCGCTGTACTGCTCGGTGCCGTCGGGGAAGGTCTGGGTCTGGCCGACCAGGAAGCCGGTGTTCGGGTCGGCGATGGCCGCGATGTCCGGGACGACGCGGTTGCCGGCGGCGTTGTTGACCGTGGCCAGCGCCTTCGGGACGACGCCCTTCTGGTAGTACGGCTGCGGCACGGTCTTGCTGGTGCCGCCGCCCGCGCCCGAGGTGAACGCGCCGGGGAAGTTCGTCCAGCTCTTGCCGTCGGCCGACAGGGTCGCCTTCTCGGTGCCCCAGCCGGTCTCCCACTGGTACGTGTCGCCCTTGCCGACGGCCAGCGAGGTACCGCCGACCGCGGTCACCCACGCCGAGTTGGCCGGGGTGTCGACCTGCTTCGTGCCGGTGTTGGCGACCTCGTCGCCGTTGTCACCGGAGGAGAAGTAGAAGCCGATGCCCTGGACCGCGCCCAGCTGGAAGACCTGGTCGTAGGCGGCCGCGAGGTCCGGCGTCTGGTTGGCCTCGATGTCGCCCCAGGAGTTGGAGACGATGTCGGCCAGGTGGTTGTCGACGATCTTGCTGAGCGAGTCGAGCAGGTCGTCGTCGTAGCAGGACGCGGCGCCCACGTAGGTGACGTCGGCGTCCGGCGCGACCGCGTGCACGGCCTCGACGTCGAGGGTCTCCTCGCCGTACCAGCCGGCCGCGCCGCACTCCTCGGTCTTGGTGTAGTTCTTCGGCAGCACCTGGTGCAGCTGACCGGTCTTCCAGGCCGCGTCACCGTGCTTCACCGCGTACTCGCCCGCGTCGAAGGCGATGGTCGGCGAGGCGTACGCGTCGGTGATCGCGACGCGGACGTGCTTGCCGGTGTAGTCGCCCGCACCGTAGGCGGCACGCAGCTGCTTGCCGGTGTAGCCCTTGATCGCGTACGGGATCTTGTGGCCGTACGCGTCGGGCAGCGTGGTCGCGATCTTCGAGCCGAAGTACGAGGAGAACGGCCCGGAGTTCTTGAACACGGCGTCCGGGGGCGGCAGCTGGTCGTTGTGGGTCGACTTGTGCGGCGCGTTGTCCAGGCCGGTGACGGTCAGGACGGCGTCCTTCAGACCGGCCGGCACCGAGGCCGTCCGCGCCGGGGCGCGGTAGGTCCTGGACCCCTTGGCGAAGTTGTGCAGCTGGGTGCCGAACGCCTTCTCGGCGGCGGCGACGTCACCGGAGACGGTGACGTAGTGCGAGGTGACCTCGGTGATCTCGAGCCCGGCCGACTTCAGCCAGGACTTGACCGCGGCGACCTGCGCCTTGGTGGCCCCGAAGCGGGCCTGCGCCTTCTTGGCGCTCAGGTACTTGCCGTACAGCGGCGAGCTGGGGTCGGACACGGCCTTGGCGTAGGCGGCGAGTCCGGCCTTGTCCCGGCCGGCCAGGTAGACCCGGGCCTTGACCGGAGCGCTGTCGGCGGTGGCACCCTTGTCCGCCTTGGCCGTGGCCCACGCGGGCTTGGTGCCCGCCAGCGTGTCACGGGCCGGGGTGTCCGCGGCGTGCGCCGCGGGTATGCCGAGCGCCAGGGCGCCGACGATCATGGGCAGTGTCGCTGCCATGCTCACGCCGGCGCGCATGGTGGCGCGGTTGGATCTCATAGAACCCCCTGCGATGCGGTTCGCATGCATGTAGTGGTCGGTACGTCGTGGATCCGCACACCGGCCCGCGGCGGCGTCGGCCCGCGAATGGATCACACGATGGGGGCCACTCTTGCGATGAACCGTTCATGCCAGGGGAACGCAAAGGTCAAGAGAAGCTCAAGGAACCGTCAGGTGGGGCGTTTTGGGGCTTTCATCCTTACGGCGGTGTTACGAACGGGGTTGGGCGCCACGTTCCTCGAGCATGTCGCCCATCAGCTGGATCTCGGACTGCTGCGCGTCGACCATGCCCTGCGCGAGCCTCTTCTCCACACCGACGGTGCACTTGGCGACACAGCCCTCGGCCATGTGGATGCCGCCCTTGTGATGGTCCGTCATCAGCTGCAGGTAGAAGACCTCGGCCTGCTTGCCGCTAAGGGTCTGCAGCTTCTTCATCTCGGTGTTGGTCGCCATGCCCGGCATCAGCGCGCCGTCCTTGCCGGAGGCCATGTCGCCCATGCCCATCCAGGTCATCGGCGGCTCGGCCGACACCTTCGGCAGCCCCCACAGATCCAGCCAGCCCAGCAGCATGCCGCGCTGGTTGGCCTGCGTCTGCGCGATGTCGTAGGCGAGCCGCCGGACTTCCTCGTTCTTCGTACGGTCCCGCACGATGTACGACATCTCGACGGCCTGCTGGTGATGGACGGCCATGTCCCGTGCGAACCCGGCATCGGCGGACTCCGCGCCCGGCGTCCTCGGATCCGACCCGCCGTCCTCGGCGACCGCGTACGTGATCGCCCCGGCCGCCACCAGCACCGCCGCGGCCGCGCCGGCCACCCAGCCGATGTGCTGCCGCCTCACTGCATGACCCCGCCGGTGCACGAGGCGCCCGGCTCGGGCGTCTGCTGACCCTGCACATAGGCGGCCAGGAACTTGTCCACCTCCGGGTCGCTCGCGCTCTTGACGGTCACCTGGTGGCCCCAGGCCGACAGGACCAGTGGGGCGGCCTGGTTCTCGTACGGGCTCATCAGCGAGTACGGCGTCTTTTTGACCTTGGCCGCGAGGGCGTCGACGTCCGCCTTCTTCGCCTTGCCGGTGTACGTCACCCAGACCGCGCCGTGCTCCAGCGCGTGCACGGCGTTCTCGTCCCGCACCGGCTGGGTGTAGACGTCGCCGTTGCAGTTGAGCCACACCGGGTTGTGGTTGCCGCCGACCGGCGGGTGCATCGGGTACGACACCCTGCTCGTCACATGCGTCCGCGACAGCTTCCCGGACCAGGTCCTCACCCCGTCCTTGCCGGTGGTGAAGTGCCCGGAGTCCCCGGAGTCCCCGGAGTCCTTGGCGTCGGCGCTCGCGGTCGAGTCGTTCTTGCTGTGCGACTGCGAGTTCACCAGCACCACACCGCCGACCACGAGACCGGCGACGACCACCACGCTCGCGGCGATGATGAGCGCCCGGCTGCGGCGCTCGCGGGTACGCTCGGCGCGCCGCATCTCCTCGATGCGCGCCTTGCGCGCCTCCGTGCTGCTGTTCTTGCCGGAACCCATGAGGCGAGTCCTTCTGGGGGAAGGGGACGTGGACGGTGGGGCTCGCTGATCGTAATGGCCTAGCCGGCCCGTTCCGTAGGGAGGGCACGGCAACCGGTTGATTTGAACCAGGATGCGTATTACCTACGCTCACGGTATGCGGCTGCTGCGCTCTACCGACCTGGCCCTACGCGTCCTCACGCGACTCGCCGTCGCCGGTGCCGCCAGCCCCACGACCCGCCAGGTCGCGGCGGACATGGACGTGCCCTACACGCACGCCGCCAAGGTCGTCGCCGAACTCCAGCACCTGGGCCTGGTCGACGCGCGCCGGGGCAGGGGCGGCGGACTGGCCCTGACCGAGCGGGGCCGTACGGCGTCCGTGGGAGCGGTCGTCCGCACCTTCGAGGGCGACGGCGACGTGGTCGACTGCGAGGGCGCGGCACCCTGCCCCCTGAACTCCGCCTGCCGGCTGCGCGGCGCCCTGCGCCGGGCCCAGGAGGCGTTCTTCGCGGCGCTGGACCCGGTGACCGTGGGAGACATCGTGGCGGATCCGACGGGCCCCCTGCTGCTGGGCATCTCCAGGGCACCGCACGACGGCTGACAGGCGCTGACAGGTGTTGACGGGCCCCCAGACCGTGGCCCGCTTGGCCGAAACCGTCGTTGATCACCGATGGCGGCCCCGGCGAGGCTGAGCCCTTCGCACGGATCGACAACGGGGGTACGTATGAAGATCCTGATCTCCGGCGCGAGCGTCGCCGGACCCGCCCTGGTCTGGTTCCTGCACCGCGACGGACACGACGTGACCGTCGTCGAGCGCGCCCCGGCCCTGCGGGACAGCGGCTACGCCGTCGACTTCCGGGGAGCCGCCTTCGAGGTGCTGGAGGAACTGGGCATCCTGGAGGAGGTGCGCGCGCACGCGACCGGGATGACCGGTACCGACCTGCTGGACGCCGAGGGCAACCGCGTCGGCGAACTCCCGGCCGAGACCTTCGCCGGGGAACTGGAGGTCCCAAGCGCGAGGTGACCCGCATCCTGCACGAGCACACGGCGCAGGCGGTGCGCTACCCCTTCGACGACTCGATCAACCGCGTAGAGCAGGACGCGGACGGGGTCCGGGTCGGCTTCGAGCGAGCCGAGCCGGACACCTTCGACCTAGGGCCCTTCTGATGGATCTCCGCGGCGTCGCGGAGATCCATCAGAAGGGCCCTGGTGGCCGGCGCCGACGGCATCTACTCCGTGGTGCGCCGCCTGGTCTTCGCCCCGCACGCCGAGGCGGTCCGCCACTTCGGCCTCTCCGGGGTCGGCTTCAGTACCGCCAACCACCTCGGCCTGGACCACCGCGGCGCGCTCTGGCGGACCCCCGGCCGGGCGGTCTACATGTTCAGCGCCGCGGACCCGGACCGCACGGCCGTCAGCCTCTCCTTCGCGAGCGACTCGCCCGCGCTGGACCTGCTGGACCGCGCTGAGCAGGAGCGCATCACCCGTGAGCGGATGGCCGGCGCGGGCTGGCTGGTGCCCCGGCTGCTGGAGGACATGTCCGCCGCCACCGACTTCTCCTTCTCCTCGGCCTGCCAGGTGCACCTGGACCGCTGGTGGGAGGGCCGGGTCGTCCTGCTGGGGGACGCCGGCTACTGCGCCGCCCCCACCTGGGGCATGGGTACCTCCCAGGCCCTGATCGGCGCCCGCACCCTCGCCCGCCACCTCGCGGAGCCGGGCGAGGACCACACCAGGGCCTTCGAGGCCTACGAGCGGGAGCTGCGCCCGTACGTGACCGCGAACCAGGAGATCGGCCGCGAGGGGGCGCGGCGCTTCGGCGCCTGAGAGACCCTGCCTCCGGGTTCCGTCCGGCGGATCAGGCGGCTCCCCGCGCTTCCGGCACGATCCGCCGGTCACAGCCCCAGCCCCGCGCCAGCCACAGGTCGGGTCCGAACACCTCGTAGTGGATGTCGGCCGGAGCCACGCCCCTGCCGGTCAGCTGGGTGCGTACCGCGCGCATGAAGGGCAGCGGGCCGCACAGGTACGCGCGCGTGCCGGGCGGTGAGATGCAAATTAAGGTGGCGTGGCGTCGCTCATGTGGGAAGCGGACCGGCCATTACGGATGTCGCCGCGAGCAGGCAAGATGGGCTGAAGAGCAGTACACCTGCCGTATGTGAGGCGTTCAGGCCGAGGACGCTCCGACGATCAAGGTCCGCAACGCGCATGAAATGGTGTTGTGGTGGGATGCTCAGGTGCCCGACCGCCTCCCGTGGCACGGGGGCACAGGCGGCCTGACCAGCAAGGATGGGGAAGCGGAAGATGGACAAGCAGCAGGAGTTCGTGCTCCGGACGTTGGAGGAGCGCGACATCCGGTTCGTACGCCTGTGGTTCACGGACGTGCTGGGCTTCCTCAAGTCAGTGGCCGTGGCTCCGGCCGAGCTGGAGCAGGCCTTCGACGAGGGCATCGGCTTCGACGGCTCCGCCATCGAGGGCTTCGCCCGGGTCTACGAGTCCGACATGATCGCCAAGCCGGACCCCTCCACCTTCCAGGTCCTGCCGTGGCGCGCGGAGACCCCCGGCACGGCACGCATGTTCTGCGACATCCTCATGCCGGACGGCTCCCCGTCCTTCGCCGACCCGCGCTACGTGCTCAAGCGGGCCCTCGCCCGCACCTCCGACCTGGGCTTCACCTTCTACACCCACCCGGAGATCGAGTTCTTCCTGCTGAAGGACCGCCCGCTGGACGGCTCCCGTCCCACCCCGGCCGACAACTCGGGCTACTTCGACCACACCCCCACCAACGTCGGCATGGACTTCCGCCGCCAGGCGATCACCATGCTGGAGTCGATGGGCATCTCGGTCGAGTTCTCCCACCACGAGGGCGCCCCCGGCCAGCAGGAGATCGACCTCCGCTACGCCGACGCCCTCTCCACGGCGGACAACATCATGACGTTCCGGCTTGTCATGAAGCAGGTGGCGCTGGAGCAGGGCGTCCACGCGACCTTCATGCCGAAGCCTTTCTCCGAGCACCCCGGCTCCGGCATGCACACGCACCTCTCCCTCTTCGAGGGCGACCGCAACGCCTTCTACGAGTCCGGCGCCGAGTACCAGCTGTCCAAGGTCGGCCGCTCCTTCATCGCGGGCCTGCTCAAGCACGCGGCGGAGATCTCCGCGGTCACCAACCAGTGGGTCAACTCCTACAAGCGCATCTGGGGCGGGTCCGAGCGCACGGCCGGCGCCGGCGGCGAGGCACCCTCCTACATCTGCTGGGGCCACAACAACCGCAGCGCCCTCGTCCGCGTCCCCATGTACAAGCCAGGCAAGACCGGCTCCGCCCGCGTGGAGGTCCGCTCCCTGGACTCCGGCGCCAACCCCTACCTGGCATACGCGCTGCTGCTGGCCGCCGGCCTCAAGGGCATCGAGGAGGGCTACGAACTCCCGCCCGGCGCCGAGGACGACGTCTGGGCCCTTTCCAACGCCGAGCGCCGTGCCATGGGCATCGAACCCCTCCCGCAGAACCTCGGCGAGGCCCTGGCCCTCATGGAGGGCAGCGACCTGGTCGCCGAGACCCTGGGCGAGCACGTCTTCGACTTCTTCCTGCGCAACAAGAAGTCGGAGTGGGAGGAGTACCGCAGCGAGGTGACCGCGTTCGAGCTGCGGAAGAACCTGCCGGTGCTGTAACGGCAGGTCAGGTGAGTGCACGGCCGAATCGATTCCCTGGGGTCGGCGGTTATGGACCGTCGACCCCAGGGTGTGTCACTGTCACTGGGCCGTTTCTGGGCCGTCGGGCCATGGAGCGAGCGTCCTGAGACTGCGGGTCCACCTGCTTCATTCGCGTGACGGGCCGTGATGCGGCTTGCCACCCCGAGCATGTGCTGCTCGTGCACCGAGCGTTTTCAGCGTTGCCCCTCCAGGGTGAGGACAGCTGTGGTGATGACGGTCATGCGGTTGGGACTGATGCGGGATCTTCGGAAGATCTGCCAGGACTTCAGCCGTGCCATGCCGCGTTCGACCGGTGCCCGGGTTACGGCCAGGGCTCGGTTGACGGTGCGCTGGGTGAGGGTGAGCTCGCCGCCCGGTGGCCGTTTGAGTCCGGTGGTGACCCAGGAGTCGGCACCCGTGTAGGCATGGTCGGCGAGGACGGGGACACCCTGGCGTTCGCAGATACGGATCATCCGGTGGGTACGGGCCGCGGTCAGGTCATGAGTGCGGACCGGCAGGGCGGGCGGATCCACAGCAGCTCGCCGGCCGGATCGGTGAGGACCCGGACGTTCACGCCGTGCCGGCGGTGCTTGGCCGAGTAGTCCGCCCGGCCGTCGCCGGCGCGGTCGCACTCGGCGAGGGTCCCGTCCAGCAGGACGAAGTCCGGATCATGCTCGCGCAGCGTCTTGAGCAGGCCAGGGGCTCGTTCGGCGAGCAGGCCGGCCCCGCTGGTGACGTACGCGTGGACGGTACCGACGGATATCCCCAACCCGGCCACGATCCGGGCGAGGGTGTCGTGGGGGCGCAGGTACACCAGAGCGACAAGCGCACGCTGGTGCGGCGGGAGCTTGCAGCGGCGGTCACCCTCGCGGGTGACGATGAGCATGGTGACCCACTCGACCAGGGAGTCTGGGAGGTCGAGTGCGGCAGGACAGGGAATCAACAGAGCTCCTGTGCCGGTGGGTTGAGACGTCGACACCTCCCTCAACGGCACGGGGGTTTTGTGCGTTGCGGCCCTCACCTCGACCTGACCGGCATCACCCGATCAGTGGCCACGCTGCAAACGCTCAGTGCTTCCGTTCGCTCGTCGAGCCGGCGCGGTTCGCATCCTGTCGGGGCGCGGGACGAGCGGCGAGGCCCCCACCTGTCTTGGTAGGGGGTCTCGTCCAGTAGCGGCGCGGGCGGAGTTGCTGCCCTTCGCGGGCTCAACCGCTCTTGTACATCGTGACCGTGAAGCTGACCTTCTTACCGTTGTGGTAGTCGGTGCTGTCCCACACCGAGATGTGAGACCTGTCCTGCATCCGCAGGTGCAGCACCTCATCGGCGTTGCTCCAGTTGTATCCGACGAACTGGAAGTTCGGCTCGGGACTGTCTCCCATTCTCCTGTTTCCCCAGCTGCAGATATGCGACGAGTCGTTCTCGCAGACGGACCAGGCCCTGGCGTACAGGTGGCAGTCCTCTCCCTGCCATACGTCGATACGCTTCAGCCTCGCGTCGGACGAGCGCCACGTTCCGTTGAACCGGCTGGCGGAGCACGAGGCGGCTGCTTCTTTCGTCGAGGTGACGGTGAGCACCACCGAGAGGGAGAGCGTCAGGGCGGCCGTCAAGAGCACGGCCATGATCTGGTGTAGTGGAATGCGGGCAGAAGAGACCTGTGTCATCGTGAACCTCCGATAGCGGGTCGCGGCGCGGGGTATCCCGTCGTCGCACGACGCGTCGTCCCCCTCCTTCGGCTGAACGCCACCCGTTCGGGCCCGGATCATTTAGCCCTTTACCCCCTGCCTCTTCCAGAGCAGCACTCCGCAATTCTGATCGCAAGTCGGCAGGATTTTACATTTCGCGCACGATTCATCAATGAGCTTCTTCAGCCTTGACGCTCCAGGGTGAGGATGGCTTTGGCGATTGACGTCATGCGATTCGGACTGCATCGGGACCTGCGGAAGATCCGCCAGGATTTCAAGCGGGCGACGCCGCGTTCGACCGGCGCCCGTGCCGCGGCCAGGGCCCGGTTGACGGTCTTCTGGGTGGGGGTGAGTTCCTGCAGGGGCCTGCGCTTGATGCCCGTGGTCAGCCAGGGGGCCGCCGCCCTGGTAGGCGAGACCGGCCAGGATGGGAACGCCCTGGCGCTCGCAGATGCGGATGATCCGGTGGGTGCGGGCGGCGGTCAGGTCGTGGGCGCGGCCCGGCAGCGTATCTGTCGCAGGCGAACCTGCCGGCAAAATGATGTACCCGCTCGCCGCGAACTGGCCGCCGCCGATGCCCCTCACCGGGTGCCGGTGGCGGTGAGGGCCGGGTGCTCGGGCTGGCCCGCCAGCCCTACTACCGAGGGCCGGCCCGGCCTGCCACCGACGCCGAACTGACCATAACGATCCCGGAACAGCCATCCTCACACCCCCACGTCGGTGGTCGTGGTTGGGCCGTCTGTGGGCCGTCGAAGGGTGGCCCAGAGCAGCCGACAATGACCAATGACGACCCGCTTGACCACAGCCAAAGCTGCGCCAACGTTGACCGCACGAGGTCGGGTTGGGCTGCCGTCACTTCCTGCGCAACAAGAAGTCGGAGTGGGGGGAGTACCGCTCGGAGGTGACGGCGTTCGAGTTGCGGAAGAATCTGCCGGTGCTGTAGGCGCAGGCGTGCGTGGGGCCGGTGGGTGTGGATCGCCAGTCCCGGGGCTGGGCGGTCAGCCGATGGGCCGGCCGGTCAGTGGATCGGCTGGCCGACGGCCAGGAGGTTGCCCTCGCTGTCCCGGAACCAGGCGCCGCGCTCACCCCGTGCGCCCTTGCTCGGGTAGTTCCCTTCGACCTCGGCGATTGCGTCCCGGGTGTGCAAGCCGGGCACGTCGACCTCCTCGAAGTTCACCCCGCGCCGCCTCAGTTCCGAGACGACCGCCTCGATGTCCGCCACCTCCCAGGCCATCTGCGTGAACGTCCCGGGAGAGGCGCCCGTCGACCGGAACAGGACGAAGTCCACGCCCCCGCATCGGTAGAGCAGCCCGCCGGGGCGTTCGTCGACGGGCTCCAGGCCGAGCCGCTCGGAGTAGAAGTGGCGCGCCCGGTCCAGATCCTGGGCGGGCAGTCTGGTGGCCACCCGGCCTCGGGCCAGAAGGTTCCTGTCGTCCTCGTTCATGTCCCTACTGTGACGCGCCCGACGCTCCGTTCACCGCAGATACGCGGGCGACACCGCCGCCTTGCTGATCCGCCGCGGCTTGCCCGACCCGTCCGCCGGGACCTCGTACAGGTCCGCGCCGTAGTCCCCGGGCAGGGCGTAGACGACCGTACGGGCGTCCTTCCACACCGCCTGGTCGTCGACGCTTCTCGGCTCGGCCAGCGGGGTCTCGCGCATCGTGCGCAGGTCGAGGACGTACAGGTGCCACGGGGCGTCCTTGGGCAGGCCCTTGACGCGCTTCTTGTACGCGACGCGCGTGCCGTCGGGGGAGAGGGACGGGCACTCCACGTCGGTGTGCAGGGTGGTGACCGTGCGCCTGAGCAGGTCGCCCCGGATCAGGTAGGTGCTCCCCCTGGTCGCCAGCGTGGCGTAGAACGTGCGGTCGTCGCTCGCGAACGTCACGCCCCAGAAGTTGACGTCCGCCGCGTGGTAGGGGCGACCGTCCTTGATGATCCGGAAGGCCTCAAGGGTCGGGATCAGCTCGCCGGTGCGGGTGTCCGCGATCGCCGTGCGCGTGGAGAAGTTCGTCCCGGCGTACGAGTCACCGCCCACGAACGCCGTCCAGGCGGCGAAGTGCCCGGTGGGGGAGACCCGGGCGCGGGAGGGGATGCCCGGGACGTCGTACCGGTGGCGGGTGTGGAGGCGGGTGTCCAGGACCAGGGCGCGGTAGGTGTCGGAGACCGGGCCGTGCACCGCCTGCAGGCACACGCCGGTGCCCGAAGCGGCGTAGAACCTGAGGCACTTGACGCCGGAGGCCGTACGCGGGCCCGCCGGGTCGGACGCCGGGACCGTGGTCAGCTCGTCGCGGTGCGGGCCCCAGGCCATGTTGCGGAACACCATGCGGCCCTGGCCGGTCAGGGTCACCGTGCCCGACGTGATCTTCGGGCCGCCCGCCTGCGGGTGGTTGCGGCGGTCCGCGCGCGCCGACGCGTGCAGGACGGACGCCAGCCCGACCGCCGCCAGGACGGCGACGGCCGAGAGCAGGATCAGGATCCGGGTGCGTACGGTCATGCGGGGACGGTGCCTTTCGGGCGCAGGGTCAGGGAGAACGCGGCACAGGCCGCCAGGGCCACCGCCGCCCCCGTCAGCGCCGCCCGGTCGCCCCACACCGTCCAGGCGGCGCCGAACAGCAGTGAGCAGGCGAACCGGGCCAGGGCCTGTCCGGTCTGTACGACGGCGAGGCCTGACGAGCGCAGTGCCTCCGGTACGCCCTCGGAGGCCGCCGCCATCAGCACGCCGTCGGTGGCCGCGTAGAAACCGCCGTGCAGGGCCAGGACGACGTACGGCAGGGCCGTCCCGTGCCAGGAGGTGAGCAGGAGCGCGTACGCGAGGAGCAGGGCTCCGTGACCGGCCAGGAAGACGGCCCACCGGCCCACCCGGTCCGCGAGCCGGCCGAGCGGCACCGCAAGCAGCAGGAATGCGGCCGCCGTGCCCAGCGGCAGCAGCGCGAACCAGCGGTCGGGAACGCCCAGGCGGCGCTGCAGCAGCAGGTAGACGAAGGAGTCGCTGACCGTGGCCAGGCCCAGCAGCAAGGCGCAGACGGTGATCCGGCGCAGGTCGCGGCGGCGCAGCAGGCCCACCGCGGCGCGCAGGGTGGGGCGCGCACCGTCCTCGGCCCGCTGGTGCCGGCCGCCCGGTACGAACAGCACCAGGATCAGCACCCCGAACACCGCCACGCAGAAGCTGACCGTGAACACCGCGTCGTAACCGTCCACCGTGGCGCGCAGGATGAGAAACGCCACCAGCGGGCCGAACAGGGCGCCCGCGGTGTCCATCGCGCGGTGCACCCCGAAGGCACGGCCCCGGGTCCCCGGCGTGCTGGACAGGGAGATCAGCGCATCACGCGGGGCCGTGCGCAGCCCCTTGCCGGTGCGGTCGGCGGCCAGGACCAGGCCGATGGGCGTGAGCGAGTGCGCCATCAGCAGCAGCGGCTTGCACAGCGCCGAGACGCCGTAGCCGAGTCCGGCCACCCACTTGTGCCGCCCGCCGCCCCGGTCCGCCAGGTGGCCGCCCACCAGCCGGACGAGCGCGGAGAAACCGTTGTAGATCCCGTCGAGCAGCCCGAAGCCGAGCGGGGACAGACCGAGCCCCGTCACCAGGTACAGCGGCAGCATCGCCGTCACCATCTCGGACGACACGTCGGTGACCAGGCTGACGGTTCCGAGGGCGAGCACGGTCGGGGCGATCGCGGCGCGGCGCCGCCCGGCCCGGGGCCGGACGGCACCGTCCGCGGACGCCCGCGCGTCAGGCGTGCTCGCGCGGCTGTCCGCTACGTACACGTCAGGACGCCCAGATGCCGGTGATGTCCTTGGCGGAGGCCGCGTTCCCCGCGTGTGCGGTCAGACCCTGGGTGTCCTCCAGGGTGCGCAGCAGGTCGTAGTGGTCGTACGTCGTGGCGGACGACGACCCGGCCGTCACCGGCTGTCCGTACAGGACGGTCGGGATGCGGTTGCCGCTGAGCCGGTTGTCCTCGTCGAAGGTGACGACGAGCAGGCTGTGGTGGGTCTTGGCCCAGGTGGCGTAGGCACCGAGGTTGTTCTTCAGCCAGGTGTCACCGGTCGACACCGAGCAGTCGTGCATGTCGCTGCACAGGTTCGGGACCACGAAGGACATCTGAGGCAGCGTCGAGTAGTCCGTGGGGAACTGCGCGAAGGTCTTGGCACTCGACGTCGGCACGTTGCTGAAGCCGAACCACGGGTTGTGCTTGCGCGCGTAGGTGCCGCTGCTGCAGGTGGTGGAGCCCTGACTCGGCAGCGTCTCGTTGTAGCTGGCCCAGCTGCGTCCGGCGGCGATCTGCTCGGAGGCCAGGTTCGGCGCCGAGGAGAAGCCGGGCGTGTAACAGCTGTCGTCGGTGATGCCCTGCGTCGATCCGGAGAACAGGGCGAAGTAGTTCGGCTGGCTCGGGTGGGTGATGGCGTAGGACTGGGTGAGGTTGGCGCCGCCGGACTTGAGCGAGTTGATGTACGGGGCGCTCGAGGAGCCGATGACCTGGCTGTAGGCGTGGTTCTCGAAGACCACGACGACCACGTGGTCCGGGCTGGGGACGGCGCCTGCGGCGTGGGCGGACTCACTGCCGAGCCCGGTCCACACACCGACCGCGGCCGCGGCGAAGGCCGCCGCGGACGCCACGACGGTGCGGGCACGGCGGAACACGGAACTGCCGGACACATCAACCTCCGGGAGGAAGGGCGGGGCTGGCGGTGCGGACAGAGCATGCTCACGCCAACATTCCCTCGGCCCACGTAAGCCAACCTCTCGGGTGAAGACCGGATGAACGGCGGGTACCAGCGCCCCATGACACGGATCCTCGTGGGCACTTGTGGCTGGACCGACCCCGCGCTGCTCAGGAGCGGCTGGTACCCACCGGGCCACCGCGACCCCGACAGGCGCCTGCGGCACTACGCGGCCCGCTTCCCCGTGGTCGAGGCGGACTCTCCCTACTACGCCCTCCCGGCCCCCCGCACCACCCGGCTCTGGGCGGAGCGCACCCCGGCGGAATTCCGCTTCGACGTCAAGGCGTTCTCCCTGCTCACCGGTCACCCCACCCGCCCGTCCGCCCTGCCCGCGGACCTGCGCGGACACCGCCGGGACGAGGGCCTGCTGACCGAGGCCTGGACCCGCTACGCGGAAGCGCTCGCGCCCCTGCGCAGCTCCGGCCGCCTGGGCACCCTCCTCTTCCAGTACCCGCCCTCCCTCACCCCCGGCCCGGACGCGGAGGCCTTCATCCGCACCGCCCGCGAACGTGCCCGCGACTGGCCGTTCGCCGTGGAGTTCCGCCACCCCGCCTGGTGGCGGACCGACCGTACGACCGCCTTCCTCAAGGACCTGGACGCCACCGCCGTAGCGGTGGACACCCCCCAGGGCCTGTCCACCTCGCTCCCCCCGGTCACCTTCGCGACCACCCCCCACCTGGCCCTCGTCCGGTTACACGGACGCAGCCCCCACTGGGGCACGGGCTCCAAGGAGGACCGCTTCCGCCACAGCTACACCACCGCGGAACTCACGGAGTGGCTGCCGCGCATCCGGGCCCTGGCAGAGACCGCCGAAGAGGTCCACGTCCTCTTCAACAACTGCTGCGGCGACGCGGCGGCAAGGGCGGCCGGCACCATGCAGGACCTCCTGACGACAAGCCTGCCGCCCCAGCGGAAGCCCGAAGAAACACACAGCCGACCAGTCACCTGAGCCCGCACCCCGCACCCGCGCCGGCCGGCACGACCCCGCGCCCGCCGACACGGTCCCGCACCCGCGCACGGCGGGCAGGGGACGTGCCGGGTGGTGTCCGCCCGCAGCGGCCGGCGAAAACTCGTTTGGCGACGCAACGAACAGGGCGCCGGACCGAGGACGGACACCACCCGGCGCGGCACCGACCCACCGACCACGGCAGGCGCGCCCCAAGCCACGACGCACCTGCACGGGCCGCCGCAGGCGAAGACCGCACCCGCACCAGCCGGAGTCCGCATCCGGGGCGCACCCGGAGACCGCACCAGCCGGAGTCCGCATCCGGAGTGCACCCGGAGCCCGCACTAGCCGGAGCCCGCATCCGGGGCGCACCCGGAGACCGCACCTGCACGGGCCGCCGCAGGCGAAGACCGCACCCGCACGCACCCGGAGCCCGCACCGGCACGCACCCGGAGCCCGCACCCGCACGCACCCGGAGCCCGCACCCGGAGCCCGCACCCGCCCCCAGCCGGAGACCGCCCGCCCGCACCCGGACACCCCCCAGCCAGAACCGCAGCGCACCCCGAGAGCCACCCCGAAGCCCCCCGCCCGCAATCCGGTTAGGCTCGGGCCAGGACGACCTTGATCCGAGACAACAAGGGGAGGCCAAGGATGACGCCGGGGCGCAGAAGCAGCACATTCACCCGCCTGCTCCGACACGGCTTCACCGACCCCTCAGCCGCCGAGCGCCTCCTCGACAGCACCGAGCTGGCCCCCGTCCGAGACGACCCGGTCCTCCTGGAGGCCCTGGGCGCCACCGCCGACCCCGACCTGGCCCTGCACGGCCTGGTACGGCTCCTGGAGGCCCAGCCCGGCCCCACCGCCCACCGCGAACTGCTGGACACCCTGACAGCGGCCAAGCCGCTGCGCGACCGCCTCCTCGGCGTCCTCGGTGCCTCCGCCGCCCTGGCCGACCACCTCGCCCGCCACCCGAGCGACTGGCAGGCCCTGGTCACCTACGAGCCCCGCGACCTCCACCGTGGAGTGGAGGAGTTCGAACGGGGCCTGGCCGAGGCCACCGACCCCGTCTCCCTCCGCGTGGCCTACCGCCGCTGCCTCCTGTCCATCGCCGCCCGGGACGTCTGCGGCACCATCGACGTCGCCGAGACCGCCGCCGAACTTGCCGACCTCGCCACCGCCACGCTCCGCGCCGCCCTGGCCATAGCGGCGGCCGCCGCCCCCGCGGACGCCGCCGCCTGCCGCCTCGCGGTGATCGCGATGGGCAAGTGCGGCGGCCACGAGCTGAACTACGTCTCCGACGTGGACGTGATCTTCGTGGCGGAGGCGGCCGAGGGCGCCGACGAGGGCAAGGCCCTCAAGTCCGCCACCAAACTGGCCTCGCACATGATGCGGATCTGCTCCGAGTCCACGATCGAGGGCTCGATCTGGCCGGTGGACGCCAACCTCCGCCCCGAGGGCCGCAACGGCCCCCTCGTCCGCACCCTCAGCAGCCACCTCGCCTACTACCAGCGCTGGGCCAAGACCTGGGAGTTCCAGGCTCTGCTCAAGGCCCGCCCGGTGGCCGGCGACGCGGACCTCGGCCGGGCCTACGTCGAGGCGCTCGAACCCCTCGTCTGGAAGGCCGCCGAACGCGAGAACTTCGTGGCGGACGTGCAGAAGATGCGCCGCCGCGTGGTCGAGAACATCCCCGCAGCCGAGATCGAACGCGAACTGAAACTCGGCCCCGGCGGCCTGCGCGACGTCGAATTCGCCGTGCAGCTCCTGCAGTTGGTGCACGGCCGCACCGACCCGTCGCTGCGCAGCGGCAGCACCCTGGGCGCCCTTCAGGCCCTTGCCGCCGGAGGCTATGTGGGCCGTGAGGACGGCGCCCGCCTCGACGAGGCCTACCGCTTCCTGCGGTCCATGGAGCACCGCATCCAGCTCTACCGCCTGCGCCGCACCCACCTCGTCCCCGAGGCCGAGGCAGACCAGCGGCGTCTCGGCCGCTCCCTGGGCCTGCGCGCCGACCCGGTGGCCGAACTGAACCGCGAATGGAAGCGGCACACCGGGGTCGTACGACGGCTGCACGAGAAGCTGTTCTACCGCCCGCTGCTCGACGCGGTCGCCCAACTCGCCCCCGGCGAGGCCCGGCTGAGCCCCGAGGCGGCCCGTGAGCGCCTGGTCGCCCTCGGCTACGCCGACCCGGCGGCCGCCCTGCGCCACCTGGAAGCGCTCGCCTCCGGCGTCACCCGCAAGGCGGCCATCCAGCGGACCCTGCTGCCCGTCCTCCTCGGCTGGTTCGCCGACTCCGCCGACCCGGACGCGGGCCTGCTCAACTTCCGCAAGGTCTCCGACGCCCTCGGCAAGACCCCCTGGTACCTCCGGCTCCTCAGGGACGAGGGCGCGGCCGCCGAGAACCTGGCCCGCGTCCTGTCGGCGGGCCGCCTCGCCCCCGACCTGCTCATGCGCGCCCCCGAGGCCGTGGCGCTGCTGGGCGACGGCGACGGCGGCGGCCTGGAGCCGCGCGAGCGCGCCCCTCTGGAGCAGGAGATCCTCGCCGCCGCCGGCCGTGCCGAGAACGCCGAGCAGGGCGTCACCGCGGCCCGTGGCGTGCGCCGCCGGGAGCTGTTCCGTACGGCCGCAGCCGACATCGTCGGCTCCTACGGCACCGAGACCAGCCCCGCCGAGGCCGACCAGGGCGCCCTGGTGGACCGGGTCGGCGCCGCGGTGTCCGACCTGACCGCGGCCACCCTCGCCGGCGCCCTGCGGGCCGTCGTCCGGGACGGCTGGGGCGACACCCTGCCCACCCGGTTCGCGATCATCGGGATGGGCCGCTTCGGCGGCCACGAGCTGGGCTACGGCTCCGACGCCGACGTCTTGTTCGTGCACGAACCGCGGGACGGCGTGGCCGAGCAGGAGGCAGCGGCGGCCGCCAACAAGGTCGTGGCCGAGATGCACCGCCTGCTGCAGCTGCCGAGCGCCGACCCGCCGCTGCTCATCGACGCCGACCTGCGTCCCGAGGGCAAGTCCGGGCCGCTGGTGCGCACCCTGAAGTCGTACGAGGCGTACTACCGCCGCTGGTCCCTGGTCTGGGAGTCGCAGGCGCTGCTGCGGTCCGAGCCGGTCGCGGGGGACGAGGACCTGGCCCGCCGCTTCACCGAGCTGATCGACCCGCTGCGCTACCCGCAGCGGGGCCTGGACGAGGAGGCGGTCCGTGAGATCCGCCGGCTCAAGGCCCGGATGGAGTCCGAGCGCCTGCCGCGCGGCGCCGACCCCCGACTGCACACCAAGCTCGGGCCCGGCGGCCTGTCCGACGTCGAGTGGACCGTCCAGCTGCTCCAGATGCGGCACGCCCGGCGCGAGCCCGGCCTGCGCACCACCCGCACCCGGGAGGCCCTGGCCGCCGCCCGCGAGGCCGGGCTGCTCTCCGCCGAGGACACGGCCGTGCTGGACGAGGCCTGGGTGCTGGCCACCCGGGTGCGCAACGCGGTCATGCTGGTCCGCGGCCGCGCCGGGGACACCTTCCCCACCGAGCCCCGCGAGCTGTCCGCGGTCGGCCGCTACCTGGGCTACGGCGCCGGGCACGCCGGGGACATGCTGGACGCCTACCGCCGCACCACCCGGAGGGCGCGCGCGGTCGTCGAGGAGCTGTTCTACGCCGACGGGACCTGAACGGGCCCGGCCGCCGGGGCCGGCACCAGCCTCGGCAGGGCGTGGGGCAGGCTGCCGTACCAGAGGCGGGCCACCGTGAACCCGAAGGTCAGGCAGAGGACCCCGCCCACCGCGTCCAGCCAGAAGTGGTTGGCCGTGGCAACGATCACCACGAGGGTCGCCGCCGGGTAGAGCAGACCCAGCACCCGCACCCACGGCGCGGACGCCAGTGCGAAGATCGTCAGGCCGCACCACAGCGACCAGCCGATGTGCATCGAGGGCATCGCCGCGTACTGGTTCGACATGTGCTTCAGGTCGCCGGAGGCCATCGAGCCCCAGGTGTGGTGCACCATGACCGTGTCCACGAAGTGGCCGCCGTTCATCAGCCGGGGCGGAGCCAGCGGGAACAGGTAGTAACCGACCAGGGCCACGCCCGTGGTCGCGAACAGCACCAGCCGGCTCGCCGCATAGCGGCCGGGATGCCAGCGGTAGAGCCACACCAGGACACCCAGCGTGATCACGAAGTGCAGGGTGGCGTAGTAATAGTTCATGCCGACGATCAGCCAGGACGCCGCGTTCACGGCGTGGTTGACCGACCCCTCGACGGCGACGCCCAGCCGGTGCTCGAGGCGCCAGACCCACTCGGCGTTGCGCAGCGCCTGCGCCTTCTGCTCCGGGACGGCGTTGCGGATGAGCGAGTACGTCCAGTAACTCGCTGCGATCAACAGGATCTCGAACCACAGCCGGGGCCTGCGCGGGCGGCGTACCCCGGGCAGGAAACCCTGTCTGTTCTCGCCCGTGACGGCCCGCGGAACGGCCACCTCCTCGCGACCTTCCGGCTCTGTCACGGTCGAGTCACTCATAGGCACAGAGTCTGCCAGAAAAGGCTTCTTCGCCAGATCATCCCAAGGGTGGGCCCGCCGTGCACGTCCTACGACACAGCGAGGACATGCACCCCCGATCGTGAACGATCACCTGCGATTGCGGTCACTCCGGTCACCCGGCGCCGAAGCGGTCGAACCGCGCACCACCAGCTCCGGCATGAACACGAACTCGCTGTGCGGCGCGGGCGTCCCGCCGATCTCCTCCAGCAGCGTGCGCACGGCCGCCTGTCCCATCGCCGGGACCGGCTTGCGGACCGTGGTCAGCGGCGGGTCGGTGAACGCGATCAGCGGGGAGTCGTCGAAGCCGACCACCGACACGTCCGTGGGCACCTCCAGGCCCAGCTGCCGGGCCGCCCGTATCGCGCCGAGCGCCATCATGTCGCTCGCGCACACCACCGCCGTGCAGTTCCGCTCGATCAGCGCTGTCGCGGCCGCCTGACCGCCCTCCAGGGTGTACAGCGAATGCTGGATCAGCTCGGTCTCGATCGTGCCGGGTGCCAGCCCCAGCTGGTCCTGCATGGCGCGGACGAAGCCGTCGATCTTGCGCTGCACGGGCACGAACCGCTTCGGGCCGAGCGCGAGACCGATCCGGGTGTGGCCCAGTGACACCAGGTGCGTCACCGCCAGGGTCGTCGCCGCCCGGTCGTCGGGGGAGATGAAGGGGGCCTGCACCTTCGGTGAGAACCCGTCCACCAGCACGAACGGCACGCCCTGGGCGCGCAGCCGCTCGTAGCGCTGCATGTCGGCGGTGGTGTCCGCGTGCAGCCCGGAGACGTAGATGATCCCCGCCACCCCGCGGTCCACCAGCATCTCGGTGAGTTCGTCCTCCGTGGACCCGCCGGGGGTCTGGGTGGCGAGCACCGGGGTGTAGCCCTGCCGGGTCAGCGCCTGGCCGATGACCTGGGCGAGGGCCGGGAATATCGGGTTCTCCAGCTCCGGGGTGATCAGGCCCACCAGGCCCTCGCTGCGCTGGCGCAGCCGTACCGGACGCTCGTAGCCGAGCACGTCCAGCGCGGCGAGCACGGACTGGCGGGTGGTGGCGGCGACGCCCGGCTTCCCGTTGAGGACGCGGCTGACGGTCGCTTCGCTCACCCCCGCCTGCGCAGCGATGTCCGCAAGCCGTGTGGTCACGGCACTGGACTGTACCGGCCGCACCTCGCCTTGCACACCGACGGGACGTCGTGCGCGGGCGGCCGAACGCCCCGCCGTGGATTGCTGCGTCATCGCGCTCCTCGTCCTTTTCGGTGTCTGCTCGACGTCCGCTGGGTGTGTGCTGGGCGTCTTGCCCGGGTTCATCCGAAGCCGACGTCTGTTCCGCAAGGGGATGATCCCCGCGGCAGAAGCGAATGGCAAGAACTTGCAGAGTCTTGCACACGCGTCCGTCAACCCGCCCACCGGTGGTGGATCGGGGTTTCGACCCGGGCCGACCCAGGTCACGAAGGGGGTAACCCCCGTGTTCTCTTGCACTTTTTTTCTGCAAGGTCTTTCGCGGCGCTTACATCGCTGTTACGTTCCTGGTCGCCCGGCCGCCGCAACGGCGCAGTCGGCAAGTCGCAGAGGCGTCAGACGGGACCGCCTTCTGCACCACTCGGGCTTTTAACCCTCAAGGAGAACTCATGCGGCGTGGCATAGCGGCCTCCGCGCTGGTGGCGTCCCTCGCCCTGGCGGCGACGGCGTGCGGCGGGAGCGACAGCGGCAGCAAGTCGGACGGCCCGGTCACCATCACCTGGTGGGACACCTCCAACGCGACGAATGAGGCACCGACGTACAAGGCCTTGGTCCAGCAGTTCGAGGCCGCCCACAAGAACATCAAGGTCAAGTACGTCGACGTCCCCTTCGACCAGGCGCAGAACAAGTTCGACACCGCCGCGAGCTCCAAGGGCGCCCCGGACGTCCTGCGCTCGGAGGTCGGCTGGACCCCGGCCTTCGCCAAGAAGAGCTACTTCCTGCCGCTGGACGGCACCGAGGCCCTCGCCGACCAGGCCAAGTTCCAGCCGAACCTGATCAAGCAGGCCCAGTACGAGGGCAAGACCTACGGCGCGCCGCTGGTCACCGACACCCTCGCCCTGGTGTACAACAAATCCCTGTTCAAGAAGGCCGGCATCACCGAAGCCCCCAAGACCTGGGACGAGCTGAAGTCCGACGCCGCCAAGATCAAGGCCAAGACCAAGGTCGACGGCTACTGGGGCTCCACCCAGGCCTACTACGCCCAGTCCTTCCTCTACGGCGAGGGCACCGACACCGTCGACGTCGCCGCCAAGAAGGTCACCGTGAACTCGGCCGCCGCCAAGACGGCCTACGGCACCTGGCTGAGCACGTTCTCCGGCAAGGGCCTGCACAAGGCCGACACCACGGCCGACGCCTACGCCCACATCCAGGACGCGTTCGTCAACGGCAAGGTCGCCGCGATCATCCAGGGCCCCTGGGAGATCACGAACTTCTACAAGGGTTCGGCCTTCAGCGACAAGTCCAACCTCGGCATCGCCACCGTCCCGGCCGGCTCCTCCGGCAAGGCGGGTGCCCCGACCGGCGGTCACAACCTCTCGGTCTACGCCGGCTCCGACAAGGCCCACCAGGCCGCGGCGCTGAAGTTCGTGAAGTTCATGACCTCGGCGAAGTCCCAGGAGACCATCGCCCTGAAGAACTCCACGCTGCCCACCCGCTCCGACGCCTACACCGCCCAGGTCAAGGCCGACCCCGGCATCGCCGGCTACCAGGGCGTGCTGGCCGCCGCGCAGCCCCGCCCGGCGCTGCCCGAGTACAGCTCCCTGTGGGGTCCGCTGGACACCGAGCTGCCGAAGATCGCCGGTGGCAAGGAGTCGCTGGACAAGGGTCTGAGCAACGCCGAGCTGGCGATCGCCAAGCTGGTGCCCGACTTCAGCAAGTGAGCCCGCGTGGCCGTCGGATCCTCCCTTCAAGGTGGGGAAGGATCCGGCGGCCACCGCCCTGTGCCCAGCCCAAACCTGAACTCTCAAAAGGTGTCGAACCATGACAGTCGCCATCGACCGCGCGACCGGCAAGCGCCGCGGTGACCGCGCGCCTCGGCCCGGGCTGGGGCAGCGCATCAAGAACGGCTACCAGAAATACTGGTACGCCTACGCGATGATCGCCCCCGTGGTCGTCGTGCTCGGTGTGATCGTGGGCTACCCGCTGCTGAGGGGCGTCTACCTGACCCTCACCGACGCCAACAGCCTCAACACGGCGCGCACCATCGGCGTCAACCACATCGCCGCCACGTACAAGTTCATCGGGTTCGACAACTACAAGGACATCCTGTTCGGTCCGTTGTCGTACGACCGGTTCTGGTCCCACTTCCTGTGGACCGTCGTCTGGACGGCCGCCTGTGTGGCCCTGCACTACACCATCGGCCTCGGCCTCGCGCTCATGCTCGACGAGAAGCTGCGCGGCCGCACCGTCTACCGGGTGCTGCTGGTCCTGCCCTGGGCCGTGCCGACCTTCGTCACGGTCTTCTCCTGGCGGATCATGCTCGCCGACTCCGGTGTGCTCAACCAGGTCCTCGGCACGCTCCATCTGCCCGAGCCGCAGTGGCTGGAGGACACCTTCTGGCAGCGGTTCGCCGCGATCATGGTGAACACCTGGTGCGGTGTGCCGTTCATGATGCTCTCGCTGCTCGGCGGCCTGCAGTCCATCGACTCCTCGCTCTACGAGGCGGCCGAGATGGACGGCGCGAGCGCCTGGCAGCGGTTCCGGCACGTCACCCTGCCGGGACTGCGCTCGGTCAGCTCCACCGTGGTGCTGCTCGGCATCATCTGGACCTTCAACCAGTTCGCCATCATCTTCCTGCTGTTCGGCCCCACCGGCGCGCCCGACGCCCAGATCCTCGTCACCTGGGCCTACTACCTGGGCTTCGGACAGCAGCCGCGCGACTTCGCCCAGTCCGCCGCGTACGGCGTGCTGCTGCTGTCGATCATCGCCGTCTTCACCTCCTTCTACTTCCGCTGGCTGAAGCGCAATGACCAGCTCGCCGTCTGACGCCGCAGGAGCCGCCGCCATGAGCACCACGACCCTCGACAAAAAGACACAGGCCGCACCGGCCGCCGTCCCGCAGCCCGGGCGCCGGTCCCGCCGGCGCGGCGAACGCGGCCCGCTCGGCGCCGCCCTCCTGCACGGCGGCCTCGCCGTCGCGAGCCTGGTCGCGCTGGCCCCGGTCGCCTGGCTGATCTTCCTGTCCCTCGGCCCGGACAAGGACGACTACCTGCACCCGGGCAAGATCCTGGGCAAGCTCACCTTCTCCAACTACGGCTTCGTACTGCAGCACACCGCGTTCTTCGACTGGTTCAAGTCGACGATGATCGTGGCCATCGGCACCACCCTGATCGGCGTCTTCGTCGCCGCCACCACCGGCTACGCCGTGTCGCGCATGCGCTTCCCCGGCTACAAGCAGCTGATGTGGGTGCTGCTGCTCACCCAGGCCTTCCCGATCGCCATCCTGATCGTGCCGATGTACGAGATCTTCAGCGAGCTCGACCTCATCGACACCTACTGGTCGCTGATCGTCATCAACTGCACCACGGCCGTGCCGTACAGCGCCTGGCTGCTCAAGGGCTACTTCGACACCATCCCGTTCGAGATCGACGAAGCAGGGCGCGTGGACGGACTCAGCCCCTTCGGCACCTTCTTCCGGCTGATCCTGCCGCTGGCCCGTCCCGGACTGGCCGTGGCCGCCTTCTACAACTTCATCACCGCCGTCGGCGAGGTCGCCTTCGCGACGACCTTCATGCTGGACGACTCGAAGTACACCTTCGCCGTCGGTCTGCAGACCTTCGTCAGCGAGCACGATGCCCAGTGGAACTACATGGCCGCCACCGCGGTGCTGATCGCGATACCCGTGTCCCTGTTCTTCTACCTCGTGCAGAAGAACCTCGTCACCGGCCTCACCGCGGGCGGCACCAAGGGCTGACGCCCGACCGGTGAGAGGGCTCCCGCGCGCCTGTCCGCGCGGGTAGGCGGCCGCGGTGTTCCATCCGACCCCGCTGACACCGCGGCCGCCTCGCACCCCCGGCCGCCCACCCACGCCGCCCATGACCAGAACTCCCTTACGCATCAAGGACGCCATGAGCCAGCAGCACCCTGCAGCCCCGGCCGACGCCTCCGCCGTCGCCACCGTCGCCAAGCGCCGCGACTGGTGGCGGGACGCGGTGATCTACCAGGTCTATCCGCGCAGCTTCGCCGACAGCAACGGCGACGGCATGGGCGATCTGGAGGGCGTACGCTCCCGACTCCCGTACCTGCGCGACCTCGGCGTCGACGCCGTATGGCTCAGCCCCTTCTACGCCTCACCGCAGGCCGACGCCGGCTACGACGTCGCCGACTACCGCGCCGTCGACCCCATGTTCGGCAACCTGCTCGACGCCGACGCGCTGATCCGCGACGCCCACGAGCTGGGCCTGCGCATCATCGTCGACCTGGTGCCCAACCACTCCTCCGACCAGCACGAGTGGTTCAAGCGCGCGCTCGCCGAGGGCCCCGGCTCGCCCCTGCGGGACCGCTACCACTTCCGCCCCGGCAAGGGGAAGAACGGCGAACTCCCGCCGAACGACTGGGAGTCCATCTTCGGCGGCCCGGCCTGGACCAGGGTCACCGAGCCCGACGGCTCGCCCGGTGAGTGGTACCTGCACCTCTTCGCGCCCGAGCAGCCCGACTTCAACTGGGAGCACCCTGCGGTCGGCGACGAGTTCCGCTCGATCCTGCGCTTCTGGCTGGACATGGGCGTCGACGGTTTCCGCATCGACGTGGCCCACGGCCTGGTGAAGGCGCCGGGCCTCCCGGACCTCGGCGCCCACGACCAGCTCAAGCTGCTGGGCAACGATGTCATGCCGTTCTTCGACCAGGACGGCGTGCACGCGATCTACCGCCAGTGGCGCACGATCCTCGACGAATACTCCCCCGAGCTCTCCGAGCAGGGGGGTCCCCCGGAGCGCATCTTCGTCGCCGAGGCCTGGACCCCGACCGTCGAGCGCACCGCCAACTACGTCCGCCCGGACGAGCTGCACCAGGCCTTCAACTTCCAGTACCTGGGCACGGAGTGGGACGCGAAGGAACTCCGGACGGTCATCGACCGCACCCTGGAGGCGATGCGCCCGGTCGGTGCCCCCGCCACCTGGGTGCTGTCCAACCACGACGTCACCCGGCACGCGACCCGCTTCGCCAACCCGCCCGGACTCGGCACCCAGATCCGCACCGCGGGCGACCGCGCGCTGGGCCTGCGGCGCGCCCGTGCCGCCACCCTCCTCATGCTCGCCCTGCCCGGCTCGGCGTACATCTACCAGGGCGAGGAACTCGGCCTCCCGGACGTGGTGGACCTCCCCGACGAGGTGCGCCAGGACCCGGCGTACTTCCGGGGCGCCGGTCAGGACGGCTTCCGCGACGGCTGCCGGGTGCCGATCCCGTGGACCCGCGAGGGCTCCTCGTACGGTTTCGGCAGCGGCGGCAGCTGGCTGCCCCAGCCGGCGGCCTGGGCCGAGCTGAGTGTGGAGGCCCAGACGGGTGCGCCCGGCTCGACGCTGGAGCTGTACCGCGCCGCGCTGAGCGTGCGCCGGTCGCAGCCCGACCTGGGCGCGGGCGACGCGGTCGAGTGGCTGCGGGCCCCGGAGGGCGTCCTCGCCCTGCGGCGCGGGGAGTTCGTGTGCGTCGCCAACACGACGGGTGAGTCGGTGACGATCCCGGCGTACGGCCGTGTCCTGCTCACGAGTGGTGAGGTGACCGAGGCCGACGGCGAGGCGAAGGTGCCGGCCGACACCACCGTCTGGTGGACGACCGCGGTCTGACGGCTCGTCTGAAAGTTCTTGCATCAACTTCACAACGGCCCGCTGCCTTTTCCGGCAGCGGGCCTTTAACATCTGCGTCACCGCAAGTTTGCTGAAACATTGCAGCAAGCGCCTTCAGTGACGAAGGACCCCCACATGGCACGCAGAACCCTCCCCGCGGCACTCGCCCTCGCAGCCGCCCTTTCGGTTGGCATGTACCCGACTACCGCACAGGCCTCCCCGCCCGGTACCAAGGACGTCACCGCCGTCCTCTTCGAGTGGAACTACGCCTCGGTCGCCAGGGAGTGCACCACCGCCCTCGGCCCCGCCGGCTACGGATACGTCCAGGTCTCCCCGCCCGCCGAGCACATACAGGGCGCGCAGTGGTGGACGTCGTACCAGCCGGTGTCGTACAAGATCGCGGGGCGCCTCGGCGACCGTACGGCGTTCCAGAACATGGTGAACACCTGCCACGCGGCGGGGGTGAAGGTCGTGGTCGACACCGTCGTCAACCACATGTCGGCGGGCAGCGGCAGCGGCACCGGCACCGGCGGCTCGTCGTACACGAAGTACGACTACCCCGGCCTGTACTCGATCTACGACTTCGACGACTGCACCGCCCAGGTGTCCAACTACGCGGACCGCTGGAACGTCCAGCACTGCGAACTCGTCGGCCTCGCCGACCTGGACACGGGCGAGGAGTACGTCCGCAAGACCATCGCCGGCTACATGAACGACCTGCTGACCCTCGGCGTCGACGGCTTCCGCATCGACGCGGCCAAGCACATCCCGGCGGGCGACCTGGCCAACATCAAGAGCCGCCTGACCAACCCCTCCGTCTACTGGAAGCAGGAGGTCATCTACGGCGCGAACGAGGCGGTCCAGCCGTCCGAGTACACCGGCAACGGGGACGTCCAGGAGTTCCGGTACGCCTACGACCTCAAGCGCGTCTTCACCAGCGAGAAGCTGGCGTACCTGAGCAACTACGGCGAGGGCTGGGGCTACCTGAGCAACTCGGTGGCCGGCGTCTTCGTCGACAACCACGACACCGAACGCAATGGCAGCACGCTCAATTACAAGGACGGCGCCAACTACACCCTGGCCAACGTCTTCATGCTCGCGTACCCCTACGGCGCCCCGGACATCAACTCGGGCTACGAGTGGTCCGACGCGGACGCCGGTCCGCCCAACGGGGGCAAGGTGAACGCCTGCTGGCAGGACGGGTGGAAGTGCCAGCACGCCTGGCCGGAGATCAGGTCCATGGTCGCCTTCCGCAACGCGACGCGGGGCCAGGCCGTCTCCAACTGGTGGGACAACGGCAACAACGCGATCGCCTTCGGCCGGGGCAGCAAGGGGTATGTGGCGATCAACCACGAGTCCTCGTCCCTGACCCGCACCTACCAGACCTCGCTGCCGGCGGGCACGTACTGCAATGTGCAGAACAGCACGACGGTGACGGTGAACTCCAGCGGGCAGTTCACCGCCACCCTGGGCGCCAACACGGCGCTGGCGATCCATGCGGGGAAGTCGAGCTGCTGAACCGGCGCTGCTTCCGCGTGTCGCTCGTCGTGCAGCCGGACGAACCGCCCGTCGTGGACGGGCGGTTCGTCCCGGACTCCCGGGTCACGTTCCCGGAGCCGCCCTTCTTGAGGTATCCCGGGGCACGCTGCCTGAAGTGTCCTTCTTGGTGTGCTTGTACTCGAACGAGATGCTGACCGGCGGGCTCGCCTCCCCGGACCGGACCGGGCAGCCGGACGAGGACGGCTTCACCGCCTCGGACGTGTCCCGGCCGCCCAGTGCCCCGGGCCGGTCGTGGTAGTTCGCCCGGTCCCACTCGGGGGTGTCGTTGCTGGTGACCGTCGTGCCGTGGTTGCCGGTACCGGTCTGCCGGCCGTGTGGTTGATCACCGCGTCGGTGCAGACGTGCGGCAGTTGCGAAGGGCACGTCAAGGCGGTCGGTGAAAGTTCTTGCTGTGGGTTTCAAGCCTCTTGCTGTAAACCTTTCGTTAGCGATACGGTCGCGCGGGCGCCCGGCATCGATGCCGTGCCGCGGCGTTGGGGTCGGACCCAAGAGAGCCGTAGTCGCAAGGAGTTACCGCCTGTGATACCGAGATGGCCGGCGCCCCGCACGCGCCGCACCCCACGAGCGAGACGGGCCGCGGCCGTCACCGTCGCCGCTCTCGCCGCAGCCCTCCTGCAGCCGCTGTCCGCCCGGGCGGACACCCCGCCCGCGCCGCCGTCGGACGCCAGGCTCGCCGCCCAGCCGGCCCGGCACGACGACACCCGTGAGCAGTTCTACTTCGTCATGCCGGACCGTTTCGCCAACGGCGACAGGTCCAACGACAGGGGCGGCCTGACCGGATCCCGCCTGAGCACCGGCTACGACCCCACCGACAAGGGCTTCTACCAGGGCGGCGACCTCAAGGGCCTGGCCAAGCGGCTCGACTACATCAAGGGCCTCGGCACCACCGCCATCTGGATGGCGCCCATCTTCAAGAACCGCCCGGTGCAGGGCACGGGCGCCGATGCCTCCGCCGGCTACCACGGCTACTGGATCACCGACTTCACCCAGGTCGACCCGCACTTCGGGACGAACAAGGACCTCCAGACCCTCATCTCCAAGGCGCACACCAAGGGTATGAAGGTCTTCTTCGACGTCATCACCAACCACACCGCCGACGTCGTGGACTACAAGGAGAAGTCGTACGACTACCTCTCCAAGGGCGCCTTCCCGTACCTGACGAAGGACGGCCGGCCCTTCGACGACTCCGGCTACGCGGACGGAAGCAGGAAGTTCCCGGCCGTGGACGCCGACTCCTTCCCGCGCACCCCGAAGGTCACGAGCAGGAGCAAGGTCCCGGCCTGGCTCAACGACCCGGCGATGTACCACAACCGGGGCGACTCGACGTACGCCGGCGAGTCCACGACCTACGGCGACTTCTCCGGCCTGGACGACCTGTGGACCGAGCGTCCCGAGGTCGTCGAGGGCATGGAGAAGATCTACGAGCGCTGGGTGAAGAACTTCGGCGTCGACGGCTTCCGGATCGACACCGTCAAGCACGTGAACATGGAGTTCTGGACCCAGTGGGCCACCGCGCTCGACAGGTACGCGGCCGCGCACGGGCGGAAGAACTTCTTCATGTTCGGCGAGGTCTACTCCGCCGACACCTCCCTCACGTCCCCGTACGTCACCCAGGGCCGCCTCGACGCCACCCTCGACTTCCCCTTCCAGGACGCGGCCCGCGCCTACGCCTCTCAGGGTGGCAGCGCCCAGAAGCTGGCGAGCGTCTTCGGTGACGACTACAAGTACACGACCGACAAGGCCAACGCGTACGAGCAGGTCACCTTCCTCGGCAACCACGACATGGGCCGCATCGGGTCCTTCCTGAAGCAGGACAACCCGAAGGCCACGGACGCCGAGATCCTCAAGAAGGACGAGTTCGCCAACGAGCTGATGTTCCTCAGCCGCGGCAACCCGGTCGTCTATTACGGCGACGAGCAGGGCTTCACGGGCTCCGGCGGCGACAAGGACGCCCGCCAGACCATGTTCGCCTCCAAGGTCGCCGACTACCTGGACGACGACGAGATCGGCACCGACCGCACCCACGCGAGTGACGCGTACGACACGAGCGCGCCGCTCTACCGGGAGATCGCCGCCCTCTCCAGGCTCCGCAGGACCAACCCGGCCCTGACGGACGGCGTCCAGACCGAGCGGTACGCGGCCGACGGCGCCGGCATCTACGCCTTCACCCGCACGGACGCCAGGACGGGCGCCGAGTACGTCGTCGCCCTCAACAACGCCGACGAGGAGCGGACCGCGACCTTCGCGACCGGCTCGGCGGACATGACGTACCGCGGCATCTACGGCACCCACACCAGTGCCCGGACCGACGCCGACAACAAGCTCACCGTCACCGTCCCGGCCGGCACCTCCGTCGTCCTCAAGGCGGCCGGCACCCTCGCCGAGCCCGCCTCCAGGCCGACGCTCACCCTGAAGGCCCCGGCCACCGGCGCCACCGGCACCGTGGAGGTCACGGCCGGCGTCGGGGGCACCTCCCGCTCGAGCGAAGCCGGGAGCGGGGGAGCCGGAGCGCTCGACCGCGTCGTTTTCGCCGCCCAGACCGGCAACGGCAAGTGGCGCATCCTCGGCTCCGCCGACCACGCCCCCTACAAGGTCACCCAGACCATCGGCAAGGACGTACCCGCCGGGACCGCCCTGCGCTACAAGGCGGTCGTGGTCGACTCGGCCGGGCACACCGCGAGCGCCACGGCGAACAGCACCACCGGCACTCCGCCCGCGCCCGAGGTCCCCACGGCCTCCTCCCGGGACTACGCGATCGTCCACTACAAGCGCGCCGACGGCGACTACGACGGCTGGGGCCTGTACGCCTGGGGCGACCTCGCCGACGGCGAGGCGACCGACTGGCCCGCCAGCCACCCCTTCGTCGGCCGGGACGCGTACGGCGCCTTCGCCTACGTCAAACTGAAGCCGGGCGCCTCCGACGTCGGCTTCCTGGTCATCGACAAGGACGGCAACAAGGACGTTGCCGCCGACCGGAGCATCGACGTCACCAGGACGGGCGAGGTCTGGGTCGAGCAGGGCAAGGCCGACGTACTGACCCAGAAGCCCGACTACCCGGCCCAGGACAAGACCAAGGCGGTCATCCACTACCACCGTGCCGACGGCAACTACGACGGCTGGGGTCTGCACGTCTGGACGGGCGCCGCGAACCCCACCGACTGGTCGAACCCGCTGAAGCCGGTGAAGACTGATGCCTATGGCGCGGTCTTCGAGGTGCCGCTCACCGAGGGTGCCACCAGCCTCAGCTACATCATCCACAAGGGCGACGACAAGGACCTGGCCGCCGACCAGTCCCTGGACCTCAAGGCCAACGGCTATGAGGTGTGGCTGGTGAACGGCCAGGAGAAGTACCTGCTGCCGCAGCCGGCGGGCAGCGCGGCCGCGCTCGACCTGACCACCTCCAAGGCGGTCTGGATCGACCGGAACACCGTCGCCTGGAACGGCGTCGACGGCGCCGCCTCCACCCAGCTGCTGTACTCCCACGACGGCTCGATCGCCGTCAAGGACGGGACGCTGACCAGCGACGACGAGCGCTGGCTGCGCCTGACGAAGACCACGCTCACCGACGCCCAGAAGGCGAAGTTCCCGCATCTGAAGGACTACACCGCCTGGTCCGTCGACCCGCGCGACCGGGACCGGGTGCGCGCGGCGCTGGGCGGGCAGCTCGTCGCCTCGCAGCGGACCGCGGGCGGTGCCGTGCTGGCCGCGACCGGCGTGCAGATCGCGGGCGTGCTGGACGACCTGTACTCCGGCGCGACGAAGGCCGCGCTCGGGCCGACCTTCCACCACGGCAGGCCGACCCTCGCCGTGTGGGCGCCGACCGCGCAGAGCGTCCACCTCGACCTCGACGGCACGCCCGTGAAGATGCACCGGAACGCCACCACCGGCGTCTGGTCCGTCACCGGCCCCGCGTCCTGGAAGGGCAAGCCCTACCGGTACGTCGTCAAGGTCTGGGCGCCCAGCGTCCGCAAGGTGGTCACCAACAAGGTCACCGACCCCTACTCGGTCGCCCTCACCGCGAACTCCGAGCGCAGCCTCGTCGTCGACCTGAACGACAAGTCCCTCGCCCCGAGCGGCTGGGCGGGCCTGCGCAAGCCGAGGGCGGTACCCCTGAAGGACGCCCGGATCCAGGAGCTGCACATCCGGGACTTCTCCGTCGGGGACGGCACCTCGAAGCACCCGGGCACCTACCTGGCTTTCACGGACAAGCACAGTGACGGCTCCAGGCACCTGCGGGCGCTGGCCAAGGCCGGCACCTCGTACGTGCACCTCCTGCCCGCCTTCGACATCGCCACCATCCCCGAGAAGAAGGCCGACCAGGCGAGAACCGACTGCGACCTGGCCTCCTACCCGGCCGACTCCGACAAGCAGCAGGAGTGCGTGGCGAAGATCGCCGCGAAGGACGCCTACAACTGGGGCTACGACCCGTACCACTACACGGTCCCCGAGGGCTCGTACGCCACCGATCCGGACGGCACCGCCCGTACGGTCCAGTTCCGCAAGATGGTCCAGGCGCTCAACCAGGACGGTCTGCGGGTCGTCATGGACGTCGTCTACAACCACACCGCGGCCGGCGGCCAGGCGGACACGTCCGTCCTCGACAGGATCGTGCCCGGCTACTACCAGCGGCTGCTCGCCGACGGCAGCGTGGCCAACAGCACCTGCTGCGCCAACACCGCGCCCGAGAACGCGATGATGGGCAAGCTCGTCGTGGACTCGATCGTCACCTGGGCCAAGGAGTACAAGGTCGACGGTTTCCGGTTCGACCTCATGGGCCACCACCCGAAGGCCAACATCCTGGCGGTAAGGAAGGCCCTGGATGCGCTGACCCCGGAGAAGGACGGCGTCGACGGCAAGAAGATCATCCTGTACGGCGAGGGCTGGAACTTCGGGGAGGTCGCGAACGACGCCCGGTTCGTGCAGGCCACGCAGGCGAACATGGCCGGCACCGGCATCGCCACCTTCTCCGACCGCGCCCGTGACGCCGTGCGCGGCGGCGGCCCCTTCGACTCGGACCCCGGCGTGCAGGGCTTCGCGTCCGGGCTGTACACCGACCCCAACTCCTCCACCGCCAACGGGACGAAGGAGGAGCAGAAGGCCCGGCTCCTGCACTACCAGGACCTGATCAAGATCGGCCTGACCGGCAACCTGGCCAAGTACCGCTTCACCGACACCGACGGCAAGGAGGTCACGGGCGCAGAGGTCGACTACAACGGCGCCCCCGCCGGCTACGCGGCCGCGCCCGGCGACGCCCTCGCCTACGTGGACGCACACGACAACGAGTCGCTGTTCGACGCCCTGACCTACAAGCTCCCGACGGACACGCCGGCGTCCGACCGGGCCCGTATGCAGGTCCTGGCGATGGCCACGGCCGCCCTCTCGCAGGGGCCGGCCCTCTCCCAGGCGGGCACCGACCTGCTGCGCTCGAAGTCGCTGGACCGCAACTCCTTCGACAGCGGCGACTGGTTCAACGCCATCCACTGGAACTGCGCGGACGGCAACGGCTTCGGGCGCGGGCTGCCCATGGCCGCCGACAACCAGTCCAAGTGGACGTACGCCAAGCCGCTGCTCGGCACGGTCAAGGTGGGCTGCCCGCAGATCACCGGTGCCTCGGCCGCGTACCAGGACCTGCTGCGGATCCGCACGACGGAGAAGGCGTTCTCCCTCGGCACGGCCGCACAGGTGCAGGACCGGCTGTCCTTCCCGCTGTCCGGCAAGGACGAGACGCCCGGCGTGATCACCATGCGGCTCGGGGACCTGGTCGTCGTGTTCAACGCCACGCCGGAGCAGCAGGAGCAGAGGATCGGCGCCCTCGCCGGGACGCACTACCGGCTGCACCCGGTGCAGGCCGCCGGTGCGGACACGGTGGTGAAGACCTCCGCCTACGCGGCCGGCTCGGGCACGTTCACCGTTCCGGCGCGGACCGTGGCGGTGTTCACCCGGGCGGCCGAGTAGGGTCGGCCCGTCGCCGCAGAAACAGGAGTGCCCATGCCGCAGATCACCGTCGACTATTCCGAGACGATGGAGGAGGCCTTCGACCGTCCGGGCTTCGCGCGGGCGCTGCACGAGGCGGTCGTCGAGATCGCGGCGGCGAAGCCGGAGGCCTGCAAGACGCAGTTCCGGCCCGGGGCGTTCACGGCCTACGGGTACGAGGACCCGGCGGAGCACGGGCACGCCCTCGTGCACGTGACCATCGGGCTCCTCGCCGGCCGCAGCGCCGAGACGAAGGCCCGGCTCACCGAGTCCGTGCTCGAGCTGCTGCGGGGGCACGTGGCCGAGAAGGGGTTCGCCCTGCACGCCTCCGCCGAGATCCGCGACCTGGATCCGTCGTACCGCAAGTTCGACCGGTAGTTCAGGACGCCAGGGACATCAGCCGGCCGGCGAGCTCCGCGAAGGGGCCGTCGGCCGGCTCGTCCTTGACCATGCTGCGCAGCAGCACGGCCATGTCCGGGTCGTGGGCGGCGCTCACCGCCGCCAGGGCGGCGAAGTCGTGCACCAGCTGGAGCTCCAGCTCGGCGCGCGGGAGGCGCCGGCCGTCCAGCCAGATCAGCGCCGTCGACTCGGCCAGCGAGATCCAGGAGCGGATCACCAGTTCCAGTCGCGCGGACGCCTCGGTGACGTCCAGATGCGAAAGGATCTGGACATAGGCGGCCTGCCGTACGGAGTCGATGAGGGCGTTGGTCGCCGAGGAGCCGACGGCCGGACCGCCGCGCATGAGCGCCGAGAAGCCGGGCCCGTGTTCGTCCACGAAGTCGAAGAAGCGGCGCATCACGCGCAGCAGCCTGGCCCCGAGCGGGCCCTCGTGGGGCTCCGCGAACCGGCCCGCCAGATCCTCCGCGGCACGCTCCAACGCCGCCTCGTACAAGCTGAGTTTGCCGGGAAAGTAGTGGTAGACCAGCGGGCGCGAGATGCCCGCGGCCGACGCTATCTCGTCGATGGAGACCTCATCGGGCGAGCGGCGGCTGAACAGGTCGAGCGCGACACCGATCAGCTGCTGCCGCCGCTCCTCGACGCCCATCCTGCGGCGAACCCCGGTACTCATGCGAACACCTTACCGATCGAATTCAGCCTCCGAATGGGCCGGACCGGCAGCGGCGTTCACATGATTGCGTCACAGGTCCAGCACAAGACGCTCACTTCCGGCCCGTGACACACAGATCAGCATCGAGTCGGCACGCTCCGCATCCGTCGGCAGCTCGTCCCGGTGGTCCACCTCACCCTCCAGTACCCGCTGTTGACAGGCCCCGCAGAAGCCCTGCTCGCAGGAGTAGGCGGTGTCCGGCAGCTCCCGGCGCACGGCGGCCGGCACGGTGGAGCCGGCGGGGACCCGCACTGTACGCCCACTGCGCCGGAGTTCGGCCTCTGACTCCGCGTTCCCGTCGCCGGACGCGCGCGGCGCGAACCGCTCCAGGTGGAGCGTGGCGCCCTCGGGCAGCCGTGCCCGCACCGCCTCCATGAGGCCTTCGGGGCCGCAGCGGTAGACGGCCGTCCCCGCGGGAGCGTCCGTGAACAACGCCTCCAGGTCCGGCCGTCCGCCCTCGTCCTCGGCGACGATCGTGAGCCGGTCGCCGTCGAGCCCCCGCACCTCCTCCAGGAAGGGCATCGAGGCCCGCGTCCGGCCGCCGTACAGCAGCCGCCGGTCCGGGCCCCCGGGCAGCGCCCGCAGCATCGGCAGGATCGGCGTGATGTCGATACCGCCGGCGACGAAGACGTACGAGGGCGCCTCGACGAGTGGGAGGCGAGAACCCCTGTGCAGCACCTTGTTGACGCCAGTGTCAGCTAGTGCGGTCCGCTGGTCCGACGCGTGTCTCGGCTAGTGCAGCCCGCTGATCTGCCGCCCGTCCGCCAGGCTGCCCTTCAGGTCGGCCCGGGCCCCATGGTTCGCCCGCGCGGCCAGCAGGGGACCCCGTCCCGACGCGGTGACCCCGCCGGTCGCGCGGATCGACGCGGTGTCCGGACTGCCCGCGGCCAGCAGATACCAGGTGCCGGCTCCCGACTTCCACAGCACCCCGGCCAGCACATGCGGGTCTCGGGGACCGCAGGCCGCCACGTCGGCGCCCTTGGCCACGACCGCACCTACCGGCCCGCCCGGAGTCCGGAACTGCGCCAGCGCGAGCGTACCGTCGCCGCGCCAGGTCTCGGCCCTGGTGCACACCCACTGACCGGCCCCGCCCGCGTCGGGCAGGGTCTGCTCCGCGAACCTCCAGGCGTTGACACTGCGCACACCCGCGGAGCGCTCCGTGGACAGCGAGCAGGCGAACGGCGCCCACGCGCGCAGCCCGTCCGCGCCGGACGCCTCACCGGTGGAGCCCGGGCGCCCGGCGGTGAGGTGGGCCGGGACCAGCTCGCCCAGGTCCGTGGCGAGCCGGGTACCGGAGGCGTCGGTCAACTGGAGCACGTTCCACGAGGTGCAGCCGCCGGGCTGCAGGGCGGGGCTGACCAGCGGCGCGGTGACGCCGTCGGTGACGGTGAGGAACGTCGCGGCCGAGCCCGGTTTCATCAGGTCCCGCTCGGCGGTCTTCCTCACCCAGGGGGCGGTCAGATAGCGGACGTTGCCGTCCGAGCGGCCCAGCACCAGCGCGCTCGCCTCGGCGCCGGTCGCTCCGTCGACGCGCGCGAAGTCGAGGGCCGCGCCCGCGGTGCCCTCCGTGGGCTCGGCGTAGCGGGCGATGCGCAGGCCGTCGTAGAGGATCACCACGCGCGTGGCGTCCACCTCGCCCGCGTACAGCAGCTGGGGCGGGCCGGCCGGGCCGCCGGTCTGGGTCCCGGGGGTGGCCGAGACGCGGACCGATTCCCCGGGCCTGGCCCAGACGGCCAGGGCGCGGCGCAGCAGGGCCCTGTCGCCGGTGAGCGGGCCGCGTGCGGGCCACACGGAGAAGTCGGTGCGGGGGGAGGACTCCCAGGCGGTGGGGGCGACCCGGATGAGCTTGCCGGGGTCCAGGGCCGCCTCGGCCGCCGGGTTCTCCGCGTAGACGGGCGCGGCGGCACCGTCGGGTCCCCAGCCCCCGCCCGGCATGGCCACCAGAGCCCCGCACACCGCGAGCGCGGCCGCGGCGGCGAACGCGGCCTTGGTGTGCTGGCGGCGGCGCATCAGGTCGGTGGGCCGGGCCTGCAGCGAGCACGGGTCGAACTCGGGGGAGGAGAGCAGCGCGCCCTGCGCGGGCACTCCGTTGGCCTCCGCCAGTGCCGACTCGGGGTGTTCGACCCCGGCGGACTTGAGGATCCTGCGGATGTCCGGATCGGGCAGCTTCTCCAGACCACGCAGCACATAGGCGGCGCGAGCCGGGCCGGACAGGGTGGACAGCCGCTGGTCCAGGGCGAGTTCGTCGGCCCCGCCGGAGCGCGGGAACAGACGCAGGCCCCACACGTGGGGCAGCAGCGGCGGCAGCTGTGAGAGCCTCGACCGGCGCTTGCGGGGGCGGGCCGCCTTCAGCGCCGTACGCAGCACCCGGAGACGGACCAAGGCATACCCGGGGTCCCCCTCCCGGCCCGTGGACTGGGCCGGGATCACGGACGTCTGCTTGCGGCCCCGGGGCAGGGCGCGCTGGGCGAGGGCGTGTGCCGTCAGCACCCGGCGGCTGCGGCCGAGGCCGGGCGGCAGTACCAGGTAGGCGAGCCGGACCAGCCGGGGGTAGTGCTCGACGAGCGCGGCCTCGGCCTGTTCGACGTCGACGACCGGGCCTGCGGCGCCGGAGGGAGCGGGTGCCCGACGCTGGGCTACATCCTGTGACTGCACGTCCGGGAGAACGAGCGAGTCGTTGGTTGGTCACCGCTGTGCGGGTGACTCAGTCCTCCGGTTCCACCAGTGCGCGCGCGTAATTCGCCATCGACCGCTGGTAGCGCGGCAGATGCGGGGCCAGGGCGCCGAGCACCAGGGAGAGTCCCTCGCGGTCGCGGCCCAGGCTGGACAGGCACAGGGCCAGACAGGCCCGTACGGCGTCGTCCAACTCGTCGGAGGGCGCGTCGAGTTCCGTGGTGAGCAGCTTGACGCCCTCCTCCGCCTCGCCGACGTTCCGCAGGGAGCTGGACAACTGGATCTTGGTCCGGCGGCCCTTGTACTGGCTGGCCTCGCTCAGGCCGCGCGCCAGCGCCTCCCGGTACAGCGGCACCGCCTGGTCCGAGTGCCCGGTCGAGTCCCAGGCGCAGGCCTGCTCGAAGGGGCCCAGCGGGCTGTCGTCCGGCAGTTCGGCGACGAGCTCGTCGATCACCGCTCGGAACTCGTGCGCGCGCTCTTCCGGATAGTCGTCGAAGGTGGCCCAAGCTGCGGCCACGCGGTCTTCCCAGTCCTGGTTCACCGGAGCACCTTCGCACATCCGTGCCCACCCCGGTACGGGATTTGAGCGCACCGCACGCGGGAGCCGTATCCGAAGGGACTGGGGCATGCTTGGCCCACCAGGACCGGAGGAACGGATGAGGTTGACGCGACTGATGATCGGCGCCGCCGCGGCGCTGACGCTGGCGGGCTGTGGTTCGGGCGGGGACACGAAGGCGGTGCCGCCCACCGCCACAGGCAGCCTGGAGAGCCTGGCGGCCGAGGTGAAGTGCAAGCCGAACATGCAGACCGACGCCGACGAGATCCGCCAGGCCATCTGCCGGAACTCCGACGGCCGGTTCATTCTCGCCACCTTCGCCACCGACCGCGGCCAGCGCGAGTGGATCAACGACGCGAAGGACTACGGCGGTTACTACCTCGTCGGCCGCAAGTGGGTCGCCGTCGGCGACGACGGAGTGGTCAAGGCGCTGCGCGGCACGCTCGGCGGCGATGTGGAGATCGGGACCAACCATCACGCGCACCACGGCTGACGCCGGTGGCACAGACGAAAGCGGGCGGTGGGGACTCCCACCGCCCGCTTCGGTCACCGGCGCGTCATGCGCAGTTCTGACCGCCGTTGATGCAGTTGGCGATCTTGTTCGCGAGGCCGCCGGTCGTGACGCTGATGAAGTCGTCGTGGTCGGTGGCCGCCTTGTGGAGCTGCTCCGGGAAGCCGTCCACCGCGTAGGCGTTCTTCACCTGGCCGTTCTGGACGGTCGGCGGGGTGATGTTGTACGTCAGGCGCATCGTCAGCTGCGGGATCGCCTTGAAGCCGTTCTGGCAGTTGCCATTGGCGTCGGCGAAGGCCACGTGCGTGCGGTGGTTGGCGCTGTCGATGTTCTGGCCGTCCCAGCAGCTCTGGAAGGCGAACGTACGCACCACCTTGCTGCCCTGCGGGCAGATCGGGTACTGCGTGGTCAGCTGCACCTTGTTCTCGAAGCCGGTGCAGCTCCAGTGGGCGTTGGCGTTGGCCAGGCCGTTGGTGGTGGTCTTGGCGTCGCCGGTGATGATGCGCAGGAACTGCGGCATCGCGACGACCTTGCTGGTCGGGCTGCCGACGTACTTGATCTGGGCCGACACCGGCGTCAGGATCTTGCCGACGTTGCCCTCCTTGCCGCCACCGTCCTTGTTCTGGTCGAAGTCCTGGGTGCCGTCCTGGACGCGGACCACCGGCCAGTAGTACGACGACAGGTCGTTCCTGTTCTGGCAGCTGGTGCCGCCCTGCAGGAACGTCTGGTTGCTGGAGAACGCGTTGACCTTCTGGTTGCCGACGTAGTCGTGCAGGTGGTGCGCGCCGTTGTTCACGCCGGGCGCCACGATCACGTTGTCGGTGTTGTGGTTCTTGTTGGCGTTCACACCGCAGCGCGTGGTGAACGTACCGGTCGACGCGTTTCCGTTCCTGCCGGGCTTGGCCTGCACGTTCGGCTGGACCTTGGTGATGTCGACGAAGTCGGCCGCCACCGGGCCGTTGCCGGCCTGCCCGCCGATGTTCTGCTGCTGCCCGGCGTTGCCCTGCTGGCCCGTGTTGCCTTGCTGGCCCGTGTTGCCCTGCTGCTGCCCGCCGGTGTTCTGCTGCTGGCCACCGTTCTGCTGCTGCCCGCCGGTGTTCTGCTGCTGGCCACCGTTCTGCTGCTGCCCGCCGGTGTTCTGCTGCTGGCCACCGTTCTGCTGCTGACCGCCGGTGTTGTTCTGGCCGCCGGCGGCGGTCTGGTTGGCGTTCTGCCCCGTACAGGCGGCGAGGGTGCCCAGATCGCCGGGCGTGGTGCCGCCGACCCGGGTGATCTCCAGCTTGATCCGGTCGAGGATCGCCGACCGCCGCTCCTTGAGCGGCTGCAGGATGGAGTTCTGTACGAAACTCGCGTCCCTGGCCTGTGCGTCCCGCGTGGTCGCCAGACGCTGGTAGGCGTCGGTGATCTGCCGGTCGAGGTTGGCCAGTTCCCCGGCGACCTCGGTACGGGCCTGGTTCGGCACGTTGGTGAGCTTCTGGCCCACGTCCGGGCAGGAGATCGTCGCGACCTGCGCTGTCGCTGCCTTGGTCTGGTTGCCTCCCCACGACTGGTTGTTCGACTCGTGCGCCGAGGCGTAGAAGTTCGCCCAGATCAGCCCGCCCCCACCGAGCGCTAGGGCCGCCGATGCGGCTATGGCCTTGGTGGCCAGCGGCGTACGGCGTTTTCGTGTGTTGCGTCCCATGGAACTCCTCTGACTTCCTTGCGGGGCAGCATCGAGGCGCCCGACAGGAGTGAAGCGGCGCCCTTCCATACGGACGCCGCCCCAGGGGTGTTCACCGGTCTCACGAATTCCTCGGCGGACCTCGCCGCGCAACAGCCTCAACCTCTCTCTGAGCAGCGGAAGTTGCGCCGAGTGTCACCGATCGCGGTCGAGGTGGGCGAGCACCGCCAGTACGCGGCGATTGTCGTCGTCCGACACCTCCAGGCCCAGTTTGGTGAAGATGTTGGAGGTGTGCTTGGCGATGGCCCGTTCTGTCACCACCAGCTGCGCGGCGATCGCCGCGTTCGACCGGCCCTGCGCCATCAGCTCCAGCACCTCGCGCTCCCGCGGGGTGAGGTTGCCGAGCGGCCGGTCGCCGGCCGCCCGCCGCGACAGCAACTGCTGGATCACCTGCGGGTCCATCGCCGTACCGCCCGCGGCCACCCGCCGTACGGCGTCCACGAACTGGTCGGCGTCGAACACCCGGTCCTTCAGCAGGTAGCCCACCCCGCCGTCGCCGTCGGCCAGCAGTTCGCGCGCGTACAGCTGCTCCACGTGCTGGGAGAGCACCAGCACCGGCAGCCCCGGCCGCTCCCGCCGGGCCTTCAGCGCGCACTGCAGTCCTTCGTCGGTGTGCGTGGGCGGCAGGCGTACGTCGACCACGGCGACGTCCGGATCCAACTCGGCGAGCGCACCGGAGAGTTCGGGGCCGGACTCGACGGCCGCCGCGATCTCGAAGCCGTAGGCCTCCAGCATCCGGACCAGCCCGTCGCGCAGCAGGAAGAGGTCTTCGGCTAGGACAACGCGCACGGAATCTCCATGGTCACCAGGGTGGGACCGCCCGCGGGGCTGCTGACGGCCAGGATGCCGTCGAATGTACCCAGCCGCCGCTCGACCCCGGCCAGCCCCGAACCCGCGCCGATCACGGCGCCGCCCTTGCCGTTGTCGGTGACCGTGATCCGCAGCATCCCGTCGGTGTGGTGCAGGTCCACCCAGAGACGGTCGGCGCCGGAGTGCTTGACGGCGTTGGTGAGCACCTCGCTGACCGCGAAGTAGGCGGCCGACTCGACGGGCGCGTCCGCACGGCCGGGCCGCTCCACGGTCACCTCCGTCGCCACGGGCAGCCGCAGCGCCAACGCCCGTACGGCGTCACCGAGTCCGCGCTCGGCCAGCACCGGCGGGTGGATGCCGCGGACCAGGTCGCGCAGCTCCTCCAGGGCCTCGGCGGAGTTCCGGCGGGCCTGGGAGAGGAGCTTCCTCGCCTGCGCCGGGTCCTTGTCGATCAGCGTCTCGACCGCCCCGAGATCCATGCCCACCGCGACCAGCCTGGCCTGCGCGCCGTCGTGCAGATCCCGTTCGATCCGGCGCAGCTCGGCGGCGGAGGTGTCGACGGCGTCCCGCCGGGTCTCGGTCAACACCCGTACACGTTCCGCGAGTTCGCCCTGGTCACCGCCGAGGACGGCCCGGGTGAGCTCGAAGTGGGCGGTCAGCAGGCGCGGGGTGAGGTGGTAGGCGGCGAAGAGGAGCACGACGGCGGTGGCGCCCGCGCCGAGCGCGCTCGGCTGGTCGGTCACCGGTACGAAGCCGTACCAGTAGGTCCGGCCGTCCGCGACCACCCGCCACAGGCCGGCGGCCACCGCGAACCCCTCGAAGGGGTAGAACAGCAGGACGGCCGGGAGCAGCGCGGTGACGAACCCGGCCGTCATGTCGACCAGCAGCCACCGCAGATCCCGCCAGGTGGCGGGATCGCCCAGCATCAGGGCGGTACGGGTCCAGGGGTTGGCGTCCTTGGGCATCGGCCGGTAGGCCGACGGTATCCGCACCCCGCACCACTCGGCCGCGAGCCGTCGCCGCGTGTTCGCGAAGTCCCGTACGCCGCCCAGGATCCCGGGGGTCGTGAAGATGCCGAGGCCGAGCGGGACGAGGGCGATGGACACCAGGGTCAGCGTGAAGCACAGCACGGTGACGGGCAGCATCGTGACTGCCAGCACGAGCCCCCGTACGGCGGCGAGTACGACATCCCGGACGTGGCTGCGGATGCCGCCGCTCTTGGTGTGGGTGTTCATGCCGTCAGTCTGACCGACCGGTGTTCGACGGTCACTCGCCCGAGGTCCCCTCCCCGGAGGTGGTGCCGGCTACACCCCCCGCCCTGGCCAGCACCTTCGCCTCCACCTCCGGGTCGAGACCCTTGGCCGTCGGGTCCGGCCGCCGCGGCGCCTCACCACCGAGCTCCGTCAGCCACCGCCAGGTGTCGGCGACGGTCGCGCCCGCCGGCCGGCACACCAGCCCCGTCGCCAGCGCACGGGACACGTCCGCCCCGTGCACGGCGTCGTACATCTCGCCGCCCGGCGGCACCCGCACCGGCAACTGGGTCCACGGCTCGATCCCGGCGTCCAGGATCACCCGCGGCTCGGTCCAGCGCAGCTCCGCGTCCCCGCCGGTGGCCCTCAGACACGCCTCGAGCAGTTCGCCCATGGTGGTGTGTCCCGGCGGGCTCACCAGGTTGTACGGCCCGCTCAACCGGCGTTCCACCGCCCCGAGGAGCCAGTCGGCCAGGTCGCGTACGTCGACGTACTGCACCCGCAGGTCGCGCGGCCCGGGCGCCAGGACCGGGCCGCCGCGGGCGATCCGGGTCAGCCACCACGGCAGCCGGCCGACGTTCTCGTACGGGCCGAGGATCAGCCCCGCCCGGGCCAGCACCGAGCCGGCCGCGCCGAAGGCCTCGACGGCGGCCAGTTCGCCGCCCCGCTTGTCCCGCGCGTAGTCCGTCGGGCCGGCGTCGGCGGCGGCGCCCTCGACCAGCGGAGCGTCCTCGGCGGCCTCTGGTGGCCAGGGCCAGGCGTACACGGACCGGCTGGAGACGTACACGTACCGTCCGGCACGGCCCCGCAGCAGCCGTGCCGCGTCCCGCACCGCGCGGGGCCCGGCCGACCAGGTGTCGACCACCGCGTCCCACGTGCCGCCGTCCCCGGCGAGCGCGGCAAGGCCGTCGGGGGCGGCGCGGTCGCCGTGCAGCGCCCGCGCGCCCGACGGAGGCCGGTGCCGTCCCCGGTGGAAGACGGTCACCTCCCAGCCGCGTCCGAGTGCGGCTTCCACGACGGCCCGTCCCACGAACTCCGTACCGCCCAGCACAAGAAGTCTCATGCCGGGAGCGTGCCCGGTACGGGGCGGAGCGGGGAAGACCTGTCTGCCGAGGGCAGACAGACCGGGTCAACGCCCGGTCGGCGGGGTGTACTTGTAGCCGACCCGGCGGACCGTCTGGATCGACTGGCGGTGCTGGGCGCCCAGCTTGCGGCGCAGGCGCGCGATGTGGACGTCGACGGTGCGGCCGTCGCCGACGTGGCCGTAGCCCCACACGGTGGTGACCAGCTGGTCGCGGGTGTGCACCCGGTGCGGGTGCGCCACCAGGTGCGCGAGCAGCTCGAACTCCAGGTAGGTGAGGTCGAGTTCGCGGCCGTCGATGCTCGCGGTGCGCTGCACGGGGTCGATCCGCACGAGCGGGTCGCCGGCCGCCTCGGTGGCCGTCTCCGGCTCGCCCGGCAACGGCACCGGCAGGAACGGGGGCCGCTGGTCGGCCGGGACCAGTACCAGGTACCCGACCATGGGCGGCTGTCCGGGGAGGGTGGGCAGGGTGTGCTGCGGCGCGGGCAGCCAGGTGGCGCCCGGGGGCAGGAAGTCCGCCACCTCCACGACCTCGTCCCGGTCGACGGCCCGCAGCCGGTGGCGTGCGGCGTTCGCCGGGGCGGGGGCCGGGGCGGTGAGGGTGGCGGTGGAGAGAGAACGAGTGGTCGCCATGAGAGGTCAGCTCTTTCGCGCGAGGAGTTCGTCGGGCAGGACGACGGCCGCGATTCGTGGTCGGGCGCGCCGGAGGACGTACGTCGCTTCGCGCTGGCCGAAGGCCGGGGTGTACGGCTTTAGAGGGCCCGCGCGTTCATCGCGCGGCAACACACCCGGTCGAAGTCGTGGTGCTGACGGGAAGGCCAGAACGGCTCGAGGTCATGGCGACCCGTCGCGGTGTACTGCTGGAAGCCGGCCATGCGCCCATTGAAGCAGACACGGCGCCACAACAGGACCCTCCTCTCACTGCTTGGACGCTTCCTCGGCACGAAGTTGTCGTTGCGGGCGTCCTCTCACCCGCCCTTCGGCCCTGGTCGGCAGGTCGTGGGTCCCTGTGGCGTCCGTCCGGCCGTCTCGGCAGCCGGACAGGCGGTGCTGGGCGTGGGGGCCTGACACGCGCAAGGGGCGCCCGAGCCGGCGGGCGCCCCTTCGTGAAACGGGGAGGATCAGACCTGGCCGGCCTTCTCCAGCGCGGAGCAGCAGGTGTCCACCAGCAGGCGGGTCACCACGTACGGGTCGACGTTGGCGTTCGGGCGGCGGTCCTCGATGTAGCCCTTGCCGTCCTTCTCGACCTGCCACGGGATGCGGACCGAGGCGCCGCGGTCGGAGACGCCGTAGGAGTACTCGTTCCACGGGGCGGTCTCGTGCAGACCCGTCAGGCGGTCGTCGATGCCGGCGCCGTAGTTCTTGACGTGGTCCAGCGGCTTGGAGCCCTCGCCGAGGGACTCGCAGGCGGTGATGATCGCGTCGTAGCCCTCGCGCATCGCCTTGGTGGAGAAGTTGGTGTGCGCGCCCGCGCCGTTCCAGTCGCCCTTGACCGGCTTCGGGTCCAGGGTCGCGGAGATGCCGAAGTCCTCGGCGGTGCGGTACAGCAGCCAACGGGCCACCCACAGCTGGTCGGAGACCTCCAGCGGGGCCAGCGGGCCGACCTGGAACTCCCACTGGCCCGGCATGACCTCGGCGTTGATGCCGGAGATGCCGAGGCCCGCCTTCAGACAGTTGTCCAGGTGGGCCTCGACGATCTCACGGCCGAAGATCTCGTCGGCGCCGACACCGCAGTAGTAGCCGCCCTGCGGGGCCGGGAAGCCGCCCTCGGGGAAGCCCAGCGGACGGGAGCCGTCGAAGAAGGTGTACTCCTGCTCGATGCCGAAGATCGGCTCCTGCGCGGCGAACTTCTCTGCGGTCTCGGCCAGCGGGGCCCGCGTGTTGGAGGAGTGTGGGGTGAAGTCGATGTCCAGGACCTCGCAGAGCACGAGGATGTCGTCGCCGCCGCGGATCGGGTCCGGGCAGGTGAAGACCGGCTTGAGCACGCGGTCCGAGGAGTGGCCCTCGGCCTGGTTGGTGGAGGAGCCGTCGAAGCCCCAGATGGGCAGCGCGTCGAGACCGGCCGGGGCATCCGTGATGATCTTCGTCTTGGAACGCAGCTTGGCCGTCGGCTCGGTGCCGTCGATCCAGATGTACTCAGCCTTGAAGGTCACGGGGCCACATCCTTCGGGGGTGGGTCGGGCGCACTCGCGGGTGCTGCGGCGCTGCGGCACTGGGGCGCCGCTCGATCTGCCGGGCAGCTTGTCAACAGGCGGTTTCCCGTCCATTGCTCATATGTGAACCCCGTGTTACCTGGTGGTTCTGTGGCCCGACTCACGGTGTGAGATGGAGCCGGGCGGGGTATGGCCCCGGCCCGCCGCCGCTCGCCCGGCGCTACTCCCGCCCCTCGGCGGCCGCCTCCCGCACCCCGCCGAGAAAGCCCCGGATCGCCGCCAGCTGCCGCTCGTCGTACCCCCGCAGCAGCTCCACCGACCGCTCGATCAGCGGGCCGAAGAAGGTCAGGCCCAGCTCGACCGCGCGCTCCTCCACCTCGACCACGACCCGCCGCCGGTCCCGCTCACCGCGCACCCGCCGCACCTGCCCGGCCCGCTCCAGCCGGTCCACGAGTGCCGTGGTCCCCGCCGAGTTGAGCCCCAGCACGGCCCCGAGCCGCCCGGCGGTCATCTCCTCGCCCGCGCGCCGGGCGTCCATGAGGGCGATCAGGGCGCGCACATCCGTGGGATGCATGCCGTTCCGGCTCGCGAACCGGGCGCTGTGCAGGCCGAGTTCGACGGTGACGGCACGCAGCAGATGGACCATCTCCATCTCGGGCGCCGGGTCGGGGCTGGGCGGGCTCGGCATGCGGGTCCTCCGGGCGTAGCATCTCGCTGAGCAACTGTCTTGCTGAGCGAGATAATAGGGGGTGCTTCCATGCCGGGGACGAGCGCGTACGACGCCGACGCCTTCCGGGTTGCGTACGACAAGGTGCTGGCGAAATGGCCGGCGGACCGTGAGGCGCTGACCGTTCCCACACCGTTCGGCGACACCCGGGTCAACGCCTGCGGCCCGCACGAGGCGCCCCCACTGCTCCTGCTGCCGGGCGGCGGTGCCGCGACCTCCGTGTCGTGGTACGCCCAGGCCGCGGAACTGGCCCGCATCCGGCGCGTCTACGCCCCCGACCTGATCGGCGCCCCGGGCCTCGGCGCCCCGGCCGGCGACCGCCACCCCCGCACGGTCGCCGACCTGGCCGTCTGGCTGGACGCCCTCCTGGACGGCCTGGACGTGCCCGCCGCCGACGTGGGCGGGCACTCCTACGGCGCCTGGATCGCGCTGCACCAGGCCCTGCGGGCGCCCGCTCGGGTACGCCGCCTGTTCCTCCTGGACCCGACCCAGTGCTTCGCCGGGTACAAGGCGGCCTACTTGCTCCACGCCGTGCCGATGCTGCTGCGGCCCTCGCCCGGCCGGGTTCGGGCCTTCCTGGAGTGGGAGACCGGGGGAGCGGCCCCGGACCCCGACTGGCTCCGGCTGCAGGAGGCGGCCGCGGGCTTCCCGTCCGCGAAGCCGGTGACCGGCCCGCGCCCGGCACCGGACGCGCTGCGGACCCTGGACGTGCCGGTCCTGCTGCTCGTGGCCGCGAACAGCAGGACCCATGACCCCACCAGGGTGGCGGCCAGGGCCGCCGCGGTGCTGCCGCGCGTGGAGACGGCCGTCCTGCCGGATGTCTCGCACCACGCGCTGCCGCAAGCCGCACCGGCCGGCCTGGCCCGCCACCTCACCGGTTTCCTGTCCGGTTGCTGAGCGTCACCCCACCTTCTCGATCACGGCACGGCGGATGAGGAACTTGCCCGGCTCCCGGACCTGCTCGAAGGCCGCGTTGTTGAGCAGCACACAACTGCCGGAGACCGAGGTGACCTTCACCGTCGTGGACTTGTTGTTGTCCAGGTTGGTGACCTTCAGCGTCGTACCCGCCGGGAACTGGTTGCTGGACGCGGCCGGGGCACCGCCCTCGCCGGAGAGCGTGACGGTGGAACCGTTGCAGACCTGCTGACCGGAGGCCGCGGCAGCGTCACCGCCGTTGTTTCCCGCGGCGCCGGTCTGCGCCGGCTGTGCGGTCTGCTGGGCGCCGCCGGCCTGCTGGTCGCCGCCGCCCTGCTGGGCGTTGCCGTTCTGCGCCGCCTGGGAGCCCTGAGCCGACTCCCCAACGGTGCATCCGGCAGCCTTCTGCTGGACCTCGATCTGCTTGATGACCGCCTCGCGGTTGGCGATCCGGGCCGCCGACTGCGCGTCCGGGTTCGCCTTCTGGTCCGCGATGAACTTGTCGTTGTTGCCGTGGGCCGTGGCCAGCCCCTGGCAGACGGTCGAGTCCCCGGCGGACAGCGTCTTGGCGTTCTGCGGACTCTGGGCGGCGTTCGAGGTGGACGCCAGCGCGAAGGCTCCGCCGCCCGCCACCGCGGCGGCGCTGACGAGCAGCGCGAGCTTCTTCTTCGTGCTGAGGGTTCTCCTGCGCGACATGCGCGCCTCCTCAAGAGGTAGGGGAGCGTACGCCGCTATGTACGAGATCCCGAACGAGGTTACTCAGCGGTTACAGGAGTCATCGAAGTAACCTGCGTCACAGCCGAGTTGCGCCCTGCTCAGCTCTTGCCGCGGGAGAGCGCGTCCTGCACGGCCTCCTCGGAGCGGGCCACCAGGGCCGTTCCGTCGTCGGCCGTGATGATCGGGCGCTGGATGAGTCCGGGGTGCTCGGCGAGGGCCGTGATCCAGCGGTCCCGCGACACCTCGTCGCGCGCCCACTCCCTGAGCCCCAGCTCCTTGGCGGCGGCCTCCTCGATGCGGGTGATGTCCCACGGCTCGAGCCCGAGCCGGTCGAGTACGGCCCTGATCTCGTCCTCGCTCGGCACGTCCTCCAGATAGCGGCGGACGGTGTAGTCGGCCCCCTCGGCATCGAGGAGGCTGAGGGCGCTGCGGCACTTCGAGCAGGCGGGATTGATCCAGATCTCCATGCCGCACACGGTACGCGAAACCCGTCTTCCACGTCTGTCACGGCAGCCCCGAAAGCCCTTGTGGCCAGGGGCTTTTGTCAGTGGCGGGTCGTAGAATAGAAGCAGTGTTCGAGGGCATCGCCGGGTCTTCCGGTGGGTGCCCTGACCGCGACAGGAGGATGCCTGTGCCCGCTGCCGCCCTGACGACCAAGCCGTTGCCGACCCAGTCCACCGCCAAGCGTTCGGTCCGGCTCGACTCGCCCTACGCGCCGATGGAGAAGCGTCCGCTGCCGGCCGGGCGGCCGCGCGAGTGGTACGTCACGCACAACCGGCGCCTGAAGGCCATGCGCCTCGCCATCGCCCTGCTCGACTCCGGGATCTACCTGCCCAACCAGGCCCACGACGAGACGATCCGCAGCACGGCGGAGAGGATCGGCGTGCATCCGCCGTCGAACACGACGTGCCACATGGTGCGGGCGTTCATGCGCTACTCGCGCTGAGCCGTGGTGCCGGGTGCCCCGTGACGGTGCGGGGCACCCGGTTCCTCACGCCGACAACTCGCGCTCCAGCGGCGTCCGGAACCGCGGCGTCACCTTCGTCGTCCCCACCCACCCCCGCAACCGCTCCGCCTCCACGGCCACCGCGGCCTCGGCCTCTCTGCGTACACCGGCCTCGGGGATCCGCCAGACGATCTCCCCGCCCGGACGCTGGGCCCAGCCACCCACCACCCGGCCGTTCCACCACACCGTCGGCCCCACATTGCCGCTGCGGTCGAACAGCGCAGGACGCAGCGCCGGGTCCAGATACCAGTCGCGCCGCTGCCATGCCATGGCCGTCGGATCCAGAGCGGGGAGCAGGGCCGCCCAGGACTCCCCGGAGGCCTCCACCGGGTCCTCGTCACCGTCGGCGACATGACCCGTGCCCTCCTCCAGCGACACCTCCCGCGCACCGATCGCGGACAGCGCCCGGCGGACCTCCGTCACACGCCAGCCGGTCCACCACTTCAGGTCCGCCTCCGTCGCCGGGCCACAGGCCCGCAGCCAGCGCTCCAGCAGAGCCGACTGCGCCCGCGCCGTATCCATGACCGGGTGCTCCGGAGCGAGCGCCCACGTGAACAGGCTCGACGTCCAGGAGCCGAGCGGGCGGCCGCGCACCACCTTGCCCTCGACGCCGAGCACGCGCAGCAGGCGGGAGGAGACCGTGTGGACGCCCTCGTAGCTCTTCCCCGCCGCGTACACGAACTGCTCGCGCAGGCGCGGCTCGTCCGCCGTCAGCTCCGCCGCCGTCGCCTGGCCGCGGCGGGCCAGCGCGGCCAGCGTGGCCGCCTCCACCTCCGCCAGCCAGGCCGCGTCCGGCGCGCCCGCCTTTGCCATGTCCTTCAGGAGGGAGGCCCGTTCACGGGCGGCCACCGCCAGGCCCGTCGAGGCGTGGACGACGGCCGTCAGCTCGGTCGGGAACACGAACACCGTGTGCCGCATGCCGTGCATCCGCACCAGCGTGCGGTCCTCGTACAGCGCCCGCTCCGTCTCCGGCACCGCCTTCGCCGGGTCGGCGAGCCGCGCGGCCACCGCCAGGTGCACCGTCGCCGGGTCCGTGCCGTGCAGGGCCACCAGGGAGGCCGCGACCTCCTCGGGGGCCGCCGCCCGGGCCGCACCCGCGAGGCGGTGCCGCAGGGCCAGCCGGGCCCGCCGCTCCGCCACGTCGATGCGCCGCCGCCGTCCGTCACCCATACCGACCTCCCGTCGCTCACCATCCCCTGTCCGCAGGGTCGCAGACACCACTGACAATCCGCCGCTTCACCCGTTCGCCGTACTCCGCGTGCGGCCGCCCGCCCCCGCGGACTTCACTGCCAGCAGGAGGTGACGGCAGACGCGGGGAACCGCAGAAAGAGGCCGCCGTATGAGCACCCTCGAGGACCGCGCCCAGCGCGGCAGAGCGGCTCGCAAGGATGTGCCCCGCTCCGCGCACGCCCTCTGGCTCCCTTCCGCCGACCGGCCCGACCCCGTCGCCGCCCTGGAGCGGCAGGGCCGTGACCGGCTGCCGGAGCTGCTGCCGATCCGCTACGGGCGGATGGCCGCCTCGCCGCTGGCCTTCCTGCGCGGCGCCGCCGCGGTCATGTCCGCCGACCTCGCCGCCCAGCCGCACACGGGGCTCACCGTGCAGCTGTGCGGCGACGCCCACCTGCTCAACTTCGGGCTCCACGCCTCACCGGAACGCGCCCTGCTCTTCGACCTCAACGACTTCGACGAGACGTTCCCCGGCCCCTTCGACTGGGACGTCAAGCGGCTCGCGGCCAGTGTGGCCGTGGCCGCCCGGGAGAACGGGCACGGCAAGGCCGGCACGCGGGCCGCGGCCCAGGCGGCCGTCACCGGATACCGCACCGCCATGCGCCGGCTGGCCGGGCTCGGCGAGCTGGCCGTCTGGTACGAACAGGTCGACGCCGACAGTCTGCTGCCCCTGGTCCGCTCCGCCCGCCGGCGGCACCGCCTCGAGTCCAGCCTCACCCGGGCCCGCCGCCGTACCAGCCTCCAGGCCCTCGAAAAGCTGACGGAGGTGGTCGACGGGCGACGCCGGATCATCCACGACCCCCCGCTCCTCGAACCCGCCGGCGCCCCGGACACGGCCTGCCTGCGCAAGACCTTCAGCGACTACCGCTCCACCCTCCCCGAGGAACGCCGCCACCTCCTCGACCGGTACCGCTTCGTCGACGCCGCCCGCAAGGTCGTCGGGGTCGGCAGCGTCGGCCTGCGCTGCTTCATCGTGCTGCTCACCGGGCGCGACGCCGACGACCCGCTGGTCCTGCAGATCAAGGAGGCGCGGACATCGGTGCTCGAGGAGCACCTGCCGAACGGGCCGTACATCCATCCCGGGCACCGGGTGGTCGCCGGACAGCGCCTGCTGCAGTCGGCCACCGACATCTTCCTCGGCTGGATGAGCGGGCCGCAGGACCGGGCCTTCTATTGGCGCCGACTGCGCGACATGAAGGGCTCCGCCGAGGTCACCGGCCTCGACCCGGCCGGCCTGCTCGCCTACGCCCGCCTGTGCGGCACCACCCTGGCCCGGGCCCACGCCCGCTCCGGCGACCGCATCGCCATCGCCGCCTACCTCGGCGGCTCCGACAGCTTCGACCGCGCCGTCGCCGAGTTCGCCCTGGCCTACGCCGACCAGACCGCCGCCGACCACGCCGGACTCGTCGCGGCCATCGCGGCGGGCGTGGTGACCGCGGAACCCGGGGTGTGACCCCCCCGATCAGCCGTACCGCTCCAGCAGCAGGCGCACATAGGCCTCCAGCCGCTCGGCCGGCACGTCCGGCGTGGGATCCGTACGCCCCAGCTCCCGCCACGGGCCGGCAAGTTTCCCGGCGTCGGGGGAGTAGGCCAGGGCATCGAGCAGCCGCCAGTACAGGTGGTCCGGCCCGACCGCGAGCCCATGACCGCCCTGCGCCTCGTACCGGGCCCGGAAGGCCAACCCCTGCGCGGGGCCGTGCAGCAGGGCCAGTGCCGTCGAGCAGTGGGCGACGTCGAGGTCGGCGGGGCCCCACGAGGTGTCCACCGAGTCGACGACCCCGCTCACCCGCAGTCCGTCACCGGCCCCCGTGAACAACACGTTCCCGGGATGGTAGTCCCGGTGCAGGAAGCGGCCGCGGTACGGCGGCGGGTCGCGGCGGATCACGTCCGCCGCCCGCTCCCACATTCCGCCCGCCGGGGCGAGAACGCGCTCCGGAGACGTCCACGCCTGGTACGCGCGCGGAAGCTCCTCCGGAACCACCGCGTGGATCCGGACCAACTGGGCGGCAAGCAGGTCCAGCCGCCGGCCCAGGGCCTCCGGGTCCTCCTCGTCCACGCGTACCACGCCCGGCAGCCGGGTCATCAACAGGCTCGGGTGGTCGCAGTGTTGGGCGGTGGCGTCCACGGCGACGAGCGCCGGCGCCGGGATGCCCTCCCGCCCGGCGAGCAGGGCGACGACGGACGCCTCCCGGGACAGCAGGCCCGGGGCGTGCCGCCGGAAGAACGGCTTCACGAAGGAGCGCAGCACCAGCTCCTCCCCGTCGTCGAGGGTCAGCCCCCGCAGCTGCGAGGACCAGCCCCCCGAGAGCAGGCGGCAGCCGGTGACCGTACGGCCCTCCGCAAGCTGCTTGGCCACTCAGCTCCGGGTCGCCGTCCAGCCCCCTTCCACCGGGCCGCCGAGCAGCGCGGCAACGAACTCCCGCCGGTCCGCGGCGTGCTCACGGAACCACGGCCCCAACCGGTGCTCGGCGTCCGGGAGCTCGAAACGGGTGTACTGCGCGCGCGCCGAGAGCGCGTCCTGCACGGCCTCCGTCACCGCCGGCGGGATGACCGCGTCCGTGCCCGGCACCGCGAGCACCGCCCGGCCCTCGTACGCCCGCAGGGTCGTGAGCGCGGACGAGTTCCGCCAGCCGTCGGGCGTACGGATGATCTCGCTGAACCGGCCGCCGCCGTTGCCGAAGGGCACGTCCCAGGCCTCGGGCGCGTACACGGCGGGCGCGCACAGGCCGACGGCCGCCACCCGGCGCCCGTAATGGCGGACGAGGTCCGCGACCGTCTGGCCGCTCATGCTGAACCCCACCAGGACCAGCGGGTCGCCCGCCGGAGCATGCGCGTCGACCACCGCCACCGCCTGCGCGAACCGCCGCCGCAGGCTCAACTCCGCGAGCGCACCGGTGCTCCCGCCGTGCCCGGAGAAGTCGAAGGCCAGCGCGTGGCAGCCGTGCGCCGCCACCTCGGCGAGCAGCGGCAGCAGCCGTTCCTTGCTGCCGTTGCCCGCGCCGTGCAGGAGGACGACGGTCGCCCGTCCGGGCGGTCCCGCGCTCACCGCGCTGAGCCGTTCACCGTCGTACGCGTAGGTGAATTCCTCGTACGCGCGGGAGAGTTCGCTCATGCGGGTCATTCACTCACAGCCGTCGGGCCGCACGGAAAAGGAGGTGCACGCCCGGTGACGGCCTCCCTACCCTGAACAAACGTCGCGAAGCCGACACGCCCCCATCCGCACTCACCCCACGGAGGTCCGTCATGAGTGGCATCGTCCTCTCCGGGACCGTCGTCCTGGTGATCCTCGGATTCTCGAACCACACCTGGTGGCTCGCCGCCGTCGCGCTGCTCTACCTGTACGCGAAGTACGGCCGGCGCTCGCCCGGTACGACCACCCCGCCGGCCGCCCCGGGCACGCCGCCCGACTCCTACCGGGCGTACCGCGAGCGCAGGGACCGCCAGGCCAAGTGGGAGCGCCGCTACCGTCGCGAGCGCCCCTTCGAGGTTCGGCGTCAGAAGCGCGAGAAGGCCGGGTGAGCGGGGCCGCCGCCGCTCACAGGCCGGGGGCGGCCCATACCGGGAACCAGCGACCCAGATCCTCCTCGGCCCTGAGGTCGTTCACGAGCGCGGCCTTCACCTGCAACTCCAGTGCGCTGTCCCGGCGCTCGGCGGCGCCGGGCAGTGGCGCGAAGGGGTAGAACGTACCGCGCTTGTAGAGGTAGACGAGGGCCAGGCGGCGTCCGCGGTCGTTTTCGAACGCGGCGAGGGAGCACAGCAGCTGCGGGCCGAAGCCGTTGGCCTCCATCGAGCTGTTCACCGCGTGCAGGTCGTTGACCAGCTGGGGCAGCTGGTCCGGGGTCCGCCGGGAGACCAGCCAGGAGTAGCCGTAGTCGTCCTGCGTGAGTTCCACCGGAGGTCCGGTGCGGTCGGTGTCCGCGTCCAGCAGGGCCTGGACCTCCCGGTGGGTCTGCTCGAAGGCGGCGCCCTCGACCGTGGCGAAGCACACCGCACCGACGCCGGTCGGCGTGAACCCGGCCGCCACCTGCAGCGTCACCGCCGCCGAGGGCAGCGCGAACAGCTGGTCCAGATCGGGGGCGACCGGCTTCGTACGGCCGAGCAGGATGTCCAGCAGCCCCATGCTCAGCCCGCCTTCCCGGGCGCGGACGCCTCACCCAGCTCCGCGGAGATCCGGCCCAGCTGGTCCAGCCGCTGCTCCAGGGTCGGGTGGGTGGAGAAGAACCGCTCGATGCCGGGCTCCTTGCCGGTCGCCGGGGTGAAGTAGAAGGCGTTGAAGGCCTGGGCCGTGCGCAGGTCCTCCGTCGGGATCCGGGCGATGTCCCCGGAGACCTTGGTGAGCGCCGAGGCCAGCGCCGAGGGCCGGCCGGTCAGGTGCGCGGCCGCCCGGTCGGCCGCCAGCTCCCGGTACCGGGACAGGGCGCGGATCAGCAGGAAGCTGATCGCGTACACGGCCGCGGCGACGCCGATCACGGCGGCGAAGACGGCGGCCGTGTTCTGGTCCCTGCGGCCCCCGCCGAGCACCTGGGAGTAGAAGGCGAACCGCACGATCAGTCCCGCGATCACCCCGAGGAACGACGCGACCGTGATCACGGCGACGTCCTTGTGCGCCACGTGCGACAGCTCGTGCGCCAGCACACCCTCCAGCTCGGCGGGCTCCAGCCGCCGCAGCAGCCCCGTGGTCACACAGACCACGGCGTGGTCGGGATTGCGCCCGGTCGCGAACGCGTTCGGCATGCCCATCTCGGAGACGGCGACCACCGGCTTGGGCATGTCCGCGATCGCGCACAGCCGGTCGACGACGGCGTGCAGCTCGGGATACTCCTCACGCTCCACGACCCGCCCGCGCATGGCGAACATCGCGATCCGGTCGGAGAACCAGAACTGCGCCACGAACATCGCCCCGACCAGGACGACGACCAGCAGCCAGGACTTCAGCAACACGATCAAGGCGGCGACGAAGGCCACGTACAACAGCCCGAGCAGGAACAACGTGACCGTCATCCGCACGGTCAGCCGCCGATCGCTCCGGAAGCGGCTCTGCATCTTGCATCACCCCGCAGTCAGGCACTCGTCCCGCTGTCCAGTGTGCACCTGCCGATTCCCATGAAGTGGTTCCGAACGACCCTAGGAGCAGCAAAAGGTCCCGGTGGGTCGCCGGTGTCAGCCCAGGCGGAGACGGGGCCGCCCGAGCAGCTCGGCGAGCTCGGCGTCCGCCCGGCCCGCCACCCCCCGGCGCAGTGCCCGCCGTACGGCCGCCTCGGCGCGCGTCCGCAGCCGGTCGTCCGGATCACCGAGCAGCGCCTCGGCCGCCCGCAGCCGTACGACCCCGCCGTGCCCGTCCAGCAGCCGGTACGCCGACAGACGAACCCAGCGGGACCGCGCCACCGCCAGCCGCTCCACCAGCCACGTCTCGGGCAGCAGCGCGGCCGACGGGAGCAGGGCGAGCGTCGCCTCGCCCACCACCGCGGGTGCCGGGTCGTCCAGCAGCCGCCGCATCCGCGCCACGTCCGTCACGTCCAGGGTGCGCAGACCCGCCACCGCCCTGGCCCGTACACCCGGCGCCGGGTGGTCCAGCAGCGGCCACAGCAGGCCGGCGTCCGCACGCGTCCCGCACTCCGCGAGCCCGATGGCGGCCCCCGGCGGCAGCGCGGGATCACCCGGGTCGGCGCACCGGTCCCGGTACCAGGGCAGCGGATCGGTCCCGTGCTGCCGTACGACATACCGGGCGCAGGCCCGCACCAGCGCCGAGCGGTCCGCCAGAAACGCGACGGCCTGCCGGGGCCGCTCCAGCCGCCGCAGCGCGGTCACCCCGGCGGACCGGGCCCGGGGGTTGCGTGCCCCGAGCAGCGCTCCCAGCACCTCCTCCGCGTCCTCTTCCGCCACGGCAGCCAGGGCGGCCTCGGCGCACCGGGTCTGCACGACGGCGTCGTCGTCCCCGGCGGCCGCGCGAGCCAGCTCGGCGGTGGAGAGCCGCCCCTGCTCGACGGCGAGGCCGTACGCGAACCGGCGCACCCGGCGGTCGGGGGAGGCGAGCAGCGGGGCCAGCTGTTCTCCGGGCGCCCGTCGCAGCACATCGCTCAGCAGGCCGACGGCGAAGTCCCCGCGGTGTCGGCCGCCGAGGCGCCGGACCAGCGGGGCGAGCCGCGCGGCCGTGTGTGCGTCCAGAGCCTCGCTGAGCCGCTTCCGGGCCCGCTCGCGCACCGGCTCGGCCCAGTCGGCACACCGCACGGCCACCAGCGGCAGCAGCGCCGCATGCCCGGCGACCAGGCCCAGCGCCCTGTGCCGGATCCGGCCGTCGCGGTGGCACAGGGCGAGCGCGAGCCGGGACTCGGTGAGCGGGCCGTCGCCGCGCAGGACGGCGGTCGGGGTCCGCCCGCCGTCCGTCTCCTCCCAGGTGGGAACGGCGTAGGGCGGGAGGTACCACTCGTCCGCCCGCACGCCCTCGTCCAGCGCCAGCCAGGCGGCCGGGTCGCCGGTGTCGAGGACGTCTCGCAGCGCCGCGCCCTCGGCGAGCCGCCGCGCTGCCCGGATCCCCTCTCGCACTCGCCGCCTCCTAGTAGGGCGAGCGCATCTGCGCGTACCCGAGCAGGACTATCACCGCGGCCACACAGCCGAGCACCACGACCGTCGACACCCATGAGGACCGCCGCGGCGCCCCCCGGTCCGGGTCGGCGCGGAACGGCGCCGGGTCCGGCGGGTTCTCCTTCCAGCGGGCGGCCAGCATCCGGGCCCGGGCGGAGGGCTCCTTGTGCTCGGCGGAGTTCGCCCACCTGTGGTCGAATTCGCGCTCCCAGTCGTCCTGTTCAGTCATCCCCGTTCAACCTCTCTCGTCGGACAGAGCCAGGAGGATGATCCCCCGAGAGTAGGAAGCCTGTGAAGCGGCAAAAGTTGCCCAAGATGCTGCGTGGTCACCGGACGGTTATCGTTTACAGGTGAGAGCCGCACCGCAGGGTGCCCGATGGTGTCTGCCCTGCTTCTCATGCCCGTGCGGCGTCCCCTACGACCGCGCCGGACTCCTCACTCCGAGTTCGCGGCCATCCGTCTCGTGCCCGGAAAGCCGCACGAGGGGTGGAAGGAAGGTGGATCCATGAATGCACATCGTGCGAGGCGTCTTGCCGCCGCGTCGGCCATCGGCGTTCTGATGGCGAGCGGAGTGGCGATCGGCACCGCCGGCACCGCGTCGGCGGCGACCCCGACCCAGGTCTCCACCAATCATGGCTGCTGGTGGAACAACTGTGGCTTCAACAACGGCTTCGGCTTCAACAACCGCTTCAACAACGGCTTCAACAACGGCTTCAACAACGGCTTCGGCACGGGCGTCGTAGTGATCGTGGTGGGCTGAGAAGGCGGTGTGACAGGGCTGTGAGCACGGCCGAGGGCCGCCACCTGCGGCGTTCGCAGGTGGCGGCCCTCCCGTGTCGTGTCGTCCGGCGCGTGACCGCCGGGCGGCCATGTCACACGTCGAAGAAGTGAAGGACCGGGTCCCTGACCTGCGGCCGTGTCATCGACCAACACTGCGACCTGCGACTTGGCTGTCGGTGGTTGTCAGCATTGGTCGTCGTTGAGCACCTCCGCGCACGGCCCGGAGACGGCCGCAGCGGGAGTGTCGCGTGCTGTACCTGGAAGCGAATTCTGGGCGGACGGTCACTGAGGTCTGCTCGGCTGAGCAGGTGATCATGCGGTACTGCTTCCTCAGTCGGCTGCTGTGACCGAGCAGTCCTTGAGCGCGATGCTGAGGAGTTCACAGGCCGCGACATCCTCCCCGGCCTGCAGGCCCTCCGCGTCTTTGGAGCGAGGCTTCTGCAGATACGCCGCTGCCGCACGAGTCGCGCCACTGAAACAGGTCGGATTCTGATCGACGATCAGGCCGAGGATCTGCACTTGGGCTGATTCCGCGAACGCGTTCACGGAGTTGAGATAGTCCTCATCACGGGCTTCGCGCTTCTTCTGCTCCCGCAGCTGATTGGCTCGCTTCCCGAAGTCGTTGCCGGCCTGCTGGCGCGTAGCGGACTGCTCGGGTGTGCGGTCATGCCGCGTCGCTCCGACGGCGTACCCGCCTGCGGCGAGCGTGACTGCTCCTGCGCTGGCCAGCGCGATCATCGAACGCTTCATGGCCAGGGATCGTATATGCGCAGGTAAGGATAGAGATCATCTTCGAGGTGGCTCGTAGCCAGTCGATCCGATGATGTGATCGCTCTGTGTTCTGGTGAGGGTCAGTCATTGCGCGCCGGCATGATGCCTGCGGAGGCAAGCGCGGTCGGCGTAGCGAGTTTGGAAGATCGCGAGGTCCGCCGCCGAGCGCCGCTGTTCGTGCTTGTTGGTGTCAGCCGCTGATGTCAGCCGTCACACGCGGTTTTTTGCAGAGGGCGACGCTGTTGAGCGCTCGGGGCTGTCTCCGGTGTGGCGGAGGATGGTGCTCATGTGCGCTCTTTTCGAACCCCCCGAGCCTCGCCGCGTCTCGCCGGGCGAGTACCTAGTGTGGGACCAGGCGCTCGCTCTTCTGAACCGGGACCTGGCGGTGACGCTTCCCCAGTTGGAACCCCTGCAACTGCTGGCCCTTCCGTCCCACGCTGCGGATGAGCCGGAGGACGTCTACGTCGCCATGGCCAACGGCGAGTGGCACGGCAACTGCCTGGACCCGAACTCACAGGACGGCCTTGCCTCTGCACTGGCGAGCGTCGCCGATGCCGCGCAGGAGACCGTCATGGAGCTTCTGTGGCAGGCGTGGCCCCTGTGCCCCGAGCATGGCCTGGGCATGCATCCAAGGGAGGATGCTCAGGAGCGACTGTTCTGGTGGTGCGCAGGAGAACGGTTGCGTCGCGGCCCGGCCCATATCCACGCGGCCGTGGGCGCACTCGACGCGGTCGACGCTTTGGGAGCGTCGATCCGTACACGGTCTTGAAAATCGTCGTGGCAGCGATGTCACCGTGGGTTCGAATCCCCCCGCCTCCGCAGCGTGAGCAGTGAGAACGGCCCTTGACCAGGGTTGATGGTCGGGGGCCGTTCGCTTGCCCGGACTCCGGGACTTACCGCCGTTCCCCGTGGTTCCCCGCTCGATCGGGCACGGTTGTGCACGGGGAACTTTTGATCCGTAGCGCTATGTGGAGCGGTCGCGCAGGGTCGTACCGGCCGCACTACGGTCCTGAAGGGACGCTGGTGGGCGGGCTCAGTTGCTGTGGTTGCTGTACTCAGTTGCTGTACGGCTGTGGTGGGAGCGTCGTCTACGCCGCAGTATCCGGCTTCCTGCGGGCGCCTGCCGAATGCGACCAGCGGCCGCCACCTGTCCTCTCAGGCAGCACCTCGAAATCACGCAACCGGCCCAACGCGCCGACCAAGGTGAGGAAACGAGGCACTCAAAGCCTTGCCTCAACAGTTGCGCAGCGCTACTTGTCTCCTCCCCGTAGCTAGACGAGCGCATGGCCGAACCCAGGCATTACGACCCCGAATCAGAATGCCTTCAGCGGCCAGCGTCGACGCGCCGTGCGCTGCCGTCCGCGCAGTCACGGACAGTTACGGCCGACCAGTCCGAGCCGTGCAGTCCTTGAACCGCTGCCGGAGTCCGTTCGGGGCGATCACCGACTCCATCCGTACGCACTTTCCGCACCGGACAGGTGATGCTGCGTGATGTCCCAGGGGCTGGGTGTTACATCATTCACGCCCAAAAAAGCGCCCGGGTCCGTGCTGCTCTTAGGTGACGGACAAACAGATGCCGGTCGGGTCGCTTGAACCATCTGGAAGGACACTCATGAACAAGCATCTGTTGCTTGTCGGTTCAGCCCTCGTCGCAAGCCTCGGCCTAGGCGTGTCGGCAGTCCCGGCTGCGGCGGCCCAGGCCGACGTCACCATCCCCTGCGACTCGGGCGGATCCCAGGACCTCATCGACGCCATCAACCTGGCCAACGTCAACGGCGGCACGATCAAGCTGGCCAAGGACTGTGCCTATCGGTTCGCGAACCCCTTCGCAGCCGGAAGCGTGAACGCTCTGCCTCCGATCACCGGCAACGTCAAGATCATCGGCAACGGCTCGACCCTGATCCGCTCGGCAAGAGGCACCGAATTCCGGATTCTCCGCGTCGAGGAAGGCGGGAGCCTCACCCTCACGAACCTCACGGTGACCGGCGGCTACCTGAACAGCCATCCCGGAGAGGCGGACGGCGGAGGAATCGCCAACGAAGGCACACTCAAGCTGGAGAATGTCACAGTTTCCGGCAACCAAGTGTCCGGCGACGGAGGCGGCCTCTCCAACGAGGGCGGAAACCTCACACTCGTGAACAGCCAGGTCCTCACCAACGTGGCCTTCAATACACCCGTCGGCAACGAAGCCGGAGACGGCGGCGGCATCAGCAACAACGCGGCCGGCACTCTCACCGTCAAGAAGTCCACCATCGCCGGCAACACCGCCCAAGAGGACGGCGGCGGTATCCAGAACCAGGGCACGCTGACGGTCGAAGGGACCCACTTCTCCAATAACGAGGCACGTGACGACGACGGCGCCGCAATCAACCAGCTGGGCTCCGCCAGCATCAGGGACAGCAAGTTCATCGAGAATTGGGCCGGCCTCGACGGCGGCGCCATCAACAGCGACCCCACGGGCACAAGCGCGACCGAAATCTCGGGCAGTCGCTTCTACCGCAACGTGGCCGGCAAGTTTGGTGGTGCACTCAACAACGAGGGCACGCTGACCCTGAAGAAGAGCGAGATCGAGGACAACCAGGCCGGCCGGCTCGGCGGCGGCATCAACAACGAGCAGGAAACGAGCGACACGAACACGACGACCCTCACCCTTGAGCACACGACGGTCACCGAGAACCGCGCAACCGAAACGGGCGGCGGCATCTACAACGAGGCGGGCGCCAAGGTCATCCTCAGGAACAGCGAGATCTTCAAGAACCGCCCCGACAACTGCGCCGGGGACAACGTCCCCGGTTGCTCCAGCGTGAAGGTCGCCAAGCCCAGCTCTTCCAACGGCTGATCACTCGACGGCACGCGGCACATCCGCACCGACCGAGCTCCGGACCTCCGGGTCCGGAGCTCGTCGCGTTCGGGTGCCACTTGGCCGAGCACCCGCGGAGGGAAGCTCGACCTCAAAGTTGTGGAGGACACCGGTTGCCGTCCGGCCCGCGAGGACGTCCGCCGGGACTATGCGGACCGGGCCGTCCGGCGGCCGTTTTCTTCTTTAAGCACGGCGCACACACCCGCCTACGTCAACACACCCCTCACCCCAGCTCCCATCCCGTTCGCGGGAACGGAAGGCGCTGAACCGCAACTACTTCAACATGTACCTCTGGAAGCCCGCTCTGGTCTCAGCTGGAGTGATCCCCGAGCGGTCGCCTGGGGAGAGGTTCAAGCAGTCGCGCGAGCACGGCATGCACGCCCTGAGGCACTACTACGCGTCGGTCCTGCTGGACGCGGGGGAGAACGTGAAGGCCTTGGCCGAGTACCTCGGGCACGCGGGCCCCGGCTTCACGCTGCGTACTTACACTCACCTGTTGCCGAACAGCCAGGATCGAGCTCGCAAAGCCATCGACCAGGCATTTCGAGAGCGACGTGACGACGCAGCCTGAGCAGGCTTGGAGGGCCCGGGGTCAAAAAGCCGTGGGCCGGCTCTCCCGCGCTGGGAGAACCGGCCCACGGCCCACAGACGGCCCAGGTGAGCGGTTACCGCTCTGACCTGGGGCGATATCACACGTCGAAGTAGAGCTCGAACTTCAACGGCCCTTCTGTCACCAGCGGCGGAGGGGCCTTAATGCTGTGACCTGCCCTTTTTCGCGTTAGCGGACGTTGGGTAGCGTTGGCTACCTTCGATCATCTTGCGGACTGTTTGCGGACCGCTGGCCATCACCGAGAGTCGCCCGTCGGGGTCAGTCGAGGTCGTACTCCGACGAGAGGTCACGCCCGACCCCGAGGTAGTCGACGGCGTACTCGGTCGGCTCGCCGTCCTGGTCCCAGTAGTGGTTCGTCATGGTGAGGACGACCGTGCCCGGCTCCGTGTCGAGCAGGGCGGCGACGTCCTCGGGCACCTCGCGGAGCGCGACCGTGTCACGGCGCCTCGAGGCCCGCCGGCCGGTCCGTTCCTCGATGAGGCCGAACGTCATCTTCGGCAGCGGCTCCGTCTCCAGCAGCTCGGGCGCCTGCTCCGCCAGCTGGCCGGCGATCCACGTAGTGGAGACCGTGACGACCCCGGCGCCGTCGATGTACCGGCGTCGGCGTCGGATGACCTCGGCGCCGGCCTCCAACCCGAGAGCGTCGGCGACTTCCTGCGTCGCGGGCTCCAGCTCGGCGCCCACGATCTCCACCCGCTCGTCCTCGCCGATGCCGGGGCCGCCGGTCCGCAGCTGCGCGAGACGGTCAGCGCCCGCCGTCAGCTTCTTGGGCCTTGTGACGACCGTGCCGACGCCCTGGACTGACTCGGCGTAGCCCTCGGCGCGCAGGACGGAGGCCACCCGAGCCGCCGTAGCGCGACTTACCCCCTCCGTTTCCATGATCTTGCTTACGGATGGGATGTGGTCGCCTGGCTGCAGATCACCGCTGGTGATCCGCCTGATGATCTGTGTCGCGATGCGCATGTAGGGCGCCATCGGCCGCGATTCTGAGCCCACAAAACCTCCCTATTCTGAAATAGTTCAGAAGAGTCCTTGACTCCCGAAACCCTTCTAGACCAGTCTAGTGGGCAGCAGAAAGCCCCGGCGAGGACGGTGCCGTTAACACCGTCTTGATCCCGCCAGGGCCTCGCATCCAAGAGTCGAGGTCTCAGATGCACGTTGAGCTTATCTCGCCTGCCCAGACGCAGGCGCCCGCGAGCGAACCGCTCCGGGCCAAGGACATCGCCGCCGCCCTCCGCGTGGACGTCTCCACCGTCTACGCCGAGATCAAGGCCGGCCGCCTCCCCTCGTACCGGGTCGGTTCGGGCCGCGGCACCATCCGCGTCTCCCGGGCCGCCTTCACGCAGTACCTGACCGAGCGCGGCATCCCGACCAGCGAACTGGCGGTGGCCCTGTGACCACCAACGCCATCACCCAGCACATTGCCGCTCTCGCCGGCATCCCCCAGCAACCGACGGCCGCCGACCAGTCCCAGCCCACCGTCCCGGCCGGCTTCCGCCTGGCGCCGGTGAAGGTGGAGACGGGCTCCGTCTCGACCATCGCTTACCTGCCCTGCCCGACGTGGTGCGACGAGGACCACGTCATCGAGTCGGTGCGGGCCGTCGAGGACGTCATGCACCGCCAGGGCGGGGCGAACGTGTACGTTCCGACCTTCGGGTACGGCGCCTACCCGGTCCAGCTGCACGCCTGGATCGAGGCCGACCCGGTCGCCACGAACCCGGACTTCAGGGCGGCGCACATCTCGGTGTCGGACAAGACCGGCGACGAGGGTGCGCACATCACGCCGGACATGGCGGAGAAGCTGGCCGACGACCTGATCGGCTTCGCGTCCGAGCTGCGGCACATGGCCCGCACCGCGCGTCAGGCCAACGCCATCGGCGGTGCCGCGTGAGCGCCTACGACCCGCTGCACGAGCCGGGCAAGGAGTACCCGGCGCCGTACTCCCTGGACATCGAGATCACGGCGACCCGGCGGATCCTCGACGAGACGGCCGGCCTGAACATCCACTCCTATGGCGACATGCTGCACGCTGCGGTCTCCCTGAACACCCGGGTCCGGCAGCTGCTTGCCGCCATCGACGCCGAGCGAGGTGAGCGGTGACCGCGCTGCCGCGTCGCTGGACGCTGGACACGATCGACCACGGCCCGGTTGAGGTCGAGTGCCCGCCGTGGTGCATCGGCCACGGCTGGCAGGTCGGTGCCGGGATCGGCCGGAACGACATCACGCACCGGTCGGTGCGGGTGAAGGCCGGCACGGTCACGGACGCCGACCGGTGGCTGCCGATGCTCGCCGCGTGCATTTCGTGGGCGCCGTTCCGGGAGTTGGTGCCGGTCATCTCCCTGGTCCTGGACGCCGAGGGCGACTACCAGGCCGAGGACGGCCGCCACATCGCCGAGGGCCTGCGGGTGGCCGCGTGCCGCATCGAGGCCCTGGCCACCGAGGCGATCCGCCTGCGCGGTGAGATCGCGTGACCTCCCGCTGGCCGATCCGCCGGCCGACCGAGGCCGCCGCCATCCGTGCGGCGGCCCGGTCCGCCCGGACCCTTCCCCCGATTCAGATCGTCATCGCCGACCTGCTCACCGCGAACGCGATGGGTGACAGGCACGGCGTCAACTTGGCGGCGCACCGCGCGGTGCGGGCCGCCTGCCCGGAGGTGGGCGAATGAAGCGCAATCCGACTCGGGCCCTGGCCCTTGCGGCTGGTCTGGTCATCGTCGCTCTGACGGCTGCGGCGTTCTGGCTGTCCTACGCGCACCTCGCCGAGGTCGCCCGCCGGCATGGCCTGAGCGGCGCACCGATGAGGGCCTGGGCGTGGCCGGCCACGCTGGACCTGTTCATCGTGGCGGGTGAGCTGCTGATGCTGCGGGCGGCCCTCGCCCGCAAGGTCGACGTCTGGGCGGTCGGCCTGGTCGTCGTCGGCTCCGGTGGCTCGATTGCCCTGAACGTGGCGGGTGTCGGCTCGCACGCGGACCCGCTGAACTATGTGGTGGCCGCGGTGCCGCCCACGGCCGCACTGCTGGCGTTCGGCGCCCTGATGAAGCAGATCCACCAGGCCCTCACCGAGCACGCCGAGCCGGTCGAGGTGACCACCGAGGTGACCGTCGAGCGGGTCGAGGATGACCAGCCGCAGCCCGTTCTGGAGCCTGCTCCGGTGGTCATCCCGCCGGTGCCCGCGCTGGAGGCCGGGACGTTCTGGAGCGCTACGAAGGCTTCCGATCTGTCCATGAAGCTGACCGCTGCGGTACCTGCCGAGACGGATCGGCGGGTGGTCACCGAGGTCATCGCCCTCACCCCGGCCGAGCTGCGGCGGAAGGCCCGCAGCCTGAACAGGCAGGCGGTCATGTCGACTCGCCGCCCGGTGACCATCAAGACGCTGCAGGACGAACTCGGCTTGTCCCGCCGGGAGGCGACCGAGCTGCGCCGCGAGGTTGTCGAGGTGCGGTCATGAGCGACGCCATCGAGCGGGCCGCCCGCGACGCCATCGAGGCCGCCGACAACACCGACATGACCAAGCAGATTCTGGCGATCCTCGCCGCGCAGCAGCTGCTGAACCAGCAGCCGCAGCAGCTTGCCCCGCCCCCGGTCCGCCGCCCGATCGGCCTGTACATGGCGGCCGGCATCGGAGGCGCGGTCGCCCTCACCGCCCTCGCTATGGCCGCCGCCCTCCTGGCCGTCGCCGTGGCCGTCGGCGCTGTGTGCGCCACCGCGTGCCTGCTCGTCCTGAAATCCCTGCTCGCCGACTACCAGAAGGGGCGGTGACCATGCTTCGCCGGAAGCGGGCCGCCCGTGAGCGGGAGATCGCCGCCTGGTGGCGGAAGTTGCAGGCCATCCACAACGGCATCGGCGTCGCCGACGTCGTCCGCCTCGCTCAGCTGGACGGCCGGGACTACTCGTTCGAGGAAGTCATGGCGGTCCGCTCCGACATGTACTCCGGCCGTCTCTGACCAGGAAGGACGCCCCCATGGCGCTCTCGAAGCACGACCCGTACAACGCCCGTGAGTTGGCGCAGATCATCGCCCTCGGCATCCGTATCGAGCGGCGCCGCTCCTACGGCAAGTCCACCCGGGCCTTGGAGAACCAGGCCGACCGGATCCGTGAGAAGGCCCTCGAGCGCGAGGCCGCCCGGGCCAAGGGCCGCAAGTAGCTCTGCCACGGGGCGGCCGTCACCCGGCCAAGGATCGCCGGCCGCCCCGTGCCCAACCGTTCATTTCTGAACAGTAGGAGAGACCAGCATGACGGACACCGTCATCCCTGCCGCGACCGAGGCCCCGGTCGGCCTCCCGGAGCAGCCGGCCGCGCCCGTACCCGTCGACAACCCGAAGCTGCCCGCGCCCGGCGTCACCGACGAGAAGCGGAAGCCGATACTGCCCGCCTGGCTGAAGGACCGCACCGAGTTCGCCACGGCCGCGCAGCACACGGCCAGCCGGATCGGCTACGCGTCGATGTACCACGGGGTACGCCTGCCCTGGTACGGGCTGCAGCTGGCGTTCATGTCCCCCCGCGGCGCCTGCCGGTTCGTGAAGGCCACCAGCCGGTGGGTGTGGGACCGCGAGGCCGCACCGCTCCGCGACCACGCGGTACGCATGGAGGACGCCGAGGAGTACATGCAGCTCGCCCGGCTGCGCGGCAACCGGGTCCGCCTGCGCGGCCTGGTCGCCGTCGTCGCCGCGGTGTTCGGCCTCAGCTTCGCCCTGTGGCTGCACGTCATGGCACCCGCCTTCCTGTGGGTGTTCGCGGCCGGCGGTGTCTTCACCCTCGGCTACCTCGGCCAGCAGCCCGACGCCCCCGTCATCGGCCCGGCCGTGATGCGCACTGAGCTACAGAAGCTCACCGGCACGATCGTGCTGCGCGCCCTCGACGCCATCGGCAACCCGAAGATCAGCGCGGCCGTCAAGGACTTCGGCAACAAGTCCGCGCACGGCATGGGCTTCACCGGCGAGATCTGCCGCGACGGGCCCGGCTACCGCGCTGAACTCGACCTGCCGTTCGGAGTCACCCCCGACGACGTCGTGGAGAAGCGGGAGGCCCTCGCCTCCGGCCTGCGCCGCAAGCTGGGCTGCGTCTGGCCCTCCGGTGACACCGAAAGCCAGGACGGGCACGAGGGACGCCTGATCCTGTGGGTAGGCGACCGCCCGATGAACGCGACCACGAAGCCGCCGTGGCCGCTGCTGAAGGACGGGCAGGTAGACCTGTTCAAGCCCGTCGTGTTCGGCAACGACTACCGCATGGCGAACGTGGCCGTGACCTTGATGTTCGCGGCCATCGTCATCGGCTCGATTCCCCGCATGGGCAAGACGTTCCTGCTCCGTCTGTTCCTGCTCATCGCCGCTCTCGACCCGCGGGCCGAGCTGTACGCGTTCGACTTCAAAGGCACCGGCGACCTCGGCGCCCTCGAACCGGTCTGCCACCGCTACCGGGCCGGCGACGAGCCCGAGGACGTCCTGTACGTCCTGCACGCACTGCGGGAGATCAAGGAGGAGTTGCGGCGCCGCGCGAAGGTGATCCGGTCCCTGCCCCGCTCCATCTGCCCTGAGTCGAAGGTGACGCCGCAGCTGGCCAGCGACAAGAAGTACGGCCTGCACCCCATCGTCGTCGGCCTGGACGAGTGCCAGGTCCCGTTCGAGGACGAGAAGTACGGTGCCGAGCTGGAGTCCATCTGCACGGACATCACCAAGCGCGGCCCGGCCCTCGGCATCGTCGGCCTGTTCGCCACCCAGCGGCCCGACGCCAAGAGCCTGCCGCCCGGCATCTCCGCCAACGCCGTGCTGCGGTTCTGCCTGAAGGTGATGAACCACCAGGCCAACGACATGGTCCTCGGCACCGGCGCCTACAAGTCGGGCATCAAGGCCACCATGTTCAGCCGCTCGGACCGCGGCATCTGCTGGATGTCCGGCGAGGGAGATGACCCGCGCATCGTGTCGTCCGCGTTCATCGACGCCACCGGAGCCGAGCAGGTCGTGACCCGGGCCCGGAAGATGCGCGAGGAGTACGGCAACATCACCGGCCACGCCCTCGGCGAGGGGCCGGCCGCCACGGTCGGCATGGACGTCCTCGGCGACGTCCTGAAGGTGATGGCCGCCGACGAGAAGGCCGTCTGGTGCGAGCGGATCGCCGACCGGCTCGCCACGATGCAGCCCGACGTCTACGACGGCTGGAAGGGCGAGAACGTCACCGCGGCCGTGAAGCCGTGGGGCATCCGCACCGAGCAGGTGTGGGGCACCACCGACGACGGCGAGGGCAAGAACCGGCGCGGCATCAAGCGTTCCGACGTCGCCGACGCCATCACCCGCCGTGAGGCCGACAGGCTCGCCGCCTGACCCTCGCACCGCTGCTAGACCTAGCACCCCCAACCGCTAGGTCTAGCAGCCCCGCTAGCACCGAAAAAGGCCCCTGAGCAGGCAACTAGCGTCTAGCAGGGGCGCCGCGCAAACCCCGGGAAACGCCCGGATCGAAGGGGGCAGACCTCATGCTGACCGCTATGGTCCTGCTGGTTCTCTGGCTCATCGGCTACGCAGGGTTGTGCTGGGTGAAGCCGTTCGCACCCTGCCGCAAGTGCCGCGGCCTCGGCCAGGTCGAGCGGTTGGGCAAGGTGCGGATGTGCCCGCGCTGCCACGGCCGGCGGCTTCGGCTGCGCGTCGGCCGGCGGCTGCACAACCACTGGCGCCGCACCCACCAGGCCGGCGCCGAGTCATGACGAACGGCCCGGACGACCGGGCGGCAGAAGGCCGAGTTCGCGTGCTCGGGCAGTCCAGCGCTGGACGGTCCGAGCCGTCACCCCCTCAGCCTTGGCCAAGTCGGTAGCTGGCTTGGGCGACTCTGCTGCGACGCGGAGATAGCGCAGCGCGAGACGTCCGTAGAAGCGGCGGTCGTTTGGGCCGTCAGGGCTACCGAGCGGTCCGTCCTCGGCGTCGGGCCCGGCCGCGAGCGCCGCCGCGACGGAAGCGTCGGACTGTCCGCGTCGGGCACGCACGGCCGCCTCGATGGCCGCGAGAGGGAAGCTGCGCAACTCGCCGATGCCGATGGCGCCAGGCCCCGGCACATAGACCCCAGTCACGACGATCCCCGTCTCGTCCAACCCCATACGCAGCATGAGGCGCCGCCCGGTCTCCGTGTTCTCGAGCAGGTCCCAAGAGACCGGGTCCTCAACTCCCGTCTGCAGGCCGGCCGCAGCGTCCAGCTGGGTCGAACTCTCCTGGTCGATGGGGGAGGCGAGCACTCGCCACGGCTTCGGCAGGTCCTGGTCAGTAATCACGGGCCGAACGGTATGCCCGATTCCAACGCCAGTCAACGTGACTGCGCAATCACGTCGTCATGCTTGCGCAGGCACGACAACCTCATGTACAACGGCTCTTGTCGTGACTGATCGAAAGCGACACGACACGTCTGGAGAGGCACGCATGACCCTCGCAGAACGCATCGACAGGTACCTGACCACCGAGGAAGTAGCCCGCAGGTACCGCACGACCCCCGGAACGATCCGCTACTGGCGGCACGTCGGCTACATCCCCGAGGGCGTGAAGCGCGGCCGGCGCGTCCTGTACGACCCCGACGTCCTCGACAAGTGGGACGCGCAGCAAGCCGGAGGCGCCGCCGCATGACAACAAACGAAAACGGCCCCGAGATGCTCGCAACACCTCGGGACCGCGAAGACCAGCAAGCGGGCGGCAGCGGGTCTGTCCCCAGCTTGCCACACGGGTCGGACGCTACGCACCAGGCCGGCCTGTTCCCCACCGAACCGTCCCTTCCCGTCGCTCGGCCGGTCCCGATGGAGACGTCCGGACGGCTGGAGTTCGCCGTGCGTTGTTTTCAGTGCGGCGCCTGGCACCGGCACATCGGCCTCGGCCGTAAGGACGCCCCCTGCGGCGCCCACTACCGGCTGGAGTTCGCCAGCAAGGGGGCCGCGGCGTGAGCAGCTGGCACAGCGCCCTCGACAACGCGCTGCGGGCCGCAGCCCTCGGCTACCCGGTGTTCCCCCTGTCCCGCAACAAGGTGCCGGCCATCCCCTCGCCGCACGACCGCGGACACAAGTGCCCCGGATTCACCACCTGCGGCGCACCCGGCCACGGCGTAGGCGACGCCACCACCGACGCCGCCGATGTCCGTCTCCTGTTCGACCACGCACCACGCGCAGCCGGGTACGGCATCGCCTGCGGCGGCCGTCTCCGCCTCATCGGCCTCGACCTCGACCGGAAGAACGGCGTCGACGGAGTGGCCACCATCAACCAACTCGCCGCCGAACATGGGTTCGCCATCCCGCGCGACACGTGGACCACCTGCACCCCCAGCGGTGGCTTCCACATCGGCCTCACCGCCCCGGAAGGCGTCGACGTACCGAACTCCGTGGGCCGCCTCGGACCCGGCATCGACGTGCGCGGCACCCGCGGCTACCTCGTGGGGCCTGGTAGCACGGGGAAGAACGGCGAGTACGTCTTCCATCCCCAGCTCGGCTACGCGCCACCGCAGCCCGCACCCACGGGCCTGCTGCAACTCATGCTGCCGCCGCCTCCCCCACCGAGACGGCAGCCCAACCTGCTGCGCACCCGCAGTGCCGCTCTCGACGGCCTGCTGCGGGTAGTCGTCGCCGCCCAGGAAGGCGAGCGCAACGCCAAGTTGTACTGGGCCAGCTGCAAGGCGTGGGCGCACGTGGAAGACGGACATCTCGGCGCCCTCGACGTCGAGACGGCCCTTATGGACGCGGCTGTCAGCCGGGGACTGGCCGAGGCCGAAGCCCGCCGAACCATCGAATCCGCACGCCGCACCGTAGGGGCCGCCTCGTGACCGAGACCATGACCGAAGAGGTCACCGAGACGGCCCAGGAAGCCACGGAGGCCCCGAAGGAGTGGACCCACAGCGGACTGCTTCCCGAGAACGTCCGTAGGCCGTCTGGCTACGTCATCAACCACAGCGGCGTATACGGCGAGAAGCAGATCAAGGACACCGTCATCCAGGTGCGGGTGGCGTGGGCACCCCTGGTCGTGCGCTCCATCTACGTCGACCCGGCCGGGGACCAGGCCGTAGAGCTGGCATGGCTCGACCGCGGCCGGCTCGTCACGCGCATCGTCCCCCGGTCGGTCGCGCGCCGTGGCCGCATCCTGGTCGCAACGCTCGGCGACGCCGGCCTGCCAGTCATCGAGGCGGACGCCAAGCTCGCCGAGCGCTACCTGGCCGCCTTCGAGTCCATCAACCAGAAGGAGATTCCCCGCGTCCACCTCGCCCGCCAGCTGGGCTGGCAGGAGGACGGCACGTTCGTCCTTGCCCAGGACACCCCGCACCGCGTCGAGGTGAAGTACGACGAGCAGAAGCCGGCCCTGGCGGCGCACGGCGTAGTGGGCACGTTCGCCAGCTGGCAGGCCGCGGTGAAGCGCATGGTCGAGTACCCGGCCGCGCAGATGCCTCTGTACGCATCGTTCGCCGCGCCGCTGCTGCAGACCGTCAACGTGAACAGCTTCACCGTCGACGTCAGCGGCCGGTCGACTCGCGGGAAGACCACGGCGGCCGGCGCCGCGCTGAGCGTCTGGGCCGACCCCAGCGAGAAGGCTGACGGCATGTACTCGTGGCGGACCACGATGCTCGCAGCCGAGAAGCGCCTGAACCTGGTCAACGGCCTGCCCGTCGTCTTCGATGAGACGAAGCTGGTGCGCGACCCGGAGATGGTGCACGCCCTGCTGTACTCCATCCCGAAGAACCACGGCCAGGCCCGCGGCGGAGGCTGGCCCTCGGGCCTGCCCTGGCGAACCGTGATGATCTCCACCGGGGAACAGTCCGTCCTCACGTTCACCACCGACCAGGGCGCAGGCGCCCGCGTCCTCACCGTCAAGGAAGCACCGTTCGGCACCGACGGAGACGACTCCTCGGCCGCCGCTATCGAGGTACGCGACGGCTGCAGCGAGAACTACGGCACGGCCGGCGCCCGGTACATCGAGAAGCTGATCGAGTGCATCTCCAGCGGCGGGAAGCAGCGGCTCGTCTCCCGTCACAAGGAACTCACCGAGGCCCACCGGTACGACAGCGACATGTCAGCCCGCAGGGCGCCCATGGTGGCCTGTCTGGCCCTCGCCGCCGAACTGTCCCACGAGTGGGGCATCGTGCCCTTCCCGCCCCCGGAAATGGACGTCTGGCGGCGCCTGTTCGCAGTCTCCGACCAGACCGACAACCGCGGGGAGATGGCCCTCGACGTCGTCCGCGAGTACGTGGCCGGACACAGCTCCGAACTGTGGAGCCCGCACACCGACGAGAAGGCTCCGTTCAGCGGCTGGGTCGGGCGTGACCTCCAGGTGGACGGGACTCCCACCGTGGCCCTTCTGCCGCAGCGCCTCCGGGAGATCCTGCAGCGCGCGAACTACGACCTTGACGCGGTCCTGCCCAGCTGGCTCGAGGCGGACGTCCTGGTGAAGAACACCAAGACCCGGCCGGCCCACCTGGTCCCCAAGAAGCTGGACGGCCGTCTCGCCCGGATGCTCGTCTTCACCCCGGGCCAGATCGTCAGCACCGAGACCGACCCTGACGACGGGGAGTGACACATGCCTCTCTCGTCACAGAGAAGTCCCCCCTCTCTTTCGGTCAACTGCGTAACCCGCCATCACAGCTACGAACCGGCAGGTCAGCGCACGAATCACCGGGTTACGCAGCCGTGCGTAACCCCGGTCCCGGCCGAGCTGGGTTACGCATCCGTGCGTAACCCGCATCGCCGCCAATCAGTGCAGGTCACAGCGCTGCACCGGGCTCGCAGGGTGGGTTACGCAGTTCTGCCCAACAGAGAGCCCACATTTTCAGCGCACCACATCGAGGAGTCACAGACAGTGAGTCGCAAGCAGGACAAGCAGCGGAGTGGACGAGCATGCCGCCACTGCCGCCAGCCGTCCGGGGCCCGCGCCGTCTGCTCGGCGTGCAGCCCTCGACGCGGCACCCGCATCCACCGAGACAAGTACGCCAAGGCAGCGCCGTGACTCGGGCCCGCAGCCGCTGCGCCGTCTGCGACCGGCCGCTGAAAGCCGGCCGCGGTCGGGCCTGCGTCCGCGGCTGCGGCGCCCAACTCTGCCGGACCACCCACATCCCCCAGTGCACCGACGTCCACGGCGGGCAGTGCACCCGCCTCGAACTCCCCAACGAGAGCTGAAGAGGAAGACCCCATGCCCCCTGCCAAGAAGACCACGGCCCGAAAGACCACTCAGCAGCCCGCACCGCCCGTTCCGCCCGCCAACAGCGAGCCCGTCGTCGGGCTCCTCAACGGCCGCGAAGTCTCCGTGAAGCCGGTCAACCAGTGGCGCAACAGCGCAATGCGAGCCCTGCGCTCCGGAGACATCGACACATGGGCCGACATGTGCCTGACCGACGAGGGATACGAGGTGTTCGAAGAGGAGGACCCCACCCTCGACGACATCGCCGGCTTCTTCTCCAGCATCGGCGACGAGATGGCCAGCGCGGAATCCTCGTTCGCACCCCCCGGCAACCGCCAGCAGCGGCGAGCAGGGCGCAGGCGGTAGTCATGACCAAGCCCAAGCATCTCTACCCGGCGCCCCTGGGCCGCGACCCGGACGACGTGCTGCAGGCCGGCGTCGGCTTCTCCCACAGCCGGGCCACCATCGAGGACGACGTCAAAGCCACGCGTACCGCATCACCCACCCAGTTCGAGATATGGCGAACCGGCCTCGGATCGGCCCGCGCCCCCGGCCTGCTCTACGAGTGCTGGACGCAACGCAAGATCTCCGTCCGCACCCTGCGCACACACCTCGGCTCCATCTGGCACGTCAGCGACATCCCCGACTACTGGCTCGACCACGACCAGTGGCGGGAGCTGTTCCACGCCGCCGGGTACACGCGCGTCCGCTACGGCGCCCTCGCCTCGCCAGGGTTGATCACCTACGAGCGGGGAGAGAAAGCCGACCCGCCCACCGGCCCCATCACCGTGTACCGCGGCGCCATCACCGAGCGACGCGACGACTGGTCATGGACGGCCAGCCCCGCCGTCGCCGCCCGATGGGCCAGCGGCCATCTCTACAACCGGCCGCCCGGCCACGTATGGACCACCACCGCACCCCCCGACCACGTGCTGTGCCGCATCGACCGATGGGACCAGTACGTCATCGACACCCACGGCCTCACCATCACCGAGCACAAGGAGACCCCGTCATGAGCACCAACCCGTTCGCCGAAGACCCCACCGTGCAGGCCGAGTACATCGACGGCCGCTGGCGCGCGAAGGGCAGCACGCTCACCACCCGCGACGTCGCCACCATCAACCAGCGGCTCGCCTCCGAGGTCGCCCGCATCAACAGCCGGCAGAGCCTGTCCGCCCAGGCCAAGCAGATCGCCATCGCCAAGGCGTACCGCACCGCCCGCGACCAAGTGCAGGCCATGCGGCAGGCCGAGCTGGACCGCGTCACCGGCGAGCGGGCCAAGCTCGCCCGCCGACTGTGGGGCCACGAAGGCGCCGCCGACGCACAGACCGTCATCGTGCGCCGTGACGCCGCCGACCGTGCGGCCAAGCTCGACAGCCCGGAAGCCGCACAGCGCGCGCTGCGGATGGCGGAGGCCAACGGGGACACCCACCTCGCCCAGGCCATCGCCGGCCAGTCCTACGCCAACGGGTGGGCCGACGTCGTACACACCTGGCTCGACACCAACCCGCAGGCACACGACACGGCGAGCAAGCTGCAGGAACTGCCCGACCCGACCGACGGCGTCTGGCGGATGCAGCAGGCCATGACCTACTCGGTCGCCCAGCCCACCGAGCTGGGAGGCATGCCGGACCACCACGTCGACCGCCTCGCGGACACGGTCCTCGACGGCGACGCAGCAGCCTGACAGACCACACCGACTCGGCGTCAACGGCACCGATCCTGCTGGGCATGGCAGGCGTCGGACCCATGGTGCGGCAGCCGGCTACCTCGCGAGCCCACCAGCGCCGACCGCCTGGCCCTGCCCCATCCCTCCCTCTCCGGGCGGTGGGGCAGGGCACAGGCCACAGGCACAGCACACAGGACAGATCGAGTTCGGTTCGACCAACAACACGAAGAACGAAACAAGATCAAAACGTTGAAGCGAAACCAAAACGATCAACGAAACGATCAACGAACGCGATCAGCAAGCAAGGTCGACAGCACGGGCTCTCTACCTGCACAAACGACCGTGATCATGCCTCTGACCTGCGGAAACACCCTGGGGGGCCAACCCCCTCCCCCCGATCTCCAGGGATCGGGGCCGTATAGCACCTGACTGCCGCTGACACCTGAAACGCTCCCTAGACCCCCGCTGACCTGCGGGTTTGCCCGATCCCCTGACAGCTCGTCAGGGAGCTAGGAGGTACCGACCATGACCCATCTGAACGTTGCCGCAGGTCAGGGCGCTGTAGGCGTAACGCCCGTGCCGGACGGCCTGGACGAGTCGGGCACCCGACTGTGGGAGTCGGTGGCCGGCGACTTCGAGCTCGACGTCCACGAGCAGCTGCTGCTGCTTCAGGCCTGCCGTACCGCGGACCTGCTGGACCGCCTGGCCCGCCGGGCGGAGGCCGCGGAGCTGACCGTGTTCAACGCCAAGGGCGAGCAGGTTACGGCCCCTTGGATCACCGAGCACCGGCAGCAGTCCCTCGTGCTGGCCCGGCTGCTCGCTTCGCTGCGGATGCCGTCGGGCGAGGAGGACGGCAGGCCGCAGCGTCGCGGTGCTGCCCGCGGCTCCTACGGTGTGCGGTCCGTCTCGTGAAGCGGCGCCTTCCCGAGCCGGACGCGGTCGGCTACCCGCCGCCGCTCGACACGTTCGACCCTGCTGACTGGTGGGTGAGCGACCTCGAGGACGTCCTGGAGGTGGGTTACGCCCGTATCCGTTGGAGCGCTGCCCGCCGGGTGTACCGGGAGGGCGGCGACTGGCAGTCCCACCTGCAGCCGCCGGTCTGGTGGCGGGAGTGATGGGCGCCGTGTACCGGGTCTGTTTCGTGTGTACGGGGAACATCTGCCGGTCGCCGATGGCGGCCCTGGTGTTCGGGGCGCTGGTGGAGCGTGCCGGCCTGGCCGATCGGGTGGCGGTCGACAGTGGCGGCACGCGGGACATGTTCGCCGGCTGTACGGCCGACGTGCGGGCTATCGCCGTGCTGGAGGCGGCCGGGTATCCGAGCGACCACACGGCCCGCCAGCTGCGGCCCCGTTGGCTGCGGACGCGGGACCTGCTGGTGGCTCTGGACGTCGGGCACGAGCGGGCTCTGCGCCGCATGGTCGCCGAGTACGGCGGGGGAGAGGTAGCGCTGTTGCGCTCGTTCGACTCGGGCCTGCCTGAAGGGGCGTCCCTGGGTGTGCCCGATCCGTACAGTCGAGGCCAGGCTGCGTTCGCTGAGTGCCTGGCCATGGTGGAGCCGGCGTGCACCGGCCTGTTGGAGACGATCCGCGGCCGAGTGGCCAAGGGGTGAGGAAGGGACATGGCGAGCAAGAGCATCGCGAAGCGTCCGAACGGTAAGTGGCGCGCGCGGTATCGGGACCTGGCCGGCAAGGAGCACGCTCGGCACTTCGCTCGGAAGGTCGACGCCGAACGCTGGCTTGACGAGGTGACGGCCGCGCTGGTGACCGGCGCCTACGTCGACCCGAAGGACAAGAAGCTCACCGTCGACCAGTGGTGTGATCTGTGGATCGAGTCCTACGCGAAGCGTGAGTCGACGGTTCGGCAGGCGAAGGTGCACCTGGCGCAGATCCGGGAGGAGTTCGGCTCGCTGCCGCTCATGGCGGTCGATGAGATGGCCGTGAAGAAGTGGATGGCCCGCCTGCTACGGGAGAATGTCTCACAGTCGTACCGGTTCGCCCTGCATAGCCGGCTGTCCCAGGTGATGCGGGCCGCCGTGCGGGCGAAGAAGATCACGGCGAACCCGTGCTCACGGGAGACATCGCCGGGCGCCGGGAAGCAGCGGCCCTACGTATGCACGGACGCGCAGCTGTGGCAGCTGTACGAGGCCGCCGAGGAGAAGTACCGGCCGGCGATCCTGCTGGGGGCGTTCGCCGGCCTGCGCACGGCTGAGGCGTGCGGGCTGCGCCTGGTCGACGTCGACTTCGACGCACGGACGGTGACGCCGACGGTGCAATACCCGGACAAGCCGCTGAAGACGGAGGGCAGCGTCGTGGCCGTGCCGATCCCGGACCTGTTCGTCGGCGAGCTGAAGCGGCTGCTGGACGGCCGCACGGACGGGTGGGTGCTGCTGGACGACGACGCCGCCCAGCTCGGGCCGTGGAAGGTTGAGCGGCACATGAGGCGCATTCGCAAGCAGGTGCCTGGGCTCTCCCCGGCGTTTCGGTTCCACGACCTCCGGCACTACTACGCGAGCATGCTCATCGCGAGCGGCGCCGACGTCAAAATTGTCCAGCAGCGGCTGCGGCACTCGAAGGCCACGACGACGCTGAACACTTACGGTCACCTTTGGCCCGACTCGGACCAGTCGACTCGGGCCGCTGTCGAGAAGGCCATGGGCCCCTTGATCACTAACGCTGCGGACCCCCTGCGGACTGTCGAAGAGTCCGCAGAGGGTCCGTCCAGCTCAGAGCCCGGTTAGGGCCTACACGTCGAAGTAGAGCTCGAACTCGTGCGGGTGCGGACGCAGCTGCAGCGGGGCGATCTCGTTGGTGCGCTTGAAGTCGATCCACGTCTCGATCAGGTCCGGCGTGAACACGTCGCCCTGGAGGAGGAACTCGTGGTCGGCCTCGAGCGAGTCGAGGACGGCCGGGAGGGAGGTCGGGACCTGGGCCACGTTGGCGTGCTCCTCGGGAGCCAGCTCGTAGAGGTCCTTGTCGATCGGCTCGGCCGGCTCGATCTTGTTCTTGATGCCGTCCAGACCCGCGAGGAGCAGGGCCGAGAACGCCAGGTACGGGTTGCCGGAGGAGTCGGGCGCACGGAACTCGACGCGCTTCGCCTTCGGGTTGGAGCCCGTGATCGGGATGCGCATGGCCGCGGAGCGGTTGCGCTGCGAGTACACGAGGTTGATCGGAGCCTCGAAGCCCGGCACCAGACGGTGGTAGGAGTTCACCGTCGGGTTGGTGAACGCCAGCAGCGACGGGGCGTGCTTGAGGATGCCGCCGATGTAGTAGCGGGCCATGTCCGACAGGCCCGCGTAACCGGCCTCGTCGTAGAACAGCGGGTCGCCGTTGCTCCACAGCGACTGGTGCACGTGCATGCCCGAGCCGTTGTCACCGAAGATCGGCTTCGGCATGAAGGTCGCCGTCTTGCCGTTGCGCCAGGCGACGTTCTTCACGATGTACTTGAACAGCTGCAGGTCGTCCGCGGCGGCGAGCAGCGTGTTGAACTTGTAGTTGATCTCCGCCTGGCCGGCGGTGCCCACCTCGTGGTGCTGGCGCTCGACCTTCAGGCCGTTCTTCTCCAGCTCCAGGGAGATCTCGGCGCGCAGGTCGGCGAAGTGGTCGACCGGCGGGACCGGGAAGTAACCGCCCTTGTAGCGGACCTTGTAACCACGGTTGTCCTCGAGGGCGCCGGTGTTCCAGGCGCCCGCCTCGGAGTCGATGTGGTAGAAGGACTCGTTCGCGCTGGTCGCGAAGCGGACCGAGTCGAAGACGTAGAACTCGGCCTCGGGACCGAAGTACGCGGTGTCCGCGATACCGGTCGACGCCAGGTAGGCCTCGGCCTTCTTCGCCACGTTGCGCGGGTCACGGGAGTACTGCTCGCCCGTGATCGGGTCGTGGATGAAGAAGTTGATGTTGAGGGTCTTGTCCCGGCGGAACGGGTCCACGCGGGCCGTCGACAGGTCGGCGCGCAGCGCCATGTCGGACTCGTGGATGGCCTGGAAGCCACGGATCGACGATCCGTCGAAGGCCAGCTCCTCGTCCGGGTCGAACGCCTCAACGGGCACCGTGAAGTGCTGCATGACGCCCGGCAGGTCGCAGAATCGGACGTCGACGAACTTGACGTCCTCGTCCGCGATGAACTTCTTGGCCTCGTCGGCGTTCTGGAACATCCAGCTCCTCCTACTCCCGACCGTCCTCGCCGGGGTGGTAGATCGTTCGTGCGGCCAGTGCGGTGGCACACGCTGGTCTCGACCCTAGGGACGGGTGATTTCTCGGGCGTGACCCATTTGTTTCGCAGAAGTTAACCAGCCGCCGTCCACCCTAGCTCCGACACACCCCTGGGCGCCCTGCCCGCATACGCGAGCAGTACCGTGGACGGGTGGACAACAGGCAAGCAATCGGATCGTGGCTTTCCGGGCCGCGCGCGGCCATGGAAGACGCCGGTGCCGACTTGGGATACCGGGGCGAGCAGCTCGGCCTCCCGGAGGAAGGACCAAACTCGATCGCGCGACCCGGCAGGCGGCTCGGGGCCCTGGCCGTGGACTGGGGTCTGTGCGTGTTGATCGCATACGGCCTCATCACCCACGGCAACAGCCCCGCCACCAGCAACTGGGCCCTGCTCGTCTTCTTCGTGATGAGCGCCCTCACGGTCGGCACGATCGGCTTCACCCCGGGCAAGCGCCTCTTCGGCATCCGGGTCGTGGCCCTGGAGACCGGCACGGTCAACCCGCTGCGCTCCCTGCTGCGCACGGTCCTGCTGTGCCTCGCGGTCCCCGCCCTGATCTGGGACCGGGACGGCCGGGGCCTGCACGACCGGCTCGCGAAGACGGTCGAGGTCCGCATCTAGCGTTCCCATGACGAAGGGGGCGCCCGGAGTGATCCGGGCGCCCCCTTCGTCATGGAGGAGGACTAACGGGCCTTCGGGCCGCCCTTCGGCATCCGCATGCCTCTCGGCATCGGACCCTTCGGTACCGGCATGTTGCTCATCAGGTCGCCCAAGGCGCGCAGCCGGTCGTTGGTGGCGGTCACCTGGGGGCCGGTCAGCACGCGCGGGAACTTCAGCATGGTCGTGCGCAGCTTCTTCAGCTCGACCTGGCCCTCGCCCGAGCCCACGATCACGTCGTGCACCGGCACGTCCGCCACGATGCGGTTCATCTTCTTCTTCTCGGCGGCCAGCAGGCTCTTCACCCGGTTGGGGTTGCCCTCGGCGACCAGCACGATGCCGGCCTTGCCGACCGCTCGGTGAACCACGTCCTGGCTGCGGTTCATCGCCACCGCCGGGGTCGTCGTCCAGCCCCGGCCGATGTTGTCCAGCACCGCCGCGGCGGCGCCCGGCTGGCCCTCCATCTGCCCGAAGGCGGCCCGCTCGGCCCGGCGGCCGAAGACGATCGCCGTCGCGAGGAAGCCCAGCAGCAGGCCCAGGATGCCGAGATAGACCGGGTGGCCGATCAGAAAGCCGATCGCGAGGAAGACACCGAGGGTGCCGATGCCGACGGCCGCGAGTACAAGACCGAGCTTCTTGTCGGCCTTGCGGGTCATCTTGTACGTGAGAGCGATCTGTTTCAGTCGCCCTGCGTTCGCGGCGTCCGCCGCGGTTTCCTTCCTCGCCATGCCACGAAGTCTACGTGGCCTCGGGAGTGCCCACGACGGCAGTGCCCGGTGGGGAGGGGATCAGGGGCGGATGGCGGCCTGCTCGAGCACGCGCTGCGCCTCGACGCGGTCCTTGGCGCGGCGGCGGTCCTCCAGCACGGAGGTCCAGGCGTTGCGGCGGGCGGTGCGCTGGCCGCTGCTCATGAGCAGGGACTCCACGGCGCGGAGTGCGTCGGTGAAGGACGGGATGGCGGTGGCGCGTACGGGCGCGGCCTGCATGATCGAGGTCCCCCCTCGGATCGGGTGTACGGGGCGTGATATCAGAGTCACTCATTGGTGTTACCAGGGCGTGACCGACCGGTCAAACGCCAGTGAAGCCTTGATGCGGGCACCGAGACGCCGACGCGGCCCCGACGGCCGCCCTCATCAGCGAGGACGTGCGGGACCGCGTCGACTCGGCCATTACTGGCCAGTAATTACTTGTGCGTGAATTCACACGGTCGGCTCACACCGCCTGGGTGGCGACGAAGGCACCCCGCTTCTCGATGGCCATCTGGTAGAGGCGGCCGGCGCGGTACGAGGACCGGACCAGCGGGCCGGACATCACACCGGAGAAGCCGATCTGCTCGGCCTCCTCCTTCAGCTCCACGAACTCCTGCGGCTTGACCCAGCGCTCCACCGGGTGGTGGCGCACGGAGGGGCGCAGGTACTGGGTGATGGTGACCAGCTCGCAGCCGGCGTCGTGCAGCTGCTTGAGGGCCTCGCTGACCTCTTCGCGGGACTCGCCCATGCCGAGGATCAGGTTGGACTTGGTGACCAGGCCGAAGTCGCGGGCCTCGGTGATGACCCTCAGGGAGCGCTCGTAGCGGAAGCCGGGGCGGATGCGCTTGAAGATCCGGGGCACGGTCTCGACGTTGTGCGCGAAGACCTCGGGGCGGGAGGAGAAGACCTCCGCGAGCTGCTCGGGGACCGCGTTGAAGTCGGGGGCCAGCAGCTCGACCTTCGTCCGGCCGCCCGCGCGGTCCGCGGTCTGCCGGTGGATCTGCCGCACGGTCTCCGCGTACAGCCAGGCGCCGCCGTCCTCCAGGTCGTCGCGGGCGACGCCGGTGATGGTGGCGTAGTTCAGGTCCATCGTGACCACGGACTCGCCGACACGGCGCGGCTCGTCACGGTCGAGGGCCTCGGGCTTGCCGGTGTCGATCTGGCAGAAGTCGCAGCGCCGGGTGCACTGGTCGCCGCCGATGAGGAAGGTCGCCTCGCGGTCCTCCCAGCACTCGTAGATGTTCGGGCAGCCGGCTTCCTGGCAGACCGTGTGCAGGCCCTCGCTCTTCACGAGGTTCTGCATCTTCGTGTACTCGGGACCCATTTTCGCCCGGGTCTTGATCCACTCGGGCTTGCGCTCGATGGGGGTCTGGCTGTTACGGACCTCCAGGCGCAGCATCTTGCGTCCGTCGGGTGCGACTGCGGACACATCGGCTCCCTGCTGATTGCTGTGAGTAGTCTTCGATTCTTCGGCGTACACCAGCGTACGCCCGTGCCAACTGAGCCCTACCGGCGAGGCCAACCCCCTGGTCACAGGGTGCTCCCCGAGCTCTCGGCTTCGCTCGGGCAGGGGGTGCCCCTCGCTGATCAGGCGCTGGCCTTCTCGATCACCCGCGGCTTGAGGTCGGCGTTCTCCAGGATGTCCTTCAGGTGCTTTTCGACGATCGGCAGGACGTCCTCGATCGTGACGTCCCGGTCGAGCTCGGCCGCCAGCGAGGCCACGCCCGCGTCCCGGATCCCGCACGGGATGATCCGGTCGAACCAGCGGTTGTCCGGGTTCACGTTGAAAGAGAAGCCGTGCATCGTGACGCCCTTGGCGACCCGGATGCCGATCGCGGCGATCTTGCGGTCCTCGCGGCGCTGGCCGGCGTTGGAGGGCGCGTACTCCGGGCCGTTCAGCCGCGGGTCGAACTCCTCGTCGGTGAGGCGCGGGTCGAAGTCGAGCGACAGTCCGCCGAACGCCGGCCGCTGCTCGACCGGGTCGCCGAGCACCCATACGCCGCTGCGGCCCTCGACGCGGGTGGTCTCCACGCCGAACTCGGCGCAGGTGCGGATGAGCGCCTCCTCGAGGCGGCGCACGTGCGCGACCACGTCCACCGGGCGGGGCAGCTTCTGGATCGGGTAGCCGACGAGCTGGCCGGGGCCGTGCCAGGTGATCTTGCCGCCGCGGTCCACGTCGATGACCGGGGTGCCGTCGAGCGGGCGCTCGGCGGCCTCGGTACGCCGGCCCGCCGTATACACCGGGGGGTGCTCCAGGAGCAGCACGGTGTCGGGGATCTCGTCGGCGAACCGGGCCGCGTGCACCCGGCGCTGCTCGTCCCACGCCTCCTGGTAGTCGACGGCATCCGCGCCGAACCCCATACGGACGAACCGCAACTCACTCACGGCAAGCGCCTCCCTCAGCGAACCGGTGTGTCAGGCCTGTAACGGCCCACGCCACTGTACGTCCGACCGGCGAACGTCAGCCCTGCGGGCAATCCTCACACGATCGGATGAATGTACGGGGAAGAGTGCGATCGCCTGCTCACGCTCCGCTACATTCGCGCCGTTCAAGCGCCCATATGGGCTGCTCACAGGCAATCCCGGCACTTCAGCAGCCGGAAGGCAGGAGACCGCACCGCCGATGACGGACCGACCCGCGCAGCGCACCCCCAACCGCCAGCTCGCCGCGCTCATCGCAGAGGCGGGGTTCTCCAACGCGGGTCTGGCCCGTCGCGTCGACCAGCTCGGTCTGGAACACGGGCTGGACCTCAGATACGACAAGACCTCGGTGACCCGCTGGCTGCGCGGGCAGCAGCCCCGGGGTACGACGCCCGCGCTGATCGCCGAGGTGTTCACGCGCCGGCTCGGGCGCCGGCTCACGGCCCAGGATCTCGGCCTGGACGCCTGCGCGCCGGTGTACGCCGGTCTGGAGTTCGCGGCCACCCCCGAGGAGGCCGTCGACATCGTCAGCGGGCTGTGGCGCAAGGACTCCGGCAGCCACGCCGAGCTGCGCAAGATCGCCTTCACCCCGGCCGGGCTGGTCGTGCCCAGCCGGGACTGGCTGATCGGCAAGGCCGACGACCGGGTGGCCCGCGAACCGGTGCCCCGGGTGCCCGCCCAGGTCCGCCCCGGCACCGTCAAGCACAGGCCGGAGACCGTGCCGGCTCCGCCCCGGCCCCGTGGACAGGCCGGCCGCGCTCCCGGTCACAAGGTCACCGGCGGCGACATCGCCGCGCTGCGCTCGGTCGGCGAGCTGTTCCGCACCCTCGACGACGCCTACGGCGGCGGTCACGCCCGGCAGGCCCTCGTGCGCTACCTGGAGCACGAGTGCGAGCCGATGCTGCGCGGCAGCTACGACGAGCACACCGGTCGCCGCCTGTTCGCCGCGGCCGCCGACCTCACCCGGCTCGCGGGCTGGACGTCGTACGACATCGCGGCGCACGGACTCGCCCAGCGCTACTTCGTGCAGGCCCTGCGCCTCGCTCAGGCGGCCGGGGACCGCTCCTACGGCTCCTACGTCCTGGTCACGATGAGCCGCCAGGCCGTCTATCTCGGGCACGGCCGGGAGGCGGTGCAGCTGGCACGGGTGGCGCAGCAGGGGGTGGGCACCGGCGCACCCGCGGTGGTGCAGGCGCTGCTGCACGCTTCCGAGGCCCGCGCACACGGTGTGCTCGGGGAGGTGCGGGCGTGCACCGGGGCGCTGGTGCGGGCCGAGCGCGCCCTGGAGGCGGCCCGGCCCGGGGACGAGGTGCCGTACTGGGCCCGGTTCTTCGACGAGGCACAGCTCGCCGACGAACTCGGGCACTGCCACCGCGACCTGCAGCAGTTCCGGGCGGCCGCGCAGCATGCAGAGCGCTCCCTGCAGCTGCGCGCGCCCTCCTACGCCCGCAGCCGCCTCTTCTGCCGGGTCGTCCTCGCCACCGCCCGGCTCGGTCTCGGCGAACTCGACCAGGCCTGCGCCCTGGCCGCGGAGGCCGCCGGCCAGGCGGCGGAGATGCGGAGCGCTCGCGCGGTGGAGTACGTCAAGGATTTCGAGCGCCGGCTGGAGCCGTACCGGGACGCGGCACCCGTGCGGGGGTATCGCGAGAAGGTCGCGGCGTTGGGGTGAGCGGCCCTCGTGCGCCGCGCACCGCTCCGCCGCCACGCCGGTCGGCCACGACGGTGCGGTCCGGCGGCACCCGACCGGGCGTCGCCCCTCGCGGTCGAGGGCGGCGTCCGTCCGCTCGGTGACGCGCCGTCGTGGCAGGTCGCGCCCACGCGGCGGAGCCGCACATCGATACGGCCCCGCGCCCCTTGGTGCGCTACGCCGCCTTCGGCAGCGTGGGTGCAGGATCGGCGCGGTGTATGGAGCCCGCCGCTCCCAGGTCGGTCAGGATCGCCGATGCCGCCCGGTGGGCCGAGTGCAGGGCGCCCTGGACGGTGCTGGTGTCGCGGTGGTCGCCGCAGACGTACAGGCCGGCCAGCAGGCGCACCGGGCGGCGCAGGTCGTGCGGCGGGCGCATCGCCGGTACCGCTTCCGGGGTGTGATGCACCGCCAGCGTCTCCCAGGGGCGCGTCGACGTGCCGTAGAGCCGTGACAGATGGATGCGGACGGCGGTGTCGATCCCGTCGGGCGGAGTGCCCAGCACGGTCGAGGAGATCAGCACCCGGCCGGCCGGCGCACGGCTCGGGTCGACGTTGCTGAGCACCGCCGTGTGCGCGACCGGCCCCCCGCGGTCGGCGTCCAGCAGCAGCGACGTACCCGTCGCGAGGACCGCCGCCGGGTCGTCCGTGGTGTGGTGAACAACCGTCAACGGGTGGAAGTCCGGCACCCTGAGCCCCGGCAACAGCCCGGCCGCGGCCCGCGCGTCGGTCGCCACCAGCACCGCACGGCAGCGGATCACACCGTGCTCGGCCGTGGTCACCGAGGTCGTGGACACGGAGGTGACCCGCACGCCGGTGCGCACGGTGCCGGGCGGCAGCGCCCGGGCCAGCAACTCCGGCACCACCTCCGCACCGCCCTCCGGCACGCACAGCCGGCCGCTCGCGAAGAAGTGCAGCGCCAGGTCGGCGCACCGGCTGGAGGTGGTCAGCTCCGGGTCGCACAGCAGGGCGGCGAGCAGGGGGCGCAGAAAGCCCTCGGTCGTCCGGGCGGGCACCCCGCGGGCCGCGAGCGCCTGGGCGGCGGGCAGTTCGGGCCGGGACAGCAGGCGCTCGACGGGCGTGGCGGCGATCCGGCCCAGGGCGGTGCCGAGGCGGGCCTGGTCGACCGCGCCGCCCACCGGCGCGGCGGCCCGGCCCGGCGCGGTCGACGAGCCCCTGGGGGCGCTCGCCAGGGCGCGCACCACATGAAGTGCGCTCCTTGTGCTCCCCATGCCCGCCGGTGCGCCCGCCCGATGCGTGCGCCCGTCGCGGTGGAGCAGGACACCCGGCGCGAAGCGGCGCAGGGCGAGCGAGCCGAGCCCCGGGGTGAGACGGAGTTCGGGGTAGGACGTGGACAACAGCTGTCCGATGCGGTCGAGCCGGAAGCCGTCGACCTTCTCGGTCGACATGCGGCCGCCCGCACAAGGGGCGGCCTCCAGGACTGCGGTCGTTACTCCTGCGCTGGTGAGCCGATGAGCCGCCGAGAGTCCGGCGATCCCGGCTCCCACGATGACGACGTCCACCTGGTACGCGGGCTCAAGCACGAGGCCCCTCCTGTGGTTGCGCGGCCGGTGGAGACGTCATGCCCCCAACTGGCTTCGGGAATACCCGAGTTCGGGTCGAGGGTAGGGCGGTGATTGGTCAGGAACAGTCGCGCATCAACAGGGCACGGTCGCACGGCGGTCGCATACGGTCACAAGAGATCACAGGAGGCTGCTGGAGACCGCAGGGGATCGCAGAAGACCGGAGGGGATCGCCGAAGATCCCAGAAGCTCCCCGATGACGTGTCAGGCGGCGCGGATCGCATCCTCGATGCCCGGGAACGCAAAGGTGAACCCCGACTCCAGCAGCCGCTTCGGCACCGCCCGCAGGCTGCCCAGCACCTCCCCGGCCATCTCGCCCAGCGCCGCCCGCAGTACCGGTGCCGGGACGGCGAACAGCGTCGGCCGGCGCAGCACCCGCCCCATCGCCTCGGTGATCTCACGGTTCGTCAGCGGCTGCGGCGCGGTCAGGTTGAACGGCCCGGACAGCGTGTCGTGGTCGATGAGATGCCGGATCGCGGCGATCTCGTCGTGCAGGGCGATGTACGACCAGTACTGCCGTCCGTCGCCCATGCGCCCGCCGAGCCCCGCTTTGAACAGCGGGAACAGCCGTCCCCAGGCCCCGCCGCCCTGAGCGACCACAAGGCCCGTGCGCAGGAACACCGTCCGCACGCCCGCCTCCCGCACGGGCGCCGTCGCCTCCTCCCACTCCACGCACAGCGACGGCAGGAAGCCGTCCCCGGGCGGAGCGTCCTCGTCCACGGCACGGTCGCCCGTGTCGCCGTAGATGCCCATCGCGCTGCCGTTGACGAAGACCCGCGGCGGTGTGTCCAGCGCGGCCACCGCCTCCGCCAGGGCCGCCGTGCCGAGCACCCGGCTGTCCCGGACCAGCCGCTTGTACTCGGGCGTCCAGCGCCGGTCCCCGATCCCCGCCCCCGCGAGATTGACCACCGCGTCGCAGCCGGCCAGCCCCGCCGCGTCCACCTGCTGCCGCTCGGGATCCCAGCGGACCTCGCTCCTGTCCCGGGGCGCACGGCGGACCAGGCGCACCACCTCGTGCCCGTCCGCGGTCAGGGACCGCACCAGGGCGCTGCCGATGAGACCGGACGCGCCGGCCACCGCGATTCGCGAACGTTCCATGGGCCCATCCTTCCCCGTCCTGCCCAGAGGGGCGCCTTCTGGATCGGGCCCGCGACACCGTCATCATCCGGACGACACGCCCTTAAGGTGGCCGTCATGTCCGAGCCGTCCATACGCATCGCCCTGCCCGCCGACGAGGAGGAGCTCGCCCTCCTCGACCGGGCCGCCTGGTCAGCCCTGCACTCGGTCCAGCCCGCACCGCGGCCGCCGTACCCGCCCTTCTTCGACGAGCGCCATCTGCCGCAGGACTACCTCGTCGCCGTACTCGACCGGCGCGTCGTCGGCTACATCCGTCTCGTCCGCGTGTCCGCGCTGCCCGCGCACGCGCACGTCCGCCAGATCCAGGGCCTGGTGGTCTCCGACGAGGCCCGCGGCAAGGGCGTCGGCCGGGCGCTGGTCCGGGCCGCGATCGAGGAGGCGCGGGGGCGCGGCGCGCGCCGTCTCACCCTGCGCGTGCTCGGGCACAACACCCCGGCCCGCGCCCTGTACGAGTCCGAGGGCTTCGTGGTCGAGGGGGTGCTGCCCGAGGAGTTCCTGCTGGAGGGGAAGTACGTCGACGACGTGGTCATGGGGCGCTTCCTCTGAGCCCCCGGACCGTGCGCCCTACGACGTGACCAGCCGGCCCGTGTCCACGGGTGCCGTCGCCGAGGCCGCCTGCCCGGCGTCGCCCGCCACCTCGTCCGCCGTCAGCACGTACCCCGTCTCGACGTCCGAGGTGGAGCGGGCGAAGACCACGCCGAACACCCGGCCGCCGGTGGTCAGCAGCGGGCCGCCGGAGTTGCCCGGCAGGACCGTCGAGCGGATCGAGTAGATCTCCCGGGTGACCGTACGGTTGCTGTAGATGTTCTGGCCCGTCGCCCGGATCCGGCTCGCCACCGTCGCCGCCTGCAGGTTCAGGCTCCCGTCCTGCGGATAGCCCGCGACCACCGCCGAGTCGCCGCGCGCGGCGCTCCGGTCGAACCGCAGCACCGGGGCGCGCAGCCGCGGCACGTACAGCACCGCCACGTCCCGGTCGGGGTCGAAGAGCACCACCCGGGCCTCGTACGACCGCCCGACCCCGCCCAGCCGCACGCTCGGGTGGTCGATGCCCGCCACCACGTGCGCGTTCGTCATCACGTGCCGCGGCGTGTACACGAAGCCGCTGCCCTCCCGGCCCTCGGTGCCAGAGGCGCCCTCGATCTTCACCGTGCTCCGCTTGGCCGCGTCGGCCGCGGCAGGCGTGACACTGTCGCCGCTGGGCCTGGCCACCCGGGCCGTCGACTCGTTCTCGAACGGGTTGAAGACCTGCGGGAAACCCGCCTCGGTCAGCGCGGACGTCGCCCGTGAGAACCACATGGGGGTGGTCTCCGGCATCGTCTGCTGCACCGCGCCCAGCACCGCCGAGTTCCGGATCGCCGTCGTCAGGGTCTGGGATGAGGACGCGCCCAGCACACTCGCCGCGACCCAGGCCACGATCAGCACCGCGACCGAGTTGGCCGCGGCACCCCCTACGCCGTCCGCCACCCGCAGCGGACCCCGGCCCTCCCGGTCCAGCTCCCGCCGCAGCCGCAGCGCCAGCCGGCCCGCCAGCTCGTGCCCCACCACGCCCGGCACCAGCACCGTCAGCACCGCCAGCACGGTCGCCTCCGCCGAGCCGCGCGCCACCAGACCGGTCACCCACGGCAGCACCCACACACCGACGACCGCACCGCCCACGAACCCGGCCAGCGACACGCAACCGGCCACCAGCCCGCGCCGGTAACCGGACGCCGCGTAGAAGAGGATCACCAGCGCAAGCACCAGGTCGAGCAGGTCCACGGAGCCGCCTTTCTCTCGGACCCCCTCATACGGGCGGGACGGGCCCGATGATCAGTCACGCACGCGCGAGCGGCCACCGGACGGCGAACCGGCCACGTGTGCGTATACCCCCTGAAACGTCCTGGGCCGGGACGATGGTTCCGCCAGGTGGCAGAGCACACGTCGTGAGCCGGACCGAGCGACCCGACAGAGGGACCATGCGTGCCTTCCGAAGAGGGCGGGGCCACGGAAGCGGCGGCCCCGGCGCCTTCCCCGGCGCCGTACTCCTCGTCTCCAGCAACGGTCTGAGCCGCTACGAGGCGGGCAGCGCCACCGCCCTGCCCGCCGTGGCCGGCCACAACGACGGCCACATGACCAGCTGCCCCGGCGCCGCCGTGACCGCCCGGCTGCCGGAGATCCGGGAGAGGGCCGCACTCCTGCGGGGCCGGACGCCCACAGGGACGCCACAGGCGACTCACCGGGCCCCCTGAAGTCGCCGCCCTACCGTCGAGGCACGCACTCACCCGGAGATGCGCCGACCGGAGGCGGGGAACGATGAGCGGTCGAACGCAGCGGAAGGGCGAGCAGTCGCGGCAGTCCACGCCGGCGAACTCCCCGTGGGCGCGGGCGGTGCGCCGCCCCTGGACCGTCGTCCGTGTCGCCGCGGCCGTCGTGGTGGGCCCGGCCGCCGCGACGGCCTCCGCGCTCGACCGGGCCAACGCCGCGCCGCCGTTGCACGCGCCGGAACAGGGCAAGGGCCGAATCACCCCTTTGAGTGCAATCAGCCCCTGAAACGGTCCCAGAGGTTGGGATACAGCTCGGCGAGGACCGCCTCGTTCTCGAAGTCGACCGGTGTGCCCTCCGGTTCCGCGGGCGCCGGCTCGATGCCCAGGTCCGGGGCGACGGCTCCCGTGAGCTGCTCGTACGCCTCGTCCGCCGCGTAGCCCAGCTCCTCGCCGTCGCCGTCGATCTCCTCGTCGAAGTCCTCGAGCAGGTCGGCCAGGGTGTCCGGGGCGTGCAGGGCGCCCTCGAAGACCTCCCGGCCCTGGCCGATCAGCCAGCACCGGAAGTAGTCGAACGCGTCGTCGCTGGCCCCGTCCAGCAGCACGCAGGCGGCGCCCCACAGGTCCCAGCGGTAGGCGCGGTTGTAGCGGGCCTCGAAGTGACGGGCGAAGTCCAGGATCATCTCCGGATCCAGCTGGAGCAGCCTGTCCACGAGCAGGTCGGCCTGTTCTTCGGGGTCGCCCTCGGCGGCCTCGCGGGTGGCGTCGATCAGCTCCCAGAACTCCGTCTCGTCCATCACGGCACCAGCATCGGGCCTGAGCCGGTGGGGCGCACGCGGAGTGCGGCGGATCGTTATCAGGCCTCCGTGCGCCCGTACAGCGCGGCGAGCCGTGCCGCGTCCGCCACGAACCGCTTCCGCAGGGCCGCCGGCGCCAGCACCTCGGCCTGCGGACCGAGCGCCGTCAGCTGCGCGTGCGCGACCTCCTCGGACTCCACCGGCAGCGTCACCCTCACCCAGCCCTCGGCATCCGGCCGGCCCGCGCTCCGCAGCCCCTCGCGCGCGGAGTGCGGATCGACGGCGTGGGGCAGCCTGCGCACACCGTCCGGGGACAGCCGTACGACGACCTCGGCGCGCAGGATCGAGCGGGCGAACCGCTCGGCCTGCTCGGCCCAGTGGCCCGGCAGGTCGAAGTCCGGGTCACGGCTGAAGCGCCCGTCCAGGCCGCCGACCGCGTCGAACCGGTCGATCCGGTACGTCCGGAAGGCGCCGCCGGCGGCCACCCGCGCGCACAGGTACCAGACGCCCGCCTTCAGCACGAGCCCGTACGGCTCCAGCTCCCGCTCGACGGCGCCGGCGGCCTCGTCGGCGCGCCCCTCCGGCTCCGGGCCGGGGCGCCGGTAGACGGCACGGATCCGCCGGTCGGCCCACACCGCCTCGGCGATCACCGGCAGCAACGCGGGTGTCTCCGGCTCCCGGAACCAGGCGGGCGCGTCCAGATGGAACCGCTGGGCCGCGCTGTCCGGGGCGTCCCGCAGGGAGGGCAGCAGCGCGGCGGAGACCTTCAGCCGGGCGGCGCAGGCGGCATCCTGCAGACCCATCTCCCGCAGCGCCCCCGGCACCCCGCTCAGGAACAACGCCTCGGCCTCGCTCCGCGCCAGCCCCGTCAGCCGCGTCCGGTACCCGCCGACCAGCCGGTATCCCCCCGCCCGCCCCCGGTCGGCGTACACCGGCACCCCCGCCTCCGAGAGCGCCTGCGCGTCCCGCGTGACCGTCCGCTCCGACACCTCGAGCTCACGGGCCAGCTCGGCGGCGGTCATGGAGGGCCGGGACTGGAGGAGGAGCACCATCTTGATGAGCCGGGCGGCACGCATGCCCTTCATGATGCCGGGGGCCACTGACAAGGAAGGGGTACGGCAGCAGCCGTACCCCTTCACAGGACCGCGGAGACTACAGCCCGTACTTCTCCCGGGCCTCCTTCACCGCCGTCACCTTGACCTCGCCGCGCTTGGCCAGCTGGGCCAGGGCGGCGACGACGATCGACGGGGCGTCGACGCCGAAGTGGCGGCGGGCGGCCTCACGGGTGTCGGAGAGGCCGAAGCCGTCGGCGCCCAGCGAGGACCAGTCCTGCTCCACCCACTGCGCGATCTGGTCCGGGACCTGGCGCATGTAGTCGGAGACCGCGAGGACCGGGCCCTCGGCGCCCTGCAGGGCCTGGCGGACGAAGGGCACCCGCTCCTCGCCGCGCAGCAGCGCCGCGTCGGCCTCGAGCGCGTCGCGACGCAGCTCCGTCCAGGAGGTGGCCGACCAGACGTCGGCGGCCACGCCCCACTCCTCGGCCAGCAGCTTCTGGGCCTCCAGGGCCCAGTGGATCGCCGTACCGGAGCCGAGCAGCTGGATGCGCGGGGCGTTGGCCGGAGCGGTCACGCCCGCGGACTCCGCCGTGTTGAAGCGGTACAGGCCCTTGACGATGCCCTCGTCGATGCCGAGCCCGGCCGGCTTGGCCGGCTGCGGCAGCGGCTCGTTGTAGACCGTCAGGTAGTAGAAGACGTTCTGGTCCTCGCCCGGCTTGGCCTCGCCGTACATCCGGCGCAGACCCTCACGCACGATGACGGCGATCTCGTACGCGAACGCCGGGTCGTAGGTCAGGGCGGCCGGGTTGGTCGCGGCGATGACGGGGGAGTGGCCGTCGGCGTGCTGCAGGCCCTCGCCGGTCAGCGTCGTACGGCCGGCCGTCGCGCCGACCAGGAAGCCGCGGCCGAGCTGGTCGCCGAGCTGCCACATCTGGTCGGCCGTGCGCTGCCATCCGAACATCGAGTAGAAGATGTAGAACGGGATCATCGCCTCGCCGTGCGTCGCGTACGCGGTCGACGCGGCGATGAAGTCGGCCATCGAACCGGCCTCGGTGATCCCCTCGTTGAGGATCTGGCCGTTCTCGGCCTCCTTGTAGTACATCAGCTGGTCGCGGTCGACCGGCTCGTACGTCTGGCCCTTGGGGGAGTAGATCCCGAGGGACGGGAACAGCGACTCCATGCCGAAGGTGCGTGCCTCGTCGGGGACGATCGGCACCCAGCGCCTGCCGGTCTCCTTGTCGCGGACCAGGTCCTTGACCAGGCGGACGAAGGCCATGGTGGTGGCCACGTTCTGCGAGCCCGAGCCCTTGTCGAAGGAGGCGAAGGCCTTCTCGGCGGGGGCCGGCAGCGGGGCCGGCGCGTGCGTACGGCGGGCCGGGGCGGGGCCGCCGAGGGCCGCGCGGCGCTCCTGGAGGTAGCGGACCTCGGGGGAGTCGGCGCCCGGGTGGCCGTAGGGCACCACGCCGTCGACGAAGTCGCTGTCCTTGATCGGCAGCTCGAGCAGGTCACGCATCGCCTTGAACTCGTCCACCGTCAGCTTCTTCATCTGGTGGTTGGCGTTCTTCGACGCGAAGCCCTCGCCGAGGGTGTGGCCCTTGACCGTCTGGGCCAGGATCACGGTCGGCGCGCCCTTGTGCTCGACGGCGGCCCGGTACGCGGCGTAGACCTTGCGGGCCTCGTGACCACCGCGCGAGAGGTGGAAGCACTCGAGGATCTTGTCGTCGCTCAGCAGCTTCGCCAGCTCCACCAGCGCCGGGTCGGCGCCGAAGAAGTCCTGGCGGATGTAGGCGGCGTCGCGGGTCTGGTACGTCTGGATCTGCGCGTCCGGTACCTGGCGCAGCCGGCGGACCAGCGCGCCAGTGGTGTCGAGCTGGAACAGCTCGTCCCAGGCGGAGCCCCACAGCGTCTTGACGACGTTCCAGCCGGCGCCGCGGAACTGGGCCTCCAGCTCCTGCACGATCTTGAAGTTGGCGCGGACCGGGCCGTCGAGGCGCTGCAGGTTGCAGTTGATGACGAAGGTGAGGTTGTCCAGCTCCTCACGCGCGGCCAGCGCGAGGGCCGCCGTCGACTCCGGCTCGTCCATCTCGCCGTCGCCGAGGAAGGCCCAGACGTGGGACGCGGAGACGTCCTTGATGCCGCGGTTGGTGAGGTAGCGGTTGAAGCGTGCCTGGTAGATGGCCGACAGCGGGCCGAGGCCCATCGACACCGTCGGGAACTCCCACAGCCAGGGCAGCCGGCGCGGGTGCGGGTACGACGGCAGGCCGTTGCCGCCGGCCTCCTGGCGGAAGTGGTCGAGGTGCGCCTCGCTCAGGCGGCCGTCGAGGAAGGCGCGGGCGTAGATGCCGGGGGAGGCGTGGCCCTGGATGTACAGCTGGTCGCCCGAACCGGCCGCTTCCTGGGATTCCTTGCCCTTGAAGAAGTGGTTGAAGCCGGTCTCGTACAGCCAGGCCGCGGAGGCGAAGGTGGCGATGTGGCCGCCGACGCCGTACTTGCTGCCCCGCGTCACCATCGCGGCCGCGTTCCAGCGGTTCCACGCGGTGATCCGGGCCTCCATCTCCGGGTCGCCGGGCAGGCCCGGCTCGGCGGAGGTGGGGATGGTGTTGACGTAGTCCGTCTCGAGGAGCTTCGGCAGCGTGATGCCGCCCGCCTCGGCGCGCTCCAGCGTGCGGCGCATCAGGTACGCGGCGCGGTGCGGCCCGGCCTCCCTGGCGACGGCGTCGAGGGAGGCCTGCCATTCGGCGGTCTCCTCCGGGTCGCGGTCCGGGAGCTGGTCGAGCGCGCTCGGCTGGATGGCGTGGGGGTCGGTCATGTCGCCGCCTTCCTCAGTCGAAGGGGGTTCCCTCATCGGTAAGGGGTTCGGGGGTGCCCTTGGTCTTTGGCAGGACAGGGCGGAGGACTTCGGTGGAAGTCCGTCGGCGACTGTAACGCCCTGATCGATGATCGATCAAAGGGTTGAGGACGAAAACCTCTTGATTCCGAGAAAGTCGGCACGCGGTGCCTTCGGCGATGGCACCGGGTGACGCCCTCTGAGCGGGGTTTTCGCAGGTGAGCGGGGGAATGCTCGGCTGCGTCAAGCGCGCGGAGCGCACCCGAGGACGTGCGCCTTCACCAGCTCGGCGATCCGCGGATCCCGGCGCTTGAAGGCCTGCACCAGCTCCTCGTGCTCCTCCGCGTACGACTGCTGCACCGTGCCCAGCCAGCGGATCGACAGGGCCGTGAAGACCTCGATGCCCAGGCCCTCCCAGGTGTGCAGCAGCACCGAGTTGTCCGCCGCGCGGACCAGCTCGCGGTGGAAGCCGACCGTGTGGCGGACCTGGGCCGTGCCGTCGGCCTTGCGGTCCGCCTCGTACAGGGCGAGGACGTGCGGCTCCAGGGCCGAGCAGTCCTCCGCGAGGCGCTCCGCCGCCAGCTCCGCCGCGATGGCCTCCAGACCGGCCCGGACCGGGTAGCTCTCCTCCAGGTCGGCTGCCGTCAGGTTCCGTACCCGTACGCCCTTGTTCGGCGCGGACTCGATCAGCCGGAGCGACTCCAGCTCACGCAGAGCCTCCCGCACCGGAGTCTGGCTGACCTCCAGCTCGGTGGCGATCCGCCGCTCCACGATCCGCTCGCCCGGCTGCCAGCGCCCGCTGACGATTCCCTCCACGATGTGCTCGCGGATCTGCTCGCGCAGCGAGTGGACGACGGGCGCGGTCATGAGGGCTCCTTAGGGAGGGCTGACGTTTAGACAATACGGCCGGTTCGCTCCGGGGGTAGGGCGCGTGGGGGTGCTTTGGCGCAGGTGAGACGAGGCGCACATGGTGGTTTCGGCACCTTCGGGCCCGGTGCGCGCCGTGCTCGGGCGGCTGCGGACGGCTCGCGGCCGGTCGCGCCCACGCGGCGGAGCCGCGCCTGGATACGGGCCCGCGCCCCTGAAGGAGCGAGCGTCTCGATACGGGCCCGCGCCCCTGAAGGAGCGAGCGTCTCGATACGGGCCCGCGCCCCTGAAGGAGCGATGCCCCTGCCCGGAACTTCCGGGCAGGGGCATCACTGTGTCGCGGTGATCGGTGATTACAGGCCGAGCTCGACCTCGAACTCGCCCGCCTCCAGGATCGCCTTGACCGCCGACAGGTAGCGGGCCGCGTCGGCGCCGTCCACCAGGCGGTGGTCGTAGGAGAGGGTCAGGTAGGTCATGTCGCGGACACCGATGACCGTGCCCTCCTCGGTCTCGATGACGGCCGGACGCTTGACCGTGGCACCGATGCCGAGGATCGCGACCTGGCCCGGCGGCACGATGATCGTGTCGAACAGCGCGCCGCGCGAACCGGTGTTGGAGATGGTGAAGGTCGCGCCGGACAGCTCGTCCGGGGTGATCTTGTTGCCGCGGACCTTGCCCGCCAGCTCGGCCGTGGCCTTGGCGATGCCGGCGATGTTCAGGTCGCCCGCGTGCTTGATGACCGGGGTCATCAGGCCCTTCTCGGAGTCCACCGCGATACCGATGTTCTCGGTGTCGAAGTAGGTGATGGTCCCCTCGGCCTCGTTGATCCTGGCGTTGACGACCGGGTGGGCCTTCAGCGCCTGCGCGGCCGCCTTGACGAAGAACGGCATCGGGGAGAGCTTGACGCCCTCGCGGGCCGCGAAGGAGTCCTTCGCCTTGGCACGCAGCTTCATCAGACGGGTGACGTCGACCTCGACGACCGACGACAGCTGGGCCTGCTCGTGCAGCGCCTTGACCATGTTGTCGCCGATGACCTTGCGGATGCGAGGCATCTTGACGGTCTGGCCGCGCAGCGGGGAGACCTCGAGCGCCGGGGCCTTCCTGGCCGGAGCGGCGGCAGCGGCCTTCGCGGCCTCGGCGGCGGCGAGGACGTCCTGCTTGCGGATGCGGCCACCGACGCCGGTGCCCTTGACGGTGGCCAGGTCGACGCCGTTCTCGGCGGCGAGCTTGCGCACCAGCGGGGTGACGTAAGCGCCCTCGTCGGTCGCCTGGGTGGCGGTCGGCGCGGTGGGCGCGGTGGCCGGGGTCACCGGGGCCGGAGCGGGCGCCGGGGCGGCCGGGGCCGGAGCGGCAACCGCGGGGGCCGGGGAGGGAGCCGGGGCCGGAGCAGGTGCCGGGGTGGCCGGGGCCGGAGCGGCAGCCGCGGGAGCCGGGGCGGCCGGAGCCGGAGCGGCAGCCGCGGGAGCCGGGGCGGCCGGAGCCGGAGCGGCAGCCGCGGGAGCCGGGGCCGGGGCCGGAGCGGCACCGGGGGCGCCGATGACGGCGAGCTTGGCGCCGACCTCGGCGGTCTCGTCCTCACCGACCACGATCTCGAGCAGCACGCCGGAGGTCGGCGCCGGAATCTCGGTGTCCACCTTGTCCGTGGAGACCTCGAGCAGCGGCTCGTCGGCCTCGACGGAGTCGCCGACCGACTTCAGCCAGCGGGTGACGGTGCCCTCGGTGACGGACTCACCGAGCGCGGGCAGGACCACGTCGGTGCCCTCGGCCCCACCGGCCGGAGCGGCGGCGGGGGCGGGGGCGGCCGGAGCCTCGGGGGCCGACGCGGGGGCCGGGGCCTCGGCCACCGGAGCGGCCGGAGCCGGAGCCTCGGCGGCCGCGGGGGCCGGAGCGGCAGCGGGCGCGCCCGTGCCGTCGTCGATCACGGCCAGCTCGGCGCCGACCTCGACGGTCTCGTCCTCGGCGACCTTGATCGAGGCCAGCACACCGGCGGCGGGCGAGGGGATCTCAGTGTCGACCTTGTCGGTCGACACCTCGAGCAGCGGCTCGTCGGCCTCGACGCGCTCGCCCTCGGCCTTCAGCCACCGGGTGACAGTGCCCTCGGTGACGCTCTCTCCGAGCGCCGGAAGGGTTACGGAAACCGCCATGGTTTCGGTTGCTCCTTACGAATTGCGGAAGTCTGTGTCGTCGCGCCCGTTGACCGAAGGCTCAGTCGTGGGAGTGCAGCGGCTTGCCGGCCAGCGCCAGGTGTGCCTCTCCGAGCGCCTCGTTCTGCGTCGGGTGGGCGTGGATGAGCTGGGCGACCTCGGCCGGCAGCGCCTCCCAGTTGTAGATCAGCTGGGCCTCGCCGACCTGCTCGCCCATACGGTCACCGACCATGTGGACGCCGACCACGGCGCCGTCCTTCACCTGGACGAGCTTGATCTCGCCCGCGGTGTTGAGGATCTTGCTCTTTCCGTTGCCCGCGAGGTTGTACTTCAGAGCGACGACCTTGTCCGCGCCGTAGATCTCCTTGGCCTTGGCCTCGGTGATACCGACGGAGGCGACCTCCGGGTGGCAGTACGTCACCCGCGGGACACCGTCGTAGTCGATCGGAACGACCTTCAGACCGGCCAGACGCTCCGCCACCAGGATGCCCTCGGCGAAGCCCACGTGCGCGAGCTGGAGCGTCGGGACGAGGTCACCGACGGCGGAGATGGTCGGAACGTTGGTGCGCATGTACTCGTCGACGAGGACGTAGCCGCGGTCCATGGCGACGCCCTGCTCCTCGTAGCCGAGGCCGGCGGAGACGGGCCCGCGGCCCACCGCGACCAGCAGGACCTCGGCCTCGAACTCCTTGCCGTCGGCGAGGGTGACCTTGACACCGTCGGCCGTGTACTCCGCCTTCTGGAAGAAGGTGCCCAGGTTGAACTTGATGCCGCGCTTGCGGAACGCGCGCTCAAGAAGCTTCGAGCTGTTCTCGTCCTCGACCGGGACGAGGTGCTTCAGGCCCTCGACGACCGTGACGTCGGCGCCGAAGGACTTCCAGACCGAGGCGAACTCGACGCCGATGACACCGCCGCCCAGGATGATCGCGGACTTCGGCACGCGGTCCAGGACGAGGGCGTGGTCGGAGGAGATGATGCGGTCGCCGTCGATCTCCAGGCCCGGCAGCGACTTCGGCACGGAGCCGGTGGCCAGCAGGATGTGGCGGCCCTGGACGCGCCGGCCGTTCACGTCCACGGAGGTCGGGGAGGACAGCCGGCCCTCACCCTCGATGTAGGTCACCTTGCGGGAGGCGACCAGACCCTGCAGGCCCTTGTACAGACCGGCGACGACGCCGTCCTTGTACTTGTGGACGGCCGGGACGTCGATGCCCTCGAAGGTGGCCTTGACGCCGAACTGCTCGCTCTCGCGGGCCTGGTCGGCGATCTCGCCCGCGTGCAGCAGGGCCTTGGTGGGGATGCAACCCCGGTGCAGGCAGGTGCCGCCGACCTTGTCCTTCTCGATCAGGGCGACGTCCAGGCCCAGTTGCGCCCCGCGCAGGGCCGCGGCGTAACCACCGCTACCACCGCCGAGGATCACTAGGTCGAAAACGGTGCTGGCGTCGTTCGCCACGTCACGTCCTCCATGCATGTGCGCCGTACGCCGGGCACCCTTGTCCCTCGGTGACCGGCCGGTCGGCTGGTGTCCGGCCGCTTGATGCTTCGGCCCTTCGGTGGGGCCCTGTCCTGCCGGGCTCCATCTTTGCACTTGTTCGAGGCGTAGGAGACGCCGGGCCTGGGTGTGAGACACCCCACGTGCCCTTGGAATCGGCGCTCGCACGAAAGGGCCGCGGGGCTGTGCCGACATGCGGCTCCGCCGCGCGGGAGCGCCCAGCCCCCACGCTGCGGAGCCGCCGTACGACGGACGGAACCGGAGTCCTAGGCGAACATCAGCCCAGGTCACCCGCGGCCGTCAGCTCCGCCAGCCGCACCAGGGTCCGCACGGCCGAGCCCGTACCACCCTTCGGCGTGTAGCCGAACGGGCCGCCCTCGTTGAACGCGGGGCCCGCGATGTCGAGGTGCGCCCAGGTGATCCCCTCACCCACGAACTCGCGCAGGAACAGACCGGCGACCAGCCCGCCACCCATCCGCTCACCCATGTTCGCGATGTCGGCGACGGAGGATTCCATCCCCTTGCGCAGGTGCTCCGGCAGCGGCATCGGCCACGCCGGCTCGCCGACCTCCTCCGCGGCCTCGTGCACCGCGGAGCGGAACGACTCGTCGTTCGCCATGATCCCGAACGTCCGGCTGCCCAGCGCCAGCATCATCGCGCCCGTCAGCGTGGCCACGTCCACGATGGCGTCCGGCTTCTCCAGCGAGGCCGCCCACAGCGCGTCGGCGAGCACCAGCCGGCCCTCCGCGTCGGTGTTGAGCACCTCGACCGTCTTGCCGCTGTACATGCGCAGCACGTCACCCGGCCGCACCGCGGAGCCGGACGGCATGTTCTCGGCCAGCGCCAGCCAGCCGGTGACGTTGACCTGGAGACCGAGGCGGGCGGCGGCGACGACCGCGGCGAACACGGCGGCGGCACCGCTCATGTCGCACTTCATCGTCTCGTTGTGGCCGGCCGGCTTCAGCGAGATGCCGCCCGAGTCGTAGGTGATGCCCTTGCCGACGAAGGCCAGGTGCTTGTCCGCCTTCGGGTGGGTGTACGACAGCTTGACCAGGCGCGGGGTCGCGGCGGAGCCGCTGCCGACGCCGAGGATGCCGCCGTAGCCGCCCTTGACCAGGGCCTTGTCGTCGAGCACCTGGATCTTGAGCCCGTGCTCCTTGGCCGCGGCCTGCGCCACGCCGGCGAACGCCTGCGGGGTGAGGTCGTTCGGCGGCATGTTGATCAGGTCGCGGGCGCGGTTCAGCTCCTCGGCGACCGCGAGCGCCCGGGCCACGGAACCCTTGTGGGCGGCGTCCCGCGGCTTGCCGCCGAGCAGCACGGCCTCGGCCAGCGGTGCCTTGCCGTTCTTGGCCTTGGGGTCCTTCCCGCCGTCCTTGTACGTGTCGAAGACGTAGGCACCGAGAAGGACGCCCTCGCCGATCGCGCCGAGGTCGCCGGGGCTGTCGACGGGCAGCGCGAACGCGGCCTTCCTGCAGCCCGCGAGGGCGCGGGCGGCCACGCCGGCGGCCTTGCGCAGCGCCTCGGCGTCGTACCCGGAGTCCTTCTCGGGCTCCGCGCCCAGGCCCACCGCCACTACGAGCGGCGCCTTGAAGCCGGCCGGGGAGGGCAGCTTCGTCAGCTCGCCCTCGGCACCCGAGGCGCCGAGGGTCTCCAGGACGCCGGCCAGCTTGCCGTCGTATGCCTTGTCCACGGCCTCGGCGCCGGGGGCGACGACCAGGTCCCCAGACCTAGGCGCAGCGCCCTTGGCGACACCGATCACGATCGCGTCGGCCCGCAGGCCGGGCGCCGCGGCGGTGCTGAGAGTCAGAGCAGTCACGGTGGTGAAATCTCGCTTCCGATGTGAAGTTGCTGTGGCCGATGAGGGGTGGGTCGACCGGGCCCGAGAGCCGACCCTAGGTCCAGGCCTGGGGGCAGGTGGCAACCGGGGCCTTCACCCTGTCGGCGAACACCCGTGACGAGACTACGCGCGTGCGCGTGTTCGCTCATGCCTGCGGGTGTTCACCTGCCTGTGGCGTCATGGCCACTTCTCGTCCCGGGCGTCGGTGACGTGAGCCACACGCGTCGGGTTCCGGTGGACCGTCCGCCCACCGACCGGCGTGATTGCCACCTCCGTCGATTCACCGGAGAGGATCTTCTGAGGAGGGAGGGAACCTGCCATGGCACACCGCGCGCACCGCTGCAGAGGAGCGAGCGCCACGGCGACGGCCGCGGGACTGCTCACGCCGGGGCCAGGGGCCCGTTGCGACCGGCAGGTCCCGGTCTCCACCACCGCGTTCGGGACGGCGTACGCGGGGGAGCGTTCGGCCCGGGCCGCACCGGGCGCCCGGCGCTCGCACCGAAGCTGCCGTGGACAAACGGGCATGCCGGAGGTCGGCCTCCCTCGGCTCACTCACCGGCAGCGGACGCGACTCCGTGCACCGCGCGGTGCCCGGCCGGACGCTCACCCCTGGGGCACGCTGCCCCACGGCCCGGGCTCCACCCGCCGCAGCGCCCCCTCGACCGAGGTGCCGGCCAGCCGGTCGGCGAGGGAGCGGCGGCCGGGCAGAAGCACCGGGAGCGCGTTGACCAGGAACAGCGCCACCGCGACCGCCCACACCAGCACCGACAGCAGGAACTCGCCCTCGATCAGCAGCACGCAGGCCAGCGCGTAGACGGCGACATCGGCGGCCGTGGTGACGGCGGCCCGGCGCAGCACGTGACGGGACAGCCGCGGGGTCACCCGCAGTCCGAGCAGGCCCTTGCCGAGAGTGCGGTCGAGCAGCGCCAGACAGGCCCACTGGTAGAGGAACGTGACGAGCACGAGCGCCCCGAAGGCCTCCTCCACGTCGAGCACCGCCCCGTCCCACAGGGACAGACCGAGCGTCTCGGAGGCGCCGAGCACGTCACCGCGTGAGGTCAGCAGGTCGAAGCCGCCGCGCGAGGCCAGCTCCGGCACGTCGGTGACGAGCGCGGTGACCCGGTGGAAGGTGAGCACGGCGAGCAGCCAGGCCGCCGCCACCACCAGAGCGAAGTCGACGAACCAGGCCACGGCACGGCGTAGCTTGAGCACGGATGTCCCCCCGATCACACACGTCTTGTCCGTGTACGGGCGCAGAGCCTAGCGACCCAGGGACAGCACGAGGAGCGCGGTGGTCGCCGCCGTCTCGGCGAGGGCGCCGAACACGTCCCCGGTGATCCCGCCGAAGCGGTGCCTGCAGCGGCGCAGCAGGAGTTCGGCGGCGAGGAGGGACAACAGCACCGCGGCCGCCGCCCGGAGCGCGCCGTACGGGCCGTAGGCCGTCCCGAAGGCAGCCGAGACGATCGTGAAGGAGGCCGTCACGGCCAGCGCGCCCGGCACCGGCACCACCCCGGCGACCGCCGCCCCCAGCCCCTCCGGACGGGCGGCCGGCACCCCGGTGCGCGCGGCCAGGGTGAGGGCGAGCCGGGCCGCGACCGCCGAGGTCAGCGCCGCGGTGCCGCCCCGCGACCAGGAGTCGCCGTACAGCTGCGCCAGCACGGCCACTTGGGCCAGCAGCACCAGGACGAGGGTGAGCACCCCGAACGGTCCGATGTCCGACTGCTTCATGATCCGCAGCGCTTCCTCGGCCGGCTTGCCGCTGCCGAGTCCGTCCGCCGTGTCGGCGAGCCCGTCGAGGTGCAGCCCGCGCGTGAGCGCGGCCGGTACGGCGACGGAGGCGACGGCGGCGAGCAGCGGACCGGCGCCCAGGAAGAGCAGCAGCACCCCGAGCCCCGCCGCGCAGCCGCCGACGACCAGCCCGACCACCGAGGCGTTCAGCATGCCCCCGCGTGCGGCCTCCCGGTCCCAGCGGTGCACCCGGACAGGCAGCACGGAGAGCGTGCCGAAGGCGAAGCGGAGGCCGTCGAGAGGTGAGGACTTGGGCATCGGCGCAGGTTACCGGGCGGTCGCCGGGCTCCCCACCGCAGCCGAGGATAAAGTGCGCACATGGGGCACTGGTGGGAGCGCAACATCCTGGAGCCGGGCAAACTCCCGCTGCTGCTGGCCCTGACCGCCTTCGTCGTCACCTTCGTCGTCACCCGCGTGATCACCCGGCTGATCCGGGCCGGCAAGGGCCCCTTCGGCAACGTCAAGGTGGGCGGGCTGCACATCCACCACGTGGTCCCCGGGCTCCTGCTGACCATCGTCGGCGGCTTCGGTGCCGTCGCCAGCGACCGGCACGGTGCGGGCGCGGCCCTCGCCGCGGTCGTCTTCGGCATGGGCGCGGGGCTGGTCCTGGACGAGTTCGCGCTGATCCTGCACCTGGACGACGTCTACTGGAGCGAGGAGGGCCGCAAGAGCGTGGAGGTCGTCGTCCTCACCGCCGCCCTGGTCGGCCTGCTGCTGGCCGGTTTCTCGCCGTTCGGCGTCAACGACCTGTCCCAGCAGGAACTGCAGGACCGCGGCGCGGTCGTCTCCAACATCGCCGTGAACTTCTTCTTCTCCCTGATCGCCCTGAGCAAGGGCAAGGCCCGGATCGCCGTCTTCGGGGCCATCGTGCCCCTGGTGGCGCTCGTCGGCGCGATCCGCCTGGCCCGCCCCGGCTCCCCGTGGGCCCGCCGCTTCTACGGCCGCCGCCCCCGCGCCCGCGCCAGGGCCGCCCTGCGCGCCTACCGCCACGACCGCCGCTGGGCCGGGCCCCGCCGCGCCCTTCAGGACTGGATCGGCGGCAAGCCCGACCCGCGCCCGGTCCGTCTGCCCGGCCGCCACTGACCGTGCCGCGGCCGGTGCCCGTACCGGGGCCGCACCGCCGCGACCAGGCACAGCGTGCCCACCCCCATCAGCGCGGCCAGATGCTCCTTGCCCGCCAGGTTCTCCTTGAGCAGCACCTCGACCACCATCGCCAACGTCACCGCGCCCGCCGTCACATAGGCGCCGTAGCGCCAGCTCACGAACACGGCGAGCCCCACCACGGCCGCCGACGGACCGGTGTCCACCACCTGCGCGTCCGAGCCGGGCAGGCCGAACGGGGCGTGCGGGCCGAGCGTGATGCCCACGCGCGCGTACAGCGTCCCGGCGAGCGTGGCGACGTACGCGATGGTCAGCGTCCGCCACCAGCCCAGACAGAGCTCGGCGATCCCGAACACGAACAGGATCTGCGCGAGCGCGCCCCACACCGGCAGGTCCAGCGCGGGGACGAACAGGGAGAGGGGAGTGCGCAGGAGCGCCGGACCCAGCGGGTCCTCGGCGCGCACGGCCCCCAGGTTCTGCACGAACTGGTTGCCCCACGTCTGGTTCTGCACGTACTGCAGCAGCGCGGTCAGACACACCGCCCCGAGGGTCATCGGGACCGCCCGCAGCCGCCGCTTCGACAGGGGCTCGCGCACGGTGACGTACAGCAGCCCCCACTCGGCACGGGCCCAGCGGGCGAGCGTCCTCATCAAACGTTCCTCATCGGTGCGTCTCTAGGTGCCTGCGGTGCAGCCACTTCGGCAGCCCCGGCGCCTCCAGGAAACCCTCCGCGCGAGCCGACGCGAGGCCGATGCGCAGCAGGTCCGCGCTCTTCTCGAAAAGCAGGAACCGGGGCTCCCAGATGGGCCGGTACTTGGCGTTGGCGCGGTACAGCGACTCGATCTGCCACCACCGTGAGAAGAAGCTGAGCAGCGACCGCCACAGCCTCAGCACCGGTCCGGCACCGAGGCGCGCGCCACGTTCGAAGACCGACCGGAACATCGCGAAGTTGAGTGAGACCTGCGTGATTCCGATCTCTTCGGCCCGCCGCAGCAGCTCGATGACCATGAACTCCATCAGCCCGTTGTCGGAGTCCCGGTCCCTGCGCATCAGGTCCAGGGACAGCCCGTGCGGCCCCCACGGCACGAAGGAGAGCAGCGCGCGCAGCCTGCCCTCGGCGTCCGTGCACTCCAGCATCACGCACCGTCCGTCCTCGGGGTCCCCGAGCCGCCCGAGCGCCATGCTGAACCCGCGCTCGGTCGCCCCGTCCCGCCAGTCGTCCGCACGCTCGAGGAGATACGCCATCTCGTCCGCCGGGATGTCCGCGTGCCGCCGGATGCGCACGTGGTACCCGGCCCGTGTCACCCGATTGTGTGCCTGGCGGACGGATCGCATCGCCCGCCCCTCCAGGGTGAACTCGGCCACCTCCACGATCGCCTCGTCGCCGAGTTCCAGCGCGTCGAGGCCGTGCCGCGCGTAGACCGTCCCCGCTTCCTCGCTCGCCCCCATCACCGCCGGGATCCACCCGTGGGCCCGCGCCTCGACCAGCCAGGGCACGATCGCGCCGGGCCACGCCTCCGGATCCCCGAGCGGGTCGCCGGAGGCGAGGCTCACCCCGCCGACCACCCGGTAGGCGACCGCCGCCTTCCCGGTCGGCGACCACACCACGCTCTTCTCCCGGCGCAGCGCGAAGTAGCCGAGCGAGTCCCGCTCCCCGTGGCGTTCCAGCAGCGCCCGCAGCCGCTTCTCGTCGTCCTCGGTCAGCGGGTCGACGGCACGCCGGGAACGGAAGGCGGCGTAGAAGACGGCGAGGACGAGGACCGTACTGACCACGTTGACGGCCACGTTGGCCCAGTTGGGCGGGTCGATGCCGGGGAATCTTGACTCCTCGGCGGCCACCGACACCAGTCGCAGGGTGCCGTAGTGCCAGCGCTCCAGGAACGTCGAACGGGCCGCATCCGGCGCCTGGTTGGTGACCGTGACCAGCAGCCCGGCGAGCACTGAGGCGATGAGCCCGCCGCCGACGCCCACGGTTGCGGCGAGCCGTGGGTTGGACCGGTCACCCTTGGCGTAGAACTCCCGGCGCCCGACCAGCAGCGCCCCGACGAAGGCGGCCGTCAGCACCAGGGAGACCCAGTTCTGCGCGTAGCGCCGGATCTCCGGGAACGCCATGGCGAACGCGAACAGGGCCAGGAACGAGCCGCTCAGCACCACGTTCAGGATCCACGCGGCCCGCTTGCGCCGGCGCATGGTGATCGCCAGGAACGCCGTGAACACGCCCGAGGCGAAGCCGGCCGTCAGCAGGTACGGCGTGAAGTAGTTCTCCTGGTTGTGCCGGCGCACGTCCTGGCCCAGCGTGACCCACACCGCACTCAGGAAGTTGACGAAGGCGACGGCCCGCAGATACCAGACGGCGAAGGCGGCGGCCCGGCGGGAGACCCCGCTCGACCGCCGCGCAGCCTCGGCCAGCTCTTCCACGGCAATTCGGGCATCTCCCATGAGGGAGTATCATATGGGGGTCGCCCCGGCGAACCATTCTTTTCCGGCAGTCGTGGTGTGCGTACTCGTAGTCATTTCCGGCCGAGGTGGTCTACTCCTTCTCCTCCGGCTCGTTCTCCCCCTCCGGCTTCTCGGGCAGCTCGGCGGCCAGCGCGGCAGCGCTGCGCACCAACGGCAACGCCAGCAGCGCACCCACCCCCTCGCCGACCTTCACGCCCTGCTCCAGCAGCGGCTCCAGCGCCATCCGGTCCAGCGCCTTGGCCTGCCCCGGCTCCCCGCTGTCGTGCCCGGCCAGCCACCAGTCCGGCGCCCGGAACGCGACCCGCTGGGCGACCAGCGCACACGCGGCGGCCACCACACCGTCCAGAATCACCGGCAGCTTCCGCACCGCGCACTGCAGCAGGAAACCGGTCATCGCGGCGAGATCGGCCCCACCCACGGTCGCGAGCAGCTGCAACTGGTCCCCGAGCACCGGCCGCGCCCGCCGCAACGCGTCCCGGATCGCCGCGCACTTGCGCATCCACGCCAGGTCGTCGACGGGGAGCCCGCCCCGCCCGGTCACCACCGAGGCGTCGGTCCCGCACAGCGCCGCGACCAGCACCGCGGCCGCCGTGGTCCCGCCCACGCTCACATCGCCGAGCACCACCAGGTCGGTACCCGAGTCGGCCTCCTCGTCGGCGACGGCCACACCCGCCCGGAAGGCCGCCTCGGCCTCGTCCGGGGTGAGCGCGTCCTCGACGTCGATACGACCACTGCCGCGCCGCACCCGGTGCCGTACGACATCCACCGGGAAGGCGTCCGGCGGGCAGTCCAGAGCCATGTCCACGACCCGCACCGGAACGTCGAGGCGGCGCGCGAGGACGGACACCGGGCTGCCGCCCTCCAGCACCGCGCGCACCAGCAGCTCCGCACTGCCCGCGGGTCGCGCCGAGACACCGAGTTCGGCGATGCCGTGGTCACCGGCGAAGAGAACCACCCGCGGCCGTTCGACCGGCCGTACCGGTACGACGCCCTGCGCGGCGGCCAGCCACTCGCCCAAGTCGTCCAGGCGCCCGAGCGAGCCGGGCGGCACGGTCCGGCGCTCCCGCAGAGCCTCGGCGTCACGGCGTACGCCCCCGTCCGGGCGCTCGATCAGATCGGTGAAGTCGTCCAGATTAAGGCTGCTCATTCGCCGAACAGTACCGCCAGCGAACGAACGCTTCGGCGCCACACCGGCACCTCATGGTCACCGCGTCTTTGCACCCAAGATCGGTATCCCCTACGTTCCGGTTTGCAGCGGAATGTCGCCCTGGGAGCCGCCCATGCAGCCCTTGCCCCTCACCCCGCAGATCACCGAACCCTTCGACCCCTTCCAGGAGCAGCGCCGCGCGGACTGCCCCTGGTGCGGCTCCCCTAGGCTGCGGACCCGGGTGCGCGCCCCCGACCCGCTGCGGCACCGTCCGGGCACCTTCGTCGTCGACGAGTGCGGCGACTGCCGCCACACCTTCCAGAACCCCCGGCTCACGGCCGAGGGACTCGCCTTCTACCACCGGGACTTCTACGAAAGACACCTGGAGGAGTTCGCCGCGCGCATCGTCTCCGACCGCGCGGTCCGCCGCCGCCACCGCGCCACCGCCCGCGAACTGTCGGCGCTGCCCGAGCCGGAGAGCTGGCTGGACGTGGGCACGGGGCACGCCCTCTTCCCCGAGGCGGCGAAGGAGTTCTTCCCGTACACCAGCTTCGACGGCCTGGACCCGACGGCCCGCGTGGAGCAGGCCCTGCTGGAGGGCCGGGTCGAGGAGGCCCACCGCGGCTATCTGACCACCCCGGGCACGGCGGCCCGCCTGCGCTCCCGCTACGACGTGGTCAGCATGTTCCACCACCTGGAACACGCTCCGGACCCACGCGCCGAACTCCGCGCCGCCCTCACCGTCCTCCGCCCCGGCGGCCACCTCGTCGTCGAAGTCCCCGACCCGCGCTGCGTGTTCGCCACGCTCCTCGGCAAGTGGTGGCTCCCCTACGGCCAGCCACGCCACCTCCACCTGGTGCCCCTGGCTAACCTCCGCGCGGAACTGGAGTCCCAGGGCTGCGCGGTCCTCGTCACCGACCGCAGCGCCCCGCACATCCCCTACGACCTGTCAGCGGCCCTCTTGCTGGCCCTCGCCCACGTCCACCCGCTCCTGAGAGCGATGGCCGCCCCGGTACTCGACGTGGCCGCGGTCCTGGACCACACCCTGGCCCCCCTGTTCCGCCGCACCCGCTTCTCCAACGCGTACCGCGTCGTGGCCCGCAAGACCTCCGACGCCGTCGTCTGACCTCGGCAGCCGGGCAGTGCGGTGGGTGCCCCGAGGGGCGCGGGGAACCGGAGCCCGGCACCGGCCGACCGCACCGCTCAGCCCCGCAGGACCACAGCCTGCCCCGCCACCACCAACAGCACCTGCTCGCACTCACCCGCGAACGCCGCGTTCAGCCGCCCCAGTTCATCCCGGTACCGCCGCCCCGAAGCCGTGGCGGGCACGATCCCGGACCCCACCTCGTTCGACACGGCCACCACGGTCCGCCGGGCGGAACGCACCGCGGCCGTCAACTCCCGCACCCGCTCGCGCAGCGCCTTCTCCCCGCCCCCCGCCCACTCCGCGTCGTCCCACGCCCCGACCGCGTCCATGGCGTCCGTCAGCCAGAGCGACAGACAGTCGATCAGCACCGGCGGCCCGTCCTCGCCCAGCAGCGGCACCAAGTCGGTCGTCTCGGTCGTACGCCACGACCCCGGCCGCCGCTCCCGGTGCGCGGACACCCGCGCCGCCCACTCGGTGTCCCCGCCGCGCGTCCCGCCGGTCGCCACGTACAGCACGTCCGGGAAGGCCTCGAGCCGCCGCTCGGCCTCCACCGACTTCCCCGAGCGGGCCCCGCCCAGCACCAGCGTCCGGCGCGGCACGTCCGGCACGTCCTCGTACGCCCCGACCACCAGCGTCGTACCGTCCTGCACCACCCGCGCCCCGGCCGCCGCGAGCCGCCGCCGCACCTCCGCGCCCTGCGGCACGTCATGGTCGAGATGGACGGCGACGACGTCCGTGGCCGGCCCGACGGAACCCACCGCCCGCAGCCGGGCGAGTGCGTCCGGGCGTCCGACGACATCGGCGAGGACCATCTGGTACGTCTCCGCCGTCGCCTCCTCCAGACCGGCCGGCGCCCCGCCCGGTGGCAGATACAGCAGCCGTTGCCCGTCCGGCCCGGTCACCGCGTACCCGGTGCCGCCCGCGTCCATCGCCGCGGCCCGCACCCGATGACCCGTCAGCAGTGCCAACTCCCGGCCGTCCGGCACCCGCCCGGGCTGCGGCAGCCCGGCCGGCACCTCCACGGCCGGGCCGTTGTGCGGATGCGACAGCAGTACCTGCCGTACCCCGCCCAGGGAATGCCCGGAGCGCGCCGCCGCGAACGCCGCCCCGGGCGTCAGATCGAGCAGCAGCGTGCCGTCCACCAGCAGGGCGGTCGCCGCCCGCGCGTCCGGCCCGAGCGCGGTCGCGCAGACGGCACAGGGACAGTCGGGGCGGGGCAGCCCCGCGGGGGCACCGGTACCGAGCAGAGTTACTTCCACGGAACCGATTTTCACCTGTCGCAGCAGGTCTTGCGCTTCCGGCTAGGCTGCCGGGCAGGTGTTGGCTCACAAGGAGGCCCATATGACGGCATGGACGTGGCGGTTCGAGAAGGCCGACGGGACGGAGGTCCAGCCCGCGGTGCAGCCGGAGGAGTTCACCACGCAGGGCGATGCCGAGTCCTGGATCGGTGAGCACTGGAAGGCGCTGCTGGAGGGCGGCGCGGACCAGGTGCGGCTGTTCGAGGAGAGCACCGAGATCTACGGCCCGATGAGCCTGCACGCCGACGCGGCGTAACCCTGGACGGGGGTGAGGAGGGGCCGCCCTCCTCACTGCTCACCCAGCGTCACCTCCACCGTCTTCTCGGCGCCGTTGCGCTGGAAGGTCACCGTCGTGCGCTGTCCGGGCCTGTCCACCGCCAGCGCCTCGGACAGCTCCGTGGAGGTGGTGACCCGGGTGCCGCCCAGCCTGGTGATCACATCGCCGGGCCGCAGTCCCGCCCTGTCGGCCGTGTCACCGCTCTTGACGCTGACCACCGCGACCCCGGCCGGCCGGTAGCCGGCGTCCACGACCGTCCGCGCGGCGATGCCGAGCGCGGCCCGGCCGGAGTCGACGACCTTGCCGCTCCTGACGATCTGACCCGCGACCGTCTTCACCATCGACACCGGGATGGCGAACCCGATGCCCGGCACCGCGCTGCCGCCGAGGCCGGGGTCGGCGGCAGCGAGCGTCGGGATGCCGATGACGTGCCCGTCCAGGTTGACCAGGGCGCCCCCGCTGTTGCCGGGGTTGATGGCCGCCGACGTCTGCACCATGTCGGCGATGGTGGCACCCGTGCCGCCGTCCGCGCTGCCCTCGCTGACGGTCCGTCCGGTCGCCGAGACGATTCCCTGGGTCACACTGGACGACAGACCGAGCGGCGAGCCCATGGCCAGCACGATCTGGCCGACCGCCACGTCCTCGGAGTTCCCGAACACCGCCGCCCTCAGCCCGGCCGGCACCTTGTCGAGCCGGATCACGGCGAGGTCCTGGTCCGGGTAGGAGTACACCAGGCTCGCGGTGAGCGGTTCCCGGCTGTTGGCGGTGGTCACCTTGAAGGTCTTCTCGGAGCCGACCACGTGCGCGTTGGTGACGATGTGCCCCAGACCGTCGTACACCACCCCGGAGCCCAGGTCATGGCTCGCCTGGATCTGCACCACCGAGGGCAGGACCTCCTTGATGACCTTCAGGTACTGGGCCTGCAGGTCGCTCGCGGCCAGGGGAAGGGCCGTCCGGGTGGCCGAGCCGTCCCCCCGCGCCGGCGGCACGGGGGCCGTACAAGCGGCGACCAGGAACGCGGCACACACGAGCACGGCGGCGGCGAAGGCGCCCCTCCGGCGGGCACGGGTACGGGAAGCGTCCGTGCCCCGAGTGTCCCTTCGGGGCGAAGGTCCGACCCTGCGCTGTACGTCCGAACGGGCTCAGCCGCGTACCCCGCACAGATGCAGCAGCGCCGCGACGCCCCGGTACGGATCCGTGCGCCCGGCCCGCTCCTCGACCGCCAGCAGTGTCTGCAGGTCGTCCGGGATCTCCGCGTCGTCGCCCGCCGTGTCCGTGAAGACCCGCACGCCGTACCACGCGTGCAGCGGGGCGGCGATGCCGGCGAGTGTGGCGGTCAGTGCCGACAGCCGGTCGGCCCGTACGTCCAGGTCCAGGCGGATGGGGGTCCCCCCGTTCGAGTCCATTCGGGAATGGGGGAAGTACGAGGTGGTGTCGAACGCGGCCAGCGCGCCCGCCCAGTCACCGGACAGGCCCGACCGCATGGCCAGCGCGTCGCCGTTGCGCACGAGGAGCGAGAGCAAGCCGCCCGGCGCGAGCATCCGGGCCAGCCCGGCCACCAGCGGGTCGGGCTCCTCGACGTACATCAGTACGCCGTGGCACAGCACCAGGTCGAAGCTGCCCGGCAGGAAGTGCACGCCGGTGTCCCGCCCGTCGCCCTGCACCAGCCGGACCCGCTCGCGGATGCCCTCCGGCTCACCGGCGAGCGTCTCGCGCGCGGCCGCGATCATCGCCGCGTCCTGCTCGACGCCGGTCACCTGGTGCCCGAGCCGGGCCAGCCGCAGCGCCTGTGTGCCCTGGCCCATCCCCACGTCGAGCACCCGCAGCCGCTGCCCGACCGGGAACCGCCCGGCTATCTGCTCGTCGAGCTGCCGGGCCAACAACTCCTGTCGTACGACATCACGCAGCCCGCCCGGCCTGCTCAGCCAGGCATCGGCCGCACGCCCGGTGAAAGCGTCTGCGCTCAGGGCCGCTCTCCGCGCTTGACCTGCGGCTTGGGCAGCCGGAGCCGACGCATCTGGAGGGAGCGCATCAGGCCGTAGGCCACGGCGCCCCGGCGGTTGACGTCGGGGAAGCGCTCGGCCAGCCGCTTCTTCAGCCGGAAGCCGCTGACGGCCGCGTCGAGCACGATGAGCACGATCACCACGAGCCACAGCCACAGCGCCAGGGCCTGGATCGACGGCACCCGCACCACGCTGAGGACCAGGATGACCACGGCCAGCGGCAGGAAGAACTCCGCCACGTTGAACCGCGAGTCCACCCAGTCGCGCGCGAACTTGCGGACCGGACCCTTGTCCCGGACCGGCAGGTAGCGCTCGTCGCCACCGGCCAGCGCCTGGCGCTGCCGCTCCAGCGCCTGACGGCGCTCCTCGCGCTGACGCTTGGCGGCGTCCTTGCGCGTCGTCGGCGTGTGCGCGACGCTGCGGCGCTGGGACTGGGCCTCACTGCGCTTGGGTGTGGGCCGGCCCTTCGGGGCCTGCGGGTCACGGGGCTGCTTGGAGAAGTTCACCGGCGCCTTGTCGGCGGGGGCCTTCTCTTCCTTGGCACGGCTACGGAACACAAAACCCAAGGGTACGGGCTCCAACGGCATGGACCCCAGCCCACCGGGGAACGATCCGGCAACACCGGACGTCTGTAGGGGGACAGAGGGGACGTTGCAGACGCTTCACCCGGCGGTCACCGAGGGGCCCGGGGAGCCCACCCGGAGGGCCACCTACTCCTCACGCCGGAGCGATACCGTCCGCAGTCGTCCTTGGGGATGAGCGCATCACTCCCCGAACAGTGCGGTAATGGAGTCAGGGCCCGTACTGTGGGTTCTGTCGCAGGATCTGTGAGCTGGAGTCCGTCAGAAGGGGGCGCGCGAAGCCCATGAGCGGTGTCATGAAGCGTATGGGGATGATCTTCCGCGCGAAGGCGAACAAGGCCCTTGACCGGGCCGAGGACCCGCGCGAGACCCTCGATTACTCGTACCAGAAGCAGCTGGAGCTGCTGCAGAAGGTGCGCCGGGGCGTCGCCGACGTGGCGACCTCCCGCAAGCGCCTGGAACTCCAGCTCAACCAGTTGCAGCAGCAGTCCTCCAAGCTGGAGGACCAGGGCCGCAAGGCGCTCGCGCTCGGCCGCGAGGACCTGGCCCGCGAGGCGCTGTCCCGCCGCGCCGCCCTCCAGCAGCAGGTCACCGACCTGGAGACGCAGCACACCACGCTCCAGGGCGAGGAGGAGAAGCTCACCCTCGCGGCCCAGCGCCTGCAGGCCAAGGTGGACGCCTTCCGTACGAAGAAGGAGACCATCAAGGCCACCTACACCGCCGCCCAGGCCCAGACCCGCATCGGCGAGGCCTTCTCCGGCATCTCCGAGGAGATGGGCGACGTCGGCCTCGCCATCCAGCGCGCCGAGGACAAGACGCAGCAGCTCCAGGCCCGGGCCGGCGCCATCGACGAGCTGCTCGCCTCCGGTGCCCTGGACGACCCCTCCGGCATGGCCAAGGACGACATCGCCGCCGAGCTGGACCGGCTCTCCGGTGGTACGGATGTAGAGCTGGAACTGCAGCGCATGAAGGCGGAGCTGGCCGGAGGATCGCCGCAGCAGGCGATCGAGGGCGGTGCCGGCCAGGGGCAGTCCCAGCAGCAGCCGCAGGACACCCCGCGCTTCGACAAGCAGTAGTCCGGCGCCGGGACCCCGAGCCGAGGAGGCCGACGTGATCGTACGGATCATGGGGGAGGGCCAGGTGAGGTTGGACGACTCCCACTTCACCGAGCTGAACAAGCTGGACGACGAGCTGCTCAAGGAGATGGAGAGCGGCGACGAGCAGGGCTTCCGCCGCACGCTCGCCACGCTCCTCGACGCCGTCCGCCGGCTCGGCACCCCTCTGCCGGACGACGCCCTGGAACCCTCGGAGCTGATCCTTCCGTCCATGGACGCGACGCTGGAGGAGGTCCGGGAGCTGCTCAGCGACGACGGGCTGATCCCGGGCTGAATCCGCCCCCGGGTGAACCAGGTGGTGCGGGATTTCCACTGCCGGTGAGTGAGGTCCCGCGCCGCGGTGCCGTCGCCGCAGGGCCGGCGGCCCCGCCGTCGGTGACCAGCTGGGACGCCGCGTCCCGCACGGCTGCGCGGACACCGCTCACCGCCTGACACCCGGTGAGGCTCGTACGTCTCCGCGGGCCGGTACGGGCCGGTCGCGCGGTTCCCCGCGGCCCTCGGGTACGCGCCGCCCCCGCCCGCCGGAGAGGCGCCGTACTGTTCACTGCGTGAGCACTCTCGAACGCGCCCGGTGCAGCCTCAAGGCCCACCCCCTGGCGCTGGACGCGGCCATCGCGGCGGGCGTGCTGGTGTGCATGGTGGCCGGATCCTTCGTGGTGCCCCGCGGTGCGAACGGCGTCACCTGGGGCGTACGCAGCCCGGCCCCGCTCAGCCTCTTCCTGATGACCGTCGGCGCCGCGGCGCTCGTCTTCCGCCGCCGTGCGCCCAAGACGGTCCTCGCCGTCACCGGCACCGTCTCCCTGATCGAGTTCTTCACCGGCGACCCGCGCGCCCCGGTCGCCATGTCCGCCGTGGTCGCCCTCTACGCCGTCGCCTCCACCACCGACCGCACCACCACCTGGCGCGTCGGCCTGCTCACCATGACCGTGCTGACCGCCGCCGCCATGCTCGCCGGCCCCCTGCCCTGGTACGCCCAGGAGAACCTCGGCGTGCTCGCCTGGACCGGTATCGGCGCCACCGCCGGGGACGCCGTACGCAGCCGCCGTGCGGTCGTCCAGGCCATCCGGGAGCGTGCCGAACGGGCCGAGCGCACCCGCGAGGAGGAGGCCCGCCGCCGGGTCGCCGAGGAGCGGCTGCGCATCGCCCGCGATCTGCACGACGTCGTCGCCCACCACATCGCCCTGGTCAACGTGCAGGCCGGAGTCGCCGCCCACGTCATGGACAAGCGGCCCGACCAGGCCAAGGAGGCCCTCGCCCATGTCCGCGAGGCCAGCCGCTCCGCGCTCAACGAACTGCGGGCCACCGTCGGCCTGCTGCGCCAGTCCGGCGACCCCGAGGCACCCACCGAGCCCGCACCCGGCCTCAGCCGCCTGGAGGACCTCGCCGGCACCTTCCGCAGCGCGGGGCTGCCGGTCGAGGTGGCCCGCGCCGACCACGGCACCGACCTGCCGGCCGCCGTCGACCTGGCCGCGTACCGGATCGTCCAGGAAGCCCTGACCAATGTGCAGAAGCACGCGGGCGCCGACGCCACGGCCGAGGTCAGCGTCGTACGCGTCGGACCGCACATCGAGGTCACCGTGCTGGACGACGGCGCGGGCGCGGACGGTGAGCCCGGGGCGGGTGGCGGGCACGGACTGCTCGGCATGCGGGAGCGGGTCACCGCGGTCGGCGGCACCCTGACCACCGGACCCCGCTACGGCGGCGGCTTCCGCGTTCATGCGATCCTGCCGGTCAAGACCCGTACGACGGCACCGGGGGAGCCCGCATGACGATCCGTGTCCTGCTCGCCGACGACCAGGCATTACTGCGCAGCGCGTTCCGGGTGCTGGTCGACTCCGAGCCCGACATGGAGGTGGTGGGGGAGGCCTGCGACGGCGCCGAGGCGGTCCGGCTGGCCAAGGAGCACAGCGTGGACGTCGTCCTCATGGACATCCGGATGCCTGGCACCGACGGTCTCGCCGCCACCCGGCTGATCAGCGCAGACCCGTCCCTCGCGCAGGTCCGCGTGGTCATCCTGACCACCTTCGAGGTCGACGACTACGTGGTCCAGTCCCTGCGCGCGGGCGCCTCCGGCTTCCTCGGCAAGGGCAGCGAGCCCGAGGAACTGCTGAACGCCATCCGGGTCGCCGCGGGCGGCGAGGCCCTGCTCTCCCCGACCGCCACCAAGGGTCTGATCGCCCGCTTCCTCGCCCAGGGCGACGATGACGACGGCCGTGACCCCGCCCGCTCGGAACGCCTCGACACGCTCACCGGCCGCGAGCGCGAGGTGCTGGTCCAGGTCGCCGGCGGCCACTCCAACGACGAGATCGCCGAAGGCCTCGAAGTCAGCCCGCTCACGGTGAAGACCCACGTCAACCGGGCCATGGCCAAGCTGGGCGCCCGGGACCGGGCGCAGCTCGTGGTGATCGCCTACGAGTCGGGGCTGGTACGTCCGAGGATGGACTGAGCTCCACCCGCGTGTACTGCGCGCGGAGTAGGGGCCGGACAAGGAAATGGACCTGGGGTCTACCTCATCGCCTTCCGGCATGGCTCAGGGTGTTGGGGTGGGCGCTCACCTGTGCGCCCCGCAGCAGCTTCTGCCGCTCACAGAAGAGAGACCCCGACCCATGTCCTGGCTGTCGAGATTCAGCCTCGCGCAACGGGCCCTGATCGGTCTGATGTCGCTCATCGCGCTCGTCTTCGGGCTGATTGCGATACCCCAGATCAAGCAGCAACTGCTGCCCACCATCGAACTGCCCGTGGTGTCGGTCATCACGCCGTACCAGGGCGCCGCACCGGACGTCGTCGAGAAGCAGGTCGTCGAGCCCATCGAGGACAATCTGCAGGGCGTCGACGGCATCACCGGCGTCACCTCCACCGCGAGCGAGGGCAACGCCGTGATCATGGCGTCCTTCGACTACGGCAACGACACCAAGCGGCTCGTCTCCGACGTCCAGCAGGCCGTCAACCGGGCCCGCGCCCAGCTGCCCGACGACGTCGATCCGCAGGTCGTCTCGGGCTCCACCGACGACATGCCGACCGTGGTCCTCGCCGTCACCTCGGACAAGGACCAGCAGGTACTCGCCGACCAGCTCGACCAGACGGTCGTACCCGCTTTGAAGGACATCGACGGCGTGGGCCGCGTCCAGGTCACCGGCGTCCGTGACCTCCAGGTCGCCGTCACCCCGGACGAGGCCGGGCTGGCGCGGGCGGCCCTCACCTCGGCAGCCGTCGGCCAGGCCCTGCAGGCCGGCGGCGCGACCGTGCCGGCCGGCTCCTTCGACGAGGACGGGGCCAACCGCACCGTCCAGGTCGGCGGCGGCTTCACCTCGCTGGGGCAGATCAAGAACCTGATGGTCACCGGCGAAGGCGTGAAGAAGCCCGTACGCCTCGGTGCCGTGGCCACCGTCAAGGAGCAGCCGGCCCCGGCCGACTCCCTCACCCGCACCGATGGCCGGCCCAGCCTCGCCGTCAACGTCACCATGGACCACGACGGCAGCGCGGTCTCCATCTCGAACGCGGTCAAGGACAGGCTGCCCGGCCTGCGCAGGGACCTCGGCTCCGGCGCGAAGCTCACGGTCGTCAGTGACCAGGGCCCGGCGGTGTCCAAGTCCATCAAGGGCCTGACCACGGAGGGCGCGCTCGGCCTGCTCTTCGCGGTCCTGGTCATCCTGGTGTTCCTGGCGTCGGTGCGCTCCACGCTGGTGACGGCGGTGTCGATCCCGCTGTCGGTCGTTCTCGCGCTCATCGTGCTGTGGACCCGCGGCCTGTCCCTGAACATGCTCACGCTCGGCGCGCTGACCATCGCCATCGGCCGGGTCGTGGACGACTCGATCGTGGTCCTGGAGAACATCAAGCGGCACCTCGGCTACGGCGAGGAGCGCAGGGAAGCGATCCTGGGCGCGGTGCGCGAGGTGGCCGGCGCGGTCACCTCCTCCACCCTCACCACGGTCGCCGTGTTCCTGCCGATCGGCCTGGTCGGCGGCATGGTGGGCGCCCTGTTCGGCTCGTTCAGCATCACCGTGACGGCGGCCCTGCTGGCCTCCCTCCTGGTGTCGCTGACGGTCGTGCCGGTCCTGTCGTACTGGTTCCTGCGCCCTCCCAAGGGCACCCCGCAGGACGCCGAGGAGGCCCGTCGGCGGGCGGAGGAGAAGGAGGCGAGGAGCCGTCTCCAGCGCGTCTACGTCCCCGTCCTGCGCTTCGCCACCCGCCGCCGGCTCACCAGCGTGCTGATCGCGGTGGCCGTGCTCGTCGGCACGTTCGGCATGTCCGGACTGCTGAAGACGAACTTCTTCGACCAGGGCGAGCAGGAAGTCCTCACCGTCAAGCAGGAGTTGAAGCCGGGCACGAGCCTCGCGGCCACGGACGCCCAGGCCAGGAAGGTGGAGAGGCTCCTCGCCGCCACCAAGGGCGTCAAGGACTACCAGGTCACCGTCGGCTCCTCCGGCTTCATGGCGGCCTTCGGTGGCGGCACCGACACCAACCAGGCCTCCTACCAGGTCATGCTGAAGGACTCGTCGTCCTACGACGAGGTGCACAAGCATCTCGAGGACGGCCTGAAGAAGCTCGAGGGCATCGGCACGACCACCGTGTCCGCCGGTGACGGCTTCGGCAACCAGGACCTCCGCGTCGTGGTGAAGGCGTCCGACCCGCAGGTGCTGCGCGAGGCCTCCGACCGGGTGCGCTCCACCGTGGCCGGCCTCGACCACGTCACGGACGTCACCAGCGACCTGGCGCGGAGCGTGCCCCGGATCTCGGTCAGGGCCAACTCCAAGGCGGCCGCGGCCGGTTTCGACGACCAGAAGCTGGGCGCCGCCGTCGCCCAGGCCGTGCGCGGTACGACGGCGGCGAAGGCGATCCTCGACGACACCGAGCGCGACGTCGTCGTGAAGTCGGCCGAGCCGGCCACGACCCTCGCCCGGCTGAAGGCGCTGCGCCTCGGCCCGGTGAAGCTCGGTGACATCGCCACCGTGAAGCTGGTGGACGGGCCGGTGTCGATGACCCGCATCGACGGCCGGCGTGCCGCCACCATCACGGCCCGGCCGACCGGCGACAACACCGGCGCGGTGAGCACCCAGCTCCAGTCGAGGATCAAGGCCCTGAAGCTCCCGGCGGGCGCCCAGGCCGAGATCGGCGGTGTGTCCTCCGACCAGGACGACGCGTTCAAGAACCTCGGCCTCGCCATGCTGGCGGCGATCGCCATCGTCTTCATGCTCCTGGTGGCGACGTTCCGCTCGCTGGCCCAGCCGCTGATCCTGCTGGTCTCCATCCCCTTCGCGGCCACGGGCGCGATCGGGCTCCTGGTCGCCACCGGCACCCCGATGGGCGTCCCGGCGATGATCGGCATGCTGATGCTGATCGGCATCGTGGTGACCAACGCGATCGTGCTGATCGACCTGATCAACCAGTACCGCGGGCAGGGTTACGGCGTCGTCGAGGCCGTGGTCGAGGGCGGCCGCCACCGTCTCCGCCCCATCCTCATGACGGCCCTGGCGACCATCTTCGCCCTGCTCCCGATGGCCCTGGGCGTCACCGGCGAGGGCGGCTTCATCGCCCAGCCGCTCGCGGTGGTCGTGATCGGCGGGCTGATCTCGTCCACGCTGCTGACCCTCCTGCTCGTCCCGACGCTCTACGCGATGCTCGAACTCCGCAAGGAGCGGCGGGCGAAGAAGCGGGCGGCGGAGAGGGGCGTACCGGTCCGGACGGAGTCCGCCTCGGACGAGCCGGAGCCCGCGGGCGTGTAGTCCGCCCGTCCATGCGCAGGGGCACCGCTCCGTTCCCCTTCCCCCGCAGAGCAGTTCGAGCCCACAGGACAGGGACAGCTCAGCGGGGGAGGGGACGCGGGCCGCGATCCCCATGGAGATCGCCGCCGTCGCGCTGGTGGTGGCCACGCCCGACGCAACGGTCTTCTCCTTGGACCCGGCGCACCCGGGCCACACGCCCGCTACGGCGCGAGGCGGCGGACGCCGCACGAAGGGGCGTCGGGCAGCCGTACGAAGGGGCGTCGGGCAGCCGTACGCAAGGACGAACGGCGGGACATGACTGTGCCCCGGCCACCGTGAGGCGGCCGGGGCACAGTCATGTCCCGCGGCTACGGCAACGCCAGCATCCGCTCCAGCGCCAGCTTCGCGAACGCCTCGGTCTCCTTGTCGACCTCGATCCGGTTGACCAGGTTGCCCTCGGCCAGGGACTCCAGGGCCCAGACCAGGTGGGGCAGGTCGATGCGGTTCATGGTCGAGCAGAAGCAGACCGTCTTGTCGAGGAAGGCGATCTCCTTGCCCTCGGGCGCGAAACGGTTCGCCAGGCGGCGGACCAGGTTCAGCTCGGTGCCGATGGCCCACTTGGAACCGGCCGGCGCCGCCTCCAGGGCCTTGATGATGTACTCGGTCGAGCCGACGTAGTCCGCAGCGGCCACGACCTCGTGCTTGCACTCGGGGTGGACCAGGACGTTCACGCCGGGAATGCGCTCGCGCACATCGTTCACCGAGTCGAGGCTGAAGCGGCCGTGGACCGAGCAGTGGCCGCGCCACAGGATCATCTTCGCGGCGCGCAGCTCCTCCGCCGTCAGGCCGCCGTTCGGCTTGTGCGGGTTGTAGACGACGCAGTCCTCCAGCGTCATCCCCATGTCCCGCACCGCGGTGTTGCGGCCCAGGTGCTGGTCGGGCAGGAACAGCACCTTCTCGCCCTGCTCGAAGGCCCACTCCAGAGCCTTCTTGGCATTGGACGATGTGCAGATCGTGCCGCCGTGCTTGCCCGTGAACGCCTTGATGTCCGCGGACGAGTTCATGTACGAGACGGGCACGACCTGCTCGGCGATGCCCGCCTCGGTCAGCACGTCCCAGCACTCGGCGACCTGCTCGGCCGTGGCCATGTCGGCCATGGAGCAGCCGGCGGCCAGATCCGGCAGGACGACCTTCTGGTCGTCGGACGTGAGGATGTCCGCCGACTCGGCCATGAAGTGCACACCGCAGAAGACGATGTACTCGGCCTCCGGGCGCGCGGCCGCGTCCCGGGCCAGCTTGAAGGAGTCGCCCGTGACGTCGGCGAACTGGATGACCTCGTCGCGCTGGTAGTGGTGGCCGAGCACGAAGACCTTGTCGCCGAGCTTCTCCTTGGCCGCGCGGGCGCGCTCGACCAGATCGGGGTCGGACGGCGAGGGCAGGTCACCGGGACACTCGACACCCCGCTCGCTCTTCGGGTCGGCCTCACGGCCGAGAAGCAGCAGGGCGAGCGGAGACGGCTGTACGTCGAGCTCCGGGGTCTGGGCGGTGGTCACGACACGCACCCTTTCTACTTTTCGTCTAACTGACGCTATCTATCATAGCTGGTTCACGTCACTTTGACGATGACCATAGCGTCGATGTGACGGAATCCCGCCCGGCTCCTGCCGGCTCCCGCCCGGCCGCCCCAGGTCCCTCCAGAGGCCGCTGTCCGCCCTCGCGGGCATGTGCGAGCATGAAGACAGAAGCACAAACGCGACCACGCGAATGCCCGGCCCGGAATGAATCCGCGGAAACGCCGGTTGCACTCGTCGGCAAGCAGTCTCCGTACAACCCGGGAGAGATGTAGATGTCCGTATCGGACGAGACCACCACCGTCACCGACGGCATCATCCTGACCGACGCCGCCGCGTCCAAGGTCAAGGCCCTGCTCGACCAGGAAGGCCGCGACGATCTCGCGCTGCGCGTCGCCGTCCAGCCCGGTGGCTGCTCCGGCCTGCGTTACCAGCTCTTCTTCGACGAGCGCTCGCTCGACGGCGACGTGGAGAAGGACTTCGGCGGGGTCAAGGTCGTCACCGACCGCATGAGCGCTCCGTACCTGGGCGGCGCCACCATCGACTTCGTGGACACGATCGAGAAGCAGGGCTTCACGATCGACAACCCGAACGCGACGGGCTCCTGCGCCTGCGGCGACTCCTTCAGCTGAGCCGGCCACGCTCTGACGGTCAAGGCGGCGGTCCCCTCCCACGAGGGGACCGCCGCCTTGTCACGTACCGGAGCTAGCTAGTGCTGTGACCGGAAGGGTTCACCGGCTCGCGACGCCCGGCACAGCACCTCGCCGCGTTGTCGCATCACCCGAGTACATCCAGTACGCGGGCGATGCTCCGCCTTGCGAGGCTCCCCCACTGTGAACGGCGTGGGAGGTGCCCCCAGCACCGGACGCCGCGAGCTTTCCGGCAAACCTTTCCGGTGCCAGCACCAGTTAGCGAGTCTGCGGCCGCAGCGCTCCCGGCTTCGTCCTCGTGATCTGCGCCCCGTCCGTGCCGACCACCTTCCGGCCGTCGAGCGGAGCATCCAGCCGTACGGTCTTCACGTACATCTTGGCCATGGCGACGCACACCTTGTCCGGCCAGGACTTCTCGGTCACCGTCACCGTCACCCGGCCCGCAGTCTCCTTCGCCGACGCCGTGTAGTCGGCGCACACCCCGCCCGTGAAGCTCACGGTCAGATCCCGGCCGTCGGCGGCGTAGCCGTCGACCTTGACGTCGTGCGTCCGCGGCGCCGAGGTCGGCCCCGGGGACGACGCCGACGGCGACGGCGATGTCAGGTACGTCGGGTCCACCGCCGGATACGTCACCGTGAAGGCGCCCCGCGCCGCCGATCCCCGCACCTCGAACAGCCAGGACGGCACCAGCGTCTGCCGCCCCGCGACGGAATGCGCGGCCAGCCCGAACACCGCCTTGTCCACGGTGACCGCGTCCGTCCTGGGTGCCGGGGTGGACGCGACACACGGCTGCTCCAGCCGGTCCTTCAGCGGGACGGGGGTCGCGCAGCCGCCGATGCCCATCCGGTGGCCGTGCTGGTGCGCCGTGTTCATCAGTGCCAGCGTCTTCCGCGCGCCCAGCACGGGGTACGTGTCCCCCTTGGCCGGGGTCGTCAGCAGCCCGTGGCCGCCGACCAGGTCTCCCTGCTCGTCGACGACCAGGCCGGTGGTCCAGCCGTACGTGGGCAGGCCGCCCACCACCGGATCGGCGTTGACCACCCGCTGGGCGCCCATGATCCGCCTCGCGTCGATCTTCGCGTCGTCCTGCCCGAGCGCCTTCAGCACGGGCGCCACCGCTCGCTTCGCCGCCGCCACGCTCACCGGGTCGCCGGCCGGGTCGGCCGGGTCCTGCGCGCAGACGGTGACCTTCCGGCAGTTGTCGGTGCCGGGCGCGTACCGGCTGAAGGTCCAGCTGCCCGGGGCGTCCTTGCTCACCCGGAGCGTCGGGCCGGAGCCGTCCCCACCCCCGCCGACCCGCCAGCCGCCCCCGTCGGCCACGGGGGTGCCGTCGAGCCCGAGGGCCTTGGCCAGCCGGGTCACCCGCTCCTTGCCGACCTCGCCCTTCGGGGCGTACACCGGCGCCGAGCCGGGAACGTCGGGCAGCTTCCCGGTGGCCACGTACGTCGCGCCGTACGGATCCGGCTCACCGGGCGCGATGTCGCCCGTGCCGCCCTGCGCCCAGCCGTCCAGGACGAGGGGCGCGGGAGGGGCGCCACCGCCGGAGGCGCCGGCGTTCGTACGGCCGTTGGAACCACTGCTCGCGGCGAGGTACGCGCCCCCGCCCCCGACGAGCAGGACGGCCGCCGCGACCGAGAGGACGACCACGGGGGAGCGGCGCCGCCCGGACCGCTCACCGGGGCCCGCGCCGTCGCCCGCGCCGGACTCCTCGGCGCTCTCGGAGACCGTGGAGACCGTGGAGACGGCGGGGACCTCGGAGACCTCCGAAGACCCGGAGCCGTCGGAAAGCTCGGGGTCCTCGGAGGCTTCCGAAGACCCGGAGTCGGCGGAAAGCTCGGGGTCCTCGGAGTCCTCGGGGTCCTCGGGATTCTCGGGTCGCTCGGTGTTCACCGCATCGCTCCTCGCTGGATCGTGTCCCACGTCCCCGGCACGGGGGACGGCGATGGGACGCGCGAGGGGAGCGCGCGGTTCCCGACCGTGCGCCCTCGGCTCAGTCGCCGTAGTCCGACATCGCGTCCAGCAGCCGGGCCGACCGCACCGGGACGGTCACCCCGTGGATCAGGGACGGCGGCACCGGCCGGGAGTCACCGTGCTCCGGAGCCGTCCAGTGCGGTGCCATCCGGGCGCAGTCCCCGCGCAGCGAGGCGAGGTCGCCTTCGAGGTCGGCCGGGGCGGACGAGTTGACCTTGAGATTCGTCATGACGGAACCGTAGGCACGCGAGGTGCCGCGAAAAAAGATCTACTATCGGGTAGTTTTGCCAACTTCAGCGGCCCGCCCGAGCGGGGTAGCGTGAACTGTCAATCCAGCCTCCCGCAGGAGAATGCCCGTCGTGCGCATCGCAGTCACCGGCTCTATTGCCACCGACCATCTCATGACCTTCCCCGGCCGCTTCGCCGACCAGTTCGTCGCGGACCAGCTGCACACGGTCTCGCTCTCCTTCCTGGTCGACAACCTGGACGTACGCCGGGGCGGCGTCGGCGCGAACATCGCCTTCGGCATGGGCCAGCTCGGCACGAAGCCGATCCTGGCCGGGGCCGCCGGCTTCGACTTCGACGAGTACCGGGCCTGGCTCGACCGGCACGGCGTGGACACCGACTCGGTCCGTATCTCCGAGACCCTGCACACCGCCCGCTTCGTGTGCACCACCGACGCCGACCACAACCAGATCGGCTCCTTCTACACCGGCGCCATGAGCGAGGCCCGGCAGATCGAGCTGAAGACCGTCGCCGACCGCGTGGGCGGCCTCGACCTGGTCCTCATCGGCGCCGACGACCCGGAGGCCATGCTCCGCCACACGGAGGAGTGCCGCTCCCGGAACATCCCCTTCGCCGCCGACTTCTCCCAGCAGATCGCCCGCATGGAGGGCGAGGAGATCCGGATACTGCTGGACGGGGCGACCTACCTCTTCTCCAACGAGTACGAGAAGGGGCTCATCGAGGCGAAGACCGGCTGGACCGACGCCGAGATCCTGGCCAAGGTCGGCCACCGCGTCACCACCCTCGGCTCGCGGGGCGTGCGGATCGAGCGGGTCGGCGAGGACCCGATCGAGGTCGGCTGCCCGGAGGAGGAGCGCAAGGCCGACCCCACGGGCGTCGGCGACGCCTTCCGCGCCGGCTTCCTCTCGGGCCTCGCCTGGGGCGTCTCCCTGGAGCGCGCGGCCCAGGTCGGCTGCATGCTGGCCACGCTGGTCATCGAGACGGTGGGCACGCAGGAGTACCAGCTGCGGCGCGGGCACTTCATGGAGCGGTTCACCAAGGCGTACGGGGAGGAGGCGGCGGAGGAGGTTCGCGCTCACCTCGGCTGACAGGGCCCGGGTGACGCCGGGCGCCCGGACGTTCGCCTCGGCTTCGCCGTCGGCGACCGCCGGTCGTCGGGCCGGCCGCGCCCACGCGGCGCGGCCCGTCGGCCGCGGGTGCGTCGGGGCCGGTCGCGCACGCGGCGCAGCCGCACCTCGGCACAGCCCCACACCCGACCGGGGCCTCCTTTTTTCAGCTCACCCGGCGCACCACGTACGCCGTGCCCCGCTCCGCAGGCTCCTCGCCGACGTACTCCTGCCCTCGCATCTCGCACCACGCCGGAATGTCCAGGCGGGCGGCCTCGTCGTCCGACAGCACCCGGACCGTGCCGCCCAGCGGCACCTCCCCGATCACCTTGGCCAGCTCGATGACGGGAATCGGGCACCGCTTGCCGAGGGAGTCGACGACCAGCTCCTCCGCCTGGACGGCGGTCGCCGGGGCCGGCGCGCCCAGCTTCTCCCGCACGCCCGCCACGGCCCCCGGCAGCACGGCCAGGAACCGTTCGACGTCCTCCTCGGACACTCCCGGCGGCAGCGACACCCGCACATTCCCCTCGCTCAGCACCCCCATCGCCTTCAGCACATGGCTGGGAGTCAGCGTGCTGCTCGTGCAGGACGACCCGGACGAGACGGAGAAACCCTCCCGGTCCAGCTCGTGCAGCAGGGCCTCTCCGTCGACATAGAGACAGGAGAAGGTGACGATCCCCGGCAGCCGCCGCTCCGGATCGCCGACCACCTCCACGTCCGGCACCAGCTCCGGCACCCGCGCCCGGATCCGCCGCGTCAGCTCCGCCAGCCGTACCGCCTCCTGGGCCGCCTCGGCCCGCACCGCCCGCAGGGAGGCCGCGGCCGCGACGATCGCCGGAAGGTTCTCGAACCCGGGCGCCCGCCCCGACTCCCGCTCGTCCACGGGCCCTTGCGTCACGAACCGCGCGCCCTTCCGCACGACGAGCAGCCCCACCCCCGGGGGGCCGCCCCACTTGTGCGCACTGCCGGCCAGCAGGGACCAGTCGCCCTCGACCGGGCCCCAGCCCAGCGACTGCGCGGCATCCACCAGCAGCGGCACCCCGGCGGCCCGGCACGCCTCGGCCACCTCGGCAACCGGCTGCACGGTCCCCACCTCATGATTGGCCGACTGCAGACAGGCCAGCGCGGTGTCCTGCCGCAGCGCGTCGGCATAGGCCGCCGGATCCACCGCCCCGGCCCGGTTCACGGCCACTTGGGTGACCGTTCCACCCTCCGCCTCCCACACCTCCGCCGAATGGAGTACGGAGGAATGTTCCACCGCTGACACGATCAGGTGGCGTCCCACCCTCCGCCGCCCGGCCAGCGCCCCCGCGATGCCGGTGTGGACGGCACGGGTCCCCGAGGAGGTGAACACCACCTCGTCCGCCCGGCATCCGACGGCGTCGGCCGCCGCCTCCCGCGCCGCGTCGAGCAGCATCCGGGCCTTCCGCCCCTCCCGGTACAGCCGGGCGGGGTCGGCCCACCCGTCATCGAGAGAGGCCAACAGCGCCTGTCGGGCCACGGGATGAAGGGGAGCGGCGGACGCAGCGTCGAAGTAGGGCACACGGCAACGTTAGAACGCCGGTGAGCAAAACAGGCGCGAGGAACGGCGCGACCAGCGACAACGCACCTGCACTCGGGCACAAAACCGCAAGAAAACGAGCTATTGGGCGCCCAAACCCACCCCTTCGGGCTGACCCGCGGCGCGTATGGCACCCTCCCCGCGAACCCTCCGAGAGCGTCGGCTAGGGTTTGGTCCGCATAAACATCCAAACCCCTGCCCGACGCAGGGCGGCGACCGACCAGCGAGAAGGCCGCAGCCGACCGCGCGGGCGAGACTCTCGGGAAGGCGCTACGTGAGTCCCAACGGCTCCGACCGCTCGCCGCGGCGCCCGATGCGGCGGAAGCTGCTGCAGGCACTGACCGCGGGCCTGGTCCTGGCGACCGCAACCGGTTGCACATACAAGGACTTCCCCCGCCTTGGCATGCCCACCCCCACCACGGAAGAGGCTCCGCGGATCCTCTCCCTGTGGCAGGGCTCCTGGGCTGCCGCGCTCGCCGTCGGCGTGCTGGTGTGGGGCCTGATCCTGTGGAGCGCCATGTTCCACCGGCGCAGCCGCACCAAGGTCGAGGTACCTCCGCAGACCCGGTACAACATGCCGATCGAGGCCCTGTACACGGTGGTCCCGATCATCATCATCTCGGTGCTCTTCTACTTCACGGCCCGGGACGAGACGAAGCTCCTCAGCCTCTCCAAGAAGCCCGACGTCACGGTCAACGTGGTCGGCTTCCAGTGGAGCTGGGGCTTCAACTACGTCGCGGACGTCCCGGGTTCCACGGGCAACGCCAAGACCGACAAGAACCTGGACGCGATCGCGGACCGGTTCAAGAAGGACTTCCCCGCGAACGCCGGCGGTGTCTACGACGTCGGTACGCCCGGCACCCGCAACCCGCAGACCGGCAACCCCGGTCCGACGCTCTGGCTCCCCGAGGGCAAGACGGTCCGCTTCGTCCTGACCTCGCGTGACGTCATCCACTCCTTCTGGGTGTTGCCCTTCCTGATGAAGCAGGACGTCATCCCGGGCCGCACCAACGTCTTCCAGGTGACCCCCAACCGCCAGGGCACCTTCAGGGGCAAGTGCGCGGAGCTCTGCGGTGTCGACCACTCCCGGATGCTGTTCAACGTGAAGGTCGTCTCCCCCAAGCGTTATGAGCAGCACCTCAAGGACCTCGCCAAGAAGGGGCAGACCGGTTACATTCCCGCCGGCATCGCACAGACGCCGCACGAGAAGAACCGGGAGACGAACAACCTGTGAGCATCCTCAATGAACCCCAGGGTGCCGCGGCAGCCGAGGACTCGTACGAGAACGAGCTGCCGGTCAGGCGCAAGCAGCCCGGAAATCTCGTGGTGAAGTGGCTGACGACCACCGACCACAAGACGATCGGCACGCTCTATCTGGTCACCTCGTTCGCGTTCTTCCTGATCGGTGGCGTCATGGCGCTGCTGATGCGCGCCGAGCTGGCCCGGCCGGGTCTGCAGTTCATGTCGAACGAGCAGTTCAACCAGGCGTTCACGATGCACGGCACGATCATGCTGCTGATGTTCGCGACGCCGCTGTTCGCCGGCTTCACGAACTGGATCATGCCGCTGCAGATCGGCGCGCCCGACGTGGCCTTCCCGCGGCTGAACATGTTCGCCTACTGGCTGTACCTGTTCGGCTCGACCATCGCGGTCGGTGGCTTCCTCACCCCGCAGGGCGCGGCCGACTTCGGCTGGTTCGCCTACTCCCCGCTGTCGGACGCGGTCCGCAGCCCGGGCATCGGGGCCGACCTGTGGATCATGGGTCTGGCCTTCTCCGGCTTCGGCACCATCCTCGGCGCGGTCAACTTCATCACCACGATCATCTGCATGCGTGCGCCGGGCATGACCATGTTCCGTATGCCGATCTTCGTGTGGAACGTGCTGCTGACCGCCGTCCTGGTCCTGCTGGCCTTCCCGGTCCTCGCGGCCGCGCTGTTCGCCCTGGAGGCGGACCGCAAGTTCGGTGCGCATGTGTTCGACGCGGCCAACGGCGGCGCACTCCTATGGCAACACCTCTTCTGGTTCTTCGGCCATCCAGAGGTGTACATCATCGCGCTGCCGTTCTTCGGCATCATCTCCGAGGTCATCCCGGTCTTCTCCCGTAAGCCGATGTTCGGCTACATGGGTCTGATCGCGGCGACCATCGCGATCGCCGGTCTGTCCGTGACGGTGTGGGCGCACCACATGTACGTCACCGGCGGTGTGCTGCTGCCGTTCTTCTCCTTCATGACGTTCCTGATCGCCGTACCGACCGGCGTGAAGTTCTTCAACTGGATCGGCACCATGTGGAAGGGCTCGTTGTCCTTCGAGACACCGATGCTCTGGGCGGTCGGCTTCCTGATCACCTTCACCTTCGGTGGTCTGACCGGTGTCATCCTGGCCTCGCCCCCGATGGACTTCCACGTCTCCGACTCGTACTTCGTGGTGGCCCACTTCCACTACGTGGTCTTCGGTACGGTCGTCTTCGCGATGTTCGCGGGCTTCCACTTCTGGTGGCCGAAGATGACCGGCAAGATGCTGGACGAGCGCCTCGGCAAGATCACCTTCTGGACGCTGTTCATCGGCTTCCACGGCACCTTCCTGGTCCAGCACTGGCTGGGTGCCGAGGGCATGCCGCGCCGTTACGCGGACTACCTGGCGGCCGACGGCTTCACCACGTTGAACACGATCTCGACGATCAGCTCCTTCCTGCTCGGCCTGTCGATCCTGCCGTTCCTCTACAACGTGTGGAAGACGGCCAAGTACGGCAAGCCGGTCGGCGTGGACGACCCGTGGGGCTACGGCCGTTCGCTCGAGTGGGCGACCTCCTGCCCGCCGCCGCGGCACAACTTCCTCACCCTGCCGCGGATCCGCAGCGAATCCCCGGCGTTCGACCTGCACCACCCCGAGATCGCCGCGCTGGAGCAGCTTGAGAACGCCGGACACGGCGCCGCCATCGCGGGCAGCAAGGAGGCCGGCAAGTGAAGATCCAGGGCCGGATGTTCATCTGGCTGAGCTTCTTCATCCTGACCATGGCCATCGTGTATGGCGTGTGGTCGAAGGAGCCGGCCGGTACCACCGCACTCTTCCTGGCCTTCGGCCTGTCCATCATGATCGGCTTCTACCTGGGCTTCACGGCCCGGCGGGTCGACGCGGGTGCGCAGGACGACAAGGAGGCCGACGTCGCGGACGACGCGGGTGAGCTGGGCTTCTTCAGCCCGCACAGCTGGCAGCCGCTCGCCCTGGGCTTCGGCGGTGCGATCGCCTTCCTCGGCGTCGCTGTCGGCTGGTGGCTGATCTACTTCGCCGCACCGATCATCATGATCGGCCTGTTCGGCTGGGTGTTCGAGTACTACCACGGTGAGAACCGCACCCAGTAGCACGCACCGAGCACACCGGGAGCCCGGACACTCCATGCAGGAGAGTCCGGGCTCCTGCTTTTGCCGCAGCGTCCGTCCCTCGTACGAGTTACGTGCCGCGCCGGTAGTCTCTCGGTCTCATAGTGTGATCATATGAACCACACTCCGCGGACCCGCACCGTCGTCAGCTGCACCTTGCTGGTGACCGTCCTCGGCGCGGGCGTCACCGCCTGCGGTTCGGACGGCAACCCCCTGTCGGACAAGCCGTACGACGCAGCGGATCAGATCTCCTTCAACGGCCCCACCGATGCGGGAAAGCGGGCCGACCCGGACAAGCCCCTGGAGATCACCGCCAACGGCGACGGCCGGATCACGGACGTCACCGCCCAGGACTCCACAGGGCGCTATGTGGCGGGTGAACTCGCCGCCGACGGCAGCCGCTGGCACAGCACCTCCCCGCTGGCCGCCAACGCCCACTACACGGTCACGGTGAGCACGGAGGACGAGGACGGCGCGCCGGGCCGCAAGGTTCTCGCCTTCGACACCAGCAAGCCGGCCAGCAAGAAGCGTCTGGGCGTCACGTTCGGGCCGGACTCGGGCCAGTACGGTGTCGGACAGCCCATCACCGCCCAGCTCGACCACGAGGTCAAGGACAAGGCGCAGCGGGCCATCGTGGAGCGTGCTCTCAGGGTCGACTCCACGCCGGCCGTCCTGGGCGCCTGGTACTGGGTGAGCGACAAGGAACTCCACTACCGCCCCAAGGAGTACTGGCCGGCGCACGCCACGATCCAGGTCCACAGCAACCTGGACGGCGTCAAGATCAGTGACCGGCTGTGGGGCGGCAAGTCCAAGGCCCTGAAGATCACCACGGGTGAGAAGGTCGAGGTCGTCACGGACGCCTCGGCGCACCAGTTGACGTTCTACGAGAACGGCAAGGAGATCAACCAGGTCCCCGTCACCACCGGCAAGCCCGGCTTCGAGACCCGCAACGGCGTCAAGGTCGTACTGGAGAAGCAGTACTTCGTACGGATGCGCGGTACCACCGTCGGCATCGCCGAGGGCAGTTCCGACTCGTACGACCTCCCGGTCTACTACGCCACCCGGGTCACCTGGTCGGGGGAGTACGTCCACGCCGCCCCCTGGTCCGTCGGCTCCCAGGGGTACGCGAACGTCAGCCATGGCTGCACCGGCATGAGTACGTCCAACGCCGAGTGGTTCTTCGGCCACATCCACCAGGGCGACATCGTCAAGGTCGTCAACTCCGACGGCGACCCGATGGAGCCCTTCGGCAACGGCTTCGGCGACTGGAACGTGGACTGGAAGAAGTGGCGCGCGGGCAGCGCCCTCGTCAACGGCACCCCGGACGGCCCCGCACCACAGGACGCGCTGCGCCTGAAGCCAACGGCGGTGTGACTACCTCCAGGGGCGCGGGGCCGTGATGATGTGCGGCTCCGCCGCGCGGGCGCGACCAGCCACACACGACCGGCAGTCGCGCACCCCCCCTCGCGCCCCTGGCGCTCAGGCGCTCAGCAACCTCTTCCGACGGAGCAGGGCGGCCAAGGCGGACGCGAACTCCACCGGATCCACCGGCAGGGTGACCGCCGCGTCAGCCCGGCTCCACGTGGCCAGCCACGCGTCCTGGGGCCGTCCCATCAGCACCAGCACGGGTGGGCAGTTGAAGACCTCGTCCTTGATCTGCCGGCACACCCCCATGCCACCCATCGGCACGGCCTCGCCGTCGAGCACACAGACGTCGATGCCACCCTTGTCCAGCTCGCGCAGCACGGCCTCAGGAGTCGCACACTCGACGAACTCGACCAGGGGGACATCAGGAGCCGGCCTGTGGCCGGAGGCCAGCCGCACCTGTTCCCGTGTGTTGGAGTCGTCGCTGTACACCAGCACTGTGGCGGTCGGCTGCATGCTTCCTCCGAGACGTCAGCGTCCTACGGACAGGGCCGTTCGGGCCGGATGTTACTCCCCTGAACACCACGTCAACACCGGTTCGGCGGGTAGCAACACTCCGAACGGCACCCCCCGGAGTGAGGGCGGGATAAGCGACCGACATAATGTCGGTCGTGGCGACAGCAACGACAGTAGAAACCGGGCACGCGCACCCGTCGGTCAACCGGCCGAACCTCACCAGCGTCGGAACCATCATCTGGCTGAGTTCCGAGCTGATGTTCTTCGCGGCCCTCTTCGCGATGTATTTCACCCTGCGATCGGTGACGGGTCCGGCGCACTGGAAGCACATGGCCGATGCGCTCAATGTGCCCTTCTCCGCGACGAACACCACGATCCTGGTGCTCTCCTCGCTCACCTGCCAGCTCGGCGTGTTCGCGGCCGAGCGCGGGGACGTGAAGAAGCTCCGTGGCTGGTTCATCCTCACCTTCATCATGGGTGCGATCTTCATCGGCGGTCAGATCTACGAGTACACCTCGCTGGTGAAGGAGGACGGGATCTCCCTGTCCTCCGACCCGTACGGCTCGGTGTTCTACCTGACCACCGGCTTCCACGGCCTGCACGTGACGGGCGGTCTCATCGCCTTCCTGCTGGTCCTCGGCCGCACCTACGCGGCGAAGAGGTTCACTCACGAGCAGGCGACCGCCGCCATCGTCGTGTCCTACTACTGGCACTTCGTCGATGTGGTCTGGATCGGCCTCTTCGCCACGATCTACCTGATCAAGTAGCCGGGACCGCTCCCGCACATCCAGAAGCATCGACGCAGAAGATCCTGACACCGGGGTAATCCGTGAAAAAGCTCTCCGCACGACGACGCCATCCGCTGGCGGCGGTCGTCGTCCTACTCCTCGCGCTGGCGGCCACTGGGGGGCTGTATGCCGCGTTCGCGCCCGCGAGCAAGGCACAGGCCGATGAAACCTCCCAGTCCCTGACCATCAAGGAGGGCAAGAAGCTCTACGAGGTCGGCTGCGCCAGCTGCCACGGCACCGGTGGCCAGGGCTCCTCCGACGGCCCCAGCCTGGTCGGCGTGGGCGCCGCGGCGGTCGACTTCCAGGTCGGCACGGGCCGCATGCCCGCCGCCACCTCGCAGGGCCCGCAGGTCCCAAAGAAGAAGAACATCTACACCCAGGCCGAGATCGACCAGCTCGCGGCGTACATCGCCTCGCTGGGTGCCGGTCCCGCGGTGCCGACGAAGGAGCAGTACGGCCCGGACGGCGCGGACATCGCCAAGGGCGGCGAGCTGTTCCGCACCAACTGCGCGCAGTGCCACAACTTCACCGGCAAGGGTGGTGCCTTGACCAAGGGCAAGTTCGCGCCGACGCTGGAAGGCGTCGACCCGAAGCACATCTACGAGGCCATGCAGACGGGCCCGCAGAACATGCCGTCCTTCCCCGACACCACTCTGACGGAGAAGAACAAGAAGGACATCATCGCGTACCTGCACGCGGTCGACAGCAGTGAGACGGACAACCCCGGCGGTATGGAGCTGGGCGGCCTCGGGCCGGTCACTGAAGGTCTGTTCGCCTGGATCTTCGGTCTCGGCGCGCTGATCGCGGTCGCCGTCTGGGTCGCCGCTCGGACCGCAAAGGCCAAGAAGTCATGAGTAGCCAAGACATTCCAGAAGAGAACCTGCCCGCTGAGCAGGACCACGCGCACGGCGCAGTGAGCGTCGCGGACGAGGAGAACCCGTTCGCCGACCCGGGTCTGCCGCCTCACGAGCACCGGATCCAGGACATCGACGAGCGGGCCGCCAAGCGGTCCGAGCGCGTCGTCGCCCTGCTGTTCACGGTGTCGATGCTGGCCACCATCGGCTTCATCGTGTCGTACGTGGCGATCCCGCACGACAAGTCGATCTTCGTCTTCCCGATCGGGCACCTCAGCGCGCTGAACTTCGCGCTCGGCATGACCCTCGGTACGGCGCTGTTCTGCATCGGCGCGGGCGCGGTCCACTGGGCCCGCACCCTGATGTCCGACGTGGAGGTCGCCGACGAGCGTCACCCGATCGAGGCCTCGCCCGAGGTCCGCGCGAAGGTCCACGCCGACTTCCGCGAGGGCGCGAAGGAGTCGGCGCTCGGCCGCCGCAAGCTGATCCGCAACACGATGTTCGGCGCGCTCACCCTGGTGCCGCTCTCCGGCGTCATGCTGCTGCGCGACCTCGGCCCGCTGCCCGGTACCTCGCTGCGCCACACCCTGTGGGCGAAGGGCAAGCTGCTCGTCAACACGAACACGAACCAGCCGCTGCGTCCCGAGGACGTCGCCGTCGGTTCGCTGACCTTCGCCAAGCCCGAGGGCCTGGAGGAGACCCAAGAGGACTTCCAGAACGAGATCGCCAAGGCGGCCCTGATGATCATCCGGCTCCAGCCGGAGAACATCAAGGACAAGCGCGAGCTCGAGTGGTCGCACGAGGGCATCGTCGCGTTCTCGAAGATCTGCACCCACGTGGGCTGCCCGATCTCCCTGTACGAGCAGCAGACGCACCATGTGCTGTGCCCGTGCCACCAGTCCACCTTCGACCTCTCCGACGGTGCCCGAGTGATCTTCGGCCCCGCCGGTCACGCCCTGCCGCAACTGCGCATCGGCGTGAACGACGAGGGTTACCTCCAGGCGCTCGGCGACTTCGAGGAGCCCGTCGGTCCTGCATTCTGGGAGCGCGGATGAGTACTGCAGCGAACGAAGAGCCCCGCCCCCGCGGGAAGGCACCGGCCGGCGAGCGGGTCGCCGACTGGGCCGACGGCCGGCTCGGGATCTACTCCCTGGCCAAGTCCAACATGCGCAAGATCTTCCCCGACCACTGGTCGTTCATGTTGGGCGAAGTCTGCCTGTACAGCTTCCTCATCATCATCCTGACCGGTGTCTACCTGACGCTGTTCTTCCACCCGTCGATGAACGAGGTGGAGTACCACGGCAGCTACGTCCCGCTGCAGGGACAGCTGATGTCCGAGGCGTTCAGCTCGACCCTGCACATCTCCTTCGACGTGCGCGGTGGTCTGCTCATCCGGCAGATCCACCACTGGGCCGCGCTGATCTTCCTCGCCGGCATGTTCGTGCACATGATGCGCGTGTTCTTCACCGGCGCGTTCCGCAAGCCGCGTGAGATCAACTGGCTGTTCGGCTTCCTGCTGTTCGTCCTCGGCATGTTCACCGGCTTCACCGGTTACTCGCTCCCGGACGACCTGCTCTCCGGCACCGGTGTCCGCTTCACCGAGGGCGCGATCCTGTCGATGCCGATCGTGGGAACGTACATCTCGTTCTTCCTCTTCGGCGGTCAGTTCCCCGGCCACGACTTCGTCGCCCGGTTCTACTCGATCCACATCCTGCTGCTGCCGGGCATCATGCTCGGCCTGGTGGTGGGCCACCTGATCCTGGTCTTCTACCACAAGCACACGCAGTTCGCGGGTCCCGGAAAGAGCGAGAAGAACGTCGTGGGCATGCCGCTGCTGCCGGTGTACATGGCCAAGGCGGGCGGCTTCTTCTTCCTGGTCTTCGGTGTGATCGCGGCGATCGCCGCGGTTGCCCAGATCAACCCGATCTGGGCCATGGGCCCGTACCGCCCGGACCAGGTGTCCACCGGCGCCCAGCCCGACTGGTACATGGGCTTCGCCGAGGGTCTGGTCCGCTACATGCCGGGCTGGGAGATCAACTTCTGGGGTCACACACTCGTCCTGGGCGTGTTCATCCCGCTGGTGCTCTTCGGCCTCGTCCTGGGCGTGATCGCGCTCTACCCGTTCATCGAGTCCTGGGTCACCGGCGACAAGAGCGAGCACCACATCCTGGACCGCCCGCGCAACGCCCCGACCCGTACCGCGTTCGGTGCCGCCTGGGTGACCGTGTACATGGTCGGCCTGGTCGGTGGTGGCAACGACCTCTTCGCCACCCACTTCCACCTGTCGATCAACGACGTCACCTGGTTCGTCCGGATCTTCTTCTTCGCCGGACCGGTCATCGCGTTCATCACCACCAAGCGGATCTGCCTCGGTCTGCAGCGCCGCGACCGCGACAAGGTGCTGCACGGTCGCGAGACCGGCATCATCAAGCGCCTGCCGCACGGTGAGTTCATCGAGGTCCACGAGGCGCTCAGCCAGGAGCAGCTGCACACCCTCACGGCTCACCACCAGTACGAGCCGGCCGAGGTCGGCCCGGCGGTCGACGAGAACGGTGTCGAGCGCAAGGTGAAGGCGTCCGAGAAGCTGCGCGCCAAGCTCAGCCACGCCTACTACAGCGGGGACAACCAGATCCCGAAGCCCACCGTCGAGGAGTACAAGGAGATCACGAGCGGCCACGGCCACCACTGATCACCGCGTCGCCACGCCACGGCTAAGGGCCTCGTCCGGCTTACGGACGGGGCCCTTCGCCGTGCCGCGGGCTGGATAGGGTGGCCTCACACTGTTCTTCCACGACACCCAGGAGCGGCTCATGAGCGCTGTGACCCCCGCTGGAGGCGACACCGCGGCGGGCCGTTCCTGGCCCGCCCTGCTGAACGGGCTGCTGGACGGCCGGGACCTGTCCGCCGACGACACGGCCTGGGCGATGGACCTGATCATGCGCGGCGAGGCGACCGACGCGCAGATCGCCGGGTTCATGGTGGCCCTGCGGGCCAAGGGCGAGACGGTGCAGGAGATCAGCGGACTCGTGCGGACCATGTACGAGCACGCCAATGTGATCGAGGTACCGGGTCCGGCCGTCGACATCGTCGGAACCGGCGGCGACGGCGCCAGGACGGTGAACATCTCCACGATGTCGTCGATCGTCGTCGCCGGGACGGGAGCGAAGGTCGTCAAGCACGGCAACCGCGCCGCGTCCTCGGCCTCCGGGTCCTCCGACGTCCTGGAGAAGCTCGGTATCAATCTGAACCTCACCCCGCAGCGGGTCGCCGAGGTCGCCGACGAGGCCGGCATCACCATCTGCTTCGCGGTGAAGTTCCACCCGTCGCTGCGTCATGTCGCGGCCGCCCGGGGTCAGTTGGGCATCCGCACCACGTTCAACGTGCTCGGTCCGCTGACCAACCCGGCCAAGGTGCGCGCCCAGGCGGTCGGTGTCGCCGACCCGCGCATGGCGCCGATCGTGGCCGGGGTCCTCGCCGAGCGCGGCAACTCCTCCCTGGTCTTCCGGGGTGACGACGGCCTGGACGAGCTGACGACCACGTCCACCTCCCGGGTCTGGGTGGTCCGGGACGGCAAGGTCACGCAGGAGAGCTTCGACCCTCGGGACGTCGGCATCGACCTCGTACCCGTGGACGCCCTGCGCGGCGCCGACGCGGCCTACAACGCGGAGGTCGCCCGTCGTCTCCTGGACGGCGAGCAGGGGCCGGTCCGGGACGCGGTCCTGCTGAACTCGGCGGCCGCGCTCGTCTCTCTGCACCCGACGGACGCACCGCTCGCCGAGCAGCTGCGCGCCGGTATGACCATGGCAAAGGAATCGATCGACTCGGGCGCGGCGAAGCTGGCGCTGGAGCGGTGGGTGGCCGCGAGCAACGCGTAGTGCCTGCGGCGGGCCGAGCCGATCGGGTCGTGGTCGGCTCGGCACCGCCGGTTCCGTCGTCGTGGTCGCGTGCCGTCGCGGCGGCACGGCGCTGGGCGTCGTCCCGGCATCCGGACAGAAGTTGCGCCCCGGTGATCAGCTCGGCTAGTTTTCCGACCAGGTCATGAGCGACAGTCATTCGGCCCCGGCCGGCTGTCCGGCAACCCTCCGTCCGTGGCGGGGTGCCCCGGGTGAAGACCAGGCCGTAGGCAGTGAGGTCTACGGCAAGCGCGGACCCCTCGCACGCTTCTGAATGAGCGTGGGGCCAGGGGTCCTGGTCGTTCGAGGGAGCCTTCCGTGAGCAAGCGAATGCGATAGGGCCGCAGAGCCCCGCCTCCGCACACCCCTTTTTCTTTTTCCCTCACCCGCGCTTGAGCCCTGTCCGCTCGTGCGGTGAGTCCCACCTGCTTGCACGGGAGTTCACCCATGTCCGTCTTCACCGCTGCCGCCGACCAGACCGTTTGCCGTGACATTTCGGCGGCGCTGCCCGTTCTGGGCCGGGATGTCACCGTCCCGCTCGTGACGGGCGGCGAAGTCACCTACGCGGCGCTCGACTACGCGGCCAGCGCCCCCGCCCTGCAGCGCGTCTGGGACGACGTGGCCGCGTACGCGCCGTACTACGGCAGCGTCCACCGCGGCGCCGGCTACCTGTCCCAGCTCTCCACCGACCTGTTCGAGAACGCCCGCCGGACGGTCGCCGAGTTCCTCGACTGCCGTGCGGCCGACCAGGTGATCTTCACCCGGTCGACCACGGACTCCCTGAACCTGCTCGCCCGCGCGCTCCCCGCCGACTGCCAGGTCTTCGTCTTCGAGACCGAGCACCACGCCTCCCTGCTGCCCTGGCAGGACGCCCGAGTCACGTACCTCGACGCACCGCGCACCCCGCGGCAGGCCGTCGAGACCCTGGAACGGGCGCTGGCCGGCCGCGACCCCCACGCCCCGGCCCTGATCTGCGTCACCGGTGCCTCCAACGTCACCGGCGAGCTGTGGCCGGTGCGCGAGCTGGCCGCCGCGGCCCACGCGCACGGCGCCCGGATCGTCCTGGACGCCGCCCAGCTGGCCCCGCACCACCCGGTGTCGGTGACGGACCTGGACGTCGACTGGGTCGCCTTCTCCGGTCACAAGCTGTACGCCCCGTTCGGCTCCGGCGTCCTGGCCGGCCGCGCCGACTGGCTGGTCGCGGCCGAGCCGTACCTCGCGGGCGGCGGCGCGAGCCGCAAGGTCACGCGACGCGAGGACGGGGGAGTGACCGTGGAGTGGCACGAGACCGCCGCACGTCACGAGGCCGGCTCCCCGAACGTCATCGGCGCCTACTCCATCGCCTCCGCGTGCAAGGCGCTCACCGAGGCCGGCTTCGACACCCTGGTCGCCCGCGAGCAGTACCTGATCGGCAAGGTGCGCGCGGGCCTGGCCGACGTCCCCGAGGTCAGGATCCTCTCCCTCTTCGGTGACGACGCCCCGCGCGTCGGCGTCCTCTCCTTCGTCGTCGAGGGCTGGAACAGCTCCCACTTCGCCGCCGCCCTCTCCGCCGAGTACGGCATCGGCGTCCGCGACGGCCTGTTCTGCGCCCACCCGCTGGTGCGCACCCTGCTGGGCAGCGACCCGCAGACCCAGGGCGAGTGCGGTGCCCCCGAGGCCGCGCCCGGCGAGAAGTCCCTGAACGCCATCCGGGTCAGCTTCGGCGCGGGCACCCCGGACGAGCACGTCGAGCGGTTCGTCAACGCCGTGCGGGAGCTGGTCACGGACGGCACCAAGTGGCAGTACCGCACCGAGGACGGCCGCTGCGTCCCGGCCGTCTGACGGACGTCCGGCACCGCCGGGCACCGGTGTCGCGGCCGTGGACGTGACGCTCTGGTCAGTTGTCCAGCCCGATCGCGAAGGCCGCCTCCAGGTCGTGCTGGGAGTAGGTGCGGAACGCGACGTGTGTGTCGGTGCCCTCGACGCCGGGGATCTTGCTGATCCGGCCGGGGATGACCTCGGCGAGGTCCTCGTGCTGCCGTACCCGCACCATGGCGATCAGGTCGTAGGTGCCGGTGACCGAGAAGACCTCGCTGACGCTCTCCAGCGCGGCGATCTGCTCCGCGATCTCGGGGATCCGGTCCACGCTGGTCTTGATCAGGACGATCGCGGTGATCACGACTGGTTCTCTCCCTCGGGTACCGGAGCGGCTGCGGGCTTCACTCTAGTCGCCCGCCCGTCTCCCACCACCGCCCTGCCGAGGCCGCCCGTCGGGCCCCTCTTCCTTCCGTAACGCACCCATGCGTAGCCGAAGCCGAGGCCGAAGCCGACGAGGTGGGCGAGGTAGGCCACCCCGGGCCCCTCGCCCGAGCGGCCCGCCGCGAGCCACTGCAGGGCCGCCCAGAAGGGCAGCACGACCCAGGCCGGGAAGCGCATCGGCAGGAAGAAGAGAAAGGGGAGGAGACTGGTCACACGGGCGTGGGGGAACAGGTAGAGGAACGCTCCGAGGACCGCCGAGATTGCCCCGGAGGCGCCCACCAGCGACTGCTCGGAGGTGGCGTTGGCGGCCGCGTAGCCCAGCAGGGCCAGGTAACCGCAGCCGACGTAGAACAGGGTGAACTCCACCCGGCCCATCCGTTCCTCGGTCATGATCCCGAAGACGAAGAGGAAGAGCATGTTGCCGAGCAGATGCACCCAGCTGCCGTGCACGAACAGGGCGGTGGCGGGGGTGAGCGCCTCCCGGGCCGGTCCGTCGAACAGCTCGGCCGGGACCACCCCCCAGCGCCGGAAGTACGCGCGCTGCGCGGCGAGCAGGGCGTCCCCGGAGCCGTATGCCGCCCCCGTGAGTCCCGAGGCCGGTCCCAGTACGAAGATCAGGGAGCACAGGACGATGAGGGCGTAGGTCGTCGGCGCGGAAGTGCCCCGGACCGCCCTGAGTGTCCTGCCGGCCGCCGTGCTCCACGTGCTGATCATGACTACAGAGCATGACGTAACGGGACGCAGGCTGACAGACCGCCTCGCCGCCGTGGACGGACGGGCGGCGAGCACCCGCCAGGCCGTAGGGTTACGAGCCACACGCGTCGAGGAGCGGCGCGAACGACCCGAGAAGGAAGCGAACAGGCACGATGACGGTTCCCCTGCCGACCGCCACGACGCGATGGCGCTGCACGCTCTGCGGCAATCTCACCCGCTTCGACGTGACCCGCTCCTCGAAGGTGGTCGAGTACGTTCACCTCGACCTCGCGGGTGAGCCGACCGTGGAGGAGCGCGAGGTGGTCAGTGAGACCATCGAGTCGGTCCGCTGCCGCTGGTGCAACGCGGTGGACCAGGTGGAACTCGTGGACAGGCCGGGCGCCGGCTCCTGAGCGGAGCGGTCCCCGTACAGGTATTGGGGTGTGACGGATGGTGGAGACCGCAGGCGGGGGGCCGGGCGACGGCACCGCCGAGGTGCTTGACCGTCCGCTGCCCGACGGTGTGCGCCGGCGGGTCGTGCAGATCGTCTCGGACGGCTTCGGCGGCCTGACCGTGGCGGAGCTGCCCGCCCAGTTGCGACAGTACGCCCGGTTCGCCCCGAACCGGCGGGCCAAGTTCGCCGGGAACGCGATGGCGGCCGCGCTGGAGACCGATCCGCTGTTCCGGCAGCGGATCGGGGAGAAGTTCAGAGAGGCGCAGCCGGAACTCTCCGGCGCCCTCGACTCCGGCTCGCCGCCCCCGGCCGCGGACCCGCTCGACGTGGCGGCCGCGGCCTACGTACTGCGCCCGGCGGGCTGGGTGAAGCTGGTCACCGCGGCCGGCGAGGAGGCCCAGCGGGCCGACGCCGAGCGGGTCGACGAGGAGAGCCGGGCCGAGCTGGAGCGGCTGCGCGAGGAGCTGGCCCACGCCCGGGAGCAGACCCGGGCCGAGACCGAACGGCTGCGCGTGGAGCTGGAGTCGGCGAAGAAGGAAGCGGAGTCGCTGCACCGCAAGCTCCGTGCCGCCCTCAGTGACGTCAAGCGCGGGGAGGCCGCGCTGCGCAAGGTCCAGGGCGAGACGGAGGCCGTGCGCGCCGAGGCGCATGCGCAGGTGTCGGCCGCGGAGAGCGAGTCCCGGCGGCTCAAGGCGCGCCTGGGCGAGGCCGAGGCCGCGCTGGAGGCCACCCGCCGGGCGGCCCGCGAGGGACGCAGCGTCGAGGACATGCGGGTACGGCTGCTGCTGGACACCCTGCTGGAAGCCACCCAGGGGTTGCGGCGCGAACTCGCCCTGCCGCCGGTCTCGGTGCGCCCGGCCCAGACCGTGGACGCGGTCGAACCGGGACGAATGACCCCGAAGGACATCGCGGCCCGGGCCCTGTCCGAGAACGACCCGGCGATCCTCGACCAGTTGCTCGCGCTGCCGCAGGCGCATCTGGTGGTCGACGGCTACAACGTCACCAAGACCGGCTATCCGCAGATGCCACTGGAGAAGCAGCGGTTGCGGCTCCTCGGTCAGCTCTCCGCGCTCGCCGCGCAGACCGGGGCCGAGGTGACATGCGTCTTCGACGGCGCCGAACTGGCCGCGCCGGTGCTGCTCGCGCCGCCGCGCGGGGTGCGGGTGCTGTTCTCCAAGCCGGGGGTCACGGCCGACGAGCTGATCCGCCAACTGGTGCGCGCGGAGCCGCCGGGCCGTCCGGTCATCGTCGTCTCGACCGACCGGGAGGTGGCCGACGGGGTCGCCAGGGCGGGTGCCCGTCCCGTCGCCTCTGCGGTACTTCTGAAGCGACTGTCCTGAAGGTGCAACGCACATACGCAATGCCCGAATTGACCGAACCGTCACGCAACGTAGTGTCAATCGTGCATCACCGCACGTGAGTTATGTGCAAAGAATGCATTGCGTGACGGGTTTTTTGGCGCGAGGATTTGAACTGATCACAACTGGGTCACTAGGGTCTGGGCTCGAACCTCCGAACGGGTGATCACTCACGAGAAGGAGTTCGTCCTCAGTGGCGTCCCATCGTCGACCCAAGCAGCCGAGCCGCACGCGTGTCACCGTGCTGACCACCGCAGCCGCCGCTGCCGTCGCGCTGAGCGCGAACGCCGCCAATGCCGCGCCGAGTGAGAAGCTCGGCAAGGACGAAGTCAAGGCGAAGGTCGACAAGCTCTACGAGCAGGCGGAGCAGGCCACCGAGAAGTACAACGGGGCCAAGGAGAAGCAGCAGAAGCTGCAAAAGGAAATATCCACCATTCAGGACAACGTGGCCCGCGGTCAGCAGGAGCTCAACAAGCTCCGCGACGGCCTGGGTTCGCTGGCCACGGCCCAGTACCGCTCCGGCGGCATAGACCCCTCGGTCCAGCTCTTCCTGTCCTCCAACCCGGACGACTACCTCGACAAGGCCTCCACGCTCGACCAGTTGAGCAGCCAGCAGGTCGAGGCCCTGAAGAAGATTCAGGACAAACAGCGCGAACTCGCCCAGGAGCGCGCCGAGGCCACCGAGAAGCTCAAGGACCTGGCCTCCACCCGCACCGAGCTGGGCAACAAGAAGAAGGAAGTCCAGGGCAAGCTCGCCGAGGCGCAGAAGCTGCTCAACACCCTGACCGCCAAGGAGAAGGCGGCACTCGCCGCCCAGCAGGCGCGCGCCAACCGCTCCTCCACCGAGCGCGTGGACCTCGGCGACGCCCCGCCCGCCTCCGACCGGGCCGCCGCGGCCTTCTCCGCAGCCCAGAGCAAGATCGGCTCGCCCTACGTCTACGGCGCCACCGGCCCCTCCTCGTTCGACTGCTCGGGCCTGACCTCCTGGGCCTACGCCCAGGCCGGCGTGTCGATCCCGCGCACCTCCGAGGCGCAGGCCAACGCCGGCACGAGGATCTACAACCAGGCCGACCTGAAGGTCGGCGACCTGATCATCTTCTACGGCGACTACCACCACGTCGGTCTGTACGCGGGCAACGGCCAGGTGCTGCACGCCCCGCACACCGGAGCCGTGGTGCGCTACGAGGCCATGAGCAACATGACGTTCGAGTTCGGCGTCCGGATCTGACCCACCCCGTGACACCGGCTCGGGGGCGCCCGAACGGGCGAATCCCGTGAACCGAAGCTGACTCCACGCCCCGCCGGTGACCTGCGTCACCGGCGGGGCGTCAGTGTGCGTTGACGCCGTGGTCTTTGGCCGGGACCCGTCCGCACGGCTACTGTCTGCCGCGTTTCCCCGGCGCGGGGGCCCCGTCTCCGGCGCCGGGGAAACGGTCTCTGTCCGCCAGCAGAAGGACTGCCGTGGGGTCCCATCGCCGCCTTGTACCGTCCGGGTTCAACCGGGGCGCCGGCGCCGCCCTGTCCGTATTGTCGGCCGCCGCCGCCGCACTGGGCGCCGTACCGGCCGACGCAGCCCCGCACGGGGGCACCCGTGCCGAGGTGGACCGCCTCTACGAGGAGGCCGAGAAGGCGACCCAGGCCTACGACAAGGCGGACGAGCGGGCCGGTGTGCTGCGCCGGGAGGTCAGGGACACCCAGGACCACATCGCCCGGCAGCAGCGGCGCATCAACTCCATGCGCGAACGGCTGGGTGCGCTGGCCGGCGCCCAGTACCGTTCCGGCGGCATCGACCCGGCCGTCGCCCTGCTGCTCTCCGACGACCCGGACGACTACCTCGACAAGGCGGCCACCCTCGACCACATCGGCGCCCAGCAGGTGGGACAGCTGCGCGAGTTGCGGTCCGCCCTGCGTGAACTCGCCCAGGAGCGCGCCGAGACCGCGGGCAAGCTCGCCGCCCTGGAACAGAGCCGCAAGGCGGTCGCCGCGCACAAGCGGACCGTGGAGAAGAAGCTCGCCAAGGCGCGGCAACTGCTCAACTCCCTGCCCGCTGCCGAGCGCGCCGCCTACGTCCGGGCCTCCCGCGCCGGCCGCGATGACCTGCCCGACCTGCCCGACCTGTCCGGCGCCGTCGCTCCCGACGCCCGCGCCGCGGCCGCCCTGGCCGCGGCCCGCTCCGCCCTCGGCCGGCCCTACGTGTGGGGCGCGACCGGCCCCTCCGGCTTCGACTGCTCGGGCCTGATGCAGTGGTCCTACGCGCACGCGGGCATCCATCTGCCGCGCACCTCGCAGGAGCAGCGGTACGCGGGCCGGCAGATCCCGCTCTCGCAGGCGCGCCCCGGAGACCTGGTCGTCTACCGCTCCGACGCCAGCCATGTGGCGATGTACGTCGGCAACGGCCAGGTGATCCACGCGCCCTACCCGGGAGCGCCGGTGCGCTACGACCCGGTCGGGATGATGCCCGTCTCCTCGGTGACCCGTCCCTGACGTCCCGCCCGGCGCCGTACGATCGGGAAATGGCTGATGGCGCAGGGGTGCGGCGGACGTGGCGCACCGCGGCGGCGGGACTCTGTCTGCTGCTCGTACCGCCCCTTTCCGGATGCGGCGGGCGGACGGCGGCCGACCCCGCGACGGCGGAGGTGCAGCGGGTGCTCGACCGACGGTCGGCGGCCCTGCTCGGGCACGACGAGACGGCGTACGGCACGACGGGCACCCGGACCGAGTACGTCCGCCTGCGCGCGCTGCCGCTGGCCTCCTGGACCTACCGGGTGACCGCCCTGCACCGGGGCGGCCCGGGCACCACCGCCGAGGCCGAACTGCGCTACCGCATCGCCGGCTACGACAGGGCCCCGGTCAGCGTCCACCGCACCCTCACCCTCAGCCGCACCGCCGACGGCAGGTGGTACGTCAGCGCCGACGAGCCCGCGCGCAAGGCCGGGGAGCAGTTGTGGGACCAGGGCACGGTGACCGCCGTGCAGGGCGCGCACAGCCTGGTCCTCGGGACCGGTCGGAGCGCCGGCGACCTGCGTGCGTACGCACGGCTGGCGGACCGTGCGGTCCCGGTCGTCTCCCGGGCGTGGGGCACGGACTGGACGCGCCGGATCGTCGTCCTCGTCCCGCGCACGCTGGAGGGCATGGCGGCCCTGCTCGGCTCGCCCGCCTCCAGCTACCGGGGCATCGCCGCGGTCACCACCGGGGAGGCGGGCGGCGCGGGCAGGACGCCCGCGGACCGGGTGGTCGTCAACCCGGAGGCGTACGCCATGCTCGGCAGCGTCGGCAAGCAGGTCGTGCTCACCCACGAGGCCACTCATGTGGCCACCCGCGCGCACACCGACGCCGCCACCCCGCTGTGGCTCTCCGAGGGCTACGCCGACTGGATCGGCTACCTCGGCACCGGCCGCACGCCCACCGAGGCCGCACCGGAGCTCGCCCGCGCGGTCCGGGACGGCCATGTGCCGTCGGCCCTTCCCGCCGACGCGGACTTCGGCTTCAGCAGCGAGCCCACCCACCTCGCCCAGGCCTACGAGGGCGGCTGGCTGGCCTGCCGGATGATCGCCGGCCACTGGGGCGACGCGCGGCTCGGTGCCTTCTACCGGGCGGTCGGCGCCCACGCGCAGCGGGCGGGCGCGGTCGAGGAGGCGCTGAAGAAGGTGCTCGGCTCCACGCCCGGGGCGTTCACCGCCGAGTGGCGCGCCTACGTGCGCGATCAGCTGACCTGAGCGGACCCGCCCAGCTCGGCGGCGGGTGGCCGGCTTTGAGTGGCCCTGCTGGGTTCGGCGGTGGGTGGCCGGCTTTGAGTGGCCTCGCTGGGTTCGGCGGCGGGCGGCCGGCCTTGAGCGCACCCGCTCAGCTCGGCCTGCCGAGCGCCTCGAGGGCCTCGCGCAGCCAGGCCCGCTCGGCCGTGCCGGTGGCCCGGGCGACCCGGAGCATGCCCTGCCGGAACAGGTCGCCGGCCTCCTCCGCGCGCACCGGCTCGCCGTCCCGGTAGAAGAAGCTCGCCGGGGCCTGAAGGAAGTCCAGGCGGCGGCGCAGTACGGCGGCCTGTTCGGCGGGGTCGGGCAGGTGGCGCAGGAAGGCCAGGACCGTGTTGAAGCGGACGTGGTCGGTGATCTCGGCCTGCTTGGGGTGGCGCAGCCGCTCCAGCAGATCCGCGCGGCCCTTCTCGGTCAGGGACAGCACCCGGCGCGGGGCGGCGCTCGCTCCCTCCTCGGTGTGCTGGTCGAGCAGCCCGGCGGCGACGAGCCGGTTGATGGCGGGGTAGAGGGCGCCGTCGCTGACCGGGCGGACGTGGCCGCTCAGCGCCTTGATGCGCTCCTTCAGCTCGTAGCCGTGCAGGGGTTCCTCGGCGAGGAAGCCCAGGATCGACAGTTCCAGCACGCGAACTCTCCTTGCAGTGGGCTTGCAGTGGGCTTGCGGCGGGCGCGGACACCATGCTAGCTCTTATCGAGCTACCTCGTTTAGAGGTAGCTCGATAAGGGGGACTTCGTGAACGCTCACCGCAGGCAACTCGTCTCGCTCGCCCACCCCGTCTACCTCTCACTCCTCGCCTCGGTCGCGTCCGGGATCATCAACACCGTCTGGGTCTCCCGGCTGGGCGGCGCGGCCGTGGCCGCCGTCGCCGTCGCGACCACCACCGAGAACGTGCTGCTCGGCGTCGCCCTGGTCTTCGCCTCCGGCACGACCGTGCTGGTCGCGCACGCCAGGGGAGCCCGCGATCCCGCCGCCCTGTGGGCCGCGGTGCGCGGCGGCTGGGCGCTCGGCGGGCTGGTCACGCCGGTGGTCGTGGGGGCCGGATTCCTGCTGCGCGCGCCGCTGGCCCGCCTGGTCCTCGGCGGCCACGGCGCTGCGGCCCCGCGCCTCGCGACCGCCTACTTCGCGATCTCCCTGCCGGGCATGGCCGTCTTCTTCGCCCAGCAGCTCGTCGACGGCATCCTCAAGGGCACCGGGAACACCCGGACCCCGATGCGGCTCGCCCTGCTGGCCAACGGACTGATCCTGCTCTGCGACCCGGTCCTGATCCACCTCTACGGCGTCCGGGGCGCCGCCGCCTCGACCGTGCTGTGCCGCTGCGTGGCCCTGACGGTGGGCGTACGCGCCCTCGTGCGGGACGCCCAGCTGCGGACGGCGGCCGAGGCCGCTCCCGCCGAACCGGTCCCCGCCGCCCTGCGCCGCACCCTCACCACCGGCCTGCCCATGTCCGCCGACTTCACCGTGCGCCAGGGCGGGGCGCTGGTACTGGTGGCGCTCGTGGCGCGGCTCGGTGTGCCCGCGGTGGCCGGTTACTCGATCGCGTACAAGGTCATGTACGTGGTCACCATGGCCTTCTACTCGGTGCGGCAGGCCGCCGCGATCCACACCGCGCACACCCGGGGTGCCGGGCAGGACGCGCACCGGGCCATCGGCCGGCAGGCGGTGCTCCTGGCCGCGGCGCTGGGCCTGACGGCCGCCGTCCTGTTCGCCGCCACCGCCCCCTGGATCATGGCCGCCTTCGGCGCCGGACCCGAAGTGGCCCACCAGGGCGTGCTGTTCCTGCGCTGCGTCGGCCCCTACCTGCTGCTGATGGCCTGCGTCGTCGCGGTCGGCGGAGTCTTCGAGGGCAGCGGGGGAGCCCCGGCACTGCTCCGCGTCACCGTGCTCGGCACCGCCGTCCAACTGCCGCTGGCCCACGCCCTCGGCGGCCTGGGACTGCCCGGTGTCTGCCTGGCGTCGGCGCTCGCGATGGCCGTGCAGGGCGGCGTCGTGGCGGTGCTGTTGCGGCGGGCCCGGCGTCAGGAGGGCGAGGTTTCCCTCGTGCGGGTCGCCTGAGGGGGCAGCGGGGCCGCGGTGGCCGCCGGGACCGTGGACCGCCACAGCTCACGGGCCGCCATGAGTGCGGCGGCGACCAGCAGCCCGTTGCGGAGCAACAGCAGGGTGACGCCGTACGCGTCGCTCACCACCACGTGCGCGAAGCCGATCGGGAACTCCATGACCGTCAGCAGGGCCGCCACCAGGAGCAGCACGGCGGGCGCGCCCATACGGCTCGCCCGGAAACACAGGCACACCGCGGCCAGGCCGATCAGCCACACCAGGTACTGCGGGCTGATCACCCGGCTGGTGACCGTGAACAGCAGCACCGCCGTGAAGGCCGCGTCGGCGAGCGTGTGCGAGGCGAACCGGGCCGCCCGCAGCCGCCACAGCACCAGCCAGCCGAAGGAAACCCCGGTCAGTGCCATCGCGGCGCCGCTGACCAGCCCGACCCCGGGGCCGAGGAACTCGATCGACCCGTAGCTCAGCAGCACCTCGCCCCGCCAGCCGAAGTGCCGGGCCACATGGAAGACCAGGCCGCCCAGCGACTCCACCTCGGTGCCCCGGTCCCGCTGGAAGCCGAGGAAGGCGAACGCCCCGGGCCCGGCCACCGCGAACAGACCCGCGAGGCCGCCCGCGGCCACCGCGGCCGACGCCCACGCCCGCAGCCGGGTCGCGCCCACCAGGAGCAGGGCCGGCCACACCTTCAGCAGCGCACCGAAGGCGGCCAGCGCGCCCATCGCACGGGGGTGCCGGATGCCCGCGAGCAGGGCCGCCACGGCCACCGCGGTCACCAACAGGTCGTAGCGGGCGTACACCGTCGGGCCGAGCAGCGGCACGCCCGCCACCCAGATCCAGGTGCCACGCGGCGACCGCCCGGGCCGCCGGCCCGCGTACCGCAGCAGGGAGAGGACGGCCAGGTCGGCGAGGCACACCAGGACGAAGAAGGCGTGCGGGTAGGTCAGGAAGGGCAGGGCGGCGGGGGCGAGGATCGCCAGGGCTGCGGCGGGCGGGTACTGCCAGGCCACGTCGTCCAGCGGAAACGTCCCCTGGCGCAGCACCTCGTACCAGCCCTGGTAGATCACCGACACGTCGGTGGTGACGTCCACGCCGGGCACGGCGAGCACCCGGAGCACGAGGAGCAGCAGCAACACCCGGGTGGCGCACCAGGTCCCCAGCAGCGCCGCGAGCCGCCCCTGCGTCCTGTTCACCTGTGCCCCTGTCCGTACGCCCGCCGTGGCCCGGGACCATGATTCCCCGGCGGCGTGTGCGAGGGCCATGAAGCGCGGCCGGATGCCTCGGTCCACCCACCGTCCGAAAGGCTTCGGCCGGGTAGAGTCCGCGGCGATGCACAAGACCCTGATCGTGACCAACGACTTCCCGCCCCGGCCGGGCGGCATCCAGGCCTTCCTGCACAACATGGCCCTCCGGCTGGATCCGGAGCGGCTCGTCGTCTACGCCTCCACCTGGAAGCGCGGCCGGGAGGGCGCCGAGGCCACGGCCGCCTTCGACGCCGAGCAGCCCTTCACCGTCGTACGCGACCGTACGACCATGCTGCTGCCCACGCCCGGGGCCACCCGGCGGGCGGTCGGGCTGCTGAGGGAGCACGGCTGCACATCGGTGTGGTTCGGGGCGGCCGCGCCGCTCGGTCTGATGGCGCCCGCGCTCAGGAAGGCCGGCGCCGAGCGGCTGGTGGCCACCACCCACGGCCACGAGGCCGGCTGGGCCCAGCTGCCCGCCGCCCGGCAGCTGCTGGGCCGGATCGGGGAGTCCACGGACACGATCACCTATCTCGGCGAGTACACCCGCTCCCGGATAGCGGCCGCGCTCACCCCGGACGCGGCCCGGCGGATGGTGCAGCTGCCGCCCGGCGTCGACGAGAAGACCTTCCACCCCGGCTCGGGCGGAGACGAGGTCCGCGCGCGGCTCGGACTCACCGAGCGGCCGGTGGTCGTGTGCGTCTCCCGGCTCGTGCCGAGGAAGGGACAGGACACGCTCATCCGGGCCATGCCCGGGATCCTCGCCGCCGAGCCGGACGCCGTGCTGCTCATCGTCGGCGGCGGGCCCTATGAGCAGGACCTGCGCAGGCTCGCCCGGGAGACGGGAGTGGCGGCCTCGGTGCGTTTCACCGGCGCCGTGCCCTGGTCCGACCTGCCCGCGCACTTCGGCGCCGGTGACGTCTTCGCCATGCCCTGCCGCACCCGGCGCGGCGGCCTGGACGTCGAGGGCCTCGGGATCGTCTACCTGGAGGCCTCCGCCACCGGTCTGCCGGTCGTCGCCGGCGACTCGGGCGGCGCGCCGGACGCCGTGCTCGACGGGGAGACCGGCTGGGTCGTCCGCGGCGGTGAGCCGGCGGAGGCCGCCGAGCGGATCGTCGCCCTCCTCGGTGACGCCGGGCTGCGCCGCAGGATGGGGGAGCGGGGACGGCAGTGGGTCGAGGAGAAGTGGCGCTGGGACCTGCTCGCCGGGAAACTTGAAGACTTGCTCTAGGCAGGCGCCCCGAAGAGGGCGCGGGGAACGGCGCGACCAGCCACGAACGACCCGCAACCGCCCGCGAAGCGCACTCCTTTCCCCGGATGGCGCCCCCGTTCCTCGGCGCAGCCCCTAGGCGGAACCGCAAAATCCGCACATGCTGCGCGCATGACAGCAAAACTGACGCAGCATCAGCTGACTAGACGTCACATCCTCGGTATGGCCGCTCTGCAGACAGCGGCCACCCTCGGCATCACCCGCGTCGGCCTCCAGTCGGCTCATGCGGCTGAGCCCGCGGCAGCCGAATCCGCCCCGGCCATCGTGGTCGGTTCGGGCTACGGCGGTGCCGTCGCCGCCCTCCGCCTCGGCCAGGCCGGCATCCGCACCCTCGTCCTGGAGATGGGCCGGCTCTGGAACACGGCAGCCGGTGACGGCAAGGTGTTCTGCTCCACCAGCGCCCCCGACCAGCGCTCCATGTGGTTCCGCACCCGTACGGAGGCCCCGCTGGCCACCTTCCTGTGGCTGGATCTCGTCAACAAGGACATCAGCGCCTACCCGGGAGTCCTGGACCGGGTGCACCACGACCACATGTCCGTGTACGTCGGCCGGGGTGTCGGCGGCGGCTCCCTCGTCAACGGCGGCATGGCGGTCACGCCCCTGAAGTCCTACTTCACCGAGCAGTTCCCGACCGTCGACCCCGACGAGATGTACGGCACCTACTTCCCGCGCGCCCGCTCCATGCTCGGCGTCAACACCGTCGACCCGGTCTGGTTCGAGTCCACGGACTGGTACCGGTTCACCCGCACCTCCCGGAAGGCCGCGGCCAACGCCGGGCTGAAGACCACCTTCGTGCCCAACGTCTACGACTTCGGCTACATGCAGCGGGAAGCCGCCGGTACGGCCACCAGGTCGGCGCTCGCCGGAGAGGTCATCTACGGCAACAACCACGGCAAGCGCAGCCTGGACAAGACGTACCTGGCCGCGGCCCTCGGCACCGGCAACGTCGCCATTCACACCCTGGAGAGGGTGAAGGCGGTCAGCAGGGCGAGCGACGGGTCGTACCTGCTGACCGCCGACCGCATCGACATCACCGGCGCGGTCGTGGAGACCAAGCAGTACAGCTGCACGTACCTCTTCCTCGGCGGCGGCAGCCTCGGCACCACCGAACTCCTCGTCCGCGCCCGGGACACCGGCACCCTGCCGGACCTGAACTCCGCCGTGGGCGCGGGCTGGGGCACCAACGGCAACACCATGCTCGCCCGCGCCAACCACGTCTGGGACACCGTCGGCGCCGACCAGGCGACCATGCCCGTCATGGGCGTCGACGACTGGGCCAACCCCGACAACCCGGTCTTCGCCGAAATAGCGCCACTGCCCATGGGGTTCGAGCACTGGATCAGCCTGTACCTGGCGATCACCAAGAACCCGGAGCGGGCGTCGTTCTCGTACGACTCCTCGTCCGGCGCGGTGAAACTCGGCTGGACCGCCGCCCAGAGCGCGGTGTCGGTCGGCATGGCCAAGAAGCTGTTCGACCGGATCAACCTGGCCAACGCCACGATCTACCGGTACGACCTCTTCGGGTCGGCCGGCAAGGTCTTCGCCGACGACTTCACCTACCATCCGCTGGGCGGCTGCGTCCTGGGCAAGGCGACCGACGACTACGGCCGGGTGAAGGGCTACTCCCGGCTCTACATCACCGACGGCTCGCTCGTGCCCGGCTCGATCGGTGTGAACCCCTTCGTCACCATCACCGCGCTCGCCGAACGCACGATGGCGCGGGTCCTCGCCGAGGACACCGCGCCATGACGCGCTTTCAGCAGGCCTACTGCTTCGCGTAGATCGCCTCGATCTCGTCCGCGTAGTCCTTCGCCACCACGTTCCGCTTGAGCTTCAGCGACGGAGTGAGGTGGCCCGACTCCTCCGTGAACTGGGAGGACAGAATGCGGAACTTCCGCACCGATTCCGCCTTCGACACCGCGGCGTTGCCGTCGTCGACCGCCGCCTGGATCGCCGCGCGCAGCTCCGGGTCCTCGCGCAGCGACGCCGCGGTGGAGCCCGCCGGCTTGCCGTGCTCGTCGGCCCAACGGCCCAGGAACTCCTCGTCGATGGTGACCAGCGCGCCCACGAACGGCCGCCCGTCGCCCACCACCATGCACTCCGCGACCAGCGCGTGCGCCCGGATCCGGTCCTCGATCACGGCCGGGGCCACGTTCTTGCCGCCCGCGGTGACGATGATCTCCTTCTTGCGGCCGGTGATCCTCAGATAGCCGTCCTCGTCGAGGGTGCCGATGTCACCGGTGTGGAACCAGCCGTCGGCCAGCGTCTCGGCCGTCGCGCCCGGGTTGTTCCAGTACTCCTTGAACAGGTGCTCGCCGTGCAGCAGCACCTCGCCGTCGTCCGCTATCCGGATCACCGAACCCGGCAGCGGCTGGCCGACCGTGCCGATCTTCTGCCGGTCCCAGGGGTTGAACGCGGTCGCCGCGCAGGACTCGGTCAGGCCGTAGCCCTCGAGCACGGTGAAGCCGATGCCCCGGAAGAAGTGCCCGAGCCGCTCGCCGAGCGGGGCGCCGCCGGAGATCGCGTACTCGCCCCGGCCGCCGAGGACCGCCCGCAGCTTGCTGTAGACCAGCGTGTCGAAGACCTTGTGCTTGATCTTCAGGCCCAGGGGCGGGCCCGACGGGGCGTCCAGCGCCTTGCTGTAGGCGATCGCGGTGTCCGCGGCCTTGTCGAAGATCGCGCCCTTGCCGTCCGCCTGGGCCTTCGCGCGCGCCGAGTTGTAGACCTTCTCGAAGACGCGCGGGACGCCGAGGACCAGCGTCGGCCGGAACGCGGCCAGCTCGTCGGTGAGGTGCTTGATGTCCGGAACGCAGCCCAGTTTGATCGGCGCCATCATCGGCGCGATCTGCACGAGGCGCCCGAAGACGTGCGCGAGCGGGAGGAAGAGCAGGACCGAGCACTCACCGGTGCGGAACAGCGGCCGCAGCCGCTCCACGATGTTGCCGCACTCGGCGAAGAAACTGCGGTGGGTGAGCACGCAACCCTTGGGGCGGCCGGTCGTGCCGCTCGTGTAGACGATGGTCGCCGGGTCGTCGGCCCTGGCGAGCGAGCTGCGCTCCTCCACGGTCGCGGCCGCGACGTCCTGACCGAGCCGCCCCAGTTCCTCCACGCCCCCGGCCTCGATCTGCCAGACGTGCTTCAGGGCGGGCAGCGCGTCGCGCACCGAGTCGACGGCGGCCGCGTGGGTGTCCAGCTCCACGACGCAGGCGGTCGCGCCGGAGTCGGACAGGATCCACTGCACCTGCTCCGGCGAGCTGGTCTCGTACACCGGCACCGTGACCGCGCCCGCGCTCCAGATCGCGAAGTCGAGGAGGGTCCACTCGTAGCGCGTCCTGGACATCAGGCCGACCCGGTCGCCCGGCTGCACGCCGGCGGCGATGAGGCCCTTGGCGGCGGTGTGCACCTCGGCCAGGAACTCTCCGGCCGTGACGTCCTGCCAGGCACCGTCCACCTTGCGGGCGATGACGGCGACGTCGGGATGCTGCGCGGCGTTTCTGCGGACGATGTCGGTCAGATTGCCGTCCGCAGGGACCTCGTACAAAGCCGGAAGGCTGAACTCGCGCAAGACTGCTGCTCCTCATAGGGCGCCGGCGCCACGACACTGTGTGATGCGACGGTGCGGTCCAAGGCTCGGGCAAGTGCTCGGGAATTCACATGTTGAAATCCAGAGCACGACTGGACTGCCCGGACGTTACCCGCCGGTATGGCTTCTACGACAGGGGGTTCCGGCGAGATGTTCGCTGCGTCACACGGGATGGCGTTCCTTCGCGCACAGTAGTCCACGGCTTGACCGACCGGCGAGTAACCGCAGGCCCGGCCGTCATTGTTCCCGCACATCCCGCACGCCTACGCTTGATCGCCATGGCACCCACACGCTCCGGTAACCGAAGGACGCGCGTCCATGTGGTCAGTGACGTGCACGGCAACGCCCGTGACCTGGCCCGGGCCGGCGAAGGTGCGGACGCCCTGATCTGTCTCGGCGACCTCGTCCTCTTCCTCGACTACGCCGACCACTCGCGCGGGATCTTCCCCGACCTGTTCGGCAAGGAGAACGCCGACCGCATCGTCGAGCTGCGCACCGCCCGTCGCTTCGAGGAGGCGCGCGCCTTCGGCGCCCGGCTGTGGGCCGGGATCGGCTCCGACCGGGCCGCCGCGATCGAGAACGCGGTGCGCAAGCAGTACGCCGAGCTGTTCGCCGCGTTCCCCACCCCTACGTACGCCACCTACGGCAACGTCGACATGCCTCCGCTGTGGAGCGAGTACGCCGGACCCGGCACCACGGTGCTGGACGGGGAGCGGGTCGAGATCGGCGGCTGGACCTTCGGCTTCGTCGGCGGCGGGCTGCGCACGCCGATGCGCACGCCCTACGAGATCAGCGACGAGGAGTACGCGGCGAAGATCGAGGCGGTCGGCGAGGTGGACGTGCTGTGCACCCACATCCCGCCGGAGGTGCCCGAGCTGGTGTACGACACCGTCGCCCGCCGCTTCGAGCGGGGCAGCCGTGCGCTGCTGGCCGCGATCCACCGCACCAGGCCGCGGTACTCCCTCTTCGGCCACGTCCACCAGCCGCTGGCCCGCCGGATGCGGATCGGCGCGACCGAGTGCGTGAACGTCGGCCACTTCGCCGGCACGGGCAGGCCCTGGGCACTCGAATGGTGAGAACCCGGGGACGGGGGAGACGGGGTGAAGGCGGCGGGTCGGTGGCGCGGTAGCCTTCACGCTGCACAGACGTGCGCACCCCGCGCACGAAGACCCTCTTCGGTCCGCATCTGGAGGAGCCACGGCGATGGCGGAACACACCAGTTCGAGCATCACGATCGAGGCGGCTCCGGCCGACGTCATGGCGGTGATCGCCGATTTCGCCCGCTACCCGGACTGGACCGGCGAGGTCAAGGAGGCGGAGGTCCTCGCGGCCGACGAGCGGGGCCGCGCCGAGCAGGTCAGGCTCGTCATGGACGCCGGCGCGATCAAGGACGACCAGACCCTCGCGTACACCTGGACCGGGGAGCGCGAGGTCTCCTGGACCCTGGTGAAGTCCCAGATGCTGCGTTCCCTCGACGGCTCCTACCTCCTGAAACCGGCCGGTGAGGGCGCCACCGAGGTCACCTACCAGCTCACCGTCGACGTCAAGATCCCCATGCTCGGCATGATCAAGCGCAAGGCGGAGAAGGTCATCATCGACCGCGCCCTGGCGGGCCTGAAGAAGCGGGTGGAGTCGGACCAGTAGTCCTCCCACCCACCCCTTCGGCAGCCCGAGAGGCCGGACAGCCGCGGCAACCCGACCGGCCGGCCGTGGGCGGGCGTTTCGCTCCTGGCGGCCGGTGGTCGCAGGGCTGCGGTAGGTACGCGCCGTGGCCCTGCCGTCCAGTTGGGGGCGGGCGGGTCGCTCCCGCTCGCCGGTGCTCCCAGGCTGCGGTTGTGTAGGCGCCTTGGACCTGCTGGTCGGAGAACGCGAGCAGTTGGCGTACCGCGCGCAGCACCGGGTAGGACAGCCGGGCGCCTCGTCGACCAGGGCCACACCGAGGTCGGCGGTCAGTCGGCCGTGGGCGGGCGTTTCGCTCCCGGCAGGCGGTGGTCGCACCGCTTGCGGTCGGGTAGGTGCCGTGGCCCTGTCGGCCGGCCCTGGGCGGGCGTTTCGCTCCCGGCGGCCGGTGGTCGCACCGCTGCGGTCGGGTACGTGCCTCGGCCCTGTCGGCCGGCGGCGGGCAGGCGTGCCGCCGGGGTGGCACGGGTGGGCGCGGACGGCAACCCGCCGGCGCCCCGGCTGCGCGACCCACCCCCGCCCAGCTGCCACGCAGGGGACACACAAACGCCGCCGCTCCCTGCGCTCCGTTACCGTTCACCCTCATGCGCACCATCCTGATCACGGGCCCGGGCGGCAGCGGTCGTACGACCATCGCTGCCGCCACAGCACAGCGCGCCGCGGGCGAAGGCACCCGCACGCTCCTGCTCAGCGCCGATCACACCGACACCCTGGGCGTGACCCTGGGCACCGGGACAGGACCGACCCCCACGGAAGCCGCCCCGCTCCTGACCGTGTGGAGGCCCGACGCCGTCGACCGCTTCCGGCAGGACCTCACCGCCTTCCAGGCCCGCGCCGCAGGCGTCCTGGACCTGCTCGGCGCCTCCCGCCTGGACGCCGAGGAAGTCACCCCGCTGCCCGGTGCCGAGGAGCTGTCCTTCCTGCGCGCCCTGAGGGACGCCGCCCTCTCCGAGCGCTACGACCTCCTCGTGGTGGACCTCCCGCCCCTCCCGCAGGCCCTCCCGCTGCTCGCCCTCCCCGAGGAGCTGCGCCGTTACCTGCGGCGCCTGCTCCCGCCCGAGCGGCAGGCGGCCCGCGCCCTGCGCCCGGTCCTCGGCCGGCTGGCCGGTGTGCCCATGCCCGCCGAGTGGCTGTACGAGACGGCGGCCCGCTGGGACGTGGAACTGGCCGCCGTGGAGGCGGTGCTCGCCGACCGCCACACCGCCGTGCGCCTGGTCGCCGAACCAGGTCCCGCCGGCGCCGACGCCCTGCGCACCGCCACCCTCGGCCTCGCCCTGCGCGGTCTGCGCACCGAGGCCCTGATCGCCAACCGCGTCCTGCCCGACACCGCCCCCGACACCTGGCTCGCGGGCCTCCTCGCACAGCAGCGCAAGACCCTCGCCGACTGGCAGGACACACAGCGTTCGTACGACGTCCACCCAGTCCCGCACCTCGGCCGCGATCCCCACGGCCCCGACGACCTCGTCGCCCTCGCCGTCCCCGGCGTCAACCCCGTGCCCGCCCCGGTCGAGTGGCCCGTCGTCGCCGACTTCCCCGACTCTCGCCTCCGCTCGAGCGGGGGGACCCCCACCGCCGAGGACAGGGTGCTGGTCTGGCACATTCCGCTGCCCGGCGCGATACGGGAGGACCTGGATCTGATCCGGCGCGGCGACGAACTCCTGATCAGCGCGGGCCCCTTCCGGCGGATCGTTCCGCTGCCCTCGGCCCTGCGCCGCTGCACCGTCGCCGGCGCCGGGCTGCGCGAGGGCGAGCTGCGCATCCGGTTCACGCCCGATCCCGACCTGTGGCCCGCCGGACGATGAACGGCGTACGCCCATTCGGGTAACGTCGTAAGGGCGAACCGTAGTCAGGAGTCCGCCATGAGCGAAGAGCGCCCCGCACCCGAACCCTCCGAGGAGGAGCAGAGGGCGACCGACGCCGACGCCTGGGCCGCGGCCTGCGCCGAGGACCTCGACGCCGAGAAGGCCCGCCGCCGCGCCGAGCACGGCCCGCCCCAGGGTTCCGCCGCCGAGGAACTGCGCAGGTTCGTCGACTCGGTGGCCGACAAGCTGTCCGGCCTCCAGTCCCCGCTCCTCGGCGCCGTCGCCGGGCCCGCCGCCCAGCAGGTGGTGCGCCAGGTCGTCCAGCAGGCCAAGGCCGCCGTCGAGCCCGTCATCGAGCGCAACCCGGAGGTCTTCGACCACCTCGCCGCGGCCGGCACCGAGCTGCTGGCCGCCTACCGCTCCGCCGTCCAGGCCCAGGAGCGCCGTTGGACCACCGGCGCGGCCGACCTGAAGGACGACTGGCCCGACCGTCCCGACCGGGGCGAGGGCACCGGTTCAGGGGAGCGCATCGACCTGGACTGAAGCCCTCCCACGGCAGGGCCTCGGGTACGGTTGGCCGTAGCGGGGCTCGACCGGAACTGAGGGATTCATGGGACTCACCATCGGCGTCGACATCGGCGGCACCAAGATCGCGGCCGGCGTGGTCGACGAGGACGGCAACATCCTCTCGACCTTCAAGGTGCCGACCCCCACCACGCCCGAGGCCATCGTGGACGCCATCGCCTCGGCGGTGGAGGGGGCGCGTGCGGGGCACGAGATCGTCGGCGTGGGTATCGGTGCGGCCGGCTACGTGAACCGGCAGCGCTCCACGGTGTACTTCGCGCCCAACATCGACTGGCGCCAGGAGCCGCTGAAGGAGAAGGTCGAGGCCCGCGTGGGCCTGCCGGTCGTGGTCGAGAACGACGCCAACGCCGCCGCCTGGGGCGAGTACAAGTTCGGCGCCGGCAAGGGCCACCGCAACGTCATCTGCATCACGCTCGGCACCGGCCTCGGCGGCGGCATCATCATCGGCAACAAGCTGCGCCGCGGCCACTTCGGCGTGGCCGCCGAGTTCGGCCACATCCGGATGGTCCCGGACGGCCTGCTGTGCGGCTGCGGCTCGCAGGGCTGCTGGGAGCAGTACGCCTCCGGCCGCGCCCTGGTCCGCTACGCCAAGCAGCGCGCCAACGCCACCCCCGAGCACGCCGCGATCCTGCTCGACCTGGGCGACGGCACCCCGGAGGGCATCGAGGGCAAGCACATCTCCATGGCCGCCCGCCAGGGCTGCCCGGTCGCCGTCGACTCCTACCGGGAGCTGGCCCGCTGGGCCGGCGCCGGCCTCGCCGACCTGGCGTCCCTCTTCGACCCCTCGGCCTTCATCGTCGGCGGGGGCCTCTCGGACGAGGGCGAGCTGGTCCTCGACCCGATCCGCAAGTCGTACAAGCGCTGGCTGGTCGGCGGAAACTGGCGCCCGGTCGCGGACGTGATCGCAGCCCAGCTCGGCAACGAGGCGGGCCTGGTGGGGGCGGCCGACCTGGCCCGCGAGCCCGACCCGATCATGTAAGAAACGTGCTCGGCACAAGGGGGGCGCGGGGAACTGCGCGACAAGCCATGAACCACCGGCGGTCGCACACGGGTCTCGCGCCCCTGGCCATGAGGCGCCCGCCACTGCCTCGCGGCGTACATTGACGGCATGGCAACCCCGCTGCTCCCCAACTCCTGTACAGAGCCCGACGGTTCAGCCCTCATCCGCGTCCTGAGCTACAACATCCGCTCGATGCGCGACGACACGGACGCCCTGGCCAGGGTGATCACCGCCTGCGCCCCCGACCTGGTCCTCGTCCAGGAAGCCCCCCGCTTCCTCCGCTGGCGCAAGAAGCTGGCCCGGCTCGCGGCAGCCGCCGGCCAGGTGATCCTCACCGGCGGAGCCACCGCCGCGGGCCCCGCGATCCTCTGCTCGCTCCGGGCCACCGTCGAGCGAACCGAGGACGTGCTCCTCCCGCTCACCCCGGGCCTGCACCGCCGCGGCTTCGCCACGGCCGTCGTCCGGTTCGGCGGCGCCCGCCTGGGCGTGCTCAGTTGCCATCTGAGCCTGCAGAAGGACGAGCGTTACGAGCAGGCCGGCATGCTGCTCGACCGGCTCGCCGGCCTGGGTGTGGAGCACGCCGTCGCGGGCGGCGACCTCAACGAACGCCCGGACGGCCGCACCTTCCGCAGGCTCGCCGCCGGTCTCCAGGACTGCCGGGCCACCGCCCCCTGGGGCGCCGAGTTCACCTCGACCCCCGCCGACCCCCACCAGCGCATCGACGCGATCTTCGCGACCAAGGGCGTCGACGTGCTCGGCTGCGGGGTGCCGATCGGGCACCCCGGCATCACGGACGCAGACTTGAGGGCGGCCACAGACCACCTTCCGGTCCTTGCCGCCCTCAGAATCCCCGCCGCGTAGGGCGTCGCTCAGACGACCGCCCCGCGCCCGGGGTCGTCGCCCTCGTCGTCGTCCGTGCGCATCCGCATCACCAGCGTGGCGAAGCCCCCGAGGAACCCGCCGATGCCGAGGGTCGTCAGCCACCACGTGACGTCCCAGCCCAGGACCACGGCGAGGAGCAGCAGGAGGGGCCCGCCGACCACCCCGAGCCAGGCGAACTTGGCGGCCGCGTCGGCGGCCGGCAGCGGTGGCGGCTCGGGCGGCACGAAGTGGCCCTCGTCGTCCTCGTCGAAGTCGTCCTCGGACGGGTCCGGGGCGGTGTGGTCGCGCGGGCCGACGCCCGGGGCGAACGAGATCGAGCTGCCCAGCGGCCGGGCGGGCCGCGGCTCCTCAAAGCCGTCGGCGCCCTCGTTCGGGGGCTCCTTCTCGAGCAGCGCGAGATCCTCGACCGGCTTGAAGGGCCGCGCCCCCGGCGGGTCCGGCGGCTCGTCGCCGTACCCCGCGACGATGGCCCGCCACACGGCGTCCTCGTCGAAGGGCACCCCCTTCTCGTCCGGCTCGCGGTCCTCGCGGTCGGAGTCGTGCTCAGCCAACTGCGGCCGTCCCTTCCTTGCCGACACTGGGTGCGAGCCGGCCCATGAAGGCGAGGCTCTCCTCGAAGATCCGGTCCGCATCGTGGTCCAACGTCGCCACGTGGTAACTCTGTTCCAGCACGATCTCCGTTACGTCCAGGGAGGACACCCGGCTCAGCACCCGCGCCGAGTCGGCCGCCGGGACCACATGGTCCTGGGCGCTGCGCAGCAGCAGCAACGGCTGGGTGACCTGGGGCAGCTCGCCGTCCAGCCGGCGCAGGAACACCCGCAGGGAGTGCGCCGCGTGCAGCGGCACCTTGTCGTACCCCAGCTCCGCCGCCCCGCCCCTGGCCACGTCGCTGGCGATGCCCTGTGTCGTCCGCACGAGGTGCCGGGCCACCGGAAGGACGTATGCCGACAGGCCGTGCACCCGGTTCGCCGGGTTGACCACGACCACCCCGGCGACCCGCTCGCCGTGTCCGGCCGCCAGCCGCAGCGCCAGCGCCCCGCCCATCGACAGCCCCCCGACGAACACCCGGGTACAGCGCTCGGAGAGCAGGCGCAGCTCGCGGTCCACCTCCGCGTACCAGTCCTGCCAGCCCGTGACCTGCATGTCCTCCCAGCGGGTGCCGTGCCCGGGCAGCAGTGGCAGCGACACGGTCAGTCCGTGCGCCGCGTGGTGCTCCGCCCACGGGCGCAGCGACTGGGGCGAGCCGGTGAAGCCGTGGCAGAGGAGGACACCCACCTCCCCGCCCTCGTGGCGGTACGGCTCGGCTCCGGGAAGAACCGGCACGTTTCGGGCTCCTGTTCCTGAGAGAGGCGTGAAGAACTGGCGGATGTGCTTCACCGTACGCGACCGCACTGACACCGACCAGGGTCGTCGGTCCCATTGGCGGCACTCCGGGTTAAGGTCTGATCGACGGATACGGGAGGCACGCGGGTGTTGTACGGCACGATGAAGGTCGCCATCGGAGGGCCGCTGAAGGTCGCCTTCAGACCCTGGGTGGAGGGCCTGGAGAACATTCCGGCCGAGGGTCCCGCCATCCTGGCGAGCAATCACCTGTCCTTCTCGGACTCGTTCTTCCTGCCCGCGGTCCTGGACCGCAAGGTCACCTTCATCGCGAAGGCCGAGTACTTCACCACCCCCGGCGTCAAGGGCCGGCTCACGGCTGCCTTCTTCAAGGGCGTCGGACAGCTGCCGGTGGACCGCTCCGGGGCGCGCGGTGCCGGCGAGGCGGCGATCAAGAGCGGCATAGACGTGCTGGAGCGCGGCGAGCTGTTCGGCATCTACCCGGAGGGCACCCGTTCGCCCGACGGGCGTCTGTACCGGGGCAAGCCCGGCGGCCTCGCGCGGGTGGCACTCGCCACCGGCGCACCGGTCGTCCCGGTCGCGATGATCGACACCGAGAAGATCCAGCCGCCGGGCAAGGTGATGCCCAAGCTGATGCGTCCGGGCATCCGCATCGGCAAGCCGCTGGACTTCAGCCGCTACCTCGGCATGGAGCACGACCGGTTCGTGCTGCGCGCGGTGACCGACGAGGTCATGTACGAGATCATGAAGCTCTCCGGCCAGGAGTACGTCGACATGTACGCGACCGCCGCCAAGCGGCAGATCGCTGAGGCGGCCAAGGCGGCCAGGGAAGCGGAGAAGGCCGCCAAGGAGGCGGAGAAGACGGCCGAGGCCTAGCCGGCGGCCGGGGGGATCGGGGGAGGCGGCCATGGTCAAGCGCGAGCGCGTCATGCGCATGTCGGTCGAGCTGCCGCTGTGGCGTGCGCTCGCCGGCTACCGGGTGCTGACGATGCTGTACGCCATCGGCCTGTGCGCCACCGCGTACGACCACTTCCTGCGCCCCTGGGTCGCCGTCGCCTACTACGCGGTCCTGGTCGTGTGGACCCTGGCCACGCTGCCCAAGGTGGCGAACGCGGTGAGCTGCACCAAGCGCTTCCTCGCCGCCGACCTGACCGTCGCGCTCACCGGCATCCTGCTCACCCCGCTCGCCGACAACCACGAGCGGATCGCGGGCGGCGGCCCGACCCTGCCGTCGATATGGACCGCCGGCTCGGTGCTGGCCTTCGCCCTCAAGGGCGGCTGGCGCTGGGCCGCCGTGGCCTCCACGGCCGTGGCCGCCGTCAACCTGGTCGAGCGCGGCAGCCCGGCCCGGGACACCGTGCACAACGTGATCCTGGTCTGGGTTGCCTCCATCGCCATCGGCTACGTCGTGGAGGTCGCCCGCGCCTCCGAACGCACCCTCGCCCGCGCCCTGGAGATCGAGGCCGCGACCAGGGAACGGGAGCGGCTGGCCCGGGACATCCACGACAGCGTGCTCCAGGTGCTCGCGATGGTGCAGCGGCGTGGCGCGGTCATCGGCGGCGAGGCGGCCGACCTGGGGCGCCTGGCGGGGGAGCAGGAGGTGGCGCTGCGCACGCTGGTCTCCGGCGGGCTGCTGCCGCTCTCCCGGGTCTCGGAGGACGCGGCCGCCGGAGCCGTCGTACGTGCCGTCGAGGAACCGGACGACGACGGCCCGGTCGACCTGCGCGCCCTGCTCGCCCCCTTCGCCGGCGCCCGGGTCAGCCTCGCCGAACCGGGCGCCCCGGTGCCGCTGCCGCCCAGGGCGGCGCGGGAGCTGGCAGCGGCCGTCGGGGCCGCTTTGGACAACGTGCGCGAGCACGCCGGCCGGGACGCCCGGGCCTGGATCCTGGTCGAGGACGAGCCCGACGAGATCGTCGTCACCGTCCGGGACGACGGCCCCGGCATCCCCGAGGGCCGGCTCGCCCAGGCCGAGGGCGAGGGCCGGCTCGGCGTGGCCCAGTCGATCCGGGGCCGGCTGCGCGACCTCGGCGGCGGCGCCGAGCTGATCTCCGTCCCCGGGCAGGGCGCGGAAGTCGAGTTGAAGGTACCGAAGGGCGCCGCACGGGCGCGGGGGAAGGCGGAGCGGCGATGACACGGCAGCAGGACCCGATCAGGGTCATGGTGGTCGACGACCATCCCATGTGGCGGGACGCGGTCGCCCGGGATCTGACCGAGTCCGGCTTGGAGGTGGTCGCCACCGCCGGGGACGGCGAACAGGCGGTCCGCCGGGCCAAGGCGGCCGCCCCCGACGTTCTGGTTCTGGACCTGAACCTGCCCGCCAAGCCCGGTGTCCAGGTGTGCAGGGAACTGGTCGCCCACAACCCCGCCCTGCGGGTCCTCGTCCTCTCGGCGAGCGGCGAGCACGCCGACGTCCTGGAGGCCGTGAAGTCCGGTGCCACCGGCTATCTGCTGAAGTCCGCCTCGACCGAGGACCTCCTGGACGCGGTGCGCCGTACCGCCGCCGGCGACCCGGTGTTCACGCCGGGCCTCGCCGGACTGGTCCTGGGCGAGTACCGGCGCCTGGCCTCCGAGCCCGCGCCCGCCCCGGACGCCGACGAGCCGGGGGCGCCCCGGCTGACCGAGCGGGAGACGGAGGTGCTGCGCCTGGTGGCCAAGGGCCTGAGCTACAAGCAGATCGCCGAACGCCTCGTCATCTCCCACCGCACGGTGCAGAACCACGTGCAGAACACCCTTGGCAAGCTGCAGCTGCACAACAGGGTGGAGCTGGTGCGGTACGCGATAGAGCGCGGACTCGACGACGCGTAGAACCGACTGGTCAAGCGGCCTCCCGGTAATTCACCGGAATCACCCTTCCCGCCTCTCGCTGTGTGACGCGAATCACCATTACCGTGACTCAGCGTCAGGCAACCGCGGCGAAGGGACATTTCCATGCGGGTCGGAGTACTGACCGGAGGCGGCGACTGCCCCGGACTCAACGCCGTCATCCGGGCCATCGTCCGCAAGGGCGTACAGGAGTACGGATACGACTTCGTCGGCTTCCGGGACGGCTGGCGCGGACCTCTCGAAGGCGACACCGTCCGCCTCGACATCCCCGCGGTGCGCGGCATCCTGCCCCGCGGCGGCACCGTCCTCGGCTCCTCGCGGACCAACCCCCTCAAGCTGGAGGGCGGCATTCGCAGGATCAAGGACAACCTGGCCAAGCAGGAGGTCGAGGCACTCGTCGCGATCGGCGGTGAGGACACCCTCGGTGTCGCCGCGCGGCTGTCCGACGAGTACGGCGTGCCCTGCGTCGGCGTACCGAAGACCATCGACAACGACCTGTCCGCCACCGACTACACCTTCGGCTTCGACACCGCGGTGGGCATCGCCACCGAGGCCATCGACCGCCTGCACACCACCGCCGAGTCCCACATGCGGGTCCTGGTCTGCGAGGTGATGGGCCGTCATGCCGGCTGGATCGCCCTCCACTCCGGCCTGGCCGGCGGCGCCAACGTCATCCTCATCCCCGAACAGCGCTTCGACCTCGACCAGGTGTGCGCCTGGATCACCTCCCGCTTCAAGGCCTCGTACGCCCCGATCGTCGTCGTCGCCGAGGGCGCCATGCCGAAGGACGGCGAGATGGTCCTCAAGGACGGGACGCTGGACTCCTTCGGGCATGTGCGGCTGTCCGGGGTCGGCGAGTGGCTGGCCAAGGAGATCGAGAAGCGCACCGGCAAGGAGGCCCGCACCACCGTCCTCGGGCACATCCAGCGCGGCGGCACCCCCAGCGCCTTCGACCGCTGGCTCGCCACCCGCTTCGGCCTGCACGCCATCGACTGCGTCCGCGACGGCGACTTCGGCAAGATGGTCGCCCTGCGCGGCACCGACATCGTCCGCGTCCCGATCTCCGAGGCCACGGCCAAGCTGAAGACGGTCGATCCGAAGCTGTACGAGGAGGTCGGGGTGTTCTTCGGCTGACAGCCCCTCGGGGCCGAAGCAGGGGCCTGGGACCGCGGTCCGCAGGCCCCTTCCGTCACCTCGACCTGCTGGCCCCGCGCAGCCGACCGATCAGCTCCCGCACGACCGAGGCCCCGTTCAGGGTGAGAACCGACTCGGGGTGGAACTGCACACCGGCGAACCCGGGCCCCCGTACGGCATGCACCTCCCCGTTCCCGGCCCGGCTCACCTCCACCCCGTGCGCGGCCAGCTCCCGGGCAGCCTCCTCGTCGCAGCAGGCCACGAAGCTGTTGTAGAACCCGACGGTCTCCGGCCGCCCGAACAGGTCGATCGTGGTCTGCGCCCCCTGGTACGGAACTTCCTTCCGTACGATCTCCAGCCCCAGCTCGGCCGCGATCAGCTCGTGGCCGAGGCAGACCCCGAGCACACCGTGGGAGTGCTCCCGGACCAGCGTGGCGGCGAGCGCCCGCAGGATCCGCATCTTCGGGTCGGCCGCGTCGGACGGGTCACCGGGGCCGGGGCCGAGCACGACAGGCCCCTCGTGCGCGAGCACGGCCTCCCGCAGCCCCGGCTCGTCGTACCGCCGGACGGTCACCTCCAGGCCGCCCGAGCGCAGCACGTGCGCCAGCATCGCCGTGAAGGTGTCCTCACCGTCGACGACGAGCGCGTGACCGTCGAGGGCCGCGGACCGCTCCTGCATCCGCAGCCAGAACGGCGCCAGCGACGAGCGGCGCCCGTCCAGCGCGGCCCGCACCCGGGGGTCGTCGGCCAGCCGGGGCCGCTCCCGCTCCTCGCGTGGCCGGGACGGCCGCACCCCGAGGGCCGCCAGCACGCCCGCCGCCTTCGCGTGGGTCTCCGCCACCTCGGCCGCCGGGTCCGAGCCGCGCACGAGCGTCGCGCCGACCGGGACGCGCAGCCTGCCGCCCGCGGAGATGTCGGCGGTACGGATCAGGATGGGGGAGTCGAGGGTCGGCGCACCCCCGCAGTCCCGCCCCAGCAGCGCCAGCGCACCGGCGTAGTACCCGCGGCCCCCGACCTCATGGCGCTCGATCACCCGGCACGCGTTCTGCACCGGCGACCCGGTGACCGTCGCCGCGAACATGGTCTCCCTGAGGACCTCCCGCACATCCAGGGAGGACTTCCCGCGCAGCTCGTACTCGGTGTGCGCGAGGTGCGCCATCTCCTTCAGACGCGGGCCGACGACCACCCCGCCCATGTCGCCGACGGTGCACATCATCTTCAGTTCCTCGTCGACGACCATGGACAGCTCCTCGACCTCCTTGCCGTCGGCGAGGAAGTCCAGCAGATGCTCGGGGGTCGGCCCCTGGGCGGGATAGCGGTACGTCCCGCTGATCGGGTTCATGACGACGGTCCCGCCGGACATCCGGACGTGCACCTCCGGACTGGCGCCCACCAGCGTCCGGTCCCCGGTGTGCATCACGAACGTCCAGTACGCGCCGCGCTCGCCCTCCAGCAGCCGCCGGAAGAGCGCCAGCGCGTCGGCCCGGCCGAAGCCCGGGATCGCGCCCTCGTACGTCCGCCGGATCACGAAGTTGGCGCCCTCGCCCCGGCCGATCTCCTCGCGCAGCACCCGCCCGACGATCTCGCCGTACTCCTCGTCACCGACGTCGAAGCGGCCGCCCTCGACCCGCACCTCGTGCCCGGGCAGTGACCGCAGGGCCTCGTCCAGTGGGATCTCGTACGACTCCTCGGGCGTCAGCACCAGCAGCGGGGTGCCGTCGTCGCGGACGTCGAAGCCGCGCTCGCGGATCTGCCGGAACGGGACGAGCGCGAGGCCCTCGCCGGGCAGGTCGGCGAGGCGCTCACACGAGGTGACCGGGCCGAGCAGCACCTCCACCGTGTGCTCGTCGCGGCCCGGCGTGCGGCGGCGGAGCAGGGCGAAGGGGCGGGGGTCGTGCAAGAGGTCCTGGAGATTCACGGGTCATCCTTCTCAGTGGAGAGGAACGACCCCGGAAAACACCGAAGGCCGCCCCTCGGGCGGCCTTCGCGCAGTCTTGTGTACGCGCAGTCAGTGGGCCGCCGGATGAGCGGTCCACCACCAGTTCTGAGAGCAGCTCTGGATCGAAGGCGCGAACATGCGGGAAATCCTACCGCACGGCCGTGGTGTCCATGAGGCGAGCACTCCGTCTCACCAGTCGAGCCGGAGGAAAATATGGCGACACGACCCCGTAATGTTTACGAGGTGACCGTGAACGCTAAGACCAGCCCGAGCGCTGGCAACACCTGGCGAGACCTGCCCGCGGCGCAGCAGCCCGAGTACCCCGACGCCGAGGCTCTGCGCGCAGCGATCGCGGACCTCGAGTCGTATCCGCCGCTCGTCTTCGCGGGCGAGTGCGACCAGCTGCGCGCCCGGATGGCGGCCGTCGCCAAGGGAGAGGCGTTCCTCCTCCAGGGTGGCGACTGCGCCGAGGCATTCGACGGGGTGTCCGCCGACCAGATCCGCAACAAGCTCAAGACGCTGCTCCAGATGGGCGCCGTGCTGACCTACGCGGCCTCGGTGCCCGTGGTCAAGGTGGGCCGGATCGCCGGCCAGTACTCCAAGCCGCGCTCCAAGCCGACCGAGACCCGCGACGGCGTCACCCTGCCCGTCTACCGGGGCGACTCCGTCAACGGCTTCGACTTCACCGAGGCCAGCCGGATCCCGGATCCCGAGCGGCTCAAGCGGATGTACCACGCGTCCGCCTCCACGCTGAACCTGGTGCGCGCCTTCACCACCGGCGGCTACGCCGACCTGCGCCAGGTGCACGCCTGGAACCAGGACTTCGTGAAGTCGTCCCCGTCCGGCCAGCGCTACGAGCAGCTCGCCCGCGAGATCGACAACGCGCTGAACTTCATGCACGCCTGCGGGGCCGACCCGGAGGAGTTCAAGACGGTCGAGTTCTACTCCTCGCACGAGGCGCTGCTGCTCGACTACGAGTCGGCGCTGACCAGGGTCGACTCGCGGACCGGCCGGCTCTACGACGTCTCGGCGCACATGGTGTGGATCGGTGAGCGCACCCGCCAGCTGGACGGCGCGCACATCGAGTTCGCCTCGAAGATCCGCAACCCGATCGGCATCAAGCTCGGCCCGAGCACGACGGCCGAGGAGGCTCTCACCTACATCGACCGCCTCGACCCGGACCGCGAGCCGGGCCGGTTGACCTTCATCGTGCGCATGGGCGCCGACAAGATCCGGGACAGGCTTCCGGAGCTGGTCGAGAAGGTCATCGCATCCGGGGCGACGGTGGCCTGGGTGACGGACCCGATGCACGGCAACACCTTTGAGGCGGCCTCCGGGCACAAGACGCGTCGTTTCGACGACGTGCTGGACGAGGTCAAGGGCTTCTTCGAGGTCCACAAGGCCCTCGGCACCCACCCGGGCGGCATCCACGTCGAGCTGACCGGTGACGACGTCACCGAGTGCGTGGGCGGCGGTGACGAGATCTTCGTCGACGATCTGCACCAGCGGTACGAGACGGCCTGTGACCCCCGTCTGAACCGCAGCCAGTCCCTGGACCTGGCGTTCCTCGTCGCGGAGATGTACCGGGACCAGTGACCGATCTGGGGCGCGGATCACACCGGATCCGCGCCCCTCCCACTGTCGCGGCTCCCGCAGGGTGGGTAAGGTTAGGTTTGCCTCACCGGGAAAAACGGGATGGCAGTAAGAGAGCGATTCCCGTCGGGAGGTGAACGGCGTGTACGTCTGCAGCTGCTTCGGCATCACCGAGGCGCAGGTCCGGCAGCACGCGGACAACGGTGCCTGCACCCCCCGCCAGGTGGCCTCCGCCTGCAAGGCGGGCACGGACTGCGGCTCGTGCGTCCGTCGCATCCAGGCCATCCTCGGCCGCGGTGCCTGCCCGAGCCGCGAACCGGCCGACCAGGGCAGGTCGGTCCTGTCGGAGATCCCGCGCACGTCGGAAACCCCCCGGACGCCGGGGATCGCGGAAGCCGCCTAGCTGTCCGGCTGCTCGATCAGCTGGGCGATGTAGAGCGCCTCGCCGAGCTTGTCCACCAGCTCCAGCTGGGTGTCGAGGTAGTCGATGTGGTGCTCCTCGTCGGCGAGGATGGCCTCGAAGATGTTCGCGGACGTGATGTCGCCCTTCTCGCGCATCACCTTGACGCCCCGCCTGAGCCGGTCGATCGCCTCCACCTCGATCTGCCGGTCCGCCTCGAACATCTCCCTGACGGTCTGCCCCACCCGCACATGGAACAGCCGCTGGTAATTGGGCAGCCCCTCCAGGAACAGGATCCGGTCGGTGAGCACCTCGGCGTGCTTCATCTCGTCGAACGACTCGTGCCGCGTGTACTTGGCGAGCTTCGTCCAGCCGAAGTTCTCCTGCATCTTCGCGTGCAGGAAGTACTGGTTGATCGCGGTCAGCTCGCCGGTGAGCTGTTCGTTGAGAAACTCGATGACCTCGGGGTCGCCCTGCATCGCAGAGGCTCCTTCCACACGGAGGGGACGGGTGGGGCGTGCGGCGGCATGATTGCACCGGGGGCGGAGATGTTCCAGTAAGTGCGTACTTAGTAAGTACACGCTGACTTGATGATATTTGTCCGATTCGCGAATGGGTGGTCAAGGGCACTGCCCGAGGTCTGTCAGGATGGAGACATGGGTCATCCGGCGGAGCGCGAATCTGGGACAGCGGCAGGGTCCGAGCTTCCGCCGGGGCAGCGACTCCAGCGTGGCTGGCCGCTCACGCACTACGGGCCCGTACCGAAGTTCCGGCCCGAGCGCTGGGAGTTCCGGGTCTTCGGCGCGACCGCCGGCGGTGACAAGCACACCTGGAACCACGAGGACTTCACGGCCCTGCCGTACACCACCGTGGTGGCCGATCTGCACTGCGTGACGAAGTTCAGCATGACCGGCGCGGAGTGGGGCGGCATCCCGGCCCGCACGATCCTGGACCTGGCCCCGCCGTCGCCGGACGTCACCCATGTGATGGTGTGGGCGGAGTACGGATTCAGCTCGAACCTGCGGCTGTCGGACTTCGCCTCCGACCGCACGATCTTCGCCACCCACAAGGACGGCGAACTCCTCACCGCCGAGCACGGCTTCCCGGTCCGCCTGGTCGTCCCCCACCTGTATGCCTGGAAGGGCCCCAAGTGGGTGCGGGGCGTGGAGTACATGACCGCCGATCGCCGGGGCTTCTGGGAGGAGCGCGGCTACCACAACATCGGCGACCCCTGGAAGGAGCAGCGTTACTCCTACCAGGAGGAGCCCGGGGACGGCCCCGAGCTCTGACTCCCGCTCACGGCCGGCGGCTCAGCCGTCCCGCAGCTTCTTCAGCCGCTCCACGTCCGCCGCGTGTCCCTCCTTGCCGCCCGGCGTCTCGATGACGAGCGGTACACCCGCCGTCGCGGGGTGGCTCATCAGGGCGCGGAAAGGGTCCTCGCCGATGTGACCTGCGCCGATGTTCTCGTGCCGGTCCTTGTGCGCGCCCACGACGTCCTTGGAGTCGTTGGCGTGGATCAGCTTCAGCCGGCCCTCGCCGACGGTGTCCACCAGCAGATCGAGGGTCTGGTGCATGCCGCTCGGGCCGGTCAGGTCGTGCCCGGCGGCGAAGATGTGGCACGTGTCCAGGCAGACACCCAGCTTCGGATGGGCGTCCAGTGCCTCGAAGTACGGTCCGAAGTCCCAGGTGCGCGCGCACAGGGAGGCGCCCTGCCCGGCGGTCGACTCCAGCAGCAGGAACGGGTCGTCGTCGTGGGTCAGCTCGTCCAGCAGCGGCAGCAAGTGTGCGCGCACCTGCTTCAGCGCCACCTCCCGCGCCCGCCCGCCGGTCGCGCTGCCGGTGTGCACGACGACACCGAGCGCGCCGATCTCACGTCCGCGCCGCAGCGAGTGCCTGAGCGAGTCCACCGACCGTTCCACGGTGGCCTCGGTGTGCGAGCCGAAGTTGATCAGGTAGGGGGCGTGCACATACGCCGGGATCGACTCCGCGGCGCACGCCTCGCGGAACGCCTCGTCCTGCCGCGGGTTCCCGGCCGGCGTGGCCCACCCGCGCGGGTTGGCGACGAAGACCTGCACGGTCTCGGCCTGCAGATCACGGGCGTACGACAGCCCCACCGTGTGCAGACCGCCGGCCACGGGGACGTGACCGCCGACGGGGTTGCGGGCGGGACCGGCGGGCAGGGAGGCGGAGCGGGAGTGCTGACGTGTCACCCGGTCAGGGTGTCATGCCCGGCGGGGGTACCCGTCACCGGTCCGCGAGGACACTTCGTCACCGGATGGTGATGGTGATCGTCGACCCCTTGGGTGCCCTCTCGCCGGCGTCCACGGACTGCTTCCGCACGGTGTCGCCGAAGATCCCGAGCAGCCCACGGTCCTCATCGACCTGGAAGCCGGCGGCCTCCAGCTGCTTCCTCGCGTCGGCGACGCTCGAGCCGACCACGTCCGGCACCTCGATCATCTCCGGGCCCTTGGACAGCGTCAGCGTCACCGTGTCGCCCTCGGCGGCCCGGTTGCCGGCCGCGGGGGTCTGCCGGGCCACCTGACCCTTGTCGTACTCGGAGTTGACCTGCTGCGTGGAGACGGTCACCTTCAGGCCCGCCCCCTCCAGGTCCTGCCTGGCGCTGTCCAGGTCCTCCCCGGTGACGTCCGGCACGTCGATCGGACTGCCCTTGCTGACCAGGAGCGCGATCGCCGAGCCGGCGTGCCGCTTGATGCCTGCCTCCGGGTCGGTGCTGATCACCGCGCCCCTGGCGACGCCATCGCTGAACGCCCGGTTGACCATGCCCGGCTCGAGCCCGGCCGCCCTCAGCCGCGACTGCGCCGTGCCCAGCGGGACGCCCTGCAGGTCCGGCACCTTCACGACCTCGGGGCCCCGGGAGATCACGAGCGTCACGGAGTCGTTGCTGCGGATGCGGGCCCCGGCCGCCGGGTCGGTGCTGATGACCGTGCCGCTCTTCACCGTGTCGTTGTACTCCCGCCTGACCTGCTTGACGTCGAGGCCGGACGCCTTCAGCCGCGCCCGCGCCTGCGTCTCGGTCTTGGCCAGCAGCGGCGGGACCTTGGTGAACTGTCCGGAGTTGATGTACCAGACCCCGGCCCCCACGCCGAGGACCACCAGGACGACGGCGATCAGGGTGACGAGTCCGCGCCGGGGCCGCGCCGGCCGCCGCCGGGGCGGCAGGGGCGCGCTCTCCAGCCGGCTGGTGTGCCGGACGGCCGCCGCGGCCTCGTCCTCCTCGTTGACGGGCAGCGGCCGGGGTACGGTCAGCGAGCGGGGGATCACGCTCGTGCGGTCCTGGGCGTTGTCGTGCTCCGCGGACAGCGCCTGCGGCGGTACGGCGTCCAGCTGCTCGGCGCTGAGACCGGCACGCGCCTGCAGCACCTGCCCGAGCAGCGCCGCCGCGTCGTGCGGCCGCACGTCCGGGGTGCGCGCGGTGGCCGAGGCGACCAGCTCGTCCAGCTCGTACGGCAGCCCCGGTACGAGCGCCGAGGGCGGCGGCACGTCCTCGTGGATGTGCTTGTAGAGCACCTGCGCGGGGGAGTCCCCGGCGTGCGGCCTGCCGCCGGTCAGCATCTCGTACAGGACGACACCGCACGCGTACACGTCGACGCGCGGGTCGGCGCTGCCCTGCTCGATCTGTTCGGGCGCGAGATACGACACGGTCCCGAGCACGGCACCCGTCGTGCTGGTCACGGTGTCCACGGACCGCACCAGCCCGAAGTCGGCGACCTTGACCCGGCCGTCGTCGCCTATCAGCACGTTCTCGGGCTTCATGTCCCGGTGCACGAACCCGGCCCGGTGGGCGGCGCCGAGCGCGGCCAGCACGGGCTCCAGGATGTCCAGCGCGGCCCGCGGCTGCAGCGCGCCCCGCTCGCGCAGCACGTCCCGCAGGGTGCACCCCGCGACGTACTCCATCGCCAGGTACACGTACGACCCGTCGGTGCCCTGGTCGAAGACCTGCACCACGTTGGGGTGGGCGAGCCGGGCGACCGACTTGGCCTCCCGGATGAACCGCTCCACGAACGACCCGTCGGCCGCCAGCGTCGGGTGCATCACCTTGAGCGCGAGGACCCGGTCCAGGCGGGTGTCCACGGCCCGGTAGACCGTGGCCATCCCACCGACCGCGATCCGCGCGTCGACGCGATACCGGCCGTCGAGCACCTGCCCGACGAGAGGGTCCTGAAGGGTCGTATCCACGCAGGCGAGTGTACGAGGGGAGACCGACACTCCCGCCCACTCGGCCGTTCCGGTGACGAATGCAGCAGAGCTGTGACTCTTGCGCCGCCGCCGTGACCGGCGCGCGACCAGGGCTTGTCCGGCGGATCATGCCGGAAATCGCGGGGCATGGCACGCCTGTCTGCGGCGTTGTCGTCGGCTCCCGATCCTCCCGCGCTCGGCTGCGCTCGCGCCGGGGGTCCACCATCGCATCGGCGCCCTCCTCCGCCCTGCGGCTGGACGCACCGTGCCCCGCTCACCCGTACCGACAAGACGCCGTCGCCCGGAGCCGGCCGGATCCGCCGGACGGACCCTAGACGAGTCTTTCCGAATACGGTCAGTGGTCATAGGCGGTCAGTGATCGGCTGACCGCCTGCCCGGTCTGGAAGTTGTGCCAGATCGCGGCGGCCAGCGCGAGCATGCGCTGGGCGACGCGCACAGAGACGCCTTCGATAGTGCGTCCGCCGTGTTGTTCCAGGTCGAGCTGGCCCTTGAGGGTGTCGTTGACCGACTCGATGAGCTGGCGGACCTTCTTCAGCATCGGCTCGCCCGGCCGCAGCACCTCTCGTTTCCGGGAGGGCCGCAGCAGCGTAATGCCCTGTTCGGACAGTGACCGCTCGAACGGCTTGGACGCGAACCCCTTGTCGGTGATCAACAACAGCCCCAGCCGTTCACGGACCAGCCCGGCATCCACTTCCAGCATCGCGGCGAGCACCTCCCGTTCGCCG
>NZ_JBIBKS010000011.1:0-285177 GCF_042959345.1 Streptomyces sp. NPDC007905 | reverse complement strand
GCGATCTCCAGCCCCAACCCACGTGCCCGGTCCACGAAGTGGTCGAAGTCCTCGATCGTGCCGAGATCGGGGTGGACGGCGTCGTGCCCGCCCTCGGGGGAGCCGATCGCCCAGGGCACACCCACATCGTCAGGTCCGGCGGTCAGGGTGTTGTTGCGGCCCTTGCGGAAGGTCGTGCCGATCGGATGGACCGGGGGCAGGTAGACGACGTCGAAGCCCATCTCCGCGATGGCCGGCAGCCGCCGGGCGGCGGTCCGGAACGTGCCGTGCGGCCGCTCGGCCGTGCCCTCCGAGCGCGGGAAGAACTCGTACCAGGAGCCGTACAGGGCGCGTTCCCGCTCCACCAGCAGCGGCATCGCCTCGGAGGCGGTGACCAACTCCCGCAGCGGGAAACGGGCCAGTACCTCGTCCACCTCCGGTGACAGTGCCGCAGCGAGTCGCCAGGCGGCCGGGCGGTCCTCGTCCCGCAGCGCGTCAGCGGCCTCCCGTACGACCTCCCGCTGCTCCTCCGGGACCCCGGCGGCCGCGCGCTCGTACAGTCGTGCGCCCTCCTCCAGGACCAGGCCGGTGTCGATGCCCGCCGGGATCTTGATCTGCGCGTGGTGCCGCCAGGTGGAGACCGGGTCCGACCAGGCCTCCACCGTGTAGGTCCAGTGGCCGGGTTCGTCCGCCGTGACGGTGGCGCCCCAGCGGTCGGTGCCCGGGACCAGTTCGCGCATCGGGGTCCAGGGACCGGGGCGGCCCTGCGGATCGCGGAGCACGACGTTCGCGGCGACGGCGTCGTGCCCCTCCCGGAACACGGTGGCCGAGACCTCGAACGACTCCCCGGCCACGGACTTGGCGGGCCTGCGCCCGTGCTGGACCACGGGGCGTACGTCGAGGACGGGAATACGGCCGACGGCGGTGGTCTCGGCCGGGGCGGGGTGCTGCCGGGGCGGTGCCGGGTCGAGGACGTCCTCCACCGGCCTTCCCGTTTTCTTACCCGATGCTTTCTTTCCGGCTGTCCTGCTGCTTGTCGGAGGTGCTGACGAGTGGTGCGTGGCGGGCATGACCGCTCCTGTCCGCGTCAACGAGGGTGTGGGCGGATGGATATGGGGAGGTGGGTCCTGCGGAAGAGCTGTGGTACGGCTGTGGGGTCACCGAAGGAGCCTTCCCACCCTGTTCGGGTGGGCAATCCGGCACTTTGTTAACTACTCACGCGTATGTCTACGTGCAAGACCGGCCCCTTTTCCAAGTGCCCCCCACCATGACCTCCACGCCTCCGCCGCGCCCCGACACCCGCCCCCGGTAAGTCCCCACCGACCCCCCGGTAACCACTACCGTCGACACTGACGACGAGACGTACAGCGCCGTACGTCTCACCCCGTAACGCGTCCGAGGTGGAATGTGAAGGCGATCCGTCGGTTCACCGTCCGTCCCGTTCTCCCCGAACCCCTCCGGCCGCTGAGCGACCTGGCGCGCAATCTGCGCTGGTCCTGGCATGCGGAAACGCGCGACCTGTTCCAGTCCGTCGACCCCGAACGCTGGGCCGCCGCCGAAGGCGACCCGGTGCGGCTGCTGGGCGGGGTACGCCCGGGCCGGCTCGCCGAGCTGGCCGGGGACCGGCGGTTCCTGCGCCGGCTGACGGCGGTCGCCGACGACCTCAACGACTATGTGACCGGAGACCGTTGGTACCAGCACCAGGGCGAGGGGCTGCCCGCCGCCGTCGCCTACTTCTCCCCGGAGTTCGGCATCACGGCCGCGCTGCCCCAGTACTCCGGCGGCCTCGGCATCCTCGCCGGCGACCATCTCAAGGCGGCCAGCGACCTCGGGGTCCCGCTGATCGGTGTCGGACTGCTCTACCGGCACGGGTACTTCCGCCAGACCCTGTCCCGGGACGGCTGGCAGCAGGAGCACTATCCGGTGCTCGATCCGTATGAGCTGCCCGTCAGCCTGCTGAAGGAGGCCGACGGCACCCCGGCCCAGGTCTCCCTCGCCCTGCCCGGCGCAAAGGCGCTGCACGCCCGGATCTGGCTGGCGCAGGTGGGCCGGGTGCCGCTGCTGATGCTCGACTCGGACGTGGAGGAGAACGACCTCGGCGAACGCGGGGTGACCGACCGGCTGTACGGCGGCGGCAGCGAGCACCGGCTGCTGCAGGAGATGCTGCTGGGGATAGGGGGTGTCCGGGCCGTGCGGACGTACTGCCGGCTCACCGGGCACCCGGGGCCCGAGGTGTTCCACACCAACGAGGGGCACGCGGGCTTCCTCGGGCTGGAGCGGATCGCCGAACTGTGCGAGCAGGGCCTGGACTTCGACTCGGCGCTGGAAGCCGTACGGGGCGGGACCGTGTTCACGACGCACACCCCCGTGCCGGCCGGCATCGACCGGTTCGACCGGGAGCTGGTCGCCCGGCACTTCGGCCCGGACGCAGAACTCCCGCGCATCGACGTGCAGCGGATCCTGGCGCTGGGCATGGAGACGTACCCGGGCGGCGAGCCGAACCTGTTCAACATGGCCGTGATGGGGCTCAGGCTGGCCCAGCGGGCGAACGGAGTGTCGCTGCTGCACGGGCAGGTCAGCCGGGAGATGTTCGCGGGGCTGTGGCCGGGATTCGACGCCGAGGAGGTGCCGATCACCTCCGTGACCAACGGGGTGCACGCCCCGACCTGGGTCGCCCCCGAGGTGCTGCGGCTCGGCGCCCGGCAGATCGGCTCCCAGCGGGCCGAGGACGCGCTGACCGTCGGCGGCTTTGAGCGCTGGGACTCGGTCGCGGAGATCCCGGACCAGGAGATCTGGGAGCTGCGCCGCACCCTGCGCGAACAGCTGGTGCTGGAGGTACGCGAGCGGCTGCGGGCCTCCTGGCGGCAACGGGGCGCCGGGAACGCGGAGCTGGGCTGGATCGACGGGGTGCTCGACCCCGACGTCCTGACCATCGGGTTCGCGCGGCGCGTGCCGTCGTACAAGCGGCTCACGCTGATGCTGCGGGACCGGGACCGGCTGATGGAACTGCTGCTGCACCCGCAGCGGCCGATCCAGATCGTCGTGGCGGGCAAGGCGCACCCGGCGGACGACGGAGGCAAGCGGCTCGTCCAGGAGCTGGTGCGGTTCACCGACGATCCGCGGGTACGGCACCGGGTCGTCTTCCTGCCCGACTACGGCATGGCGATGGCGCAGAAGCTCTACCCGGGCTGCGACGTCTGGCTGAACAACCCCCTGCGCCCGCTGGAGGCCTGTGGCACCTCCGGGATGAAGGCCGCGCTCAACGGGTGCCTCAACCTCTCGGTGCTCGACGGCTGGTGGGACGAGTGGTTCCAGCCGGACTTCGGCTGGGCCATCCCGACCGCGGACGGTGCGGGCACCGATCCGGACCGCCGCGACGACATCGAGGCCGCGGCCCTGTACGACCTGTTGGAACAGCGGGTGACTCCGCGGTTCTACGAGCGCGGGCGGGACGGGCTGCCCGACCGCTGGATCGAGATGGTCCGGCAGACCCTCAGCCTGCTGGGCCCGAAGGTGCTGGCGGGCCGCATGGTCCGTGAGTACGTCGACCGCCTGTACGCCCCCGCCGCCCTGTCCCACCGCGCGCTGACCCCGGACACGGCCCGTGAACTGGCCGCCTGGAAGGCCAGGGTGCGTGCCGCCTGGGCCGGAGTGAGTGTCGACCACGTCGAGACGACGGCGGCGACGACCACGGCGGAACTCGGCACGACCGTGGGGTTGCGGGTCCGGGTGGGGCTGGGCGAGCTGGGACCGGACGACGTCGAGGTGCAGGCGGTGTCGGGCCGTGTCGACTCCGAGGACCGCATCACGGACGCGACGACGGTCCCCCTGAAGCCGGTGGGTGCCCCCGACCTGGAGGGCCGCCTGCTCTACGAGGGGCCCCTCTCTCTGGACCGCACCGGCCCCTACGGCTACACGGTCCGCATCCTCCCGGCCCACCGCCACCTCGCCTCGGGCGCGGAACCGGGGCTCGTGACCGTGCCCTCGGAGGAGGTGGTCGGGGGGGCGGGCGTGCTGCTGCGGTAGGAGCGGGGCGTGCCGGCTTCAGGGGTCGAGGTTCGTGGGCCGGACGCGTCCGGGCGCCGTCGCGCGGCGCCCGGGCGTGCTCACGCGTCGTCCAGCCCCGCGCACAGGTGCCTCAGCACCACCCCGCACCGTCGGGCGTAGGCGTGCTGCAGGCCCCGGGTGGCGGCGCCGCCCGCCTTCGCGTACCACTTGGCCGCCCGGCTGAAGGCCGCCACCGTCAGCCAGACGGTGCCGTCGCCCGTGCGGTCGACCACGAAGGCCTCCTCGCCGCACTCGGGGTGGCCTTCCAGGGTGCCGTAGGCCCAGCCGGCGCGTCGGGGTTCCTCGAGGGTCCAGACGACCCGGCAGGGTGCCGTGACCAGGCCGGCCAGGGTGACCGTGACCTCGGCGCCGGGGGCCGCGCGGTCGGCCGTGGCGTGGATGCCCACGCCCAGCGCGCGGTGCATCTCCCAGGTGAGGACCGCCTCGGCGGCCCGGCGGAAGACCTCGGGGCCCTCGCCGAGACGCGTGCGCACGAACAGCGGGTGGAAGCCGGACGGGCAGAACGTCAGGTCGTCGCGGGTCGCGCCGACCGGCTCGTAGGTGAAGGGCGCCGGGGACATGGGTCACAAGAGTAGGACGGCACCCGGGGAGCCTTCCGCCCGGGTACCGCCCTACTCGATCCGGCTGCCGGGGACTAGCTGACGTTGACCGCCGACCAGGCCGCCGCGACCGCGTTGTACTCGGTGCTGCCGGAGCCGTACAGCGCCGACGCCGCGTTCAGCGTCGCCGTGCGGGCTGCCTTGTAGTTGGTGGTGGACGTCATGTACGTCGTCAGCGCCTTGTACCAGATCTGCAGCGCCTTGGCGCGGCCGATGCCGGTGACCGTGGAGCCGTTGGAGGTCGGGGAGTTGTACGAGACCCCGTTGATCGTCTTGGAACCGCTGCCCTCCGACAGGAGGTAGAAGAAGTGGTTCGCGACGCCGGACGAGTAGTGGACGTCCTTGGTGCCGACGGAGGAGGACCAGTAGTCGGCGGAGCCGCCGTCCTTGCTGGGCTTGTCCATGTAACGCAGCGGGGTGCCGTCCCCGTTGATGTCGATCCTCTCGCCGATGAGGTAGTCACCGGGGTCGGAGGCGTTGTTGGCGTAGAACTCCACGCCGGTGCCGAAGATGTCCGAGGTGGCCTCGTTCAGACCGCCGGACTCGCCGGAGTAGTTCAGGCCCGCCGTGTTCGAGGTGACGCCGTGGCTCATCTCGTGGCCGGCCACGTCCAGCGAGGTCAGCGGGTGCGTGTTGCTCTCGCCGTCGCCGTAGGTCATGCAGAAGCAGCTGTCGTCCCAGAACGCGTTGACGTAGGAGCTGCCGTAGTGGACGCGCGAGTAGGCGCCGACGCCGTTGTTCTTGATGCCGCTGCGGCCGAAGGTGTTCTTGTAGAAGTCCCAGGTCTCCTGCGCGCCGTAGGCGGCGTCGGCGGCGGCGGTCTGGTCGGTGGTCGAGCTGGAGGCGGTGCCGGTGCCCCAGACGTTGTCCGAGTCGGTGAACAGGGTGCCGGTGCCCGAGGTTCCGTGCTTCAGGTTGTACGTCTTGTGGCCGCCGCGCGCGGTGTCGTACAGCTGGTAGGTCGAGCCCGACAGGGTGGTGTTCAGGCTGACGCTGCCCGAGTACAGCGTCTTGCCGGTGCCGGTCGCGTTCTCGATGCCCTGGTACTCGAAGAGCTTCTTGCCGGTGGCGGCGTCGGTGATGACGTGCAGCTGGTTCGGGGTGCCGTCGTCCTGCAGGCCGCCGACGACGGTCTCGTAGGCGAGGACGGGCTTGCCGGAGCCGGCCCAGATCACCTTGCGCGCGCCGTCCGCGGCGGACTTGGCGGAGCCCAGGGTCCTGGCGGCGCTCACGGCCTGCTTCTCCGCCGTGGCGGCGGTGATCTGCGGCTTGAGCGAGGCCACCTTGACGGCCGACTTGGTCGCCTTGGTGACGCCCTCGGTCTTCCCGGACTTGGCGGTGTGGACGACCAGGTCGCCGCCGAGCACCGGCAGGCCCGCGTAGGTGCGCTCGTAGCGGGTGTGGACGGTGCCGTCGACGTCCTTGACGACGTCCTTGACGACCAGCTTCTCCTTGGCCCCGAGGCCTATCTGCCCTGCGGTCCGGGCCGCGTCGGCCTGTGCCTGCTGGATCAGGGTGGTGCGGGCCGCGGCGGACAGCGTGGTCGGGGCGGCGGCCGGTGTCCTGGCGGCGGCCTCGGCCGGGGTCTGGGCACTGGCGCTGGTGGTGAGGCCGGTGGAGAGCAGGGCTCCGGCGGCGACAGCGGTGGCGATGGCCAGCGTGGTGCGCTTGTGACGCGCGTAGAGGGGGCTCACAGAAGCTCCTTCTTGTGGGGGAGTCCGGGCAGCGTGGGGTTACTGACCGGAACGTGTGGCGTTGCGAAGTTGCTGTGCTGCTGCGGCGGGTGAAGGAAGAGTGGCATCAGGGGCGCGTACATGTCAGGACCCTGAAGTGATGTTGGCCGAAACCCAACTGTCTGGTTAACGTTTCAGGCATGTGAACAGGCGCCGCCGGAGGGTGTCGAACCCCCCGACGGCGCCCTGGTTCCGAGCCTGTGGCGTGCGGTTTACGGGAACGTCAGCTTCCAGCTGTTGATCGTGCCGACGTCCTGCGCGGCCTGGTCCTGGACCTTCAACTTCCAGGGGCCATTGGCCGATTCGGAGGAAGCGTTGACCGTGTAGGTCTGCTTGACGTTGTCCGCCGAGTCGGAGGAGGAGAAGTTCTTCAGGCGGTACGAGGTGCCCGACGGGCCGACCAGATCGATCACCAGGTCACCCCGCCAGGTGTGCGTGATGTCCACGCTCACCTGAAGGTTGCTTGGCGCGTTTCCGCTCCTGCCGGAGACCGTGATGGACGAGGTCACCGCGGGCCCGTTGTCCGGGATGGACACCGGCGTGGTGTTCTCGTACGACGTCCCGCCGCCCCCGCCACCGCCGGAGCGCGAACCGACCGCGACGGCCGCCCAGGCGTCCTGCACCGCCTTGTACTCGGCGCTGGTGGTGCCGTACAGCTCGCCGGCCGCCGCGAGGGTGCCGGTGCGGGCGCCCGCGTAGTTGGTGGTGGACGTCCACTTGGTGGTCAGCGCCCGATACCAGATCTGCAGGGCCTTGTCGCGGCCGATGCCGGTGACCGGAAGGCCGTCCGCGGTGGGCGAGTTGTAGCTGACGCCGTTGATGACCTTGGCGCCGCTGCCCTCGCTCAGCAGGTAGAAGAAGTGGTTGGCGGGGCCGGAGGAGTAGTGCACGTCGAGGCCGCCGAGCCCCGAGTACCAGCTGTCCTTGGACGCGCCGTCCTTGCTGGGCTTGTCCATGTAGCGCAGCGGGGTGCCGTCGCCGTTGATGTCGATCTTCTCGCCGATGAGGTAGTCGCCGACGTCCGAGCTGTTGTTGGCGTAGAACTCCACGCCCGTGCCCATGATGTCGGAGGTCGCCTCGTTCAGGCCGCCGGACTCACCGCTGTAGTCGAGCCCCGCGGTGTTGGAGGTGACGCCGTGGCTCATCTCGTGCCCCGCGACGTCGAGGGAGGTCAGCGGGTCGGCGTTGCCGGAACCGTCGCCGTAGGTCATGCAGAAGCAGCTGTCGTCCCAGAAGGCGTTCACGTACGAGTTGCCGTAGTGCACGCGCGAGTAGGCGCCGACGCCGTTGTTCTTGATGCCGCTGCGGCCGAAGGCGTTCTTGTAGAAGTCCCAGGTGACCGCGGCGCCGTAGTGGGCGTCCGCGCCCGCCGTGGCGGCGTTGGACGTGGTGCCGTTGCCCCAGGTGTCGTTGGTCTGGGAGAACAGCGTGCCGGTGCCCGAGGTGCCGTGGTTCAGGTTGTACGTCTTGTGGCCGCCGCGCGCCCCGTCGGTCAGGGTGTAGTTCGACCCCGACTGGGTCGTGGTGAGCGTGACCTGGCCGCTGTACTGCGTGTTGCCGATGCCGGTCCTGATGCCCTGGTACTCGAAGAGCTTCTTGCCGGTGTCGGCGTCGGTGATGACGTGCAGCTGGTTCGGGGTGCCGTCGTCCTGCAGGCCGCCGACGACGGTCTCGTAGGCGAGGGCGGGCTTGCCGGAGCCGGCCCAGATCACCTTGCGCACGCTGTCCGCGGCGGACTTGGCGGAGCCGAGGGCCTTGGCCCGCTGCACGGCCTGCTTCTCGGCCGAGGCCTTCGACACGGCCGGGGTGAGGTCGGCGACCTTCAGCGAGGCGTTGCCGGCCTTGATGACGCTCTTGACCGCGCCCGACTTGGCGGTGTCGACGACGAGGTCGCCGCCGAGCACCGGCAGGCCCGCGTACGTCCGCTCGTAGCGGGTGTGCAGGGTGCCGTCCGCGTCCTTGACGACGTCGTGGACGACCAGCTTCTCCTCGGCCCCGAGGCCTATGGACCGCGCCGTCGCGGCCTTCTCGGCGTCCGCGTGCCGTATCAGCTCGGCGCGCTGCGAGGGCGAGAGCTTGAGGGCCACGTGGGCGGGATTCACCTTGCCGGCCTGCGGCTTGGCGGCCGGTGCGGCGCTGGCGGCGCCCGACTGCACGGCGGCGGCGATCAGGGCGGCGACGCCGGCGAGGGCGACGGTGGCGGTGCGGCGGTGCGGCGTGGAGCGCTGTGCTGTGTGGGAGGTGCGTCTGCGAGAGGTGCTGCTCACACTGACTCCTTCTGCGTGACCGCGGGTCGCGCGGCCAGGGGAGACCGGACGGTGGGTTGGGACGTCCGGGCAGAACAGGGCGTTACGCGGAACCACGTGCAGGTGCGGAGCCGGCTCACGCGAGCGTGCGCAAGCTGTGGGGTTGCTGTGAGTCGGCCGTGGGAAGAGTGGCAGGGGATCACGGCGTCTGTCAGGACCGCGTCACAAATTTGGCCGGAAATCGTTCGTTGACCGGTTGTTCATGTTCGGTATGCGAACTGTTGGTGGGTGGCCCGTTCGCGCCGCACGAGTGGCCTTGCATGCACAGCGCTCGAACCCAAGGGAGTACGGGCACGCGCCTGGTCCATGTGCCGGACCAGGCGTGCGAGAACCACACGCCGAGGAGCGGGGCCGACGGCGGACCTCAGGCCCCCTCGGACGCCTCGCCGTGCCAGGTCCGCCACAGGGCCGCGTACGCTCCGCCCGCCGCCACCAGCTCCTCGTGCGTGCCCAGTTCCGTCAGCCGGCCGTTCTCCATCACCGCCACCCGGTCCGCGTCGTGGGCCGTGTGGAGACGGTGGGCGATGGCGATGACCGTACGGCCCTCCAGGACCGCGGCCAGAGCACGTTCGGTGTGGCGGGCCGTGGTGGGGTCGAGCAGGGCGGTGGCCTCGTCGAGGATGAGGGTGTGCGGGTTGGCCAGGACGACCCGGGCCAGGGCCAGTTGCTGGGCCTGCGAGCCGTCGGTGGGGTGACCGTCGGGGCCCAGGGCGGTGTCGAGGGCGGACGGGAGGGCCCGGACCCAGTCGTCGGCGCCCACGGCGGCAAGGGCCGCCCACAAGTCGGCGTCGGCGGCGGTGGGTTCGGCGATCAGCAGGTTGTCACGGACCGTGCCGAGGAAGACGTGGTGTTCCTGGGTGACCAGGACGACCTGGCGGCGCAGCAGTTCCGGTTCCAGCGCGGCGACCGGTACGCCGCCGACCGTCACCGTGCCCGTCCCGGGGGTGTCGACGCCCGCGAGCAGCCTGCTCAATGTCGTCTTCCCGGCGCCGGACGGGCCGACCACGGCCAGGCGTTCGCCGGGACGCACCGTCAGGTTCACCCCGCGCAGCACCTCGCCGCCGCGCTCGTAGGCGTACCGCACCCCGCACACGTCGATCCGGTCGTCGGCCGGTTCCGGACAGCTGCCCTCCGCCTCGGCCCTCGGTGCCCGTGCCAGACCCTCGACCCGGGCGAACGAGGCGCCGCTGCTCTGCAGTTGCTCCACCCGCATCAGGATCTGGTCCAACGGTTCGGTGAACTGACGCAGGTACAGGGCCGCGGCCACCACCGCGCCCACCCCGACCGCACCCCGCGCGTGCAGCCACCCGCCGAGCAGCAGCACCCCCACCACGGGGACGGTGTACGTGACCTCGACCGCGGGGAAGAACACGGTCCGCAGCCGGAGCGTGTAGAAGCGGGTTCCGCGGGACCGCTCCAGCGCGTCCCGGCTCGCCGCGATCCGCCGCCGCCGGAGCCGGAAGGCCTCGACCGTGCGCGCCCCGGCCGCCGTCGCCGCGACGATCTCGGCGACCTGCGAGGTGGCCGCCCCCTCGGCGAGGTAACCGTCCCGGGCCCTGCGCAGATACCAGCGCAGCGCCAGCCAGATCGGGGTGAGGCACAGCACCCCGAACAGGCCCAGCAGCGGATCGAGCGCGAACACCGCGCCGAGCACGAACAGCGCCTGCACCGTGCACACCAGCAGCTCCGGGCCGACGTCCCGCAGTGTGGTGCCGACGGTGCCGACGTCGGCCGTGCCGCGCGCGGTCAGATCGCCGGTGCCGGCCCGCTCGACCGTCGAGGCGGGCAGCGCCAGCACCCGGTCGACGTACTCCTCGCGCACCCGGGCCAGCGTCCGCTCCCCGAACCGGTGCCCGCCATAGCGCGCCCAGCGCGCCAGCAGGAGTTGCGCCAGCGAGCAGAGCAGGATCCACAGCGCCAGCCGGTCCACCGCCCCGGCCCCGTGTCCCGCCCGCACGTCGTCGACGATCCGGCCGACCAGCCACGGCCCGGCGAGACCCGCCCCGGCCGACAGCGCGTTGAGCGCCAGCGCGGCGGCGAACGCCCGCCCGTCGGCCCGCACCAGCCGTACGGTCGCCCGCCGCACCGCGGCCCGGTCCGCGACCGGCAGCAGCCCCCTGTCCGTCGTCACCGTACGGCCTCCTCGGCGTCCACAGCGTCCACAGCGTCTTCGGTGTCTCGCGCCACCAGGGCCCGGTAACCCGGCTCCCGCGCCAGCAGCCGCCGGTGCGGGCCGCTCGCCGCCACCTTGCCGTCGACCAGGAACAGCACTGTGTCCGCGCGGTCCAGCACCAGCGGGGAGGTGCTCGTCACCAGCGTCGTACGGCCCTGCCGCGCCGCCCGCAGCCGCTCGGCGACCGTGGCCTCCGTGTGCGCGTCCAGCGCCGAGGTCGGCTCGACCGCGAGCAGCACCTCCGGGTCGGCCAGCAGCGCCCGCACCAGCCGGATCCGCTGCCGCTGCCCGCCGGAGAGGCTGCGGCCCTGCCCGGCCACGGCCGAGTCCATCCCGTCCGGCAGCCCGCGCACGACGTCCTCGGCTGCGGCCGCGTACACCGCACGGCGCAGCGCGGCCTCGTCGGCCCGGTGCTCGGCGGCCACGACCTCCCTCAGCGGCCCGGCGAACAGGTCCGCCTCGTTGTCCGCGACCAGGATCCGGGCCCGTACGTCGGGCAGCGGGACCGCGTCGAGCCGTACCCCGCCCCAGGTGGCGTCGGTGGGCCCGTACCGGCCCAGGCGGTCGACCACGGCGGCGGCCTCGGCGGGACGGCCGGCGGCCAGCGCGACAAGGCCGCCGGGCGCCACCCGCACCCCGGACGCCGGGTCGTGCAGCTCGGCAGGGCCGTCCGGGGCGGCCAGCGTGCCCTCGTCCGGCTCGGGCTCCAGGCGCAGCAGCCGCACGACCCGGCGGGCGGCCACCACCCCGCGGTTCAGCTCGTAGGCCATCTGCACGACGAACGCCACCGGCCCGATCAGCACCGCCACATAGCCGTACACCGACACCAGCTCACCCACGCTGATGGCGCCCTGGGCCGCCAGCCGGGCCGCGAGCCAGGTCACCACGGCCAGGAACAGCGTGGGCAGGCCCACCCCGAGCGCCTGCACCCAGCTGGCCACCGCGCCCACCCGGTAGCCCTGCTCGCGCAGCCGCTGCGAGTCCGTGCGGAAGGCGTCGGCGAACAGCCCCTTGCCGCCGAGGCCGTTGAGGACGCGCAGCCCGCCCGCGAGGTCCCCGATGCGGGCCGCCAGCACGCCCTGCCGCTCCCGGTACTCGCTCTCGGCACCCTGCAGCCGCAGCGTCAGCGGTCCGGTGAGCAGCGCGATCACCGGCACCCCGAGCAGCACCACGGCGGCGAGCGGTGCGGAGACGGACAGCAGCAGCGCGGCCACCACCACGTACACCGCGATCGAGCCGACCCCGGGGCCCACCACGGTCAACGCCTGGGCGAGGGTCTGCACGTCACCGACCCCGATCGTGACGACCTCCCCGGCCCCGGCCCGCCGGGACAGCACGGCCCCCAGCCGGGCCGCGTGCGCCACCACCAGTTTGACCGTGCGGAAGTTGGCGTCCATGCGCACCCGGGTCATCGTGCGGTGCCGCAGGATGCTCAGCCAGGCGGTGACGGCCCCGACCACGAACATCGTCACGGTCCACCGGGTCAGCACGCCCAGCCGTCCCGGTACCAGCCCGTCGTCCACCGCCCGGGCCATCATGTACGGCTGCGCGGCCATCAGCACCAGCCACACGCTGCCCAGCAGCGCGCCGGCCAGCGACCGGACCGGCTGGCGCAGCACCAGCCACCACAGGTAGTGCCATCCTCCGCGTGTGTCGGGCGTGCCCGGGTCCTCGTACGCGTCGATCACCGTTGCCCCCGTCCCTTCGGTTCCTAGGCCAGACTGTCCCGCCACGCCCGGTGCAGATCCGCGAACCTGCCCGTGCCCGCGAGGAGTTCGTCCGGGCGGCCGTCCTCGACGATCCGGCCGTGCTCCATGACCAGCACCCGGTCGGCGATCTCCACGGTGGACAGCCGGTGGGCGATCACCACGGCGGTACGGCCCCGCAGCACCGTCGACATCGCCTGCTGAACGGCCCGTTCCCCGGGGATGTCCAGGGAGCTGGTCGCCTCGTCCAGGATCAGCACCGCTGGGTCGGCCAGCAACGCGCGTGCGAACGCGACCAGTTGACGCTGCCCGGCCGAGATACGGCCGCCGCGCTTGCGTACGTCGGTGTCGTACCCGTCGGGCAGCGCGCTGATGAACTCGTGCGCGCCGATGGCCTTCGCGGCCCGCTCGATCTCCTCGCGGGTGGCGTCGGGCCGGCCGATCGCGATGTTGTCCGCGACCGTGCCCGAGAACAGGAACGCCTCCTGCGTCACCATGACCACCCCGCGCCGCAGTTCGGGCATCGCCAGCTCGCGCAGGTCCACGCCGTCCAGCAGCACGCGCCCGTCGGAGGGGTCGTAGAAGCGGGCCAGCAGCTTGGCCAGGGTCGACTTGCCCGCGCCCGTGGAGCCGACCACGGCGACGGTCTGCCCGGCCGGAAGCGTCAGGTCGAAGCGGGGCAGCACCTCGCCGCCGGTGCGGTAGGCGAAGCGGACTGCGTCGAAGACGACCTCGCGGCCCGGGAACCCGCTCTTCGACGGCGGGAGTTCGCCGGGAGCCGCCGGCTCCGGCACGGACGGCGTCTGCGCCAGCAACCCGGCGATCTTCTCCAGGGAGGCGGCCGCCGACTGGTAGGAGTTCAGGAACATGCCGAGCCGGTCGATCGGGTCGTACAGCCGCCGCAGATACAGCACCGCCGCCGCCAGCACACCCAGGGCGAGCGAGCCGGACGCCACCCGGGAGGCGCCCCACAGCACGATCCCCGCGACCGCCGTGTTGGCCACCAGCCGGGATCCGACGACGTACCGTGCCATCTCCAGCATCGCGTCACCGTTCGTCCGTTCGTGCCGCCCGTTGAGCACGGCGAACTCGGCGTCGTTCGCGGCCTCCCGGCGGAACGCGCGCACCGGCCGGATGCCGTTCATCGTCTCCACGAACTTCACGATCACCGCCGCGATCGCCGTTGACCGCGCGCGGTACACCCGTCCCGCGCGCCGCTGGTACACCCGGACGAGCAGGTACAACGGCACGAAGGAGGCCACCGCCACCACGCCGAGGCCGAGATCCAGCCACAGCAGCATCGCCGAGATGTAGACGAAGGACAGCACGACGGTCACCAGTTCCTGCAGCCCCTCGTTGAGGAGCTCGCGCAGCGACTCGACGTCCGTCGTGGAGCGGGAGATCAGCCGGCCGGAGGTGTAGCGCTCGTGGAAGTCGACGCTCAGCGCCTGCGCGTGCCGGAAGATGCGGCCGCGCAGGTCCAGCAGCACGTCCTGGCTCACCCGGGCGGAGGCCTCGATGAACGCGAACTGCAGCCCGCCGGAGAGCAGCGCGCACAGCAGATAGCCCACGGCGACCGCGACCAGCGGCCCGTGGTCGTGGTCCCGGAACGCGGGTACCGCGTTGTCGATGGCGTAGGCCACCAGCAGCGGGGTCGCCTGCACCGCCGCCTGCTGGAACAGCAGGAGGAGCGTGGTGAGGGCGACCCGGGCCTTCATGGGCGCGAGCAGCGAGCGCAGCAGGGACGCGGTGGCGCCGGGCGGGGTGGGCAGGACGTCGCGGTCGAAGGGGTCGCCGGAGTCCTGGGGGCGGGAGAGCCGATCGTCGTCCGTGGCCGGGGCGGCGGTCGTCGTCGTGGTCATCGCTCGTCCTCGTGGTCGCGGTGTTCGCCGGGTTCGCCGGACATCAGGTGTGCGTACTCGGCGTTGGTGCGCAGCAGTTCCTGGTGGGTGCCGACGGCGGTGATCCGGCCGCCCGAGAGCAGGGCGACCCGGTCGGCGAGCAGCACCGTGGACGGGCGGTGGGCCACGATCAGCGCGGTGGTGTCCGCGAGGACCTGCCGCAGCGCGGCCTCCACGGCGGCCTCCGTGTGTACGTCCAGAGCGGACAGCGGGTCGTCCAGCACGAGGAACCGCGGCCGGCCGACGACCGCGCGGGCCAGCGCGAGGCGTTGACGCTGGCCGCCGGACAGGCTCAGGCCCTGCTCGCCGACCTGGGTGCCGGTGCCCTGCGGGAGCGTGTGCGCGAACTCGGCCTGCGCCACGGCAAGGGCCCGGTCGAGGTCCGCTTCGCCGGCGTCGTCCGCCGCCCCCATGAGCACGTTCTCGCCGACGCCGGCCGAGAACAGGGTGGGTTCCTCGAAGGCGACGGCGACCTTGGTGCGGAGCTCCTCCCGGGACATCGCGGTGATGTCCACTCCGTCCAGGGTGATGTGACCGGAGGTGACCTCGTGGAGGCGGGGGACGAGGGCGGTGAGGGTCGTCTTCCCGCTGCCGGTGGCTCCGACGAGGGCCATGGACTCGCCGGGGCGGATGTGGAGGTCGATGCGGTCGAGGAGGGGCGGGGAGCCGGGTGGGGCGTCGGGGTACCGGAATCGGACGTTCTCGAACCGGAGTCCGGGCACCCGTTCGGGGCCGGCGGAGTCCGCGCTCACGTCGGTACTCTCCGGATCCTCGTCCATCACCTCGAAGTACCGCTCCGTGGCCGTGGCCGCCTCCTGGCTCATCGCCAGCAGGAAGCCGATGGAGTCGACGGGCCACCGCAGTGCGAGCGCCGTGCTCAGGAAGGCGACCAGCGTGCCCGTCGACAGGGCGCCGTCGGCCACCCGCAGGGCGCCCAGCACCAGCGCCGCCCCGATCGCCACCTCGGGCAGCGTCACGATGACGCCCCAGATCGCCGCCAGCAGCCGCGCCTTGCGCAGCTCCGTGCCGCGCAGCGTGCCCGACAGCTCCCGGAACGCGTGTGCCTGGCTGCGGTGCCGGCCGAAGCCCTTGATGATGCGGATGCCGAGCACGCTCTCCTCGACCACCGTCGTCAGGTCCCCGACCTGGTCCTGCGCACGCCGCGCCACCTCGGCGTAACGCCGCTCGAAGACCACGCAGGTCCACATCACCGGGACGGCCGGCCCGAGGATGACCAGGCCGAGCACCCAGTCCTGCATCAGCATGATCACCACACCGACGAGGATCGTCACCCCGTTGACCATCAGGAAGGTCAGCGGGAAGGCGAGGAACATGCGCAGCAGCATCAGGTCGGTGGTGCCCCGGGAGAGCAACTGGCCGGACGCCCACCGGTCGTGGAAGGCCACCGGCAGCCGTTGCAGCCGGCGGTAGAGCCCCGCTCGCATCTGCGCCTCGACGTGCGACAGGGGCCGGGCCACCAGCCAGCGCCGTATGCCGAACAGGACCGCCTCGGCGATGCCGAGCAGCAGCAGGTACAGCGCTCCGAGCCAGACCCCGGCCGAATCCCGGTGGGCGACCGGCCCGTCGACCATCCACTTCAGGACGAGCGGGATCACCAGTCCCGTACAGGAGGCGACGACCGCGACGAACGCGGCCGTGAACAGGCGGGCCCGCACGGGGCGGACGTACGGCCACAGCCGCAGCAGGGTGCGTACGGCGGAGCGGTCCTGGGTGGTTGCACGTGTCGTGGCCATCATCGCGAGCCTACGGATCCGCACTGACAACGCCCACCGAGTTTTGGCCGGACCCCGGTCGGTCGGTGGTCCTACGACCAGCGTGTTCGAGGGGCTGGACCGGGAGTCCTGGTGTGGCCGGGCGGGCGGGCCGAACGGTGACGGCGTTCCGTCCAGTTCCGCGATCATGAAGAAGGTCTCGACGGCCGGCTACGACGCCGGGACGGGAAAGACAGCTGCCGCGTCTTCCGGCTGCGGGTACCGCGCGCAGGGGAATGCGAGGCGTCGGGAACACGCCGGTGGATGACCCTGCGTGAAGGATGGGTGCCTGCTTCGTAGCATGAGCCGATGATCAGGTCCAGCGGACAGTGTCCTCAGCAGCGGCGCGAGCGGCAGAAGGCGGTGCGCCGTCACCGCCTGTTCGCCCTCGGCCTGGTCGGGACCGGTGTGGTGGTCGTTGCGGCGTTCGTGTTCCGTGTCGGCTCCGAGGGCGCGGCCTCCATCGGCTCCGCCCAGGCCCCTCAACGGACGACCGGGATCACGGCGTCCGGTGCACCGGCGGCGCCGCGTCCCGCAGGCGACGTGCGGATCGCTGCCGTGGGGGACATCGTGATGGGCTCGCTGCCGGACGACCTGCCGCCGGATGGCGGCGCCTCATTCTTCGACTCTGTCGACGACCTGCTCACCGGCGACGTGGTGCTCGGGAACCTGGAGGGCACACTCACCACCGGCGGCTCCAGCAAGTGCGAGGACAACGACAGCCCGAACTGCTTCGCGTTCCGCGCCCCGCCGTCCTACGGCCGCTGGTTCAAGAAGGCCGGGTTCACGGTCATGAACGTGGCGAACAATCACGTCGACGACTTCGGGGCGCAGGGGCGGCGCGAGACGTTCGCCGCCCTGCGCTCCGTGGGCCTGCCGTTCACCGGCCGCCTGGGCCAGATCACCATCCAGCGGGTACACGGCATCCGGGTCGCCCTGATCGGGTTCGCTCCCGACCGAGGGGCGAACGACCTCACGGACATCCCCGCCGCAAAACGACTCACCGCCCGCGCCGCAACGATGGCGGACATCGTGGTCGTCACGATGCACGCCGGCGCGGAGGGCTCGGACCGCACCCATGTGGAACCCGGCACCGAGTACTTCCTCGGCGAGAACCGCGGCGACAGCTACCGCTTCAGCCGTGCGGTGATCGACGCCGGCGCCGACCTGGTCGTGGGCAGCGGCCCGCACGTGATACGGGGAATGGAGTTCTACAAGGACCGGCTGATCGCCTACAGCCTGGGCAACTTCGGCGCCTACAAGGTGCTCGGCCTCGGCGGCACACTCTCGACCGGCGGCGTGCTGCAAGTCACCCTCCGCGCCGACGGCAGCTACGTGTCCGGGCGTCTGCGCCCGACCCAGATGGTGGAGCCCGGCACGCCGGAGCCGGGCGGCGAGGCGATCGACCTCGTCTCCAGCGTGGCGGAGGAGGACTTCGGTTCGCACGCCGCCCACATCACGGCGGACGGGACGATCCAGCGCCCGTAGTCGGGCACGGAACGCCCTCTCGGGACGGCCGTACTCACGTCGCCGGCCCTTACGGCACCCCGAGTTCGAACAGCGCGTACCCCGCGTACGAGCCGGAGGCCAGGGCGGCGATGCCGAGGACCGTGCACAGCACGCGCGGACTGAGCCGGCGCATCGCGACGGCCAGGGGGATGAACAGCGGGAAACAAGGGAGCAGGTAGCGCGAGACGTTGGCGAAGATCTGCTGGCTGCCGAGGACCAGGACGAGGGTCAGCACGGTGTGGACGACCAGCACCGCCGGTGGCCGCAGCCGCAGCAGCAGCGGGACGAGGGCGAAGGCCAGCAGGACGACCCCGACGCCGATGACGTCCGCGAAGGGGAACGCCGACAGGTACGTGAAGTGGCCCACCGGTACGGACGTCAGCACGTCGAGGGTCTGCTCGCCGTAGTCGAAGCTGTGCGCCCACGCGCCCGACTGGAGCGTGAAGTAGCCACCGTAGTCGCCCATCCGGTGGCCCACCCAGCCCAGGTAGCCGAGCAGGCCCAGCGGGGCCAGGGCCAGGGCGAGCAGCGGGCGCAGGACGCCGTCGCGGCGGTCGCGCAGCGCGCACAGCGCGGCCACGCCGAGCGCGGCGATCAGCGCCGCGGCCGTGGGGCGGTTGAGACCGGCCGCGAAGGTGAGGACCCCGGCCGTGAGCCAGCGGCGGGTCATGACGGCGTAGCAGACCCAGGCGGCGAGGGCGACGTAGAGGGAGTCGGAGTAGACCGCCCACTCCACCCCGGAGCCGGGCCACACCGCCCACAGCCCGGCCGCGGCGAGACCGGCACGCCGGCCGCCGAACCGGTCGGCGACGGCGTGGATCCCGAGGGCGGCCACGAAGGAGGCGGTGATCGAGACCAGCAGCCCGGCCCCGTACGGGCCGAGGCCGGTCACCTCCGATGTCATCCGCATCAGCGCCGGGTAGAGCGGGAAGAAGGCCGCCGAGTTGCCCTCCAGGGTGATCAGGCCGGTGGCGCCGGGGATGTGGACGAGTTTCGGGTCGTAGCCGTGCAGCGCGATCTGCTGATACCACCAGCCGTCCCAGGTGGCCAGCACGTCCCACGCGTGCGCTCCGCCACCGAAGCGGGGCTGCTTGGTGCGGAAGTCCCCTGCCGAGTGCAGCAGATACATGAAGGAGCAGAAGCCCGCGAGCTTCAGGGCGCCGTAGAAGGCGAGGACCGGGCCGTGACGGCGGGCGGCGGCACGCAGGCGCTCATGGGGGCCGGGCGCGCCCGCGGGGGCGGGTGCCGGTATGCGGTTCAGGGTCGCGCTCACCAGGCGGCCGATCCGGTACGGCGGCGGGCCAGTTCCCGGCGCATCCGGGCGATCCCGCGCAGGTCGGCCAGCGCGGTGGCGAGGATGTCGACCCGGCTGTCGGGGTCGTCCACCCAGTCCACGGGCACCTCGTGGATCCGCAGCCCCGCCCGCTCGGCGCGCACCAGCAACTCGGTGTCGAAGAACCACTCCCCGTCCCGCACCAGCGGCAGCAGCCGTTCGGCGACATCGCGCCGCACCGCCTTGAACCCGCACTGCGCGTCGGAGAAGCCGACGGCGAGTGTGCAGCGCAGCAGGACGTTGTAGCAGCGGGAGACGACCTCCCGCTTCGGGCCGCGCACCACCCGGGCGCCGGGGGCGAGGCGGGTGCCGATGGCCAGGTCGGAGTGGCCCGATATCAGCGGCGCGACGAGCGGCAGCAGCGCCGCGAGCCCGGTGGACAGGTCCACGTCGGTGTAGGCCAGCACGGGCGCCCGCGAGCCGGACCAGGCAGCGCGCAGCGCCCGCCCGCGCCCCTTCTCGGCCAGCCGCAGCCACTCCACCTCGGCCAGCTCGTCCGTGAGCCCGGCGGCGATGCGCGGGGTGCGGTCGGTGCTGGCGTTGTCGGCGACGGTGATCCGGAACGGGTAGGGGAAGGTGTCCCGCAGGTGCGCGTGCAGCCGCCGGACGTTCGGCTCCAGGTCCGTCTCCTCGTTGAACACCGGTACGGCCACGTCCAGGACGGGTTCCCCGTGGTGGGTGGTCAGGGGCACGCGCCTCGGCAGGGGCGACCTGGCCGGTGTCGTACGACCCGGGCGGAGATTCATCACGTAAGTCCCTTGTGTTCTCGTGCGTGAGGCGCACTGAAGGAAGGCGCGGCGATGACGTGCCGGGGGGAGAGGGGGAGGGCGGTCCGCTATCCGGTCGGATCGGCTGCCGAGGACGGGGTGTACGACGGATCGGCCGGCGGGCTCTCGGAGTCCGTGGGCGGCGGTGGCGAGGTGGCCGTGCCCCGGGAGGGGGCGGTGGCGGTGGCCGTGGCCGTGCCGGTGGGCGGTGCGCCGGAGGCAGGGTCGGAACTCCCCGACGTCCCGGGGGGTACGGAGGTCTCCGTGGTCCCGCCCGGGTTCGGCGACCGCGTCGCCGACGAACTGGGCGGCGGGCTCGGCGAGTCGTCCGGGGAGGGCGGCACGGTCGGGGTCGGCGCCGGGCTGACGGCGGGCCGCGGGTGGGGCGCGCTCGGCTGGTCGGTGCCCGGTGTGTGCGGCCACAGGAACAGTCCGAGGCCGAGCCCGGCGACCGCCAGGACGGAACCGGCGGCCCGGCGCGCCGCCCGCACCCGGCGCCGGGTGCGCACGCCCGCGTACAGCCGCTCCCGGTGCCCGGTCTCGAAGGGGCTGTGCTCCTGGGCGGTGTGCATCAGCTGCGTCAGCTGCCGCTCGAAGTGATCCATGGCTTCTTTCCTCACCTCACCGGCTCGATGACGTCGGCCAGGAGCCGGCGCAGCCGGGCCACCCCGCGCGCGGCATGGGACCGGGCCGTGCCCACCGGGCAGCCGAGGATCTCCGCGACCTGCCGGTCCGGCAGGTCCTGGTAGTAGCGCAGCACGACGGCGGCCCGCTGCTGCGGGCTCAGTTGCGCGAGCGCCGTCTCCAGCCGGGAGCGCTCCGCGACGGCCGCGGACATGTCGCCGGCCGCCGCCACCTCGGGCAGCTCCTCTACGGGCCGCTCGCCCCACCAGCGCCGGCGGGCCGAGCGGGCCGCGGCCCGGGCCAGCACCTTGCGCACATACGGCTCCGGCGCCTCGTCGGCGACCTTGGGCCAGACGAACCACAGCTTGACCAAGGACTCCTGCAACAGGTCCTCGGCCCGATGCCGATCCCCTCCGGTGAGCAGACGGGCCAGATGGAACAACACCGACCAGCGGGCCGCCACGAACGCGTCGTACTCACCGGCCCGAGCCTGCTCCATCCCCACGGTCCCCGTCCTCGCCGGCTGTCTACACAAGGGGAAAGGCCCTGGGCTCCCGCCCGCGCTGCACTCGGCGAGCGTGATCCGCGTCACGCACAGATGTCACACAGGGTCAGCCGACCCGCAGCAGCAGCACGGCCCGCCCCGGAACCGTGATCTGCGTACCCGCCGGGTGGACCGTACCCGGCGCCCCGGCCTGGTCCTCGCGGGAGGTGTCGACCACGACCTCGTAGCGCTCCGCCCAGGGCGGCCCCGGCAGGACGAAGCGCACCGGGCGGTCGCCCGCGTGCAGCACGGCGAGGAAGCTGTCGTCCAGGATGGGCGCGCCCCGCTCGTCCCGGCCCGGGATGTCCCGTCCGGACAGATACATGCCAAGCGTGGCGGCGGGTGCGTACCAGTCTCCCTCGGTCATCTCCGCGCCCCGGGAGGTGAACCAGGCCAGGTCCCGCAGTCCGTCCGCCGAGTGGGCGCGGCCGGAGAAGAAGGCGCGCCGGCGCAGCACCGGGTGCCGGTGGCGCAGGGCGATCAGCCGGGAGGTCAGGTCGAACAGGGGGCGCCAGGCCGGGTCGTCCAGCAGGGACCAGTCCAGCCAGCCGATCTCGTTGTCCTGGCAGTAGGCGTTGTTGTTGCCCCGCTGGGTGCGGCCGAGTTCGTCGCCGGCGACCAGCATGGGCACGCCGGTGGACAGCAGCAGGGTCGTCAGCAGGTTCCTGAGCTGCCTGCGCCGCAGGGCCCGTACCCGCTCGTCGTCGCTCTCGCCCTCCACCCCGCAGTTCCAGGAGCGGTTGTCGTTCGTGCCGTCCCGGTTGTTCTCGCCGTTGGCCTCGTTGTGCTTGGTCCCGTACGTCACCAGGTCGCGCAGGGTGAAACCGTCGTGCGCGGTGACGAAGTTGACGGAGGCGTAGGGGCGGCGGCCGCCCCAGGCGTACAGGTCGCTGGAGCCGGACAGGCGGTAGCCCATCTCCCGCACGTCGGGCAGCGCGCGGCGCCAGAAGTCGCGTACGGCATCGCGGTAGCGGTCGTTCCACTCCGTCCACAGCGGTGGGAAGGCGCCCACCTGGTAGCCGCCCGAGCCGATGTCCCACGGTTCGGCGATCAGCTTCACCCGGCGCAGCACCGGGTCCTGGGCGATGACCGCGAGGAAGGGGGACAGCATGTCGACGTCGTGCATCGAGCGGGCGAGCGCGGCCGCCAGGTCGAAGCGGAAGCCGTCCACGCCCATTTCGGTCACCCAGTAGCGCAGCGAGTCCGTGATCAGGCGCAGCACCTGGGGCTGGACGACGTGCAGGGTGTTGCCGCAGCCGGTGTAGTCGGCGTAGCGGCGGGCGTCGTTCTGGAGGCGGTAGTAGCCGCGGTTGTCGATGCCCTTCAGGGAGAGGGTCGGCCCCAGCTCGCCCGCCTCCGCCGTGTGGTTGTAGACCACGTCGAGGATGACCTCGATGCCGGCCGCGTGCAGCGCGCGGACCATCCGCTTGAACTCGCCGACCTGCCCGCCCGTCGTCCCGGAGGCCGCGTAGGCCGCGTGCGGGGCGAAGTAGCCGATGGAGTTGTAGCCCCAGTAGTTCCTCAGGCCGCGACGCAGCAGGTGGTCCTCGTGGGCGAACTGGTGGACGGGGAGCAGTTCCACTGCCGTGACGCCCAGCTGCACCAGGTGCTCTATCGCCGCCGGGTGCGCCAGGCCGGCGTACGTGCCGCGCAGGTCCTCCGGGATGCCGGGGTGCAGCTTGGTGAAGCCGCGCACGTGCAGCTCGTAGATCACCGAGTCCGCCCAGGGCGTCTTGGGGCGGCGGTCGTCCTCCCAGTCGTCGTCATCGTCGACGACGACGCCCTTGGGGACGTACGGCGCCGAGTCCCGGTCGTCACGCACGGTGTCGGCGACGTGCTGTTCCGGCCAGTCCCGGACGTGCCCGTACACCTCGGGAGGCAGGCCGAACTCCCCGTCCACCGCCCGGGCGTACGGGTCGAGCAGCAGTTTGGCCGGGTTCCAGCGGGCGCCGGTCCACGGGTCCCAGCGGCCGTCCACGCGGTAGCCGTAGCGCTGCCCGGGCATCACGCCCGGCACGAATCCGTGCCAGATCTCGTGCGTCAGTTCGGTCAGCGGGACCTGCGTCTCCCGGCCCCGCTCGTCGAAAAGGCACAGCCGGACCCCCTCCGCCCCGGCCGCCCACAACGCGAAGTTGGTGCCCGCGACCCCGTCCGGGCCGACCCGGAACCGGGCCCCCAGCGGAGTCGGCGCCCCCGGCCACACGGACGGGGCCGGCGGCATGGCGCGGCGGGCGCCGCTCACCACGGTGGCCGGGTGCCCGCTCTCGGCGGCCCGCCCCTCGGCCAGTGCCCGCTGCTCGGCTGCGCTCGTCACCTCTCGGCCCCTCTTTCGGTGGCTTGCCCCGGGGCGCGGCCGGCCGTGCCGAACGGCCGAGGGTGCCCTTCGGCACGCTCGGCCGCGCGGTACGGCTGCGCCCCGACGGCCAGGGGGGTTTCTTCCGGATCCTGCCGGCGTCGCGGGGGCCGGCACGCACATCCGCGGCGTAGCCGTCGGTCGCCGACGCCCCGCGTCGACTCCCTCCTCCGCCGTGCGGCTGCACGCACCAGCCCCCGCTCGGGCAGGCCGACCAGCTCTGCTCCTTTCGGGCGACCTGATCCAGAAGACACCCCCCTGACACGGGCGCGTCGGCTCCCCTTCGCGTCGTCCTCCCCACTGTTCTGCCCAGCCCGGGCGTCGCACTCACGTTTCCCCGGGGCGGGCACGGTCGTTGAGCTTCCCGTGAGGCACGTACAAGGACGCGCACGGCGCGCGGGCGCCGCGTTGGCCGCGGCACTGACATGGGCGGCACTGCTGGCCGGCTGCACCTCGGGCGGTTCCGGCGGACTGGACATCGACCGGGTCCTGGGCAAACCCCCTTCCCCCCAGGACGTCATCCGGGTCACCCCGGACGACGGCGGCAAGGACATCCGCCCGGGGGCGCGGCTGCGGGTGCGGGTGCCCGCCGGCCGCCTGGAGAAGGTGAGCGTCGTCAGATCCCAGGACGCCCAGGACTCCCCGGTTCCCGGGCACATCAGCACCGACGGGCTGACGTGGGAACCGGACGACAAACGGCTGGCACTGGCCGCCAAGTACACCGTCGACGCGGTCGCGCTGGACGCCCACGGCCGCCGCTCGGCCCGGCACACCACCTTCACCACCTACGTCCCCGAGGAGCGGTTCATCGGCTACGTCACCCCAGAGAACCGTTCCACCGTCGGCACCGGAATGATCGTCTCCCTCTCCTTCAACCGGGAGATCGTGAACCGCGCCGCCGTCGAACGCGCCGTACGGGTCACCGCGAAACCACCCGTGGAGATCCGCCCGCACTGGTTCGGCAACAACCGCCTGGACTTCCGCCCCGAGCGCTACTGGAAGCCCGGCACCGAGGTCACCGTCGACCTCGGCCTCAGGGACGTCGCGGGCGCGCCCGGCGTCTACGGACTGCAGGCCAAGACGTTCACCTTCACCGTCGGCCGCAGCCAGGTCTCCCTGGTCGACGCGGCCCGGCACATGATGGAGGTGCGGCGCGACGGCCGGCTGCTGACCACCGTGCCGATCACCGCGGGTGCCCCGAAGCACCCCACCTACAACGGGAAGATGGTGGTGATGGAGATGCTCGAGGTCACCCGCATGAACAGCCAGACGGTCGGCTTCGGCGGCGAGTACGACATCCCCGACGTCCCGCACGCCATGAGACTCACCGACTCCGGCACCTTCCTGCACGGCAACTACTGGTCCCCGGACTCCCCCGGGCACGTCAACGTCAGCCATGGCTGCGTGGGCCTGAGGGACGTCAAGGGCGGCAGCTCGGACACTCCGGCGGGCTGGTTCTTCGACCGCAGCCTGATCGGAGACGTGGTCGAGGTCGTCAACAGCAAGGACAAAACGGTCTCTCCCGACAACGGGCTCGGAGGGTGGAACATGGCGTGGAAGGAGTGGAAAGCGGGCAGTGCGCTCAAGTGACCCGGTGTGGGGCGGGGTTGCCGGTGCCGGTGGCCAGTTGAAGTTGCGACGGAACGGTGACCTTCGCCTGACACCTTGCTCAAAACCCTGCGGTTACCATGCGCACACCAAATGTGGTGGGGAGCGGGCCTGACCTGGTCCGGCGAGGGGAGAGCGACTTGAACGTGCGGCCGATATCGGGGGTGGCGTCGGCGGGGGGCCGGGGGAGGGGCCGCAAGGGGCTGGGGCTCATAGCCGGCGCCCTGTTGCTGTCGCTCACCGCGTGCGGCGGGGGCGGTGACTCGGGGTCCGGGTCCGGGGACGGAAAGGCCAAGGGCTCGGATACGCAGCAGGGCAAGCAGTCGACGGCCGCCGTCAGCATCTCGCCCAAGTCCGGTGCCACGGGCGTCGACACCAGCGGTGCCCTGAAGGTGAACGTCACCAAGGGCAAGCTGACCGAGGTCACCGTCAAGGACGCCAAGGGTGCGACGGTCGACGGCGCCATGTCCGGCGGCGGTGCCTCCTGGACGCCGTCGACCCACCTGGCCGCCGGCACCAAGTACACCGTGCACGCGGTCGCCAAGGACTCCGAGGGCCGTGAGGCCGCCGAGGACTCCAGCTTCACCACGCTGACCCCCAAGAACACCTTCGTCGGCTACTTCACCCCCGAGGACGGCTCCACCGTCGGCGTCGGCATGCCGTTCTCCATACGCTTCACCCGGGGCATCACCCACCCCGAGGACGTCGAGAAGGCCGTCAGTATCAAGACCGAGCCGGCCGTCGACGTCGAGGGCCACTGGTTCGGCAACGACCGCCTGGACTTCCGCCCCGAGAAGTACTGGAAGGACGGCACGAAGGTCACCGTCGACCTCAACCTCGACGGCGTCGAGGGCCGCGACGGCGTGTACGGCAAGCAGCGCAAGACGGTGAAGTTCACCATCGGCCGCAACCAGGTCTCCTACGTCGACGCCAAGAAGCACACGATGAAGGTCACCCAGGACGGCAAGGTCATCAAGACCATCCCGGTCACCACCGGCAAGCCCGGCTACGACACCTGGAACGGCCAGATGGTCATGAGTGAGAAGCTCACCGTGACCCGCATGAACGGCGAGACCGTCGGCTACGGCGGCGAGTACGACATCAAGGACGTCCCGCACGCCATCCGCCTCACCAACTCCGGCACCTTCATCCACGGCAACTACTGGGGCGGCGGCGCCTTCGGCAACTACAACGCCAGCCATGGCTGCGTCGGTCTGCGCGACGTGCGCGGCGGCCACGACAGCGGTGTCCCGGCCGCCTGGTTCTTCAACCACTCGATCATCGGCGACGTGGTGGTCGTCAAGCACTCCCACGACCGCACCGTGGACCCGGCCAACGGGCTCAACGGCTGGAACATGTCCTGGGCCGACTGGAAGAAGTGAGCTCCGGCCGACGAACGGGCCCGGTGCGCGTGAGGCTGTATTTTCCGGGGGGAACCCCCCAGACCTCCCGCGCACCGGGCCTGCTCCCGTTGGTCCCCGTGCTGTGCCTGCCGGGGGCAACCCCCAGACCCCCGGCCGAATGTGACCGACCGCACCGGGCCCGCTCCCGTTAGTCCCCGTTAACCTGCACCCCATGACCGTGAATCTCGAAGTCGCCGAAGGCGTCGGAACCCTGCGTCTCGACCGCCCTCCGATGAACGCGCTGGACGTCGCCACGCAGGACCGGCTGAAGGAACTCGCCGAGGAGGCCACGCGCCGCGAGGACGTGCGCGCTGTGGTGATCTACGGCGGCGAGCGGGTGTTCGCGGCGGGCGCGGACATCAAGGAGATGCAGGCCATGGACCACACCGCGATGGTCCTGCGCGCCCGCGCCCTGCAGGACTCCTTCACCGCCGTGGCCCGTATCCCCAAGCCCGTCGTCGCGGCCGTCACCGGGTACGCGCTCGGCGGCGGCTGCGAACTGGCCCTGTGCGCGGACTATCGCATCGCCGCCGAGAACGCCAAGCTGGGCCAGCCCGAGATCCTGCTGGGTCTCATCCCGGGCGCCGGCGGCACCCAGCGTCTGTCCCGGCTGATCGGTCCCTCCAAGGCCAAGGACCTGATCTTCACGGGCCGCCAGGTGAGGGCCGACGAGGCCCTCGCGCTCGGCCTGGTGGACCGGGTCGTCCCGGCCGCCGAGGTGTACGAGCAGGCGCACGCCTGGGCCGCGCGGCTCGCCCAGGGACCTGCGATCGCGCTGCGCGCGGCGAAGGAGTCCATCGACACCGGTCTGGAGACCGACATCGACACCGGGCTCGCCGTCGAGCGGAACTGGTTCGCGGGCCTGTTCGCCACCGAGGACCGTGAGCGGGGCATGCGCAGCTTCGTCGAGGAGGGGCCGGGCAAGGCCAAGTTCCTCTGAGCGTCACCCGGGCAACTCCCCGCAGGCGGCGTGCTGTTGACGCACCGTCCGATCCGAGTCCCTCGATGGGGCGGTTTACGGAAGCCTTAAGGCAACCTTAAGCCTGCCTCGTCGAGGGACTCTGTCCATTGCCCGGAAGTGAGCCGTCGTCGCAGGTCGGTCGGGCTGTTCCGAACCCTGGCATGCTGGCGGCATATGCCGATCGGCAGGAGCGTGAAGGGGGCGTGCGGGGGGCGCATTCCCCCGGAACGGCCACGGAGACCGCTCCGGACGGCCATCATGGGGGGCATGGCGGGGCTGGAGGGCATCGAACAGCCGCGGGGACACAGCCGTGCGGCCGCGGCGCGCTGGTCGCCCGCGGTCGAGGACGAACGGGCGCTCAAGGCACTCGAACTGTTCGGAAACCCGACGGAGGCGGAGGTGCCGCTGCCGTCCCGCCCGGAGTCCGCGGCCACCGCGCGCCGACTGGCCCAGGTCGTCGTGCTGCGTCATTGGGGGCTGACCCCCAAGATGACCGAGGACGCGGTCTTACTCGTTTCCGAACTCGTCGGCAACGCCGTACGGCACACCGGGGCCCGGGTCTTCGGCCTCCGGATGCGCCGCCGTCGCGGCTGGATCCGGGTCGAGGTCCGGGATCCCTCGCGCGGGCTGCCCTGTCTGATGCCGGTTCAGGAGATGGACGTCAGCGGCCGGGGCCTGTTCCTGGTGGACAAGCTCTCCGACCGCTGGGGCGTCGACCTCCTGCCCCGGGGAAAGACCACCTGGTTCGAGATGAGAGTCGCCGACCGATAGCGCCGATAACGCCGATAGTGCCGATGGCGGCGCGGCGACCCGAAAACCTCCGTAGATCGGGCCAATCGACGGTTTTCTTACCTCTCGCCCCTTAAATGGTGCGGGTGACCACGACCAACCGACGCGGGGTGCTGCGCGTGGGTGCCGGGCTCGTCGCCGGGGGCGCGCTCGCCGCCGGGTGCGAAGCCGGCCAGGACGCCCCGCCCGCCGCCGCGACCTCCGCGTCCGTCCCGACCGCTCCCGCGTCCGGCCATCCCGCGGCCACCGCCCACACCGCCCCCGCCCCCCGCGCCTATCCCGGGCAGCCCGCCCAGATCACCCACGGCCCGCGCACCCGCCCCCAGGTCGCCCTCACCTTCCACGGGCAGGGCGATCCCGGCCTCGCCGAGTCCCTGCTCCGCACGGCCGAACAGCGCGGCGCCCGGCTCACGGTGCTCGCCGTCGGCACCTGGCTGGACGAACACCCGGCGTTCGCCCGTCGCATCCTCGACGGCGGCCACGACCTCGGCAACCACACCCAGCGGCACGTCTCCGTCAACGCCATGGGCGAGACCGAGGCCCGCGAGGAGATCACCGGCTGCGCCGAACGCCTGAAGCGGCTCACCGGATCCATCGGCACCTGGTTCCGCCCCTCCCGATCCCCGACCGCCTCCCCGCTGGTCACCCGGCTCGCCCGCGCCGCGGGCTACCCGCACGTGCTGTCGTACGACGTCGACTCGCTCGACTACACCCGCCCCGGCGCCGACGCCATCACCCGCAAGGTCCTCGCCGAAGTGCGCAGCGGATCGGTGGTGAGCCTGCACTTCGGCTATCCCGACACGGTCGCCGCCCTTCCCGCCGTACTCCACGAACTCGACCAGCGCCGCCTGCGCGCGGTCACCACCACGGAGCTGCTGAGCTGATGCAATCCACACGAGCCGCCCGCCTCCTGGCCGCCGGTGCCGCCCTCACCGCCCTGACGCTGCTGTCCGCCTGCGGCGGCGGCGCCCAGCACCGCGAGAACGAGGCCATCGGCAGCAAGGCGCCGGTCCGGCCGCAGCCGAAGAAGCAGCGGATGAGCGTGTTGCCCGGGATGCCCCCGGTGCAGGACCCGGCCGACCTCTACGCCGCCGACCGCCCCAACCAGCTCTCGCCCGTCGTCAAGGACTTCCCGTCCCGGGTCTACGTCCCGAACACCAACTCCGACACCGTCACCGTCATCGACCCCGGGACCTACCGCATCATCGAGACCCTCCCGGTCGGCCGGCAGCCCCAGCACGTGGTGCCGTCCTGGGACCTGAAGACCCTCTGGGTCAACAACGACCTCGGCAACAGCCTCACCCCCATCGACCCGAGGACCGGGAAGGCCGGCAAGGCGGTCGACGTGCACGACCCCTACAACCTGTACTTCACACCCGACGGCAAGTACGCCGTCGTCATGGCCTCCAAGGACCGTCAGCTCGTCTTCCGGGACGCGCACACCATGAAGGTCGTCAAGACGGTGCCCGTCAGCTGCTACGGCGTCAATCACGCCGACTTCTCGATCGACGGCCGGTACTTCATCGTGTCCTGCGAGTTCAGCGGCGAACTGCTCAAGGTCGACACGGCCAGGATGGAGGTCCTCGCCCAGCAGAAGCTGCCGGTCCACGGCGCCATGCCGCAGGACGTCAAGATCTCCCCGGACGGCAAGCTGTTCTACATCGCCGACATGATGGCCGACGGCCTGTGGATCCTGAACGGGGACACCTTCGCCGAGCCGAGGTTCCTCGTCACCGGCAAGGGCGCCCACGGGCTGTACATCAGCCGGGACTCCCGCCAGATGTACATCTCCAACCGGGGTGAGGGCACCATCTCCCTCTTCGACTTCACCCAGAACCGGCTCACCAAGAAGTGGCACCTGCCCGGCGGCGGCAGCCCCGACATGGGCGGGGTCTCCGCCGACGGCAAGGTGCTGTGGCTCTCCGGCCGCTACAACTCCGAGGTGTACGCCATCGACACCCGCACCGGCACCGAACTGGCCCGCATCAGGGTCGGCAGCGGCCCGCACGGCCTCGCCGTCTACCCGCAGCCGGGCCGCTACTCACTGGGGCACACCGGCATCTTCCGCTGAACCGGGGCCGGTCGACGCGCGACCGAGCAGCAGCGCCTCCGCGCCCACCGCCTGGTAACCGGCCGCCTGGAACGCCCGTACGCTGCGGGCGTTCCCCGGCGAGACCTGCGCCCACAGCGGCTCCGGCGCCAGATGCCGGGCCGCCGTCACCAGCGCCCGGCCCAGCCCCCGGTGCCGTACGCCCTCGTCCACCTCGACGGACACCTCCAGTCGGCCGCCGATTCCGCGGCCCATGACCAGCACGGCGCCGTCCGCCGTCCACGCCCGCACCTCGTCCCGCCGGCCGAGGGCGTAGCGGATCCGCGGATGACCGGGGTCCTCGATCTCCCGCAGCGCGAGCGGCGGCTCGCCGGGCAGGGGCGAGCCGACCAGCATCGCGTCGACGGTCTCGGCCCTGCGCCCGGTCCGCGCCATGAAGGCGGCGAGGAAGGCGGGGTTCATCGTCGCGGCGAGCGGGTCGCAGTCCACGGCGTCCAGGGCCTCGTACACCCACCGCGGATCCTCGTCCGTGAAGACGACGGAGTGCGCGGTGAACGAGATCACCCCCGCGTCCCGGTGACAGTGCTGCGGCACGACCGTCGTACGGCCGTCCGCCGGCGGGAAGGCGCCCCGCGCCGCCGCGTCGAGAATGTCCCGCAAGGTCTCCACAACCGCGCCCCTTGAGTCTCCACCGACGGGAAGGACCAGAGTCGCAGACATGATCGACGACGGCACCGGACTTTTCACCATCGGCGAGATGGCGCGGGCCACCGGTCTGACGGTTCGCACCATCCGTTACTGGTCCGACGAGGGCATGCTGCCCCCGGTCGGCCGGCGGCTACCGGCTCTACGACGCCGCTTGCGTGGGCCGCCTGGAGCTGATCCGCACCCTGCGCGAGCTGGGGCTGGGGCTGGGCCTGGAGGACGTGCACAGGGTGCCGGCCGGTGAGCGGACCGTGGCCGAGGTCGCCGCCACCCATGTGGCGGCGCCGGACGCGCAGATCAGGTCGCTGAAGGTGACCAGGGCGGTGCTGTCGTCCGCGGCACGGCGTGGTTCGAGCGCGGAGGAGATGACGCGCACGATGATCGAGTACAACACCGCCGACCGGCGCCCCGACATCCCGGCGGGCGCCTCGGCGATGTTCTTCCGCCGGCTGATCGAGCCGGACGGCGGCGCGCGGGAGCGGGGCGTGGCGCCCGGGTCGCCCGAGGCGGACTCCGTACTGACCGAACTGCTCGGGGAGGGCACCGACCGGGCCGCGGTGCTGCGGCGCATCGATCGGGGCAACGAGGGCGCCCGCTACCGTGAGTTGGCGGCCGTCATCAAGGGGGAGGCGGAGCCCCCGAAGTACCACGAGGAGTTCGCCTGGGTGGTCGCCGCGCTCCACGCTCGGCCGGGCCGTTAATCTGACCAGCGTCAGTACGCCAGCACGGCACGAGAAAACACGAACAAAAGGGGCGGATCGGTGGCGGACATCGAGGAAGCACGCAGGCAGTTCCAGCGGATCGACGTGGACGGTGACGGATTCATCACCGCCGCCGAGTTCAAGTCCTCCCTGGCCCAGCAGGGTGACTGGAACGTCACCGAGACGGTGGCCGAGGCCATCATCAAGACCCGCGACCTCAACGGCGACAAGGTGCTGTCGTTCGACGAGTTCTGGGCCTACCTGAACAAGTGACCTGACGGAAGGGGGTGCCCGTCCCGTGCGGGCGGGCACCCCCTTCGTCATGCGCTCCGCGAGGAGCCCGAACGCGCGCTGGACCTGCTGCGGCAGGGCGGCAGACCGAGGGGCGGCAGAACTTGGCCGAGCCCCGCCGGCCGGATCGGGCAGCCGCCGGGCGCGGCGGTCCGCCACGCCCGGCCGGACGAACGGTCCCTCCTGCCTCGCCGCCGGTTTCCGAGGGCCGTCACCCGGTTGCCGCAGCGCCCGGAATAGACCCCGTGCCTCCGGGGTTGCCGTCGAGAAGAGACGCATGCACGCGCATCCATCGCTTGTGTCACTCACGCATCGACCCGGAAAGGCCAGTCATGAAGATCGGCATCATCGGCGCGGGCAACATCGGCGGCAACCTCACCCGGCGGCTGACCGCCCTCGGCCACGACGTGTCCGTGGCCAACTCGCGGGGTCCCGAGACCCTGAAGGAACTGGCCGAGGAGACCGGCGCGACCGCGGTCCCGGCGGCGGAGGCCGCCAAGGACGCGCAGGTCGTCGTGGTCACCGTCCCGCTGAAGCGGGTCCCCGACCTCCCGTCCGGCCTGCTCGACGGCGCCGCCGAGGACGTCGCCGTGATCGACACCGGCAACTACTACCCGCAGCAGCGGGACGGCCGGATCGCCGCGATCGAGGACGAGGGCCTGACCGAGAGCCGCTGGACGCAGCGGCACCTCGGACACCCCGTGATCAAGGCCTTCAACGGCACCTACGCCCAGGACATCCTGGAGCGTCCCCGGCCGGCCGGCGATCCCGAGCGCATGGCCCTGCCGGTGGCCGGTGACGACGAGGCCGCCAAGCGGGTCGTCCGTGACCTCATCGACGAGCTCGGCTTCGACACGGTCGACGCGGGCGGCATCGACGACTCCTGGCGCCAGCAGCCGGGCACTCCGGTGTACGGCCTGCGCGCCGGCCTGGAGGCCGTGAAGAATGCGCTGACGGCGGCCTCCCCGGAACGGCCCGCGGACTTCCGGGCGTAGGGACCGCGCGGCACTAGGACGTGGCCCACTCGCGCAGAGCCGTCTTGTCGGCGAAGTCGGCCACGTCCTTGTCGTGCGGGTCGCTGCTGTACTGGTGGAAGCGCCACTTGGCCTTGATGCGGGGGTGGCCCGCGCTCACGTAGTCGGCTATCCAGAGGCCGTCACCGGCGTACGAGGTGACGTCGACGTTCAGCCAGTACTCCCGGTTGGCGTACAGGAGGACCTTGTTGTGCGGGCGGAGCTCCTTGACCGTCCGGATGAACAGGTCCTTCTCCGCGTTGCTTGCGTGCGTGCCGTCGCTGGTCGTCTCCCAGTCGACGACGAGCAGGTCGCCCGCCTTCTCGGGGGCGTGCCCGACGAAGTACTCGGCCTGGGCGGCGATATGGCCCGGCCACAGGAAGTGGTAGAAGCCGACGACGAGTCCGGCGTCGCGGCCCGTCCTGGTCTGCGCGGCGAGTTTCGGGTTGACGTACGAACGCCCCTCCGTCGCCTTGATGAAGACGAAGGAGAGGCCGTCCGTGTCGTAGGAGGAGGACTGGAACGCGCTGACGTCAATGCCATGGAGCATGGGGGACTCCCTGCGTGTCAGTGGGGATGACAGGAGTTGACTGATGTATGCCCCACCTCGGCACCGGCGATCCGCGCGCGTACCCGGAACGTCAGCCTCGGGTCGTCACCGAACCCAGCACCGACGCCGACTTGGACGACCAGTCGGAGGTGATGAGGCTCGCGTGGTCCTTGGCCAGCAGGGCCAGCCGGTCGGCGACTTCGGCGTCCGTGGGGTTGGCGGAGGAGATCGCCGGAGACACGCCGTCGGCGCCCGTCGTGATCAGGATGTAGTGGTTGGCGGAGTAGAACGAGGTGTCGTAGCCGTTGTTCACGTATGTCGCCGCGTCACCGTCGAAGAACACGAACCAGGGGCGGATCGAGGCGTCGTAACGGCTGGTGCGCGGGTCGGCGTTGGCGGCACCGAGTACCGCGGGAAAGGCCTGCGCCTGGCCGATGCTCCCGGCCGCGTACAGGTCGCGTAGATGGTCGCCGTACTCCTCGTCCGTCCAGTAGTGGTCGAACGGGTTGGACTGTTCGACCGTGCCCGGGATCAGCTCGAAGAGGAACTTGCCCCTGAGGGAGTCGCGGGAGGGCCAGGCGTTGGCCTTCGCCGCCGCGTCCAGGGAGGAGTACGTCCCGCCCAGCAGGTCGGCCGGCTTGTACACGCTGCTGCCGAGCTTCCGCGACACGAGCGTGTCGAACTCGTCCGGGCCGAGGTTCGTCCTGCTGTTGAAGCCGACCTTCATCTCGACCTTGAACACGATCGGCGGGTGGTCGGGGTGGAGCTGGTTCCAGGCCGCGATGTTGTCCAGGCAGCTGCCCAGATCCTGGTTGCGGCTCTTGCTGTACAGCTCGCCCGGGGTCTTCGCGGCCTCGCAGTTGTTGTTGTCGCCGAGCGGGTTGCTGTGGCTCACCCGCCACCGGTGGGTGATGCTGTCCACGTACACGTCGAGCTCCAGCAGTGAGGCACCGGAGTCCAACGCCTGGGCGAAGTAGGTGTACTTGGCCTTGTCGTACGCGTTGTGCGTCCCGATCGCCGTCGTCTCGGAGAACTTCGGCGACGCCGCGTGGGCGTTTCCCGGTACGGCCACCATCATCCCGGCCACGCCCAGCAGCGCCGCCAGTCGTCTCACCGCACGCATCACTCAACTCCCCTGACTCGTCGTCGACTTGGCGGAAGACTAGGGGTTGTTGATTACTGCCCGGTAGCCCCTGGGGGGACGACGGGGGTACGGCATCGAATCCGGCCGGAAGTGGACGTGGTCCGCTTCCGGCCGGGCGGTCGTCCGACGGGCATGGGGACGGCGGCCGGTCCGGACCCCTGGGAAGGGGCCGGGTCGGCCGCCGTCGGTGTGGCGGTGAGGCCGTCTCAGCCGCCGAGGAGTTCGGCGAGCGCCAGGGCCGGGTCGTGGACCGGCGGACCGGCCGGCCACCAGGTGCCGGACCGCTCCTGGTAGGGGTACCAGCGGCCGTCGCGCCCGTACCGCAGTTGCAGTCCGCGGCCGGTCAGCGTCCAGCGGTTGCCGCCGACGACGAGTTCGGGCAGCTCGTCGTCCTCCCAGCCCGCCGAAAGTGACGTCCGTACCCTTGCGGCGTCGGCTTGCGGGGGCTCCCACGACTGTTCGAGGACCTCGAGTCCGGCGGCGCCGCCGAACCGCCAGGCCTCGACCGCCCGGTCCAGTTCGTCCGGCCTGCCGCAGGAGTCCCGCAGCCGCCGGAGCACCCGCGGGTCGGGGTGGGTGGCGGCGATCCGCACGGTGTCCTGCCACGTGTCCAGCGGCCGGGGCGGCGCACCGGCCGCTCCCAGGGCGTACGCGAGCAGTTCACGCGCGCGTACGGCCGCGTCGGCGACGAGTCGTTCCAACGGATCCGCCTCGATGCCGGTGACGGACCCGGCGTCCGGATCAGGCGGCTCGGGCAGGGGCGGGAGGGCGGGCAGCCGGGCGACGGGGCGTGCGTACGCCGCGGCGGCAGGGATTCCTCCGACGGCCGCGGTGGCCTGGCCGCCCGGGTGCTCCTCGTCCTCTTCTGTGTGCTGCGTCTCTTCCGTGTCCTGCGTGTCGTCGGCGGCATCGGTCATGGCCCGCAGGAGAAGGACGGACTTCAACTCCTCCAGCGCCTGCCCCCACTCCCGGCCGCGCACCAGCAGCAGCACCTGCGGCTCCGCGTCGAGCAGCCAGGAGAACTGGTAGCCGAGCGCCACCGCGTGCGCACACGGATGGTCCGGCTCGTCGCAGTCGCAGTCCGGTTCGAGCTCGCCGTAGCCGGGCAGCAGCCCCAGCCGGGCGTCCTCGGCCGCTTCCAGCAGATCGGGCGGGAGCTCCCCGGCGAGCACCGCCTCCGTCTGCGCCGGCCGGTCCGCGGTCCGTTCCCACAGCGCGTCCCACTGGTCGTCGTCCAGCTCCGGGAGTTGGAAGCCGACGGTGTACGGCTCGTCCTCACCGCTGTACCACTGCGCCGTGACGCGCCCCGGAGCGACCGTCAGGGGGCCGAGCCGCCCGGAGCGCGCGAAGGCCCGTCCCTTCTTGAGGGGTTCCTGCTCGGGCCAACCCTCCTCCATCGACTCGACCCATGCCCTGCCCCACCAGGACTGGCCCCGGGCACGCCCGCCCCTGCGCGGCGGGAAGGCGGCGAAGCCCCGGGCCCGGTCCTCGTGCGAGTCGCTCATTCCCCGCTCCTCAGCTCGACCAGCTTCGCCAGCTCGTCGTTCCCGAGTCGGCCCAGCGCCTGCTCACCGGCGCCGACGACCGCGTCCGCGAGCTCCCGCTTGGCCTCCATCAGCGCCGCGATGCGGTCCTCCACCGTGCCTTCCGCGATCATCCTGTGCACCTGCACCGGCCGGGTCTGGCCGATGCGGTACGCCCGGTCGGTGGCCTGCGCCTCGACGGCCGGGTTCCACCAGCGGTCGTAGTGCACGACATGGTCGGCCCGGGTCAGGTTGAGACCGGTTCCCGCCGCCTTCAACGACAGCAGGAAGACAGGCACTTCGCCGTCCTGGAAGCGGCGGACCATCTCCTCGCGCCTGGCCACGGGCGTCCCGCCGTGCAGCAGCTGTGCGGGAACGCCTCGTTCCCGCAGATGCCGCTCCAGCAACCGGGCCATGGCGACGTACTGGGTGAAGACCAGGGCCGCGCCGTCCTCCGCCAGGATCGTGTCCAGCAGTTCGTCCAGCAGCGCGAGCTTGCCGGAACGGCCGGCCAGCTTCGGCTCGTCCTCCTTGAGGAACTGGGCGGGGTGGTTGCAGATCTGCTTCAGGCTGGTGAGCAGCTTGAGCACCAGGCCGCTGCGGGCGATTCCCCCGCTCGACCCGATCTCGGCCATGACGGAGCGCACCTGCTGCTCGTAGAGGGCGGTCTGCTCCGCGGTGAGCGGCACCGGACGGTCCGTCTCGGTCTTGGGCGGCAGCTCGGGCGCCACCCCCGGGTCGGACTTGCGGCGGCGGAGCAGGAAGGGCCGGACGAGCTGGGCGAGGCGCCGGGCGCTGGGGCTGCCCGTGCCGGTGTCCCCGCTGCCGGAACCGGTTCGCTCGGCCTCGATCGGGGCGATCCAGCGGCGGCGGAAGTGGCCGTGGCTGCCGAGCAGTCCGGGTGTGGTCCAGTCGAGCACGGCCCACAGTTCGGAGAGGCTGTTCTCCACGGGGGTGCCGGTCAGCGCGATCCTGGCGTCCGCCGGGATCAGCCGCAGCGCCCTGGCCGTGGCGGAGGACGCGTTCTTGACGTGCTGGGCCTCGTCGGCGACGACCATGCCCCAGGACTGCCCGCCGAGCCGCTCGGTCTCCAGGCGCATCGTGCCGTAGGTGGTGAGGACGAAGCCGCTGTCCACGCCTTCGAGGGTGCGGCCGGTGCCGTGGAAGCGGCGCACGGGCGTGCCGGGGGCGAACCTGCGGACCTCCCGCTCCCAGTTGCCGAGCAGCGACGCCGGGCACACCACGAGCGTGGGGCCGCGGCTGCCCTCGTGCTCCTGGCGGAACAGATGGAGCGCGATGAGCTGGATCGTCTTGCCCAGGCCCATGTCGTCGGCCAGGCAGCCACCCAGGCCGAGCGAGGTCATCCGGGCCAGCCGGCCCAGGCCGCGCAGTTGGTAGTCGCGCAGGGTCGCCGCGAGCGCGGCCGGCTGCTCGACGGACATGTCACCTGCGGTGTCGGCGAGCAGGGAGCGCACGGCGAGCAGCCAGGGGCTGTCGGCGACCGGCACCTGCTCGCCGCCGATCTCCGCGTACCCGGTGAGGGCGACGGCCAGCGTCCCGACGGCGGTGAGCGGTTCGAGCGCGCGCTCCCGGGCCTTGCGGGCGAGCTCGGGGCCGGCGAACACCCAGTGGCCGCGCACCCGTACCAGCGGCCGCCCCGCCCCGGCGACGGCCGCCGTCTCCTCCTCGGTGAGCGGCCCGCCGTCGAGGCAGAGCTGCCACCGCAGGTCGACGGTGCCGTCGCCGCCGAGGAAGGAGCGCAGGTCGGAGGGCGGGGTGCGATCCGCGCCGGCCACAGCCCGTGCGGTCAACCGGCGCTCCACCTCCTCGGGCCATCGCACATCGACGCCGTGCGCCCGCAACCGGGCCGCGGCACCGCCCAGCAGCAGGCCGAACTCCTCGTCCGTCAGGACGAGTTCCCGTGGCACGGGCAGCAGCCGCGACAGCGGCTCCCACACCGTGGCGGCGCGGCGCACGGCGCGGACCGTCTCGGACTGGGCCTGCGGGCCCAGCGCGTGCGGGGCGCCGTCGAAGAGTTCCCCGGCCGTCAGGACCACAGTCGGGTCGGCGAGATCGGACACGAGGGGCACGACCCGTCCGACGGGCTCGCCGTCCTCCCCGGGCACCAGCCGCACGGCCAGCGAGACCCGCACGCCGGAGTCGATGCCGACCGCGATCTCCTCCGCCCAGGTCCGTAGCTGCGGCACATGCTGGGGCTCGGCCGCGGCGAACGCGGCACGGCCGGTGGCCGCCTCGGCGGCCGCGGTGCGCGGCAGGGTGTCGGCGACCGCGTCGAGGAAGGCGCGCAGCGCCCCGTCCGGTTCCGGCAGCAGCGCACGCCCGGGCGACGCGGGCAGGGCGAGCGCCTCCGGTGGCGCCGCGGCGGCCAGTTCGCGCAGCCGCACCACGTCCTCCGGATCGAGCGGGCCCGCCCGCCAGGCGTCGTAGCCACCGGCCGAGACGCCCGGCAACAGCCGCTCGCGCGCGGCGAGATGGAGCGCGAGCGCGGCGGCGGCCCCCCAGAAGGCCGCCGCCGGATGAACGGCCTCGCCGTCGGCACCGCCGCTGTACCGGCGCCGGGCCAGGGCCAGTACCGGCAGCGCGTCGGCGACGGACAGCCAGGACACGGGGACCGCGCGTAATCCGCCCTCGGTGGCGAGCTCCACCTCCGCCGTGACGCCGTGGGGCGGACCCGGGGGTCCCGCGCCCTCGGGATCCCAGAAGGCCATACGTCCCGCACGTGCCGGATCACCCGGCTCGAAGGCGACCGCACACCGCGCCAGCCGTCCGGCGTGCTCGGGCGTCATCCACACCACAGGTCCCGCCTTCCGTAGTCAAACTTGACTACTGCTCGTCGGGAAAGCTAACGCCTGCTCAGTGGATCAGTCAAACGTGATGGGTGGGCACCTCGTGGCCGTGGGCATCGCCGACCTGCGATCCAGGCCATGACCTCGGCCTGCTCAGCACTCGATGATGTTCACCGCGAGCCCGCCCCGCGCCGTCTCCTTGTACTTGACGCTCATGTCGGCGCCGGTGTCCTTCATGGTCTTGATGACCTTGTCCAGGGACACCTTGTGCGAGCCGTCGCCGCGCATCGCCATCTTCGCGGCCGTGACCGCCTTGACCGCGGCCATGCCGTTGCGCTCGATGCAGGGGATCTGGACCAGACCGCCGACCGGGTCGCAGGTGAGGCCGAGGTTGTGCTCCATGCCGATCTCGGCGGCGTTCTCCACCTGCTCGGGAGATCCGCCGAGCACCTCGGCGAGGGCGCCGGCGGCCATGGAACAGGCCGAGCCGACCTCGCCCTGGCAGCCGACCTCGGCGCCGGATATGGAGGCGTTCTCCTTGAAGAGCATGCCGATGGCGCCCGCCGCCAGGAGGAAGCGGACCACTCCGTCCTCGTCCGCGCCGGGCACGAAGTTGATGTAGTAGTGCAGGACCGCCGGGATGATGCCGGCCGCGCCGTTCGTGGGGGCCGTGACCACGCGGCCGCCGGCCGCGTTCTCCTCGTTCACCGCCATCGCGTAGAGCGTGATCCACTCCATCGCGTGTGCCAGCGGGTCTCCCTCGGCGCGCAGCTGGCGGGCCGAGACGGCCGCACGGCGGCGGACCTTCAGACCGCCGGGCAGGATGCCCTCGCGGGACATGCCGCGCTGGACGCACTCGCGCATCACGCGCCAGATCTCCAGCAGCCCCGCCCGGATCTCCTCCTCCGTGCGCCAGGCCCGCTCGTTCTCCAGCATGAGCGAGGAGATGGACAGGCCCGTCTCCTTCGTGAGGCGCAGCAGCTCGTCCCCGGTGCGGAAGGGGTACTTCAGCACCGTGTCGTCCAGCTTGATGCGGTCCGCGCCGACCGCGTCCTCGTCCACGACGAAACCGCCGCCGACCGAGTAGTACGTCTTGGAGAGCAGTTCCGCGCCCGCGGCGTCGTACGCCCAGAGCGTCATGCCGTTGGCGTGGTACGGGAGCGCCTTGCGGCGGTGCAGTATCAGCTCGTCGTCGAAGGAGAAGGTGATCTCGTGCTCGCCGAGGACCGAGATCCGGCCCGCCTCCTTGATCGCCGCCACCCGCTCGTCGGCCGTCTCCACGTCCACCGTGCGCGGCGAGGCGCCCTCCAGGCCGAGCAGCACCGCCTTCGGGGTGCCATGGCCGTGGCCGGTCGCGCCGAGCGAGCCGTACAGCTCGCAGCGCAGCGACGCGACGGAGCCGAGGACGTCCTCGTTGCGCAGGCGCAGGGCGAACATGCGCGCCGCGCGCATCGGGCCGACCGTGTGCGAACTCGACGGGCCGATGCCGATCGAGAACAGGTCGAAGACCGAGATGGCCACGGGGACTCCTCAAGACGGGGGTGGTGCGAAGGGGGGTGTGGTGCGGGGATGGGCACCCGCCCGGCACCGCGCACACCTTCCTGTTCCAGTGTGCGCGCTGCCGGGCGTCAGGGACTTACTTGTTCAGACCCGGGTACAGCGGGTGCTTGTCGGCGAGCGTCTTCACGCGCGCCTTCAGGGCCTCCGCGTCGTAGGACGGCTTCAGGGCCTGCGCGATCACGTCCGCGACCTCGGCGAAGTCCTCGGCCGTGAAGCCGCGGGTCGCCAGGGCGGGCGTGCCGATCCGCAGGCCCGACGTGACCATCGGTGGGCGCGGGTCGTCCGGGACCGCGTTGCGGTTGACCGTGATGCCGACCTCGTGGAGGCGGTCCTCGGCCTGCTGCCCGTCCAGCTCGGACTCGCGCAGGTCCACCAGGATCAGGTGCACGTCCGTGCCGCCGGAGAGCACGTTCACACCGGCCTCGCGGGCGTCGGCCGCCGTCAGCCGCTCGGCGAGGATCCGCGCGCCCTCCACCGTACGGCGCTGGCGCTCCTTGAAGTCCTCGCTCGCCGCGACCTTGAAGGAGACCGCCTTCGCCGCGATCACGTGCTCCAGGGGACCGCCCTGGAAGCCCGGGAAGACGGACGAGTTCAGCTTCTTCGCGAAGTCCTTCTTGGCGAGGATGATGCCGCCGCGCGGGCCGCCGAGGGTCTTGTGGGTCGTGGAGGTGACCACGTCCGCGTGCTCGACCGGGTTCGGGTGCAGCCCGGCCGCGACCAGGCCCGCGAAGTGGGCCATGTCGACCCACAGGAAGGCCTCGACCTCGTCGGCGATCCGGCGGAACTCGGCGAAGTCCAGCTGCCGCGGGTACGCCGACCACCCCGCGATGATCACCTTCGGGCGGTGCTCCTTGGCGAGCCTCTCGACTTCGGCCATGTCGACCAGGCCGGTCTCGACGTCCACGTGGTAGGCGACCACGTTGAACTGCTTGCCGGAGAAGTTCAGCCGCATTCCGTGGGTCAGGTGGCCGCCGTGCGCCAGGTCCAGGCCGAGGATGGTGTCCCCGGGCTGGGCCAGCGCGAAGAGGGCCGCCTGGTTCGCGGAGGCTCCGGAGTGGGGCTGCACGTTGGCGTACTCGGCGCCGAACAGCTCCTTGACCCGGTCGATGGCGATCTGCTCGGCGACGTCGACGTGCTCGCAGCCGCCGTAGTAGCGGCGGCCCGGGTAGCCCTCGGCGTACTTGTTCGTCAGGACCGAGCCCTGGGCCTCCATCACCGCGAGCGGCGCGAAGTTCTCGGAGGCGATCATCTCCAGCGTGGACTGCTGGCGGCCGAGCTCGGCGTCGACCGCGGCCGCGATCTCCGGGTCCAGCTCGTGCAGGGACGTGTTCAGGACAGTCATACGGCTACGACTCCTCAGCCGGCGGTGTGGGCGGCGTACTCGTCGGTGGAGAGCAGATCGGCCGGCTCGTCGGTGACGCGTACCTTGAACAGCCAGCCGCCCTCGAAGGGGGCGGAGTTCACCAGCGACGGGTCGTTGACGACGTCCTCGTTGATCTCGGTGACCTCACCGGTGACCGGCGAGTACAGGTCCGAGACCGACTTGGTCGACTCCAGCTCACCGCAGGTCTCGCCCGCTTCCACGGTGGAGCCGACCTCGGGGAGCTGGGCGTAGACCACATCGCCGAGCGCGTTGGCCGCGAACTCGGTGATGCCGACCGTCGCGACGCCGTCCTCGGCGGCCGACAGCCACTCGTGCTCCTTGCTGTAGCGCAGCTGCTGGGGGTTGCTCATGGCCTGAATTCTCCTGTACGCGGGGGAGTGCTGGTGAATGAGGGACTGCTGGAACTGCTGAGGAGCAGCTGAATGTGCGCAGGGTCACGTCCTCGGACGGACCGCGCCCAGTGTCTACTTCTGGCGCTTGTAGAACGGGAGCGCCACGACCTCGTACGGCTCGTGGCTACCCCGGATGTCCACACCGACGCCCTCGGTGCCGGGGGCCGCGTGCGCCGCGTCGACGTACGCCATGGCGATCGGCTTGCCCAGGGTGGGGGAGGGGGCGCCGGAGGTGACCTCGCCGATCACCTGGCCGCCCGCGACGACGGCGTACCCGGCACGCGGGACACGACGGCCCTGGGCGACGAGGCCGACGAGGACGCGGGGCGGCTCGGAAGCGGCGCGCTCGGCGGCGCGCCGGAGCGCCTCGCGGCCCACGAAGTCGCCGTCCTTCTCGAACTTCACCACCCGGCCGAGTCCGGCGTCGAACGGCGTCAGGGAGGTGCTCAGCTCGTGCCCGTACAACGGCATGCCCGCCTCGAGGCGCAAGGTGTCCCGGCAGGACAGGCCGCACGGCACCAGGCCGACGCCCTCGCCCGCCTCGGTCAGCGCCCGCCACAGCTCCACGGCGTGCTCCGGCTTCACGAACAGCTCGAAGCCGTCCTCGCCGGTGTAGCCGGTGCGGGCGATCAGCGCGGGGACGCCGGCGACCGTGCCGGGCAGGCCCGCGTAGTACTTCAGGCCGTCCAGGTCGGCGTCCGTGAGGGCCTTCAGGATGCCGGGGGCCTCGGGGCCCTGGACCGCGATCAGCGCGTAGGCGTCCCGGTCGTCGCGCACCTCGGCGTCGAAGCCCCCGGCGCGCTCGGCCAGCGCGTCCAGCACCACCTGGGCATTGGAGGCGTTGGCCACGACCATGTACTCGGTCTCGGCGAGCCGGTAGACGATCAGGTCGTCCAGGATGCCGCCGTCGGCCTGGCAGATCATGGTGTAGCGGGCGCGCCCGACGCCGACGGAGGCGATGTTGCCGACCAGGGCGTGGTTCAGGAAGGCGGCCGCCTCGGCGCCGGTCACCGTGATCTCGCCCATGTGCGAGAGGTCGAAGAGGCCGGCCTTGGTGCGCACCGCGAGGTGCTCGTCGCGCTCGGAGCCGTAGCGCAGGGGCATGTCCCAGCCGGCGAAGTCGGTCATCGTCGCACCGAGCGAGCGATGCAGGGCATCCAGCGCGGTGTGGCGCAGTCCAGTGGGTTCGGTACTGCTCATCGGTCGGTCGTCTCCCAGGGCAGGCATGGGGCGGGCGAGGAACGTTCCTCCCCATCTGTCATCGGAACCTGAGAGGTTCGCCATGATCCCCGCGAGGAGTGGTCACGGCTTGCACCTTGGGTGGAGCCACTGTCACAGCGGCCCGCTTTTCAGATGTGCCTCGCCCGCGCGGTAACGGGGCCTGAGAGATTCAAGGGAGGGACTTGCTCCTTCGGCGCCCCAGCGAACGTGGCTGGGGACTCTCCCGCGCGGATTCAAACGGCCGGTATGCAGTTGGCGGCCACATCATTGCACGCCACGACACCACCCGTCAGGGCCGCATCTGTAACCGAGCTGTGGCAGTACGCGCATCGAACCGCGGGACACGGCGCATTACCTTCTCTTTACAGGGGCATGGGGTCTCCGAGCCCCCAGGGGAGGACCACGGTGAACAGGACCACGGCCTACGCCGCCACCACCGGCATCGCGGTGCCGAAGCAGGCCTCCGCCCCGGCCCGCGAGCGCTGCGCCGCCCGCCCGGCCCCGCTCGTGCGCGACCTGCGCGACCGTGCCGGCCACAGTCCGCACGCCCTGCTCTTCGGCCCCCGCGACCTGGTGGTGATCACCGGCCTGCCCGGCAGCGGCAAGTCCACCCTGATGCGCCGCGCGGTCCCCGGCCACCGGGTCGACTCCCAGGACACCCGCGACCGCTGGGACGCCCGGGTGCCCCGCTTCCTCCCGTACGCGCTCTACCGCCCGCTGGTGCGCCTCGCCCACTACGCCGGACTGCGCCGCACCCTCGGCACCGGCGAGGGGGTCGTCGTCCACGACTGCGGCACCCAGGCCTGGGTGCGCGCCTGGCTGGCCCGCGAGGCCCGCCGCCGTGGCGGCACCCTGCACCTGCTCCTCCTCGACGTCCCGCCCGAGACCGCCCGGGAGGGCCAGCGCGAGCGCGGCCGCGGAGTGTCCCGGTACGCCTTTCGCCGCCACCGCCGTACGACCACCCGGCTGCTGCGCGCGGTGGAGCGGGGCGAGCTGCCCGCCGGCTGCGGCTCGGTGGTGCTGCTGGACCGGGACGCGGCAGACGTCCTGCACCGCGTCGCCTTCGCGGGCTGACCGGGCCCGGCACTGTCACCGGCACCCGCTAGCCTTTCGATCCACAGCATGGTTCCCAGCAGGCGGTAGGCAGATGGACTTCCCGGCGGACTTTCCCGCGGACTTCCCGGCACAGACGCATCCCCACCCGCACGGCGGTTGGCCCGGCAACGAGCTGGAGGAGGTGCTCTCGGCCTCCCTCGGCACGCCCTCCGCGGGCGGCCGGATCATCGAGGTCCTGGGCCGGAGCTTCGTCTGGATCCCCCTGCCCAACGGCGGCGGCCCGCACAGCGGCCCGCTGGACCTGCCCACCCTGGAGATCGAGGGCCAGGTGTACGTCCCGGTCTTCAGCTCGGAGGAACAGCTCCGCCAGGCGACCGGCTCCCACATGTCGTACACGATCGCCCCGGCGGTGGAGTTCGCCCGCGGCCTGCCCCCGCAGGCCGGGATCGCCGTGAACCCCGGCGGCGTGGTGGGCGTACCGCTCCCCCCGGAGGCGGTGGCCGAACTCTGCCGCGCGGGCCGCACCCCCCTGGACGGTCCCAACACCGGCGGCCGGGTCCGCCTCTTCGAGCCCGACTGGCAGGACGACCCCGTCGACTTCCTCTCCGCGGCCTCCGCCGAGTTCGCCGGGACCGGTGTGGTCCTCACCGCCCGCCGCTGCCTCGCCGCCATCGAGACGGCCGACCCGGTCATGTTCGTCGGCGTGGAACTCTCCCAGTGGGAGGGCGACCTGCGAGCCCTCCCGCTGGAAGCCCTCGGCAAGGCCCTCGGCAAAGTCCCGGTCAAGTGGCCGGTCAACCTCGTCCTGCTCGACGTGGCCCAGGACCCGGTGGCCGACTGGCTGAAGACGAACGTCCGCCCCTTCTACCAGTACGGCCAGTAGCTTCCCCACGACGGGAAGCCGCTGCGGGGCAGCCGACCCAGGGGCGCGGGGAGCTGAGCGACAGGCCACGACGCACCCGCACCCGCGCACTGACACGAGGACCCGAGCCACTCGGCGCTTAAGCTGTTTCCAAACGCGGGGCAACTCCCAGAAGGGCCGGTACGACAGGTGAGCGCGAGCCACAGCGGCAGCGTCGAGCACATGCTGCGCCAGGTCACCCCCGGGCGCTACGACGCCTACGAGGCACTGCTGCGCGCCCTCGCCACCCCCTCCTCCGGCCAGATCTGGATGCTCCTGTGGCACGGCCAGGCCGGCTCCCCCGACGCCCAGTACGGAAACATGGAGGTCGAGGGCTTCGGCTACGCCCCCTGTGTGACCTCCGCGCAGGAACTCTCGGCGAGCGGCTGGAACCGCTCCTACGAAGTGGTCGACGGGCTGGACGTCGCCCGCACCCTCTACCCCGACCACTACGGCCTCTGGCTCAACCCGCACGCCCCGGGCGGCGGTGTCGGCATCCCCTGGCCGGACCTGCGCCGTATCGCCACCGGCCTGGACCGCCAGCCCGCCGGCCCCCTGCGCCTGTCGGAACCCGGCGTCGAGGTCTCCGCGTTCTACGCCCTGCTCACGCAGAACGCCCACCGCACCCCCGCCCTGCGCTCGCTGCGCCGCGCCTGGGTGCAGCCCGCGCTCGGGGCGCCGTACCTCGCCATCGGCCTGGACGTGTACGACACCTCGCCGGCCGCGGTCGACTCGGTGCGCGCGATGATGCAGCAGTCCGTCGGCGCGGTACCGGAGGGGCTGCCGGTGTCCACGGTCGCGATGACCGATGACTACGACCCGGTCGTGATGTGGATGCGGGCCAACGCACGCCCCTTCTACGACCGCGAGGCCCACGTGGCCGCGCCCCAGCCCCAGGCCCCGGCCGCCGGGTACGGCTATCCGCCGGTTCACGGCGGCTTCTGAAAGCACGGCGGCTTCTGAAAGCACTGTGTCCGCCGCTCGATCGAGAGGCGGACACAGTCGTGTCACTCGGCGGCGGTCACCAGGTCACGGCTTCGGCGTGCACGGGTGCTTCGAGACGCACTCGGCGTAGACGAGCTTCGCGGTGATGGCGTGGAACACGCCGTAGTCCTTGTCGACGACGGTCGAGCAATGCGGACCGTAGTGAGCCTTTTCGATGTGGAACTTCTGGAATTCCACCTTGGGTGTTGCGTAGCCGTAGTGCTTTCCGGGCACATTGACGTCGTCCTCCACCGAAATTCCCGTGGTGTTCGACTTGGATACGTTGTACCCGCCGTCCCCCTTGATTTCAGCCAGGGCGAACTTCACGGTCAGGCCGCCGCCGAAGGTCCAGCCGGAAGTCCGCGACTGGGTGACGCTGAGGGTGTACTTGAGTACCGAGGCCGACGGGCTGGCGTTGTACTTGCCCACGGTGTCGCCCGACGTCTGGTAGTACCGGCCGCCCACGGGGTCGATGTCGTAGAAGTGCCCCGTGCCGCAGTTGTTCGGGTGCATGTCGGAGGCGGAGGCCGCGGCCGGCACCGAGAGGGAAGCGCCGACCAGGAGGGCCGTGGTGGCCACCGCTCGGCCGGTCAATCCGATAAGCGTCATGTTTGTTCCCCGTCTTCTTCTGTTGTTTGGTCTGTTGTGGTCGGGGGTATTCGACTCACTTCCTGCTTGCCGATCGCCCAGGCGAGAAAGGAAGTTACTCGGGCGGCGGGGTGGCTACAAGAGAAATCAGCAACGAGCCGGTTGTCATGCTCAAGGAATCCTCAACTGTTTTTTAGCCTGGCGTAGTTGGACCTGACTCGATGTCCCTATTGCCCACCCTGTGCCGACGGAAAAAAGTGCCCACAGCGACACAAGGGCCGCACAGCGGCTGATCCGTGTGATGACCGTCACGGGGGGGGTGACGACGCCGAAGGGTGTGGATGGGATGGTTTGCGGTGAATGGTCGGCAATTGTCGGAGTTCGATCCCCGTAACTCGCCGTCCGCATAACGTGAAACCGCAGCTTGCATCACGGTTGCGCATCCATTCACCGCCAAGGCTGGCGGCTGATCGCGCAGGCGTTGAAGACTCCCCCTTCAAGGGGTGCGAATCCCCCTTCAAGGGGCCTGCGGCCCCTGCGTACGACGGACTGATTGATGCCGCTACCAGCGGCAAGTGCAGGCCGGCTACCGCCGGTTGAGAGGGGTCCCTGCCTAATGACGGCACCATTGCACGAGCCGACCGCGGAAGCGCCCCCGAGCGCGGCCGAGGAAGCGGCGCTTGCCGCCGCCGGAGCGGAGGCTGTCCAGGGTCGTTCGCTCGGCCGGATCGCCTGGGAGCGCCTGAAGCGGGACAAGCTCGCCCTCACGGGCGGCATCGTCGTGCTCGTCCTCATTCTGGTCGCCGTGCTCGCGCCGGTGATCATCAGCCTGGTCGGGCAGGATCCGGACGCCTACCACGAGAGCCTGATCGACCCGCTGTTCGGCACCCCCAAGGGCTCGCTGGGCGGCATCAGCGGCGACCACCTGCTGGGCGTCGAGCCGGTCAACGGCCGCGACATCTTCGCGCGCATCCTCTACGGCGCCCAGATCTCCCTCCTGGTCGGCTTCCTGTCCGCCGTGGTCGCGGTGGTCCTGGGTACCGTCCTGGGCATCCTTGCGGGCTTCTTCGGCGGCTGGGTGGACTCGAGCATCAGCCGCGTCATGGACGGTCTGCTCGCCTTCCCGCAGCTGCTGTTCACCATCGCCCTGGTCTCCGTCATTCCGAACTCCCTGCTCGGCCTGACCGGATCCAACGTGCGTGTGCTCGTGATGATCGTGGTCATCGGCTTCTTCGGCTGGCCCTACATCGGACGCGTGGTGCGCGGGCAGACCCTCTCTCTGCGTGAGCGCGAGTACGTCGAGGCCGCCCGATCACTGGGCGCCGGGCGCTTCTACATCCTGTTCAAGGAACTGCTGCCCAACCTCGTTGCGCCGATCATCGTGTACACGACGATGATGATCCCCACCAATATCCTCACTGAAGCGGCACTCAGCTTCCTGGGCGTGGGCGTCAAGCCGCCCACGGCCTCCTGGGGGCAGATGCTTTCGAGCGCGATCGACTACTACGAGTCGGACCCCATGTACATGGTGGTCCCCGGCGTGGCGATCTTCATCACGGTTCTTGCCTTCAACCTCTTCGGCGACGGCGTGCGGGACGCGCTGGACCCGAAGGGTTCTCGCTGAACTGGCGTACCTCAAGTGTCCCGTGGCACCAACACGGGGTCTCTCATCGAATCCGGAGGATCCGAGATCGTGACTACCCAACGCACCTCAGGGCGGCGGAAGCAGGCCCTGGCCGCTGCTGCCGCGGTGGCTGCGCTGCTCACCACGGCGGCGTGCGGCGGCGGCGACAGCGACGGCGACAAGGGCTCGAAGACCGGCGCGGCCGGCTTCGACGCGGCCAACAACAAGGTCGCCCAGGCCTCCCTCGCCAAGAAGGGCGGCACGCTGCGGTTCGGTGGAGCCCAGGACGCCGACTCGTGGGACACCACGCGCGGTTACTACGGCTTCATGTGGAACTTCGCGCGCTACTACAGCCGCCAGCTCGTCACGAACAAGCCCGAGCCCGGCAAGGCCGGCGCCGAGCTGACCCCGGACCTCGCCACCGGGCTCGCCAAGGTCACCAACGACGGCAAGACCTACACGTACACCCTGCGTGACGGCGTCACCTGGGAAGACGGCAAGCCGATCACCTCGAAGGACATCAAGTACGGCATCGAGCGCGTCTGGGCGCAGGACGTGCTGTCCGGTGGCCCGACGTACCTGAAGGACGTCCTCGACCCCAAGGGCGCGTACAAGGGTCCCTACAAGGACACCTCCAAGGACAAGCTGGGTCTGAAGGCGATCGACACGCCGAACGACAAGACCATCGTCTTCCACCTGCCGAAGGCCAACTCGGACTTCCAGGAGATGCTGGCCCTGATCTCGGCGTCCCCGGTCCGCCAGGACAAGGACACCAAGTCCAAGTACGCCCTGCACCCGTTCTCCTCGGGCCCGTACAAGTTCGAGTCCTACAGCCCTGGCAAGGACCTGACCCTGGTCCGCAACGACCAGTGGAAGCAGGCCTCGGACCCGATCCGCAAGGCGTACCCGGACAAGATCACCGTCCAGTTCTTCTCGGACGCCAACCAGCTGGACCAGCGCCTGCTCAACGGTGACCTGGACCTGGACATCAACCAGACCGGCATGTCGCCGCAGGGCCGCACCACCGCCCTGAAGGAGCACAAGGCCAATCTGGACAACCCGGTCTCCGGCTACATCCGCTACGCGGTCTTCCCGCAGAGCGTGAAGCCGTTCGACAACATCGAGTGCCGCAAGGCCGTCATCCTCGGCGCGGACCACGTGTCGCTGCAGACCGCCCGTGGTGGCCCGGTCGCCGGTGGCGACATCGGCACCAACATGCTCCCGCCGTCCGTCCCGGGTGCCGAGGGCCAGAAGTACGACCCGTACGAGCTCTCCGGCGCCAACAAGAGCGGCAACGCCGCCAAGGCCAAGGAAGCGCTGAAGGCCTGCGGCAAGCCGAAGGGCTTCTCCACCACCATCGCCGTCCGTAACAACAAGCCGGTCGAGGTGGCCACGGCCCAGTCCCTGCAGGCGTCGCTGAAGAAGATCGGCATCACCGCGCAGATCGACCAGTACGACGGTTCGCAGACCACCGGCATCATCGGCAGCCCCTCGAACGTGAAGAAGAAGGGCTACGGCATCATCATCATGGGCTGGGGCCCGGACTTCCCGTCCGTCCAGGGCTTCGGTCTGCCGCTGTGGGACAGCAAGTACATCGCGCAGAGCGGTAACAACAACTACGCGTTGATCAAGGACAAGAAGATCGACGGTCTGTTCGACGACTACGTCAACACCCTGAGCGACAGCGGTAAGACCAAGGTCGCCACGGAGATCAACCACAAGGTCATGGAGGGCGCGTACTACCTGCCCTTCGTCTTCGAGAAGTTCATCAACTGGCGCGGCGACAACCTGGCGAACGTGTACACCACCGACGGCTACAGCGGTACGTACGACTTCGTCAACCTCGGTCTGAAGTCCGCGAAGTAAATCCGGCACACCCGCCGTACGGCACGAAAGGCAGGTGAAGGCCGGCGCGGCGTGACCGCGGGCCACCGGAAGACCTCTGGTGGCCCGCGGTCCGCGGCGGGCCGTAAGCTGTGCTCGCTTACCTCATCAGGCGGCTTTTCGCCGCCGCAGTGATGCTCGTGGTCATCATCATGGTGGTCTTCGGCATCTTCTTCCTCGTCCCCAAGTGGGCGGGCGTGGACATCGCCACGAGCTTCGTGGGCAAGCAGGCCGACCCGGCCGCCGTCGAAGCGGTGCGTGTGAAGCTGGGGCTCGGCGACCCGATCTACGTTCAGGTCTGGGATTTCTTCAAGGGCATCTTCGCGGGCCGCACCTATGCGGCCGGCGGTGACGTCACCCACTGCGCCGCGCCGTGCTTCGGCTACTCCTTCCGCAGCGAGCAGGCCGTCTGGCCGGTGCTGACCGACCGCTTCCCGGTGACCCTGGGTCTCGCGCTCGGCGCCGCCGTGCTGTGGCTGGTCGTTGGTGTCTCGGCGGGTGTGCTCTCCGCGCTCAAGCGGGGCAGCCTCTGGGACCGCGGCGCGATGGTCGTCGCGCTGTCGGGTGTCTCCCTCCCCATCTACTTCACCGGCATGCTCTCCCTGGCGGTCTTCGCCTTCGGCCTGAAGTGGATCGACGCGAAGTACGTGCCGCTCAGCGACAGCTTCACCGGCTATCTCGGTGGCATGATCCTCCCCTGGATCACCCTCGCGTTCCTCTACGCGGCGATGTACGCCCGGATCACCCGCGCCACCATGCTGGAGATCCTCGGCGAGGACTACATCCGCACGGCACGCGCGAAGGGCCTCAAGGAGCAGGTCGTCATCGGCAAACACGCCATGCGCTCCACGATGACGCCCATCCTGACCATGCTCGGCATGGACCTCGGTGCCCTGATCGGCGGCGCCATCCTGACGGAGTCGACGTTCAACCTGCCCGGTCTCGGCCGCGCCGTGCTCGACGCCATCAAGAACCAGGACCTGCCCATCATCCTGGGCGTCACCCTGATCACTTCTCTCGCGGTGCTGATCGCCAACCTCGTGGTGGACATCCTGTACGCCGTGATCGACCCCCGAGTGAGGCTCTGATGACCGAACTCAGCAAGACGGGAGCTGCCGTGGGCGAGCCCACCTCCGCCTCGGCCACCCCGACCTCCTTCCTGGAAGTGCGCGACCTGAAGGTGCACTTCCCGACCGACGACGGCCTGGTCAAGTCCGTCGACGGCCTCAGCTTCAAGCTGGAGAAGGGCAAGACCCTCGGCATCGTGGGCGAGTCGGGCTCCGGCAAGTCGGTGACCTCGCTCGGCATCATGGGCCTGCACACCGCCGGCCAGTACGGCAAGCGCAAGGCCCAGATCTCCGGCGAGATCTGGCTGGACGGCACCGAACTGCTGTCCGCCGACCCGGACCACGTGCGCAAGCTGCGCGGCCGCCGGATGGCGATGATCTTCCAGGACCCGCTGTCCGCGCTGCACCCCTACTACACGATCGGCCAGCAGATCGTGGAGGCGTACCGGATCCACCACGACGTCGACAAGAAGACCGCCCGCCGCCGGGCGGTCGAGATGCTGGACCGCGTGGGCATCCCGCAGCCGGACAAGCGGGTGGACAACTACCCGCACGAGTTCTCCGGCGGTATGCGTCAGCGCGCGATGATCGCGATGTCGCTGGTCAACAACCCCGAACTGCTCATCGCGGACGAGCCGACGACCGCTCTGGACGTGACCGTCCAGGCGCAGATCCTCGACCTGATCCGTGATCTGCAGAAGGAGTTCGGCTCCGCGGTCATCGTCATCACCCACGACCTCGGCGTCGTCGCCGAGCTGGCCGACGACATCCTGGTGATGTACGGCGGCCGCTGCGTCGAGCGGGGCCCGGCCGAGAAGGTGTTCTACGAGCCCCGGCACCCCTACACCTGGGGCCTGCTCGGCTCGATGCCGCGCCTGGACCGCGAGCAGCAGGAGCGCCTGATTCCGGTCAAGGGCTCCCCGCCCTCCCTGATCAACGTCCCGTCGGGCTGTGCCTTCAATCCGCGCTGCCCGTACGCCGACGTTCCGAAGGACAACGTCACCCGCACGGTGCGCCCCGAGCTGACCGAGGTCGGCAGCCAGCACTGGGCCGCCTGCCACATGACGCGGGAGCAGCGGGAGCGTATCTGGACCGAAGAGATTGCGCCGAAGCTGTGAGTGAGAACGCGGAAGACAAAGCAGTGAGCATCCCTGCACAGAGCGACGGCACCGAGGCCGAGGCCTCCGGTGCGGTTACCCTCACCGAGCACGCCGCTCCCGGCGAGACCCTGCTGAAGGTGACCGGCCTGAAGAAGCACTTCCCCATCAAGAAGGGGTTGCTCCAGCGGCAGGTCGGCGCGGTGCACGCGGTCGACGGCATCGATTTCGAGGTCAAGGCCGGTGAGACGCTCGGCGTCGTGGGCGAGTCGGGCTGCGGCAAGTCGACGATGGGCCGGCTGATCACCCGGCTGCTCGAACCGACCGCGGGGAAGATCGAGTTCGAGGGCAAGGACATCACGCACCTCGGCGTCGGCGGGATGCGCCCGCTGCGCCGGGATGTGCAGATGATCTTCCAGGACCCGTACTCGTCGCTGAACCCGCGCCACACCATCGGCACGATCGTCGGCGCTCCCTTCAAGCTCCAGGGAGTCGAGCCCGAGGGCGGCATCAAGAAGGAAGTGCAGCGGCTGCTGTCGGTCGTGGGTCTCAACCCCGAGCACTACAACCGGTACCCGCACGAGTTCTCCGGCGGTCAGCGCCAGCGCATCGGCATCGCCCGCGCGCTCGCGCTCAACCCGAAGCTCGTCGTCGCGGACGAGCCGGTGTCCGCGCTGGACGTGTCGATCCAGGCGCAGGTCGTCAACCTGCTCGACGACCTCCAGCAGGAGCTCGGCCTGACCTACGTGATCATCGCGCACGACCTCTCGGTCGTCCGGCACGTCTCGGACCGGATCGCGGTGATGTACCTCGGCAAGATCGTGGAGCTGGCCGACCGGGACTCGCTGTACAAGGCGCCCATGCACCCGTACACCAGGGCGCTGATGTCGGCCGTTCCGATCCCGGACCCGAAGCGCAAGAGCGCGAAGAGCGAGCGCATCCTGCTCAAGGGCGACGTGCCCTCGCCGATCTCCCCGCCGAGCGGCTGCCGCTTCCACACCCGTTGCTGGAAGGCGACGGAGATCTGCAAGACGACCGAGCCGCTGCTCGTGGAGCTGAAGCCCGGTCAGCGGGTCGCCTGCCACCACCCGGAGAACTTCGCCGACCAGGCGCCCCAGGACACGGTCCTGCTCTCGGCGGCGAAGGAGGCGTCGGAGCTGGTGCCGGACTCGGTGCTGGAGGAGTCGGCCGCGGAGGAGTCGTCTGCGGAGGAGTCGTCTGCGGAGGAGCCGGCCGCGGAGGCCACCGAGGATGCTCCCGTGAAGGCGGCTGCCGAGGAGAGCGCCGCCGAGGATGCTTCCGACGAGGCGTCCGCGGACCAGTCCCAGGAGTCAACCGACAAGTAGCACATGACAACTGGGCAAAGTCATGTACATGCCCGAGCGGGAGAGTGCAGAGTCGTCCGTGTCCGACCACTGATCGGTACACGCTCGAAAGGGACGACCATGGCACTCTCCCGTTCGGCACGCTTAGGGGCTGTCGCCACCGCGGCGGCCTCCTTCCTGGCAGTCGCCGCCTGCCCCGCCCCCACCGCAGGCGCACCCGGCATCGGCGACCGCTACTTCCCCCGGCTCGGCAACGGCGGCTTCGACGCCCGCCACTACGCCCTGGACATCGCCTACGCCCCGGACACCGGCCGCCTGGACGGCCGTACGACCCTCACCGCGCGCGCCACCCAGAACCTCTCCTCCTTCGACCTCGACCTGCAGCGCCTGGAGATCACGAAGGTCGAGGTCAACGGCAGACGCGCCGCGTTCACCCGCGACGGCGACGAGGTCACCGTCACCCCGCGCGGCACCCTGCCCAAGGGGCGCGACTTCACCGTCACCGTCACCTACGGCGGCATACCCGAACCCCTCGGCGGCCCCATCGTCTTCGGCTCCAAGTACGGCTGGATGAAGACCGGTGACGGCGTCTTCGTCGCCTGCGAGCCCAACGCCGCCTCCACCTGGTTCCCCTCCAGCGACCACCCCGCCGACAAGGCCACCTACGACATCCGGATCAGGGCGCCCAGGGGCCTGACCGGCGTCTCCAACGGCCGGCTCGTGTCGACGTACGACAGGGGCGGCTCGACGTACACGCACTGGCGGGAGAGCCGGCCGATGGCCACGTATCTCGCGACCGCCACCGTCGGGAGGTTCGACGTGCGCACCGGCCGCACCCCGGGCGGCATCCCGATCTACGTCGCCATCGACCCCGTGCTGAAGAACAGCAACGACGTCGACGTGTACGCCGTCACCGCCGCCGCCACCGACTACTGGTCGCAGGTCTTCGGCCCGTACCCCTTCGAGGAGACCGGCGCCATCGTCGACGACATGCCCGAGGCGGGGTTCTCCCTGGAGGTGCAGAGCAAGCCCGCCTACTCGGCCGTGCGCAGCGAGACGACCATCGTGCACGAGCTGGCCCACCAGTGGTTCGGCGACTCGGTGAGCGTGGCCCGCTGGAAGGACGTCTGGCTCAACGAGGGCTTCGCCACCTACGCCCAGTGGCTGTGGGCGGAACACCAGGGCACCCGTTCGGCCCACGACTCCTTCCTCGCCGCCTACGACGCCCGCCCCGCCGACTCCTCCTTCTGGCAGATCGAGGTGGCCGACCCGCGGCGCGACACGATGTTCGCCTCCGCCGTCTACCAGCGCGGCGCGATGACGCTCCAGGCGCTGAGGGAGCGGATCGGCGACCGGGCGTTTTTCGAACTGCTGCCCGCCTGGACCCGGCTCCACCGCTACGGCAACGCGGACACGGCCGACTTCATCCGCCTCGCCGAGCGGATCAGCGGCCGGCAGCTGGACGACCTCTTCGACACCTGGCTCTTCACAACAGGGAGGCCCACCCTGTGAGCCTGGCTTTGTAAGGTTCACGTCCCCTGATGGGTGAGAATGGCAGGGTGCAGCTGCAACAACTCTTCAGTCCCTCCGTCCAGCACACGCTCGATGTCATCGGCATCTTCGTGTTCGCGATCTCCGGCGCGCTGCTCGCCGTCCGGAAGAACTTCGACGTGTTCGGCATCGCCGTGCTCGCCGAGGTCACCGCGCTGGGCGGAGGACTGTTCCGCGACGTGGTCATCGGGGCCGTACCCCCGGCCGCCTTCACGGACCTCGGGTACTTCCTCACCCCCCTGCTCGCGACGATCGTGGTCTTCTTCCTGCATCCGCACGTCGAGCGGATCCAGGCGGCGGTCCTGGTCTTCGACGCGGCCGGCCTCGGCCTGTTCGCCGTGAGCGGTACGACGAAGGCCTACAGCTACGGCCTCAACCTGACCGCGTCCGCGACCCTGGGGCTGGCCACGGCGGTCGGCGGTGGCGTGCTCCGGGACGTGCTCGCCAACGAGGTGCCCTCGCTGCTGCGCTGGGACCGCGATCTGTACGCGGTCCCGGCGATCGTCGGCGCCACGATGGTGGTCCTGTGCATCCACTACGACGTCCTGACCCCGCTCACCAGCGGGCTCGCGGTCGTCACCGCCTTCGCCCTGCGTCTGCTGGCGATGAGGTTCCACTGGCGAGCGCCGCGCGCGTGGAACCGGCGCTCGACGGTGAGCGAGGAGGAGACCCGGCAGCGTTCCCGGTGAGAGACCCGTCCTCACCCCTGGCGCGGTTCTGGCCCATCTGCAGGGTCAGCCAGCGGAACACCGTCGGCACCTGAGGCCGCCACAGCGCCATGGTGTGGCCGCCGGCGCTGCGCGGCAGGAACACCACGTGCACGGTCGTCGGCGCCCTGGCGATGGACTCCAGCGCCACGCCCGCCTGGTAGCCGTCACCGGACTCGCCGGAGACGTACAGCGCGATGCGGGGCGGCACAGCCGTCTTCTTCAGAAGCAGGTACGGGTTGTTCTCGGCGCGCAGCGCGGGGTTCTGCGAGGCCAGCGAGTTGCGCTCGCCGATCGGGTCGTTGTAGCCGGACATGCTCACCGCGGCCCGGTAGCGGTCCGGGTGCGCCACGGCGAGCTTGACCGCGCAGTGCGCGCCCGCCGAGTACCCGGCCACCGCCCAGCCCTGCGGCGCCGGCTGGGCCCGGAAGTTGTCCGTGACCATCTTCGGCACGTCGATACTGAGCCAGCTGTCGGCGTTGACCTGCCCCGGGATGTTGGCGCAGCCGGTGTCCACGCCCGCCAGCAGGTTGGTGCGCGGGGCGACCAGGATGAAGGGCGCCACCTGGCCGCTCCTCATCAGCGGCAGCAGCTGCTCGTGGGCCTTCAGCGACCCGAACCAGGCCTTCGCCGAGCCCGGATAGCCGGGGAGCATTTCCACCACCGGGAACTTCTTGTTGCGGTAGGCCGGCTCGCCGTACTGGGGCGGCAGCCAGACGTAGACCTCGGCGTTCACTCCCGAGACCCGGCCCTTGAGCTGGGTGACGCGCACTCCGCCGGCCGCGCGCATACCGGGCCCGTCGGCCGCCCTGAAGGCCTGCCTGACCTTGGGCAACCGTTTCAGCGCTATACCGCCGGTGCCGTCCCGGCCGAGGTTGGCGGCCTCCTGGACGTGGTTGCCGGTGCCGAGCAGGTCGGCCCAGTTGTCGTACAGGTTGTTCTGGTTGTTCACCAGCACGAAGACCAGCGTGACGGCCGTGCCCTGGGTGAACAGCAGCATCAGCACCCGGGCGGCGACGCGCAGGGGCTGGGGCCCGCGCATCCGCGACCAGAGCGCGAGCGGCAGTATGAGGGCGACGACGGACAGCACGATCGTCGTGCAGAGGAACGGAGTCCCGGTGAGGCTCATGTCCCCATAGAGGCGAATCCCGCGTCCGGGGTTGTGGACGTGTCCGGGCACTTACCTAGAAATTGCCGGGTTCTCACCCGCAGGCGTGATCTCGCCGACGGGACGGACGGCTCTCGGTCCTCCGGCCGTCAGCAAAAGCTACCGCTTAGTAATTTCCTGTTGTACCGTTCATCCATGGCAGAAGCAGCTACCGCACCCGCCGGGCGTGCCGTGATCGGCGACAGCGAGTTCGACCGCGACACCGCGGTCACCCGGCGCGAGCCCGGGGTCTACGACATCGACCTCTCCGCCGGCTGGACCATCATCAACGCCGTCAACGGCGGCTACCTGCTGGCCGTCCTCGGCCGGGCCCTCGCGGACACCCTCCCGCACCCGGACCCCTTCACCGTCTCGGCGCACTACCTGACGGCCTCGCAGCCGGGTCCGGCGGTGGTCCGCACCCAGACGGTCCGCACCGGTCGCACCCTCTCCACCGGCCAGGCCTCGCTCTTCCAGTACGACGACGAGGGCAACGAGGTCGAGCGCATCCGCGTCCTCGCCTCCTACGGCGACCTCTCCGCCCTTCCCGACGACGTCCGTACGACGGCGGCCCCGCCCGCGATCCCGCCGCTGGAGCAGTGCCTCGGCCCGGACGACGCACCCGCCCCGGTGCCGGGCAGCTCGGCCATCGCCGACCGGCTCATGCTCAAGCTGGACCCCGCCACCCTCGGCTGGGCGCTGGGCGCGCCCTCCGGCAAGGGCGAGATGCGGGCCTGGTTCGGGCTGGCCGACGGCCGTGACGCCGACCCGCTCTCGCTGCTGCTCGCGGTGGACGCGCTGCCGCCCACCGCCTTCGAGATCGGCCTCAAGGGCTGGGTGCCCACGGTCGAACTCACCGTCCACGTACGCCACCGCCCCGCACCCGGCCCGCTGCGCGTGTCGATCACCACGCGCAACCTGGCCGGCGGCTACCTGGAGGAGGACGCCGAGGTCTGGGACAGCGAGGGCCGCCTGGTCGCCCAGTCCCGGCAGCTCGCCCGGGTCAGGCTCGGCTGAGCGGCGCGCGGCCCATCCAGGCCGCCAACCGCTCGTAGACACCGGCCCCCTCGGCGGCCTCACGGCGGGCGTCGAAGGGCGTCTCCTCGTCGCGGGGGCGGGAGTCCGGCAGCACCCGGCGGGCGGTGGCGAGGGCGAACTCACCGAGCTCCGGGTCGAGTTCGTACGGGTGGCCGATGGCCTCGGCGAGGTCCCAGGTGTGCGTCACGATCTCCATGACGTACCCGGACAGCGCCGCGTGTCCCGGCACCTCGCCCCAGGGCACCCGCACCGGGGCCGTCATCCGCTCGTCGGCCTCCCAGGCCTTCAGAACACGGGCACGCACCTCGTCGTAGGCCGCCGCCCAGCCGTCGTCCCCGACGCCCTCGGCGAACGGGTGCATCGCCAGTCCGTCGCCGCCCTCGCCGACCACGGCGATCCGCCGGGTGCCGCCGACGATGTGGCTCAGCAGGGTCCGTACGTCGAACTCGGTGCAGGGCGTCGGGCCGTCGAGCTGCTCGGGGCGCACCGTCTTGATGAGCGCGGCCGCCTGCTCGGTGGCGCGGGTGTAGACGGGACGCGGGTCGGTGTAGCCGGTGGTGGTCATGGTGTGCCTCTCCCTCGGTCGGTACGCAGAGGATGCGCCGATAACCTGACAGAATCCGTCAACATTTGCGCGCAGTCCTGCGCGGCGGGATTCTGGGGGCGTGAAGTCCGACCGGCTGCTGTCGATCCTGCTCCTCCTGCAGACCCGGGGCCGCGTCCCCGCGCATGAACTCGCCGACCGGCTCGAGGTGTCGGTCCGCACCATCTACCGGGACATCGAGGCGCTGTCCGCCTCCGGTGTGCCCGTGTACACCGAGCGCGGCCGGCACGGCGGCATCGAACTCCTCGCCGGATTCCGCACGGACGTCACCGGCCTGACCGCGGACGAGTCCCGCGCCCTGTTCATCCTGGCCGCCCAAGGTGCCCATGCCGCGCTCGGTCTTGACGCGGCGCTCGGCTCGGCCCTGCGCAAGGTGATGGCGGCCCTGCCCGCGCCGCACCGGCCCGCCGCCGAGGTCACCAGCCGCCGCATCCTGGTCGACGCCACCCGCTGGAAGAGCGGCCCGCAACAGGCCGTGGACCTGGAGGTGCTCCAGGACGCGGTGTTCACCGACCGGCGGCTGAAACTGCGCTACCGGCACAGCGGGGAGCGGGAGCCGCGGACGTACACCGTGGACCCGTACGGGCTGGTCGCCAAGGCCGGCGTCTGGTACCTGGTCGCCGACCGGCGCGGCGCACCGCGGCTGTTCCGCGCCGACCGGGTGCGCTCGGCACGGCTGCTCGACGATCCCGTGCGGCGCCGGCCCGGTGTCGAACTCGCCGACGTCTGGGAGGTGCTGCGCCGCCAGGTGGAGGAGCGGCCCGAGGACGGGATAGACGTCACGGTACGGGTGCGGCGCGAGCGTCTCGACATGTTCCGGCGCATGGCCGCCGCGCAGCTGACCGGACTTCCCGACGAGGACGGGGAAGGCGACTGGGTCACCGCCCGGCTGTCCTACCCGGTGCTGCGCGCGGTACGCCAACTGCTCGCGTTCTCCGACCAGGTGGAGATCCTCGACCCGCCGGAGGCGCGCGCCGAGCTGGTGAGAGCGGTCCGTTCCGTCACGGCCTTGTACCGGCAGACGAGCCACTCCGACGGGTGAAACGGCAAGTGGGCGGCGGTACGTTGGCTGCGGGGGCAGGCGGGGGCAGGCGGGGGCAGGCGGGGGCAGGCGGGGGCAGGCGGGGGCAGGCGGGGGCAGGCGGGGGCAGGCCGGGCGGACAGGCTCAGCGGGGCTGACCGAAAAGGAACGCCGGGACGGTGGGGAGCGCGTCAGTCCAGCCAGTGCCGGCGGCCGATGCTGATGAGCCGCATCTGCCGGGTGGCGAGCTGGGTGACGCGCTCCCTCTCGCCCTCGGGTGCCTCCAGCACCTCCAGGAACAGGGGGGCGGTGATCAGCATCTGGTCGACATAGAGGTGGGCGAGCATCAGCAGGTCGTCGTCGTTCCAGCCCTCGGCCTCCGGGTCCTTGGCCAGCTCGGCCTTCACCTCCTCGGCGAACCGGGCCAGTTGGGCCCGAATGGCCTCGCGCACCGGCTGGACTCCGCCATGTCGCTCCCGCGCGATGAAACGGACATGTGCGGGGTACGCGTCAACGTGACGGGCGATCAGTTCGACGGCGCGCGTGATGCGTTCCTCGCTGCCGCCCGCCGTGGACACCGTCGTCCGCACCATCGGATGAAGGCTGCCCAGCGCCTCGTCGACCAGGGCCACACCGAGGTCGGCGGTGGAGCGGAAGTGCCGGTAGAAGGCGGTCGGAGCGACGCCGACGGCGCGGGTGACCTCGCGCAGACCGAGGCTGCTCAGGCTCTGCTCCTCCAGCAGTGCGAGCGCCGCGTCGAGGAACGCCTGCCGGGTCTTCTGCTTCTGGGCCTGCCGGATGCCGAGGGTGTGACTCATGTCATCCAGTTAACAACTGTTCTCCGGAATTGGAAAGCCGTGTGACACGCTAGACTCCAAGTCAGTGAACAAGTGTTACCACAACTGTTCACCCAAACTTCACAGAGGCCAAACACGAGGCATCCAGGAGGGGGGATCTGATCCCATGCTGTTCCTCGTCGCCGCACTCATGCTGCTCGGCGTCGTGCTGGGCACCGTCGCCCACGCACCGCTGACCGTCACCGCCGTCGCGGCCGCCGTCATCGCCATCTGGCTCGGCATCTTCGCGATCCGCGAGCGTCACGGCCGCCGTCGCCGCACCTCGGCCAACTGACCGTCCGCAACGACTTCCAGGAGCTGAGCACCATGCAACTCACCGCACCGGCCACGGGCCGCACCACCGAAACGCGCCCGCGCGACGCCGACGGCATGGCCGTCGCGTCCTTCATCCTCGGCCTTCTCGGCCTGCTCGTCCTCAATGTCTTCCTCGGCCCGATCGCCATCGTGCTGGCCGCCGCCGCCCTCTGGCGCGGCACGGCCCGCCGCGGCCGCGCGTACCTCGGCCTGACCCTGGGCGTGGCCGACCTGGCCGTCCTGGTGATCGCCATGGAAGTGTCCAACACGGTCTCCTGGAGCCTGTGACGCACGGCAGACGCCCCGAGGACGACGGGGCGAAGCCGCACCGGACACACCCCGACCCGGCACTGGCACCGCGGCGGCACAGCCGACCGCCCGCGGAGGCTCAGCCGGCCCACCCCGCTACCACCGCTCCGCGACCGCAGCCGCGGGCGTCCGCAGGGCGGAGCAGGTGGTTCGACCGATGGGCTTCCCTTACCGCCGTGGGCGCTCGTTCCGCAGGCGGAGCGGGTGGTCCGGCCGATGCGCTTCCGCTACCGCCGTGGGCGCTCGTTCCGCAGGGCGGAGCGGGTGGGCACGGCTGACAGCGCCGGGCGCGCACCCACCAAGGTCAAGGCGGCCGACGGGAGGCGTACGGCAGGTCCGGCGCGCCGACACCGAGGCTTGGGGCGGCCGACGGGAGACGCGCTCCAAGTCCCGGGCGCGCCGCCACCGAGGCCAAGGGCAGCCCACGCAGGCCGCACCCGAGGTCCAGGGCAACCGCTCCCGGCGCCGGCACCCACCAGCGGCCGGAGCCAACCGCAGGGACCCGCCCCGTAGAATCGGCGTCACCATGGCTTACCTCGACCACGCCGCCACGACCCCGATGCTCCCGGAGGCGGCAGAGGCGCTGACCGCCCAGCTGAGCATCACCGGCAACGCGTCCTCCCTGCACGCCTCCGGCCGCCGGGCCCGCCGCACGGTCGAGGAGTCCCGCGAAACCCTTGCCGAGGCGCTGGGCGCCCGCCCCAGCGAGGTCGTCCTCACCTCGGGCGGCACCGAGGCCGACAACCTCGCGGTGAAAGGCCTGTACTGGTCCCGCCACGACGCCGCCCCCTCCCGCACCCGCGTCCTGGCCAGCCCCGTCGAGCACCACGCCGTGCTCGACGCCGTGCACTGGCTCGGTGAACACGAGGGCGCCACCGTCGAGTACCTCCCCGTCGACTCCTACGGCCGCGTCCACCCCGAGGCGCTGCGCGAGGCCATCCTCCGCAACCCCGACGACGTCGCCCTGGCCACCGTGATGTGGGCCAACAACGAGATCGGCACGGTCCTGCCGGTCCATGAACTCGCCGACGTAGCAGAAGAGTTCGGTATCCCGCTGCACGCCGACGCGGTCCAGGCCTTCGGCCAGGTCCCGGTCGACTTCGGCGCCTCCGGCCTCGCCGCGATGACCGTCTCCGGCCACAAGATCGGCGGCCCGTACGGCATCGGCGCGCTGATCCTCGGCCGCGAGTACACCCCCGTACCCGTCCTGCACGGCGGCGGCCAGGAACGCCACGTCCGCTCCGGCACCCTCGACGTCCCCGCCGTCGCCTCCTTCGCGGTGGCCGGCCGGCTCGCCGCCGAGCAGCGCGAGTGGTTCGCCCGCGAGATCGGCGCCCTGCGAGACCAGCTGATCGACGCCGTCCGCAAGGCCGTCCCGGACGCGATCCTCGGGGGTGACCCGGCCCCCGAGGGCCGTCTCCCGGCCAACGCGCACTTCACCTTCCCCGGCTGCGAGGGCGACTCCCTGCTGCTCCTGCTGGACGCCCAGGGCATCGAGTGCTCCACCGGCTCCGCCTGCACGGCGGGCGTCGCCCAGCCCAGCCACGTCCTGCTCGCCACCGGCACCGACCCGGACCTGGCCCGCGGCACCCTGCGCTTCTCCCTCGGCCACACCTCCACCGAGGCGGACGTCGAGGCCGTCGCCAGGGCCATCGGACCGGCCGTGGAGCGGGCCCGCGCGGCGGGCCTGAGCTAGTGCTGTGACCGGACACTTCCCGGGCGGACGAAGGGACAGGTCAGCCAGGTCCTAGGAGGTCCGCTCGGCGCGGGCCAGTCGTAGGTACCGCTCCCAGTCCCAGAACCGCCCCGGATCCGTGTGGTCCGTCCCCGGCACCTCCACATGCCCGATGACATGCTCCCGGTCGGCCGGCATGCCGTAGCGCCGGCATATCGCCGCCGTCAGCCGGGCCGAGGCCGCGTACATGGCGTCCGTGAAGGAGGAGGCGTCCTCCACGAAGCCCTCGTGCTCTATGCCGACACTGCGCTCGTTGTACCCGCGGTTGCCCGCGTGGAAGGCCACGTCCAGCTCGCGTACCAGCTGGGTGATCCGCCCGTCCCTGCGCACGAGGTAGTGCGCCGCGGCGGCGTGCACCGGGTCCTGGAACACCTTGACCGCCGACGCGTAGCCGCCCTGCGTGACATGGATGACCACCCGGTCGACCGGATAGTCGTCCGGCCGGTCCGCCCGCCGGTAGTTCGCCGGCGATGCCGCCACCCAGCGCGCGCCCGGGAAGTCGACCGCCCCCGCCACCCGCGGCTTGTCCACCCCGGGCAGCCGCCACCACAGACGGGACAGCTCCTCGCGGGCCAGTGCGGCCGTGCCCACCGCGGCCGCGAGCCCGCCGACGAGCAGGGCCCGCCGCCCCAGCCGCCGGTCCCCGTCCCCCGCTGTCACCCCTGTCGTCGCCCCCATGTGATCGTCAACGGATATCCGGCGGCTCCGGTTCCCGCGTCCCCGTACCCTGGAAGGGCTATGACTGACACCCCGCAGCGCCCCCGTCCCCTCCGTGTCCTCGCCGCCATGTCCGGCGGCGTCGACTCCGCCGTCGCCGCCGCGCGCGCCGCGGAAGCCGGCCACGACGTCACCGGCGTCCATCTCGCGCTCTCCGCGAACCCTCAATCCTTCCGCACGGGCGCGCGGGGCTGCTGCACCATCGAGGACTCGCGCGACGCCCGCCGCGCCGCCGACGTCATCGGCATCCCGTTCTACGTCTGGGACCTCGCCGACCGCTTCCGGGAGGACGTCGTCGAGGACTTCGTCGCCGAGTACGAGGCCGGCCGCACCCCCAACCCCTGCCTGCGCTGCAACGAGAAGATCAAGTTCGCCGCGCTGCTGGACAAGGCGCTGGCCCTCGGTTTCGACGCCGTCTGCACCGGTCACTACGCGAAGGTGATCCTCAGGGAGGACGGCTCCCGCGAGCTGCACCGCGCCTCCGACATGGCCAAGGACCAGTCGTACGTCCTCGGCGTCCTGGACGAGAGGCAGCTCGCCCACGCGATGTTCCCGCTCGGCGACACGGTCACCACCAAGGAGGAGATCCGCGCGGAGGCCGAGCGCCGGGGTCTCGCCGTCGCCAAGAAGCCGGACTCCCACGACATCTGCTTCATCGCCGACGGCGACACCCAGGGCTTCCTGGCCCAGCGGCTCGGCAAGGCGGAGGGCGACATCGTCGACGAGTCCGGCGCCAAGCTGGGCACGCACGAGGGCGCGTACGGTTTCACCATCGGCCAGCGCAAGGGCCTCAGGATCGGTACCCCGGCCGCCGACGGCAAGCCCCGCTACGTCCTCGACATCTCCCCGGTGAACAACACGGTGACCGTCGGCCCGGCCGCCGCCCTGGACGTCGCCGCGCTGACGGCGATCAAGCCGCGCTGGTGCGGCACCGCCCCGACCGGCCCCGGCATCTACACCGCCCAGCTCCGCGCCCACGGCGGCGAGACCGAGGTCACCGCGGAACTGGTCGACGGCGAACTGCGCGTCCGCTTCACCGAGCCGGTCCGAGGCGTCGCCCCGGGCCAGGCGATCGTGCTCTACGACGGCACGCGCGTGGTCGGCTCGGCGACGATCGCCTCGACGACACGCGCGACGACTGCGGCGGTGTAGGCCCTACTCCGCGAAGCGGTCCGCGAGCACGGGGGCGAGGACGGCCGGTTCCACCATGTGGGTCTGGCCCTCCAGGACGTGGTACGAGCCCTGGGGCACCGCTTCGGCGACCGACCTGCCCGCCTCGCGCATCCACTCCGGGCTCGCCCCGCCCACGAGGGACAGGACGGGCACGGGAATCGCGGCGAGCCGCTCCCGGGGCAGCAGTCCGTCGCCCATGACCGCGTCGTCGTACGCCAGGCTCGGTGCCACGGCCTCCATGCCGGCCCACATCGGTGACTGGCGGGCGCCCCGGATCATCTCCTCGCCGAGCCCCGTCAGGCGCAGGAACAGCTCCACGGCGTCCCCGCGCCGGCCCTCGCCGAGCGCCTTGTTCAGGTTCTCCTTGTACACGGCCTCGCGCTCGGCGCCGCCCTCCAGATGGTCGGCGAACGGCACCTCGTACACGGCCACCTGACGGACCGGCAGCCCGCTGGCCGCGGCCTCCAGCACCAGCGCGCCACCTGAAGAGACGCCGAACAGCGCCGCCTCACCGCCCACCGCTTCGACCAGCGCCGCCAGGTCCTCCACCTCGCGCTCGACCGCGTACGGCGCCGTGTCCCCGCTCTCGCCGCGGCCCCGCCGGTCGTGGACGACGGCGGTGCAGCGGTCCGCGAGCCGGTGCGCCAGGGGCGCCATGGTGCCGCCGGTGGACATCGCGCCGCTCACCAGGATCACCGTCGGCCCCTGACCGATCACTTGGTACGCGAGGGAGGTGCCGTCACGGGAAGTCGTCTTCTTCTCCATGCCGTTGCAGACTGCCGTACGGCACGGAATTCAGCGGTCACGACACGTCGACCTCGTAGAAGCAGAGGTGGTCCTTGATCTCCGCCACGTCCGGCTTCGGATCCGGATAGGCCCACACGAGGTCGGGCGCGTCCGGCAGCGACCAGTAGGTCGCGGTGCCCTTGAAGGGGCAGACGGTGTGCGTGTCGGAGGGGGTGAGCAGCTCGAGACGGACGTCCTCGGCGGGGATGTAGTACCGCACCGGGCAGCCCGTCTCGCGCAGCACGAGGGGACGGTCGGTCTCCGCGAGCACCTGGCCGCCGTGCACCACGCGCACGTGCCGCTCGCCCTTCTCGATGGTGATCGTGTGTCCTCGGGTCATGCAGGGACAGCGTCCGCGGGCCCGTAGTTCTTCCCCCGTACGGTGGGGGACATGAACATCTGTGTCTTCCTCTCCGCCGCCGACCTCGACGAGCGCTACACACGTCCCGCGCGCGTGTTCGCCGAACTGCTCGGCAAGGGCGGTCACACCCTGGTGTGGGGCGGCTCCAATGTCGGACTGATGAAGGTCGTCGCCGACGGCGTGCACGAGGCGGGTGGCAGGCTGCTGGGCGTCTCCGTGGAGTTCCTGGCGAACAAGGCGCGGCCCGGCGCGGACGAGATGATCATCGCCGCCGACCTCGCCGAACGTAAGAAACTGCTCCTGGACAAGGCCGATGCCGTGGTGATCATGGTGGGCGGCACCGGGACGCTGGACGAGGCCACCGAGATCCTGGAGCTGAAGAAGCACGGCCGGACCGACAAGCCGGTGGTGCTGCTGAACACGGCCGGCTTCTACGACGGCCTCGAGGAGCAGTTCCGCCGCATGGAGGAGGAGGGCTTCCTGCCCCGCCCGCTGTCCGAGCTGGTGTTCTTCGCCGAGGACCCGGCCGCGGCACTGGCCTACCTGGAGGAGTCGCGAGGCACCCGGTGATGCGAGCATGGCGGGCATGGCTACTCATGTGATCACCGGAGCCGGTTCCGGCATCGGCGCGGCCGTCGCCCGCCGGCTGCACGCGCGCGGGGACGAACTCGTCCTGCACGCGCGCGACGCGGGCCGAGCGAAGGAGCTGGCCGCCGAGTTCCCCGGGGCGCGCACCCTGGTGGGCGACCTCGCCGACCCCGACAAGCTCTCCTGGGCCTTCTCCCACCAGACGCTGCCGGACCGGGTCGACTCGCTCCTCCACATCGCCGGTGTCGTGGACCTCGGCGAGGTCGGCGAGCTGACCCCCAAGTCCTGGCGCCACCAGCTCAACGTCAACCTGATCGCCCCCGCCGAGCTGACCCGCCACTTCCTGGCACAGCTCCGCACCGCCCGCGGCCATGTGATCTTCGTCAACTCCGGCGCCGGACTCAACGCCCACGCCGGCTGGTCCGCCTACGCCGCCTCCAAGCACGGCCTGAAGGCCCTGGCCGACTCCCTGCGCCAGGAGGAGCACGGCAACGGCGTCCGCGTCACCTCCGTCTACCCCGGCCGCACCGCGAGTCCCATGCAGGCCAAGGTCCACCAGCAGGAGGGCAAGGAGTACGAGCCGGGCCGGTGGCTCGACCCCGAGTCGGTGGCGACGACGATCCTCATGGCCCTGGATCTGCCGCGGGACGCCGAGGTCAACGACCTGACGGTGCGGCCGGGACGGTGACCGGGCGGTGCGGTGGGGCCGGCCCTGCCGTACCGCCGAGCCGGGGCGCGCGCGGGTGGGCGAGGCCGGGGGTTCAGGGGGCGGAGCACCCTGGTGCGGGGTACGGCATACCCTGCCGGGGTGAGTGAAAACAGCGAGTTCGGGTTCGCGGGAGCCACTGGCGTCGGATCCATGCCCGGTGGGGACGCCCGGGAGGCCGCCAGGACCGTCACCGGCAGCTTCGAGGACTTTCCGTTCCTGGCCGAGCTGCCCGCGCGGGGGCCGGGCGCCGACATGATCGGCCGGACCGCGGGGATGCTGGTCGAGCTGTACGCGCGCGTCGAGCCCAGCGGCTGGCGGATCGGCGACCGGCCGGGCCGGGACACCAGGCGGGCCAGGTCCTGGCTGGGAGAGGACCTCGACGCCCTGGAGGAGTTCACCCAGGGGTACGAGGGCGACCTCAAGGTGCAGGCGGTCGGGCCGTGGACGCTGGCCGCCGCACTGGAGCTGAGGAACGGCGAGTCCGCCCTGTCGGATCCCGGCGCCTGCCGCGACCTGGCCGCCTCGCTCGGCGAGGGCCTGCGCCGGCACCTCGACGAGGTGCGCAGCCGCGTCCCGGGCGCCCGGCTCGTGCTGCAGCTCGACGAGCCCTCGCTCACCGCCGTGCTCCGCGGGCAGGTGAAGACCGCCAGCGGCTACCGCACGCACCGCGCCGTGGACCGGCAGGTGGTCGAGGGCACGCTCCGGGACGTCATCGGGGTGCACGGCGGCGGACCCGTCGTGGTCCACTCCTGCGCGCCCGACGTGCCGTTCGCCCTGCTGCGCCGGGCGGGCGCGGCCGCCGTCTCCTTCGACTTCTCGCTCCTCACCGAGCGTGACGACGACGCCCTCGGTGAGGCCGTGGAAGGCGGGACCCGGCTGTTCGCAGGTGTCGTGCCGGGCACGGACGGCCCATTGTCGGACCCTGCCGGTAGCGTCATGGGTGTCAGGACGCTGTGGCGCAGGCTGGGGCTGCGTCCCGGGCTGCTCGCGGAGGCGGTCACGGTCACTCCGGCGTGCGGTCTCGCGGGCGCTTCCCCCGCCTACGCGCGCCAGGTGCTCGCCCACTGCGTCCGGGCGGCGAGATCCCTCGCTGACAACCCAGAGTAACGGGAGGACAACACGGTGGCCGGCGACAAGCAAGCGGAGACGACGGCGGTGCCCGCCGAGGCCCGCGAGAAGCACGCCCAGCTCGCGGAGCAGGTCGAGGAGCACCGCTTCCGGTACTACGTGAAGGACGCTCCCGTCATCAGCGACGCGGAGTTCGACAAGCTCCTGAAGACCCTGGAGGCGTTGGAGGCGGAGTACCCGGAGCTGCGCACTCCGGACTCGCCCACCCAGAAGGTCGCGGGGTCGTACGCGACGGAGTTCACCGCGGTCGAGCACCGCCAGCGGATGCTCTCCCTCGACAACACCTTCAACGACGACGAGCTCGCCGCCTGGGCCGACCGCATCGCCCGGGAACTGGGCGACCAGGAGTACCACTTCCTGTGCGAGCTGAAGGTCGACGGCCTCGCGGTCAACCTCACCTACGAACACGGCCGCCTCACGCGCGCGGCGACCCGGGGCGACGGCCGCACCGGAGAGGACATCACCCCGAACGTCCGTACGATCACGGAGATCCCGGACCGCCTCAAGGGCGACGACGTCCCCGATCTGGTGGAGATCCGTGGCGAGGTCTACTTCCCGATGGAGAGGTTCCTCGAGCTCAACGAACGTCTGGTCGCGGCCGGTGACAAGCCCTTCGCCAACCCCCGTAACGCAGCCGCCGGTTCACTGCGCCAGAAGGACCCGCGGGTCACCGCCACCCGCCCGCTGCACATGGTCGTCCACGGCATCGGCGCCCTGGAGGGCTTCACGGGCATGAACCGCCTCTCCCAGGCCTACGACCTGCTGAAGACCTGGGGCCTGCCCACCTCCCGGCACAACCGGGTGGTCGACGACCTCGACGGCGTCCGCGCGTTCATCGCCCACTACGGCGAGAACCGCCACTCCGTGGAGCACGAGATCGACGGCGTCGTCGTCAAGCTCGACGAGATCCGCCTCCAGGGCCGCCTCGGCTCCACCGCGCGCGCCCCGCGCTGGGCGATCGCCTACAAGTACGCGCCGGAAGAGGTCAACACCAAGCTCATCGACATCAAAGTGGGCGTCGGCCGCACCGGCCGTGTCACCCCGTACGCCCAGGTCGAGCCGGTCACCGTCGCGGGCAGCGAGGTCGAGTTCGCCACCCTGCACAACCAGGAGGTCGTCAAGGCGAAGGGCGTCCTCATCGGCGACACCGTGGTGATCCGCAAGGCCGGTGACGTCATCCCGGAGATCCTCGGCCCGGTGGTCGACCTGCGCGACGGCGGCGAGCGGGAGTTCGTGATGCCGAGCGAGTGCCCCGAGTGCGGGACGCCGCTGCGGCCCATGAAGGAGGGCGACATCGACCTCCGCTGCCCCAACGCGCGTACCTGCCCTGCCCAGTTGCGCGAGCGCGTCTCCTACCTCGCGGGCCGCGAGTGCCTGGACATCGAGCACTTCGGCCAGGTGGCCGCCGCCGCGCTCACCCGCCCGCTGGAGCCGGCCGATCCGCCGCTGGTGGACGAGGGCGACCTGTTCGACCTGACGGTGGAGAAGCTGCTGCCCATCAAGGCCCACGTCCTCGACCCGGACAGCGGCCTGCCCAAGCGGGACCCCAAGACGGGCGAGGAGAAAGTCGTCACGGTCTTCGCCAACCAGAAGGGCGAGCCGAAGAAGAACACGCTCGCGCTGCTGGAGAACATCGAGGCGGCGAAGTCCCGTCCGCTGGCCCGCTTCCTGAACGGGCTCTCCATTCGGCACGTCGGCCCGGTCGCGGCGCAGGCCCTCGCGCGCGAGTTCCGTTCCATCGACCGCATCGAACAGGCCACCGAGGAGGAGCTGGCCTCCACGAACGGCGTCGGCCCCATCATCGCCGCCGCCCTCAAGGAGTGGTTCGCCGAGGAGTGGCACCGCGAGATCGTCCGCAAGTGGAAGGCCGCCGGAGTCCCGCTGGAGGACCAGTCGTCGGGAGAGGACGAGGGGCCGCGCCCGCTGGAGGGGCTCACCGTCGTCGTCACCGGCACCCTGGAGCACTTCACCCGGGACGGCGCCAAGGAGGCGCTGCAGAGCCGCGGTGCGAAGGTGACCGGTTCGGTTTCGAAGAAGACCTCGTTCGTTGTTGTGGGTGACAATCCGGGATCAAAGTACGACAAGGCCATGCAGCTCAAGGTTCCTGTTCTGAACGAGGACGGTTTCGGCGTCCTTTTGGAGCAGGGGCCCGACGCGGCGGCCGAAGTCGCGCTTCCGACCGGGGAGTAGCGGTTGAAGGCCACCCGTTCGGCGCATATCAGTTGCATACGGGTGGCCCGGGCGCATTCGGGCGACCGTCGACGACCGCTGCCCGAGGGAGCCTTCCGCGTCCTACTGTTGAGGTGTGCGCCTGCCGTGCCCAGCTGCGGTTGGGGCATCCCCCTGTCCGCGGAGGGCACGGGGAAGGTTTCTTCAACGCGGAGCCGCTGATGGTTGTCGGGCATCGGACCGCGTGGCGTGGGCACCGCCGGCTGTGAGAGGGACGGGAATGGAACCGACCGAGAGCGCCGCCCCTGACTCATGGCTGCGCCTGCGCCGCCGTGCGGTCGCGTGGCGGGGGAGCCGGTGGACCGGGCGGGGCGCCGAGCGCACGGGAAGCCGGGCGCGCCCGGCCGGACCGGGCGCCACCCCCGAGGCCCACTCGCCGGTCCCCCTGACCATCGAGCCCGTGCCCGCGCTGCCCGGCGCCGACCCCGAACGGCGCCTGTCCTGGCCCGCGCTGCCCGCGGCCGTGGTGGCCGCCGCCGGGTTCGCCCTGGGCGCGGGCTTCTACCGCGCCTTCACCGGCAACCACGCACTCTTCCCGTGCGGCACGCTCGGCTGGTCGCTGGCCGTGCTCACCGGCGTCATCGTCGGCCACCTCGTGATGCTCGGCCGGGCCCGCTGGTGGGGCGGCACGGGGTCCGGCGCGGCCCTGACCCTCGCCGTCCTGCTGCTGTACGGCTGGGTGCCCGCCGGGATGGTCAGCCTCACCGTCGTCGTCCTGGTCGGCATAGCCAGGCGGCACCGCTGGCGGCAGGGTGTGCTGCGCGGTGCCGTGGACATCCTCGGGATCAGCGCCGGCGCCCTGGTGCTCGGCGCCTTCGGACGCGTCCCGACCGTCGAGGCGCCCTGGCGGCCCGACAGCTGGGGCGTCACCACCGTGCCCGAGGTGGTGCTCGTCGCGGCGGCCTACCTCGCCGTCAGCCGCGGCCTGCTGTGGTACCTGCACGCCCCGCGCGGTGGCGGACTGCCCACCGTCGCCCGCACCGCCCTGGTCCGGCAGGGCCTGGTCGCCGTCGCGCTGCTCGGCATAGCGCCGCTGGTGTGCGTGGTCGCCGACGCCCAGCCGATCCTGCTCCCGCTGTTCGCCATCCCGCTGGTCGCCCTCGACTCCACGCTGTGGATGGCCCGCGCCCGCGCCGAGGAGCAGCTGCGCGACCCGCTGACCGGACTGCCCAACCGGCAGTGGCTGCTGGACCGGACATGGACCGCCCTCGACGACGCCGAGCGGATCGGCGCACGCGCCGCCCTCATGCTGATCGACCTCGACCGTTTTCGGTCGGTGAACGACACCCTCGGTCATCTCGCCGGTGACCGGCTGCTGCTGCAGATAGCCGACCGGCTGCGGGTCGCCCTGCCGCGCGGCGCGGAGGCCGCCCGGCTCGGCGGCGACGAGTTCGCCGTCTTACTGCCCGTCGCCGACTCCACCACGTCGGCCACGCGGGTCGCCCGCGGCCTCGTCGCCGCCCTCAGCTCCCCGCTCGACCTCGACGGGCTCACCCTGGTCCTGGAGGCCAGCGCGGGCGTCGCGGTCTTCCCGGATCACGCGATGGACGCCGAGGGGCTGCTGCGGCGGGCCGATGTGGCGATGTACCAGGCGAAGCGGGACCGTACGGGCGTCGAGGTCTACGAGTCCAAGCGGGACTCCAACACCCCGGACCGGCTGGGCCTGCTGGGCGATCTGCGCCGGGCGCTGGACGCGCACGAGGTGCAGCTGCACTACCAGCCGAAGGTCCGCTTCGACGGACAGGTCGCCGGACTCGAGGCGCTGGTGCGGTGGGTGCATCCGGAGCGCGGGAAGGTGCCGCCGGACGAGTTCATAGCGATCGCCGAGTCCTCGGGTCTGATGCCCCATCTGACGGAGTACGTGCTGGAGACCGCGCTCGCGCAGGTCGCGCGGTGGCGGGCGCAGGGGCTGCGGGTCCCGGTGGCCGTGAACGTCTCCCCGCGCGACGTCCACACACCCGGCTTCGCGGGCTCCGTCGCCGCGCGCCTGGCCCGGCACGGAGTACCCGCGGGTGCGCTCCAGCTGGAGATAACCGAGCACGTGCTCCTCGAGGACCCGCAGCGGGCCGCCGACACCCTCGCCGGGCTCACCGGGCACGGCGTGAAGATGTCCCTGGACGACTTCGGGACCGGATACTCCTCGCTGGTGCATCTGCGCCGGCTGCCGGTGAGCGAGCTGAAGATCGACCGGTCCTTCGTGGCCCGGCTGGCGGTGGACAACGAGGACGCGGAGATCGTGCGGTGCACGGTCGACCTGGCGCACTCGCTGGGACTGCTGGTCGTCGCCGAGGGCGTGGAGGACGACGAGACCTGGGAACGGCTGCGGGACCTGGGCTGTGACGCGGTGCAGGGGTGGCTGGTCGCCGCGGCGATGCCGCCCGAGGAGACGACGGCGTGGCTGCGGGCGCGCGGCTCCCGCGGCTGGCAGCGACCGCGCGCCGCGCTGCCGGCCGCCGAGTGACCCGTCCCGTCCGCCCACCCGGTGCCGTGTTCCGGGAGGTTTCCGAAAGGGCGCTCGCCGTCGGCGGCCGCCGGCCGTCGACTCCCCGCGAAGTGCCCGATCAGCAGCGCCAAGCGCCTCTCTTGCCCCTCTACCGGCAGCCGTCCGCTGTTCGGCGAGCTGCCGCTGGTGGTCGGAGCCGATCGCGGCCGAGAGCGACGGTCCGGGCCTGCTGACGGAGACGTTCTGGGCCGGGTTGCACGGCCTGGCGACGCTGGCGAGAAGCGCTCGGACTCGGTCGGCCCGATCATCAGCGTGCCGGCCACCGGGAAGGACATGGTCGGCGCGGGGAAGCCGTAGTCGATCAGACGCTTGGCCACGTCGTCCACGCTCACGCCGGTCGCCCTGGTCAGCGGGCGCAGGTCGATGATGCGCCTCCCACAGCGGCGCCGGTGCCTGTGCCGTCGCGAACGGCAGGTCCGCCAGGCGGGTGAACATCGCGTCGTACAGGGCGGCCCTGCGCCGCGCGAAGGACGTGTACCTCTCCGCCACCGCCGCCAGTGACTCCCGCGCGCCCCGCGCCGCCGAGCGTGCCGCCCGCAGCTCCGCGGCCAGGTCCGCGAAGCCCTGCACCGCGACCGCGGCCATGATCGCGTTTTTGCCCTTGAAGTGGCTGTGGAGGACCGGCCGGCTGTACGCGATCCCGGCGGCCGGCCGGCGCGTGGTGACCGCGGCCCAGCCCTCCGCCTCGGTCAGTTCCCGTGCGGCCGTAACGATCAGCCGCTCGCGTTCCGCTCGTTCGCGCTCCCGGCGTGCCTGGACCGGCATGAGCCATGATTCTAGCGTCGCTAGAATTTCTGCCGACGCTCTGCTTGCTTCGCTCTTGTCCCCGGAAAGCCTTCTGGAGGTGCAGGACCTGTACGACAACCACTTCCTGCGCAGCCCCGCCTGGGACGCTCGCCGGTGACGACCTCGCCGGTGACCGGGGAAACCGTTTCACGGGCACCCGACCCGGCCCCATAGGATTGGGACGATTAGCCCCAGCCCGAACACACACTCACCCCAGAGGATCGCTGCATGCCTGGCATCACGCGCGAGGAGGTCGCCCACCTCGCCCGGCTGGCGCGTCTGGAGCTGAAGCCCGAAGAACTCGACCACTTCGCAGGCCAGCTGGACGACATCATCGGCGCGGTCGCCCGCGTCAGTGAGGTCGCCGACCAAGACGTACCGCCGACCTCGCATCCGCTGCCGCTGACGAACGTCATGCGGCCGGACGAGGTCCGTCCCTCGCTCACCCCCGCGCAGGCGCTCTCCGGCGCCCCGGCCCAGGAGCAGCAGCGTTTCAAGGTGCCGCAGATCCTGGGGGAGGACTGACCATGACGGACATCATCAAGCTCACGGCAGCCGAGACCGCCGAGAAGATCGCCTCAGGCGAGCTGACGGCCGTCGAGGTGACCGAGGCCCACCTCGCCCGCATCGAGGCCGTGGACGAGAAGGTCCACGCCTTCCTGCACGTCGACCGCGAGGGCGCGCTCGCCCAGGCGCGTGCCGTGGACGAGAAGCGGGCCCGCGGCGAGAAGCTCGGCCCGCTGGCCGGCGTCCCGCTCGCGCTCAAGGACATCTTCACCACCGAGGGCGTACCCACGACCGTCGGCTCGAAGATCCTCGAGGGCTGGATCCCGCCGTACGACGCGACGCTCACCAAGCGGCTGAAGGCCGCCGACGTGGTCATCCTCGGCAAGACCAACATGGACGAGTTCGCCATGGGGTCCTCCACCGAGAACAGCGCCTACGGCCCGACGGGCAACCCCTGGGACCTCACCAAGATCCCCGGTGGATCGGGTGGCGGTTCCTCCGCCGCGCTCGCCTCCTTCCAGGCACCCCTCGCCATCGGCACCGACACGGGCGGCTCCATCCGCCAGCCGGCCGCCGTCACCGGCACGGTCGGCGTGAAGCCGACCTACGGCGCGGTCTCCCGCTTCGGCATGGTGGCGTTCTCGTCCTCCCTCGACCAGGGCGGCCCCTGCGCCCGTACGGTCCTGGACGCGGCCCTCCTGCACGAGGTCATCGCCGGGCACGACCCGCTCGACTCCACCTCCATCGACGCTCCCGTCCCGCCGGTGGTCGAGGCCGCGCGCAACGGCAGCGTCGAGGGCATGCGGGTCGGCGTGGTCAAGCAGTTCCGCGGCGAGGGCTACCAGGCCGGTGTGCTGCAGCGCTTCGACGAGTCGGTCGCCCTGCTCAAGGAGTTGGGCGCCGAGATCGTCGAGCTGGACTGCCCGTCCTTCGACCTCGCGCTGTCGGCGTACTACCTGATCGCCCCCTCCGAGTGCTCCTCCAACCTCGCCCGCTTCGACGGCCTGCGCTACGGCCTGCGGGTCGGCGACGACGGCACGCACTCCGCCGAGGAGGTCACCTCCCTCACCCGGGAGGCGGGCTTCGGCCCCGAGGTCAAGCGCCGCATCATGCTCGGCACGTACGCCCTGTCGAGCGGCTACTACGACGCCTACTACGGCTCCGCGCAGAAGGTCCGCACGCTCATCACGCGCGAGTTCGAGAAGGCCTTCGAGCAGGTCGACGTGATCGTCTCCCCGACGACCCCGACCACCGCCTTCGCGATCGGCGAGCGCGCCGACGACCCGATGGCGATGTACCTGGCCGACCTGTGCACCATCCCCACCAACCTGGCGGGCAACGCGGCCATGTCCCTGCCCTGCGGTCTCGCCCCTGAGGACAACCTCCCGGTGGGCCTGCAGATCATCGCCCCGGCGCTGAAGGACGACCGCCTTTACCGGGTGGGTGCCGCCGTCGAGGCCGCCTTCGTGGAAAGGTGGGGGCACCCGCTGCTCGAGGAGGCTCCGTCGCTGTGAGTGCACTGAACAAGGCCAAGGGCTTCAAGAAGTCGAAGTCCGGCACGTACCTGTCGATGGCCGGGACCGCGTTCGGCGCGCTCGGTGTGGCCAAGCAGATCAAGAAGGCGCGCGCCGAGCACGACACACTGCGGCTGATCGACGCCACCGTGTCCGCCGTCGCCATCGTCACCGGCCTCGCCATCCTCTACCGCGAGCTGAAGCGGCTGGGCGACGACGACGTCCTGCTGGGCTGAGAGGGAAGTTTTCACCGTGACCACCACGACCGACCTGGTGTCGTACGAGGACGCGCTGGCGTCGTACGACCCCGTCATGGGCCTCGAGGTCCATGTCGAACTCGGCACCAGGACCAAGATGTTCTGCGGCTGTTCGACGGCGCTCGGCGCCGATCCGAACAGCCAGACCTGCCCCGTCTGCCTCGGCCTGCCCGGCGCGCTCCCGGTCGTGAACGCGACCGGCGTCGAGTCCGCGATCAAGATCGGTCTCGCGCTGAACTGCGAGATCGCCGAGTGGTGCCGCTTCGCCCGGAAGAACTACTTCTATCCGGACATGCCGAAGAACTTCCAGACCTCCCAGTACGACGAGCCGATCGCCTTCAACGGCTACCTCGACGTGCAGCTGGAGGACGGCGAGACCTTCCGCGTGGAGATCGAGCGCGCCCACATGGAGGAGGACACCGGCAAGTCGACGCACGTCGGCGGCGCCACCGGCCGTATCCACGGCGCGTCCCACTCCCTGCTGGACTACAACCGCGCGGGCATCCCGCTCATCGAGATCGTCACCAAGCCCATCGTCGGCGCCGGCGAGCGCGCCCCCGAGGTGGCGAAGGCGTACGTCCGTGAGCTGCGGGAACTGATCCGTGCCCTCGGCGTGTCCGAGGCCCGCATGGAGATGGGCCAGATGCGCTGCGACGTGAACCTGTCGCTCATGCCCAAGGGCAGCGAGAAGTTCGGCACGCGCAGCGAGACGAAGAACGTCAACTCGCTGCGTTCCGTGGAGCGGGCGGCCCGCTTCGAGATCCAGCGGCACGCGGCCGTGCTCTCCGGCGGCGGCACGATCATCCAGGAGACCCGCCACTTCCACGAGGACACCGGGTCCACGACCTCGGGCCGCGTGAAGGAGGAGGCCGAGGACTACCGGTACTTCCCGGAGCCCGACCTCGTGCCGGTCGCCCCCTCGCGCGAGTGGGTCGAGGAGATCCGCGCCGCCCTGCCCGAGATGCCGCTGGCCCGCCGTACCCGCCTTCTCGCCGAGTGGGGCATCTCGGCCACCGACATGCAGGCGATCCTCAACGCCGGTGCGCTGGACCCGATCGTCGCCACGATCGACGCCGGTGCCGACCCGGCCTCCGCCCGCAAGTGGTGGATGGGCGAACTGGCGCGCAGCGCCAACGAGTCGGGCAAGACGCTGGACGAGCTGGCGATCACGCCGGAGCAGGTCGCCCGGGTCACCGAGCTGGTCGCGAAGGGTGATCTGAACGACAAGCTGGCCCGCCAGGTCATCGAGGGCGTCCTCGCGGGCGAGGGCACCCCGGACGAGGTCGTCGACAAGCGCGGTCTGAAGGTCGTCTCCGACGACTCGGCGCTCGGCACGGCCGTCGACGAGGCCATCGCCGGCAACCCGGGCATCGCGGACAAGATCCGTGGTGGCAAGGTGGCCGCGGCCGGCGCTCTGGTCGGCGCCGTCATGAAGGCGACCCGGGGTCAGGCCGACGCGGCCCGCGTCAAGGAGCTGATCCTGGAGAAGCTGGGTGTGAGCGAGGGCTGAGCTCCGCTCCGGTACGGCCCCGCAGGCACGTCCTTCGGGGCCGTACCCCTACCCGCGGCGCCCCACGACCCGGGCGAACCCCAGGACGCGGCCCTCGCCGGCCCGCAGCAGCTCCACCGAGTCGCGCCATCCCGGTCATGAACTCGCTCGGGCTCTCCTCGACGCACACCTCGCTCCACAGCAGCCAGTCGCGCCGGCCGTCCTCCAGCCAGTCGGCCGTCTCGACGGTCCCAGCCCCCGTGCGCGTCGCCCCGCACCAGGTTTCCCGGCCGGAGGCGCTACGCTCGCCCGCCATGAGTGGACGCACCGACTCCGACACCGAACCCGCCATAGCCGAGACGGAGGACCCGGCGGATCACGTCTCGGACGCCCGCCGGGCCCGCTGGACCGCCACCGGCACCGGGGTGTTGCTGTGTCTGGCCGGCCTGGCCGCTTCGCTGCTGCGCCTCACCGGCTCCGCCCCCGCCCTCGTGCCCGCCGCCTACGCCCTCGGCGCCGCCGTGTGCGCCCTCGCCGCGGTCCTCGGGTACCGCGGCCGTACCCGCAGGGCTCTGTGGCTGCTGGTCGTCGGCACGATGGTCATGGCCATCGGAGACCAGTTCGACTGAAGGAGCCTTGCCGGGACGGCAGAGTTCACCGGACCGTCCTGTGACGTCCCTGGGCGGCTGCCCGGCCGGCTGGAGCGCCGGCTGCCCGCGCATCGGCGTCGAGCCGCCCGAGTACCTGGCCGCCCGAGTGCCGGGCCGCCCATGAGAGGCTCGGCGGGGTCCCGGTGGAGGAACTGCGAGAGGAGCGGCAGCGCGATGCACGCGGTATCCCTGGGTGACGGCGGCGCCGAACTGCGGCCCCTGGAGGTCTGGCACGCGGAGGAACTGCTCGCCGACATCGACCGGGGACGGGAGTTCATCGGCCGGCACATCGGTCTGCCGGACGTGGTGACCGACCTGGACGGCGCCCGCGCCTGGATACGGTCGTACGCGGACAAGCGCGCCGCCGACGCGGGCGGTGTGCACGGAATCCGGCCCGACGGGAAGCCGGCCGGCGGTCTGCTGTTCCGGGTCTGGGACACCGCGAGCGGGGTCTGCGAGGCCGGCTGATGGCTGGAGCCCGCAGCGGCCGGGCGCGGGCTCGTCACGCGCGGCATGCGGGTGCTGCTGGACTGGGCGTTCGAGGAGCGCGGGATGCACCGGGTGGAGTGGCACGCCTCCTGCGCGAACGAGGGCAGCCTCAACGTGGCGCGGCGCCTTTGCATGACCCGCGAGGGCCGTGCTCCGGGAGAACTACCCGCACCGGGGCGTGCGCACGGACACCGAGATCTGGTCGGTGCCGGCCGCGGAGTGGCGCACGGCACGCGCGCACGCAGCGCTCACAACGATCATTAAGAGACCTCTCAGACAGCGTCCGTACGGTGCCGGGCATGGCAACGAAGACAGTGGACGTGACGAAGACCGACGACGAGCAGGCACCGGAGGAGGAGGTGGCGGCCGCGGCCGCCGAAGCGGAGACCGAGACCGGGACCGAGGCCGAGGGCGCGGAACCGGCCGAGGAGCGCGAGGGGTCCGGGGCACCCGTGGCGAAGGCGCCGTCCGGGGTCGGTCAGGGGGCGGCCGCCGTCGTCTCCGCGGCACTGGGCGTGGTCTCGCTCAGCGGCGGCTGGATCGGCACGGTCGCCGCCGCCCGCGAGACCCTCGTCGGGCAGCTCCGGACCTCCTCCGGCGCGAGCGTCGCCAAACAGATCAAGGAGGTCTACGGCGATGCCTGGCACGCCACCGCCCTGTGGGCCGGCCTGTTCGCGCTGACCGCGCTGATCACCGGCGTGGCCGTGCTCGCCCGGCCCGCGTTCGGCGCCCCTGGCCGCCCGCAGGCCGTCTGGATCAAGTCGGTCGCCTGGGCGGGTGTCGCGCTCGGCGCCATCGGCCTGCTCCTGGCCGTCCTGACGTACTCGGACGCGCTGCTCGCCCTGCCCTCCACCGGCTGAGAAACCGCAGGTCCCCCGGGGGCCTTAGGGATTCCGTGAGTACCTTACGGAGCCCCTGAGGCCCCTTACGCGTGTCCGGGGGCCGCCGGCCGTCCGAAGATGCGGAACTCTCCCGATGTGGCGCACCCCCCTGGGAGACGAAGGTGGAGGCATCGCAGGAAGCGAAGCACGAAACCACCTCTCCGAAGGACACGTCATGTACGAGCTTGAACTCCACCGGATGCGTTCCGCCGAACTGCGCCGCGATGCCGCACGGAAACGCCTGGCCCGCGAGGTCGCCCGCTCCCGCCGCGCCGCCCGCCGCGAGGAGGCCGCCCTGCACAGCACCTCGGGTGCCGAGCCCCATACCGACCGCCCCCGCCGGTACCGGCTCCCGCGCACCGCGTGAGCGCCGGGCCCGTGGAGGGCGGCCGCACGGGGGTCGGCCGCCCTCCGGCCCGGGGTCGTACGACTCTCTCCGAGGGGCGTACGACCCTGTCGCCTGTTGGTACGACCATCGCACCGGCCCTGTGGAAAACAGGTGCCCCGCGGTCCGGGCCTCGTGCGATGCTCGGGACCGTGGAGACCAGGTCAGTCAGTCCCGTGTTCGTCGGCCGCACCGGCGAGTTGGACACCTTGAACGACGCGCTCGCCCGTGCCGCCGCGGGAGAGCCGCAGGCGCTGCTGCTCGGCGGAGAGGCGGGGGTCGGCAAGACCCGCCTCGTCGAGGAGTTCGCCACGGCGGCCTGCCGCCGGGCCTCCGTCGTCGCCGTGGGCGGCTGTGTGGAGATCGGTGCCGACGGGCTGCCCTTCGCGCCCTTCTCCACCGCGCTGCGCGCCCTGCGCGACGCCCTGCCCGAGGAGTTCGCCGCCGCCGTCGCCGGACAGGAGGAGGAACTCGGCCGGCTGCTGCCCGAACTCGGGGAAGCCACCTCCAGCCGCCACGACGAGCAGGGCACCGCCCGCCTGTTCGAACTCACCGCCCGGCTGCTGGAGCGGGTGGCCGTCGAGCACACGGTCGTGCTCGTCCTGGAGGACCTGCACTGGGCCGACGCCTCCACCCGGCACCTCCTCGCCTACCTCTTCCGCACCCTGCGCACCGGCCGCCTCCTCGTCCTGGCCACCTACCGCGCCGACGACATCCACCGCCGCCACCCGCTGCGCCCCCTGCTCGCCGAACTCGACCGGCTGCGCACCGTCCGCCGCCTCGAACTCGCCCGCTTCACCCGCGAGGAGGTCGCCCGCCAGATCGCCGGCATCCTCGCCACCGAACCCGACCCCGCCCAGGTCGACGAGATCTTCGAACGCTCCGACGGCAACGCCTTCTTCGTCGAGGAACTCGCCGTCGCCGCCTGCGAGGGCTGCCGCACCGGCCTCACCGACTCCCTGCGCGACCTGCTCCTGGTCCGGGTCGAGGCGCTGCCCGAGAGCGCCCAGCGGGTCGCCCGGATCGTCGCCGAGGGCGGTTGCACCGTGGAGCACCGGCTGATCGCCGCCGTCGCCCGGCTCGCCGAGGACGATCTCATCGAGGCACTGCGGGCCGCCGTGGGCGCCAACATCCTCACCGCGGCCCCGGACGGCGACGGCTACCGCTTCCGGCACGCCCTGGTCCGCGAGGCCGTCGCCGACGACCTGCTGCCCGGCGAACGCTCCCGCCTCAACCGCCGCTACGCCGAGGCCCTCGAGGCCGACCCCACGCTCGTCCCCGCCGACGAACGCGTGATGCGCCTGGCCAGCTACTGGTACCACGCGCATGACCCAGCCCGGGCCCTGCCCGCAGTCCTGGACGCCTCCGTGGTGGCCCGCCGCAGACACGCCCGCACCGAGCAACTACGGCTCCTGGAACGGGCGATGGAGCTGTGGGACACCGTTCCCGAGGAGATCCGCGCCGCCCTGCGCCCGGTCGACTACACCGACGTCTACCCTCCCTCACCGCCCGACGGGCGTGCGGGGACCCCCAGCGGCCACGACCCGGCGGCCACCCCGCTGCGCTACCTCGACCTGATGGCGGAGGCGGCGGTCGCGGGCCGCTTCGGCGGGGAACGCGAACGCGCCCTGAAGATCATCAAGCGGGCCCTGCAGCTGCTGGAGGACGAGCCGGACCCCCTGCGCGCGGCCTGGTTCTGGGTGCAGCGCTCCCGCCTCGTGCAGGCCCTGGCCCGCGGCGACGGATGGCAGGAACTGGCCACCGCGCAGGATCTGGTGCGCGGCCTGCCGCCGTCGGAGGTGCATGCCGAGGTGCTGGCGGAAGCCGCCGGCTGGTCCATGCTGCACCGGCCCGGACCCGAGGCCTTCGCGGCCGCCGAGCGGGCCGTGGAGTACGCGCGCATGGTGGGGGCCCGCGAGATCGAGCTCCACGCCCGCCTCACCCTCGGCGGCCTCATGGTCGACGCAGGCGACATCGAGGCCGGGCTCGCGGAGATGTCCCTCGTCAAGGAGGACGCGCTCCGGGAAGGCATGCGGGGCGTGGCCGGCCGGGCCTTCGTGAACCTGCCGTCCGCACTGCAGGCGGTCGGCCGCTCCCGGGAGGCCGTGCCCCTGCTGCGCGAGGGAACGGCCTTCACCCGACGGTTCGGGCTGCGGGACGCCGAGGCCTGGGTGTGGGGCAACCTCTCCGACTCGCTGTACTCGCTCGGCCAGTGGACCGAGGCCGCCGACGCCGCCGTGAACGCGCTTCGCACGGGAAACAACGCCAAGCCCCAGGGCTCGGGCGCCCTGCGCCTCGCCCATCTCGCACTCGCCCGGGGCGACCTCGCCGAAGCGAGCCGTCACCTGGCCACCGCCGGCGCCCGCTACGGATCCCACGACCCCATGCCCCAGCAGTCCCTGCGCATGGCCCGCGTCACCATCGGGGTCGCCGCCGAAGAGGGCCGCATCCTCGACGCCCGTGCCGAACTGCTCACCGCCCTGGAGGCCGGTTTCCCGCCCGGCACCCACCGCTACGCCTGGCCCCTGCTGCTGGCCGCCGCCACCGCCGAGGCCGACGCCCGGACCCGGCCCGCTGCCGCGGCGGGCCGCGCCGAAGTCCTCGACCGCCTGCGCGAGACCAGCGGAAAGCTCACCACCGGCGCGCCCCTGTGGCAGGCCCACGACCGGTGGATCCACGCCGAACTGTTCCGTGCCGAAGGCCGGGACACCGCCGAGGTCTGGTCCCCGGTGGTCGCCGCCTTCGAGTGCCTGGACCGCCCCTACGACCTCGCACGCGTCCGGTACCGCCTCGCCCAGGCCCTGCTCACCCAGGGCGGCGAACACGAGCGCGACCGTGCCCTGGAACTGCTGAGGCTGGCCGGAGCGGTCGCCGAGCATCTCGGCGCCCGCCCGCTCGCCGGCGCGGTCGCCCGGCTCGCCCAGCGCGCCCGCCTCGCCCTCGCCGGCTCCCCGCGGCCGGCGCTCACCCCGGCCGACCCGGCGCAGGCCCTCGGCCTCACCAGCCGGGAGCGGGACGTCCTGCGCCTGGTGTCGGCCGGCCGCACCAACCGTCAGATAGCCGAGGAACTCTTCATCTCACCGAAGACGGCAAGCGTCCACGTCTCGAACATCCTGTCCAAGCTCGGCGTCTCGGGCCGGGGCGAGGCGGCGGCGGTGGCGCATCGGCTGGGGTTGTTCCCGGCGGACACGCTCGCCGCCCCTACGGCGGGCTGACCCGTACGCTGGAGGAAACCGGCAGGGGGGAGCAGCCGTGTTCAACGCCTTCGAGGAACTGTTCGCGCCCAGCCGCAAGCACACCCATGACGAACAGAACCGTCTGGAACTGACCCGGGAGGACGTCGGAGACAGCGATCCCGCCCGCGGGCCGATAGACCTGGCCTCGGGGAAGGTCGTCGTGCGCCGGCCCGAGCAGCCGTCCGCCGAAGCGGATCCGGGCGAGGAGTGAGCCGCCGGGCTACTTCACCTCCACCTCCAGCACCCGGTCGTCCCCCTTCTTCGGCGTGCCCCGGCCGTCCGTGTTGCTCGTCACCAGCCACACCTTGTCGCCGCCCGCCGAAACCACCGTGCGCAGGCGGCCGTACTCGCCGGTGAGGAAAGCCTGCGGGGCCGCGGAGGCCTTGGTGCCCCGCAGCGGGATGCGCCACAGGCGCTTGCCCTTCAGGCCCGCCATCCAGATCACGCCGTCGGCGTAGGCGATGCCGCTGGGGGAGGCGTCGTCGGTGTGCCACTGGGCTGTCGGGTTGTGGAAGCGGGTGTCGGAGGACGAGCCCTCGGCGTCCGGCCAGCCGTAGTTGCCGCCCGGCTTGATCGCGTTCAGCTCGTCCCAGGTGTCCTGGCCGAACTCCGAGGCGAACAGGCGTTGTTCGGGGTCCCAGGCCAGGCCCTGCACGTTCCGGTGGCCGTACGAGTACACCGGGGAGTCCGGGAACGGGTTGCCCGGGGCCGGCTCGCCCTCCGGGGTCAGGCGGAGGATCTTGCCGCCCAGGGACTTCCGGTCCTGGGCCAGGCCACGGTCGCCGCTCTCGCCGGTGCCCGCGTAGAGCATCCTGTCGGGGCCGAAGGCGATCCGGCCGCCGTTGTGGATGTACCCCTTGGGGATGCCCTTGAAGACCGTGTCGGGAGCGCCCAGTTGCTCCCCGGCCGGCTTCCGCTCGTCGTACAGCATGCGGACGATGCGGTTGTCCGAGGCCGAGGTGAAGTAGGCGTAGATCATGTGGTCCGAGGCGTAGTCGGGGGAGAGGGCGATGCCCAGCAGGCCGCCCTCGCCTGCCGGGGAGACCCCGGAAACCTTGCCGAGCTCGGTCTTGCGGCCCGTCTTCTCGTCGATCCGGGTGATCGTGCCCTCGTCACGGGAGGAGACCAGCAGACCGCCGTCGGGGAGCGGAGCCAGGCCCCACGGTGTCTTCAGGCCCTCGGCCACCGTGCGCAGCACCTTCACCGAACCCTTGGCCGGCGGCGCCGACTCGTCGGCACGGGCGGACGGAGCGGTGCCCGGCGCCGTGCCCCTCGACGTCGTACCTCCGCCGCCGTCCGGGCTCCCTCCGCCGCCGGCGGAGCAGCCCGCCGTCAGCAGGAGCGCGGTCGCGGCCAGTACGGCCGTCACAACTCGACGTGGCACGATCATGGTCCCTTCGAGACGGCAGCTACTCCCTCTCATACACCGACGACCCCGCCCGGGTTCCCGAACCGCGGGAAGTCGCTCAGTCCCAGGACCCGCGTGCCGCCGGCAGCCGGGAGACCTCCGCCAGGTCCTCGGCGGTCAGCCGCAGCGCGTTCGCCGCCGCGTTCTCCTCGGCCCAGCGCTCCTGTTTGGTGCCGGGCAGTGCGATCACCTGACGGCCCTGGGCGAGCACCCACGCAAGCGCCACCTGGGCAGCGGTGACGTCCTCGCCGTGCCGGCGGGCGATGCGGCGCAGACCCGCGACGATCGGCTGGTTGGCCGCCATCATCTCGGCCGTGAAGCGGGGGTGGCGGGCCCGGACGTCGTCCGGCTCGAAGCCCTCGCCCGGGGTGAGCGTGCCGGTCAGGAACCCGTTGCCCAGGGGCATCGCCGCCAGGAATCCCACGCCCCTGGCCTCGCACCACGGCAACAGCGCGTCCAGCGCCTCCGGCGACCACACCGACAGTTCCGCCTGCACCGCGCTCACCGGGAAGACCTGCTGCACCCGCCGCAACTGGCGGAGCGTGGTGTCGTGCAGGCGGGATCCGGAACGGCGGCCGCCGCGCGCGCCCACCGCGCACAGGCCCAGCGCCCGCACTTTTCCGGCCCGTACCAGCTCGGCCATCGCACCCCAGGTCTCCTCGACCGGGACCTCGGGGTCCGCGCGGTGCAGCTGGTAGAGGTCGATCACGTCCGTCTGCAGGCGCCGGAGCGAGGCGTCACAGGCCCGTTTCACATACCCGGGGCGGCCGTTGGCCACGATGTGCTGCTCGCCCACGAGCAGCCCCACCTTGGTGGACACGAAGGCATCCGCGCGCCGCTCCTTCAGCACCCGCCCCAACAGCAGCTCGTTGGTGAAGGGGCCGTACATGTCCGCCGTGTCCAGGAGGGTCGAGCCCAGGTCCAGCGCCCGGTGCACGGTTCTGAGCGATGTCCCGCCCCGCTGCCGCGAGCCGCTGTACGCCCAGCTCATTGGCATGCACCCGAGTCCGACGGCCCCCACCGCGAGCGCCCCCGCGCCGATCGTCCTGCGCTCCACCTGCTCGTGAACCTCCCTCGTATGGCACCCAACCTAACCTCTGCACACCTGCACGCCTGACATAGCCTCCTGCCCATGAGTGAAGACGTATGGCTTCCCATCGCGCCGGCGGAGATCGAGGGGCTTCCCGAAGGGCCCCGGTACCTGTTCTGGGACGGGGGCGAGGACGGCGAGCAGGAGTTTCCCGGCGACCCGGCGGACTGCGTCGTGTACGTGGTGCCGTACATGAAGCGGTGGCCGGTCAAGGTCCGCCCGCTGGAGCATCTGACCCGCGTTCAGGTCATCCAGACGCTCACGGCCGGCGTCGACGACATCACCGCCCGGTTGTCGTCCATCGTGCCGGGCGTCCAGCTGTGCAACGCACGCGGTGTGCACGAGGCGAGCACGGCCGAACTCGCCCTGACCCTGACCCTGGCCTCCCTGCGCGGCATCCCCGGGTTCGTCCGGGCGCAGCAGCAGGGACGCTGGCAGAGCGGGTTCCATCCCTCCCTGGCCGACAAGACCGTCCTCATCGTCGGCTACGGCTCCATCGGCGCCGCCATCGAAGACCGGCTCGTGCCCTTTGAAGTGGCGCGGGTGGCGCGCATTGCGCGCTCCCGGCGCACCACGGCGCGCGGTCCCGTGCATCCGCTCACCGATTTGCTCTCACTGCTTCCGGAAGCCGATGTCGTGATCCTCTCCACGCCCTTGACGGAGCAGACGCTGGGTCTGGTCGACGCCGAATTCCTCGGCCGGATGAAGGACGGAGCGCTGCTCGTGAACGTCGCCCGCGGGCCCGTCGTCGACACCAAGGCGCTGCTCGCGGAGCTGGAGACCGGGCGCATCACCGCGGCCCTGGACGTGACGGATCCCGAGCCGCTGCCCGCCGAACACCCCTTGTGGCAGGCGCCCGGGGTGCTCATCAGCCCGCATGTGGGCGGCCCCAGTTCGGCCTTCCTGCCCCGCGCGAAGCGGCTGCTCGTGGACCAGTTGAACCGCTTCGTGAACCGCGAGCCCCTGCGCAACGTGATCCTTACAACAGGGACGTAATCCGCTTCCGGCACCCTCCGCAATCCTCCGGGCGCGGCCCGTGTCCGCCCTGGCGTTGATCGTCACGGAGCGTAGAGAAGCTATGTCCCTGAGTGACGATACTGGTGTATCGTCCCGACAGGGGCTGCGCCGCTGACCGTTCGGCGCCGGGGATGGACATTTCAGATTTGTGAGGGGGGCGACGGGCGATGCACGGCCTATGGACGAACGATCCGACGCGGCGGAGCCGCCGACGGCGACCCTGGCGCACGGCCACGCGCAAACGCGGCCACCACACAAGCCATCACAGCCACCACCGCAGGCCGGGCGGCCGCAGGAGGCACCCGGCGCACCGGGACCCACGGGACCCGGGGGCGGCAGGGTCCGGGAGGCCCCGGTGAACGCGCCGCCCTCCGTGACGACCGCCCTCGACGGCGTGCTGCGCGCACCGCACCCGCCGGGGGCCCCGTTGCCGCCCCGTCCGCCGGCCGTCGGCGACGGATCGCGGTTGGTCCCTCAGCTCGTCCTCGCCCTGGTCTGCGGCGCCTACGCCATCGGGTCCACTCTCGACTGGGGCTCGCGGATCATCGCGCTGATCATGGGCGACTTCGGGCTGAGCGCCGCGGCGGGCACCGCCGCCGTCTCCTGCTTCCTCTACGCCCGCGGCCCACGGGTCCGCTTCCGCCTGGCCTGGCTGCTGTTCGCGCTCTCCTCGGCGATGGCGTCCCTGGGCAACGCGGTCTGGGGATGGTACGAGGTCGTCCTGGACCAGCAGGTACCCAGCCCGAGCTACGCCGACCTGTTCTTCCTGTGCTTCGCGCCCCCGGCCATCGTCGGCCTGCTGGTGCTCGCCAAACGGCCGATGACGCGGGCGGGCTGGATCTGCCTGGGACTGGACGCCTGGCTGATCGGCGGCTCGCTGCTCACCCTGTCCTGGAGCCTCGCGCTCGCCCAGGCGGCGCGGTTCGACGGGCCGAGCGTCGCGCACACCGCGCTGTCCCTGGCGTACCCGCTGCTCGACATCGCGCTCGTCAGCATGGTGCTGGCGCTGCACTTCCGCCGCTCCCCGGGCAACCGCACGGCGGTCAACACGGCGATCGGGGCGCTCGCCCTCACCGTGATGTGCGACGCGCTGTTCACCTCGCCGCTGCTGCACAGCAGCTACCACTCCGGACAGCTGCTGGACGCGGGCTGGTTCGCCGGTTCGCTGCTGCTCGCCTACGCTCCCTGGGCCGCGCCCCGGTGCCCCGGAGCGAGGGACGGCGAGCGGCACGTATCGGGCGGGCACACGCGGGTGGTCCACGAGCACGTGCCCGGACAGCGCGGCACCGGGCACCCGTACGCGGCCGCCCCCGCGCCGGGCGGTGGCCACACCCGGTACCCCGCCGGACGGCCGCTCACCGGTTCCCTCGCCGCGCTCACCCCGTACCTCGCCGCCGCGGTGTGCACCCTGGGCATCCTCTACAACGTCCTCAACGGCCGCAGGCCCGACCACGTGGTGCTGATCACCGCGGGTGCCGTCGTGCTGGCCCTCGTCATGCGCCAGGGCATCATGCTGCTGGACAACATCACCCTCACCCAGGAACTGGCGCAGAAGGAGAACCACTTCCGCTCCCTGGTGCAGGGCTCCAGCGACGTCATCATGATCGCCGCGCCCAACGGCATCCTGCGCTACGTCTCCCCGGCCGCCGCCGGGGTCTACGGACGGCCCGCCGAGGAACTGGTGGGCAGCGAGCTGGCCGCTCTCATTCACCCGGAGGACCTGGGCTGCGTGGTGCACGAGGTGCGCCGCTTCCTCGCCACCAGCCCGCTCGAGGAACCCACCACACGCATCGAGTGCCGCTTCCGGTCCGGCGACGGCGGCTGGCTCAATGTCGAGTCCACCGTCAACCGCCACCACGGCGGCCTGATCTTCAACAGCCGGGACGTGACCGAAAGAGTGCGGCTGCAGGCCCAGTTGCAGCACAACGCCGAGCACGACCCGCTCACCGACCTGCCCAATCGCGCGCTGTTCACCCAGCGCGTCCAGCAGGCCCTGTCCGGCCGCCGCGCCAGCGACCGGGGTGCCGTCCTGCGCGGCACGGCCGTGCTCTTCATCGACCTGGACGGCTTCAAGGCGGTCAACGACACGATCGGGCACCAGGCCGGGGACGAGCTGCTCGTCCAGGCCGCCCGCAGACTTCAGGACGCGGTCCGGCACGGGGACACCGCGTCCCGGCTGGGCGGCGACGAGTTCGCGGCCCTGATCGCCGGGGACGGCAGCCGTGACCGTGCCGCCCGGGAGCGGAACATCCTGGAGCTCGCCGACCGTCTCAGGGTGACCCTCTCCCAGCCGTACGCCATCGGCGGCAACGATGTCCGGGTCAACGCCTCCATCGGCGTCGCCTTCGCGGAACCGGGCCTCGGCGCGGGCGAGTTGCTGCGCAACGCCGACCTCGCGATGTACCGCGCGAAATCGGCCGGAAAGGGCCGCGTCGAGCTGTACAAGCCGCAGATGCAGCAGGACGTCGTACGCAAGGCGGAGCTGGCCACCCGGCTGCGTGCGGCGCTGCACGACGGCGAGTTCGCGCTGCTGCACCAGCCGGTGGTCTGCCTGGAGAGCGGCCGGATCACCTCGGTCTCGGTGCAGGCGCGCTGGCGCTCCTCCCAGGGGGTGCTGTTCACCCCGGCCGAGTTCCTGCGGGTGGCCGAGGACGGCGACAAGACCGCCGAGCTGGACCGCTGGATCCTGCAGGAGGCCGTGGAGCAGGCCGCCGAGCGGGCCACCACCGGGAACGTGGTGCCGGTGACCGTCCGGATGAGCGCCCGGCGGCTGCTGGACCGCTCGATGCCGGTCGGCTCCGTGGAGGCGCTGCTGACCCGGCACGGGCTGCCGCCCGGCGCGCTGGTCATCGAGCTGTCCGACACCGACCCCAGGGCCTCGCTGGACGAGCTGGAGCGGCGTCTGACCGCGCTCAGCCGGCTCGGGGTGCGGATCGCGCTCGACGGCTTCGGCAGCGGCTACGCGGCGATCACGGCTCTGCGAAGGCTGCCCGTGGACGTCCTCAAGCTCGACCGCAGCCTGGTCGAGGGCGTGGTGGAGTCCGCGCGGCTGCACAAGATCACCAGTGGACTGCTGCGCATCGCCGGCGACCTCGGGCTCCAGTCCGTGGCGGAGGGCGTGGACCTGCCGGAGCAGATCGTCGCGCTGCGCGCGATGGGCTGCACGCATGGGCAGGGCATGGCGTTCGCGGGGCCACTGGACGAGTGCCGGCTGCGCCGGGCACTCGGATCCGGCCATTATTCCGTGCCGCGCGCACCGGCCGAGCCGGCCTTCGCGGGCGGGGGTGCCGGGGTGTACACCGGAGGGGTCGGAGGGGTGTCCGCCGTCATCGGAGGTGGCAGTGCCCTTCGTTCACATAATGAGACTCCCGTCCCACCCACTTGACACGTGGTGCGTGCCGGGGAGAGGGTCAGTTCCATGCGCACCCGAATTCTCGTACTTGGACAGCGCGTCGGCTGAGCTGGGACCCACCGGAGGACGATCCGGAAACCCCAGCGACCTCACCGGCGCGCTCCCCTCGCTTGCCTTTCGGCACGAGGGGTTTTTTGTTGCACGAGTGCCGTTCGTGCAGCGCTTGAACTCCGACCAAACCTCGCAAAAACCCTCAGCATCGAGAAGAGAATGCCGATGACCGAGCAGGCCACCGGGGCCCATCCGCAGCCGCGGCCCCGATCCGGAGGACATCAGTCCGCCCCCGTCGAGCACGTCACGGGTGCGCAGTCCCTCATCCGCTCCCTCGAGGAGGTCGGCGCTGACACGGTATTCGGCATTCCCGGCGGCGCGATCCTGCCGGCGTACGACCCGCTGATGGACTCCACCCGGGTCCGTCACGTGCTGGTCCGCCACGAGCAGGGCGCCGGCCACGCGGCCACCGGCTACGCGCAGGCCACCGGCAGGGTCGGAGTCTGCATGGCCACCTCGGGCCCGGGTGCCACCAACCTGGTCACGCCCATCGCCGACGCGCACATGGACTCGGTGCCGCTCGTGGCGATCACCGGCCAGGTCGCGTCCAAGGCGATCGGCACCGACGCCTTCCAGGAGGCGGACATCGTCGGCATCACGATGCCGATCACCAAGCACAACTTCCTGGTCACCAAGGCCGAGGACATCCCGCGGATCATCGCGCAGGCGTTCCACATCGCCTCCACCGGCCGCCCCGGCCCGGTTCTGGTCGACATCGCCAAGGACGCCCTCCAGGCGAAGACCACCTTCTCCTGGCCGCCCACCATGGACCTGCCCGGCTACCGCCCGGTGACCAAGCCGCACGCCAAGCAGATCCGCGAGGCGGCCAAGCTGATCACCTCCGCTAAGCGGCCCGTCCTCTACGTCGGCGGCGGCGTCCTCAAGGCGCAGGCCACCGCCGAGCTGAAGGTCCTCGCCGAACTCACCGGAGCACCCGTCACCACCACCCTGATGGCGCTCGGCGCGTTCCCCGACAGCCACCCGCTGCACGTGGGAATGCCGGGCATGCACGGTGCGGTCACCGCCGTCACCGCGCTGCAGAAGGCCGACCTGATCGTCGCCCTCGGAGCCCGCTTCGACGACCGCGTCACCGGCAAGCTGGACAGCTTCGCCCCGTACGCCAAGATCGTCCACGCCGACATCGACCCGGCCGAGATCGGCAAGAACCGCGCCGCCGACGTGCCGATCGTCGGTGACGCGCGCGAGGTCATCGCCGACCTGGTCCAGGCCGTGCAGAAGGAGCACAGCGAGGGCCACAAGGGCGACTACACCGCCTGGTGGAGCGACCTCAACCGCTGGCGCGAGACCTACCCGCTCGGCTACGACCAGCCCGAGGACGGCTCGCTCTCCCCGCAGCAGGTCATCGAGCGCATCGGGCAGCTCGCCCCGGAGGGCACGATCTACGCGGCGGGCGTCGGCCAGCACCAGATGTGGTCCGCGCACTTCATCCAGTACGAGAAGCCCGCCACCTGGCTGAACTCCGGCGGCGCCGGAACGATGGGCTACGCGGTCCCGGCCGCCATGGGCGCCAAGGCCGGGCAGCCGGGCCGTACCGTCTGGGCGATCGACGGCGACGGCTGTTTCCAGATGACCAATCAGGAACTGACCACCTGCGCCCTGAACAACATCCCGATCAAGGTCGCCATCATCAACAACGGCGCCCTCGGGATGGTCCGCCAGTGGCAGACCCTCTTCTACAACCAGCGCTACTCCAACACCGTGCTGCACAGCGGTCCGGAGGCCGACGGCAAGCAGCCCAGCGCCGGCACCCGCGTCCCCGACTTCGTGAAGCTGTCGGAGGCCATGGGCTGCTACGCGATCCGCTGCGAGCGCCCCGAGGACCTCGACAAGGTCATCGAGGAGGCGAACTCCGTCAACGACCGCCCGGTCGTCGTCGACTTCATCGTCCACGAGGACGCGATGGTGTGGCCGATGGTCGCCGCCGGCACCTCCAACGACGAGATCATGGCCGCACGGGACGTCCGCCCCGACTTCGGCGACAGCGCAGACGACTGAGCGAGAGAGACGAAAGAGAAATGTCCAAGCACACGCTCTCCGTCCTGGTGGAGAACACACCGGGCATCCTGGCCCGGATCGCCGCCCTCTTCTCCCGCCGTGGCTTCAACATCGACTCGCTCGCGGTCGGTGTCACCGAGCACCCCGACATCTCCCGCATCACCATCGTGGTGAACGTCGAGGACCTGCCGCTGGAGCAGGTCACCAAGCAGCTCAACAAGCTGGTCAACGTGCTCAAGATCGTCGAGCTGGAGCCGGGTCAGGCCGTTCAGCGCGAACTCGTTCTGGTGAAGGTGCGCGCCGACAACGAGACCCGGTCCCAGATCGTGGAGATCGTCCAGCTGTTCCGCGCCAAGACCGTCGACGTCTCCCCGGAGGCGGTGACCATCGAGGCCACCGGATCCGGCGACAAGCTGTCCGCCATGCTCAAGATGCTGGAGCCGTACGGCATCAAGGAACTGGTCCAGTCCGGCACGATCGCGATCGGCCGCGGCGCCCGCTCGATCACGGACCGCTCGCTGCGCGCTCTCGACCGATCCGCGTAAGGCCGAGTACGGGCGGTTCAGCGCCGCCCGTATGCCGAGACCCCGCATCTTCCCGTCCCCTCACCGGCATACGGTGGGACGCACAACCTGCACACCAAGGAGAGAACCCAAAGTGGCCGAGCTGTTCTACGACGCTGACGCCGACCTGTCCATCATCCAGGGCCGCAAGGTCGCGGTCATCGGCTACGGCAGCCAGGGCCACGCCCACGCGCTGTCGCTGCGTGACTCCGGTGTCGACGTCCGCGTCGGTCTGCACGAGGGCTCCAGGTCCAAGGCCAAGGCCGAGGAGCAGGGCCTGCGGGTGGTGACCCCCGCCGAGGCCGCCGCCGAGGCCGACGTCATCATGATCCTCATCCCGGACCCCATCCAGGCCCAGGTCTACGAGGAGTCCATCGCCCCGAACCTGAAGGACGGCGACGCGCTGTTCTTCGCCCACGGCTTCAACATCCGCTTCGGCTTCATCAAGCCCCCGGCCGGTGTCGACGTCGCCCTGGTCGCCCCCAAGGGCCCGGGCCACCTGGTCCGCCGCCAGTACGAGGAGGGCCGCGGCGTTCCCGCGATCGCCGCCGTCGAGCAGGACGCCACCGGCAGCGCCTTCCCGCTGGCCCTGTCGTACGCCAAGGCCATCGGCGGCACCCGCGCCGGTGTCATCAAGACGACCTTCACCGAGGAGACCGAGACCGACCTGTTCGGTGAGCAGGCCGTGCTGTGCGGTGGCACCTCGGCCCTGGTCAAGGCCGGCTTCGAGACCCTGGTCGAGGCGGGCTACCAGCCGGAGATCGCCTACTTCGAGTGCCTGCACGAGCTGAAGCTGATCGTGGACCTCATGTACGAGGGCGGCCTGGAGAAGATGCGCTGGTCCGTCTCCGAGACCGCCGAGTGGGGCGACTACGTCACCGGCCCGCGCATCATCACGGACGCCACCAAGGCCGAGATGAAGCAGGTCCTCGCCGAGATCCAGGACGGCACCTTCGCCCAGACCTGGATGGACGAGTACCACGGCGGCCTGAAGAAGTACAACGAGTACAAGCAGCAGGACTCCGAGCACCTGCTGGAGACCACCGGCAAGCAGCTGCGCAAGCTGATGAGCTGGGTGAACGAGGAGGCGTAAGCCTCGTGTCAGGGGGCCGGGGCAAGCTGCTCCGGCCCCCTTCGGCCACTCCGGACGGCGCCGGGTCGAGGGCGACCCGAAGGCGTTGTCCATCCCGTCCAGCCACGGACGGGTGATACTTCCGCAGCGGCGTAAAACGACGACCGCGGCGCCACTAGACTGCTGCACAACATACGCGTCAGGCCCACAGCGTCGTGCGTCTTCCGCGGCTAGCCCCCTCCACCGCCAGCGGCCGTCGGGACGGCCGTCGCATTGGACTTGTGAGGACTCACGTGAGCTCGAAACCCGTCGTACTCATCGCTGAAGAGCTGTCGCCCGCGACCGTCGACGCGCTCGGCCCGGACTTCGAGATCCGGCACACCAACGGAGCCGACCGAGCCGAACTGCTCCCCGCCATCGCCGACGTCGACGCGATCCTGATCCGTTCCGCCACCAAGGTCGACGCGGAGGCCATCGCCGCCGCCAGGAAGCTCAAGGTCGTCGCGCGAGCCGGCGTCGGCCTGGACAACGTCGACGTCTCCGCCGCCACCAAGGCCGGCGTGATGGTCGTCAACGCCCCGACCTCCAACATCGTCACGGCCGCCGAGCTGGCCTGCGGCCTGATCCTCGCCACCGCCCGCAACATCCCGCAGGCCAACGCCGCGCTGAAGAACGGCGAGTGGAAGCGCAGCAAGTACACGGGTGTCGAGCTGGCCGAGAAGACGCTGGGTGTCGTGGGCCTGGGCCGCATCGGTGCCCTCGTCGCGCAGCGCATGTCCGCCTTCGGCATGAAGGTCGTCGCCTACGACCCCTACGTGCAGCCCGCGCGGGCCGCGCAGATGGGCGTCAAGGTGCTGTCCCTGGACGAGCTGCTCGAGGTCTCCGACTTCATCACCGTCCACCTGCCCAAGACCCCCGAGACCCTCGGTCTGATCGGTGACGAGGCGCTGCGCAAGGTCAAGCCCAGCGTGCGCGTCGTCAACGCGGCGCGCGGCGGCATCGTGGACGAGGCGGCGCTGTACGCGGCGCTGAAGGAGGGCCGGGTCGCCGGCGCGGGCCTGGACGTGTACGCCAAGGAGCCCTGCACGGACTCGCCGCTGTTCGAGCTGGACCAGGTCGTCTGCACCCCGCACCTCGGTGCGTCCACGGACGAGGCGCAGGAGAAGGCCGGTATCGCGGTCGCCAAGTCGGTGCGCCTCGCGCTCGCCGGTGAGCTGGTGCCGGACGCGGTGAACGTCCAGGGCGGTGTCATCGCCGAGGACGTGAAGCCGGGTCTGCCGCTCGCCGAGCGCCTCGGCCGCATCTTCACCGCGCTCGCGGGCGAGGTCGCGGTCCGCCTCGACGTCGAGGTCTACGGCGAGATCACCCAGCACGACGTGAAGGTGCTGGAGCTCTCCGCGCTCAAGGGCGTCTTCGAGGACGTCGTGGACGAGACGGTGTCGTACGTCAACGCGCCGCTGTTTGCGCAGGAGCGGGGCGTCGAGGTGCGCCTGACGACCAGCTCCGAGTCGGCCGACCACCGCAACGTGGTGACGGTGCGTGGCACGCTCGGCGGCGGCGAGGAGGTGTCGGTCTCCGGCACGCTGGCCGGCCCGAAGCACGTGCAGAAGATCGTGGCGATCGGCGACTACGACGTCGACCTGGCCCTCGCCGACCACATGGTCGTCCTGCGCTACGAGGACCGCCCGGGTGTCGTCGGCACCGTGGGCCGCATCCTCGGCGAGGCGGGCCTCAACATCGCCGGCATGCAGGTCGCCCGTGCCGCCGCGGGCGGCGAGGCGCTGGCGGTGCTGACCGTGGACGACACGGTGTCCGCCGGTGTGCTGGCCGAGGTCGCGGAGGAGATCGGGGCGACGTCCGCCCGCTCGGTGAACCTGGTCTGAGCGTCCTGAAACGCCGGACGGGCTGAGAGTCTCAGCCCGTCCGGCGTTTTTCGTGCCCTACGCTTCGCCGGCCCCGATCTTCCGCAGGGTCAGTGCCGCTCCCACCGCGGCCAGCGCCAGGATCACCGCTCCGGCGATCGCCACCCCGTGCATCCCGCTGGTGAACGCGTCACGGGCCGTGGCGAGCAGGGAGGCGCCGGTCCGGCCGGGCAGGTGGGCGGCGGTTGCCAGGGCGCCGCCCAGCGTCTCGTGGGCCGCGGCCGGGGCCGAGGACGGCATCGCGTGGCGGTAGATCGCCGTACCGATGGAGCCGAGGACCGCCATGCCGAGCGCGCCGCCGAACTCGGTGCCGGTCTCCAGCAGGGAGGAGGCGGTGCCCGCCCGCTCCACCGGCGCGGTGCTCATGGCCAGGTCGGTCAGCTGGGACATCACCATCACGACCCCGGAGGCCAGCACACCGGCGGCGGTCAGCACCAGCCAGAGGGAGTCGGCGCCGGTGAGGGCGAGCAGGGCGTAGCCGGCCGCGGTGACGGCGAAACCGGCCGCGACGACGTGACCGCGATGGGCGCCACGGGCGACGAGCTGCCCGGTGACCGGGGCGGCGACGCCGATGAGCACCGACGGGAGCAGGCTCCACAGGGCGGCCTCCAGCGGGCTCTTGCCCAGGACCGTCTGCAGGTACTGCGTGGTGAAGATGGCCGAGCCCATCATGCCGAAGGCGGACACCAGGGTCAGGACCAGCGCCGGGGTGAAGCCGTGGCCCCGGAGCAGGGCCGGCGGGATCAGCGGCGAGGCCGCGGTGCGCTGACGGTGGACGAAGAGCGCCGCGAAGAGCAGACCGACGGTCACCGGGACGACGTACTGCGGGTGCCAGCCCTCGGAGGGGATCTCCTTCAGGCCGTAGATCACGGGGAGCACGGCGGCCATCGACAGCGGGACGCTCGGCCAGTCGAAGCGGCCGGGGTTCGGGTTCCTCGACTCGGGCAGCAGCAGCGGGCCGAGGACCAGCAGCAGCGCCATCGCGGGCAGGTTGACCAGGAAGACCGAGCCCCACCAGAAGTGCTCGACGAGGATGCCGCTCATCACCGACCCGAGGGCGATACCGCCCGTCATCACACCCGACCACAGCCCGATCGCCTTCGCCCGCTCGCCGGGGTCGGTGAACATCGTGCGCAGCAGGGCCATCGTCGACGGCATCAGGGTCGCGCCGCCGATGCCGAGGATCGCCCGGGCCGCGATCAGGGTCTCGGCGCTGTTCGCGTAGGCCGCGAGCAGCGAGGCGCCACCGAAGGCGGCGGCTCCCATCAGCAGGAGCCTGCGGCGGCCGATGCGGTCGCCCAGCGAGCCCATCGTCATCAGCAGGCCGGCCAGGACGAAGCCGTAGATGTCGAAGATCCACAGCTGCTGAGTGCCGCTCGGCCGCAGGTCGGCGCTGATCGCGGGGGTCGCGAAGTACAGGACCGAGACGTCCATGGAGACCAGCAGCAGCGGCAGCATCAGCACACCCAGAGCGGTCCACTCGCGGCGTCCGGCGCGGACGGGGGCGCCCTCGGCGCCGACGGAGACGTTCGTGCTCGTCGAGTTCGTCATGACGGTGACTGTACGGGCGTCTTAAACGCTTGTCTAGAACGCCTGTATAAGTCGGCCGTCTAGGACGGTTGTATGGATCGGCGGTAGGCTGGCTCCCATGGGACACCGTGAAGATCTGCTGGAAGGCGCCAAGCGCTGCCTGCTGGAGAAGGGGTTCGCGCGTACGACGGCTCGCGACATCGTGAAGGAGTCCGGGACCAACCTGGCCTCGATCGGCTACCACTACGGCTCGAAGGACGCGCTCCTCGCGCAGGCCTACGTCGCGCTGGTGGAGAACATGTCCGACACCTTCGACGGGAGCGGCTCCGGGATCGAGGGCGCGCCCGGTTCGCTGGAGCGCTTCCGGTGGGTGTGGTCCAACATCGTCGCCACCATGCGGGGGCCCGGCTCGCTGTACCGCCTGAGCATGGAGGTCATGACCATCGACCTGCCGGAGGTGCGCGAGCACCTGTCCCGCGCCCAGCGGGAGGGCGGGCGCGGGCTGGTGGCGCTGATGATGGATGTGCCGGAGGAGGAGGTCTGCGACGAGACCGCGGACACGCTCGGCCGCTTCTATCTGACGCTGATGACCGGACTCATCGCCCAGTGGTCGTTCGACCCGAAGACCGCCGCCGACGGCGACGCCCTCACCGAGGGCCTGCGCCAGGTCATCGAGGCCGCCACGAAGAGCTGACGGCCCGGGCCGTCGTACGGGTGCCGCCGGGCGACGAGATGTACGACACCGTGCCCGGGGCGGACGAGCGGGTTGGAGGACGCCGACCCGGTCCGGCGCGGCGCCGGCCCGATCGCGCGGCTGACGGTGGGCCAGAGACCGTAGTACGACCGTCACCTGCGCCGGGTGCACACCCTGTACGCGGCCCGCTGCACGGCCCTGCGCGCCGCCCTCGCCGCGCACGCCCCGGCGGTCCGGCTGACCGGGCCGGCGGCCGGCTTCCATGCGGTGGCGCACCTGCCGGGCGGGGTCGACGAGGTCACGGTGATCGCGGCCGCGCGGACTCGGCGCGTCGGCCTCTACGGCATGAGCGCCTGCCGCATCTCGCCCACCCCGGGACCGCCCCAACTCGCCCTGGGTTTCGGCGATGTGCCCGAGCGCGCGATCACGGAGGGCATCGCGACGGTGGCCGGCCTGCTCGACGGACGGGCGCGGACCCAGGCCTGGGGCCCGGTGCGGCAATTGGGCGTGCCGGGCGTGGCGGGGCGGACAGGACCTCGCACCAGGTCCCTAGAGCCGCGCCCTCTTCAACGCCATGTGCAGCAGCAGCCGGTCCTCGCCGTCGTCCAGGTCCAGGCCCGTCAGCTGCTCCACACGGGACAGCCGGTAGTACAGCGTCTGCCGGTGGATGCCCAGTCCGGCGGCCGTGCGGCCGGCCTGGCCCGCGCAGTCGAGGTACACCTCGGCGGTGCGGGCCAGTTCCTGGTGGGCGGGGGAGAGGAGCGGGCCGACCGCCGGGTCGTGGGCGGCCCGCGGGGGCAGCGCTGTCAGCAGCCGGTACGGCCCGATGCGCCCCCACTCGGCGACGGGCCCGAGCCGCGGCTCGGCCAGCGCGGCACGTGCCGCGGCGGCGGCCTCCTGCCAGACCTCACCCAGCCCGGCGAGTCCGGTGCGGGGCTCCCCGACCCCGGCGGCGGCCCCCCGCCCCGGCCTGCCCCCGCAGGCGCGTGCCCCGGCCCCCGGCGTCTCCTTCAGCAGCCGCGAGGCCGCCGTCAGCGCCGGCGCCGCCACATCCGTCGAGCGCAGCCGCACCAGCACCGCCAGGCTCTGCGCCGCGGCCCCCCACGGAACCGTGCACAGCGCCGTGGCGTGCGGGACCGTGCGGGCGGACGGGGCCTCGTCCGGGTCGGCGGACGGCCAGGGAGCCACACAGACCAGCGTGTGGGGGCCGTCCGCGCGCGACCCCAGGGCGGTGCGCAGTTCGGCCACCGCCATGTCCTGCTGCCAGCCGGGCTCCGCCGTCAGCACCGCCCGCAGCTCCCGGCTCAGACCGGCACCCGCCTGCGCCTCGTCGGCCAGCAGCGCGCCGATCCGGCCCGTCACCTGCATGGCGGCGGCCAGCTGCGCGTCCGTCGGACCCGGATCGTCGTCCAGGAGCCAGACATAGCCGAGAACCACACCCCGGTGGCGCACCGGCAGGCAGATGCGGCCCCGGTAGACACCGGCCTCCGGGGTCGGCGGGATCCGCACCGGTCCCGTGGCGCGCGTAATGCCGAAGCCCTCGAACCACGCCCGTACCGCCGCCGTGGAACGCCGGGTCAGGATCGAGCGGGTGCGCACCGGGTCCAGCGCCGAGGGGTCCAGGTCGCCCTCACTGTCGTACGCACCGAAGGCGATCAGCTCGAAGTCCCGGTTCTCCAGGGTCGCGGGCGCGCCCAGCAGCTCCGAGATCTCGTCGACCAGTTCCTGGTAGTCACCCTTGTAATCGGTCGCCACCCGGGCATTCTCCCGCATTCTCCGGCGCCTTCATACACTTGTCTGAGATCCCGTGCACGGATGCGTGACAGCTGTCGATGGCCGACGATCGGAGAGTTCCTTAGGTTTCACGGTGGTTCTCCGTGCCGTACCCGAATCGTCGGGTGGCGGCCGTTCGGTGCTTGTCTGTGGAGGTGCCCCGTGCTGGGTCCCGTGATTCTCGCCGCGTCGCGCAGCGACCGGATGCGACGCCTGATCTCGGCGGCCCCGGTGACCAAGCAGGTCGTCGACCGCTTCATCCCCGGCGAGACCGTGGCCGACATCGTCCCGGTCATCAAGGACCTGACGGCCCGGGGCCTGGAGCTGACGATGGACGTCGTCGGCGAGGACATCACCACCCCCGAGCAGGCCGCCGCCGCCCGGGACGCCTACCTGGAGCTGGTCGGCCGGCTCAAGGACCTCGATCTCGGCGAGAAGGTCGAGATGTCCGTCAAGCTGTCGATGTTCGGCCAGTCCCTCCCCGGCGGCCACGAGCTGGCCCTCGCCAACGTCCGGCCGGTCGTCGAGGCCGCCGCCGCCATCGGGACGACCGTCACGCTCGACGCCGAGGACCACACCACCCTGGACTCGATGTTCGCCATCCACGAGGAGCTGCGGAAGGACTTCCCGCAGACCGGCTGCGTCATCCAGGCCTACCTCTTCCGCACCGAGGCCGACGCCCGCCGCCTCGCCGCGGCCGGCAGCCGGGTGCGCCTCGTGAAGGGTGCCTACAAGGAGCCCGCCGAGGTCGCCTACCAGCAGAAGCGCGAGATCGACAAGGCCTACGTGCGCATCCTGAAGACGCTGATGGAGGGCGAGGGTTATCCGATGATCGGGTCCCACGACCCGCGCCTGATCGCCATCGCCCAGGAGCTGGCCCACCAGGCCGGGCGCAAACTGGACGAGTACGAGTTCCAGATGCTCTACGGCATCCGCGGCGAGGAGCACCTGCGGCTGGCCGCCGAGGGCCACCGCATGCGCGTCTACACCGCCTACGGCACCGACTGGTACGGCTACTTCATGCGCCGCCTCGCGGAGAAGCCGGCCAACCTGCGCTTCTTCGTCCGCAGCATGATCACCAAGGGCTGAACCACACCGCTCAGTAAGGAGTTACGGAACCCATGGACGCTGTGACCCAGGTCCCCACCCCCGTCAACGAGCCGGTGCACGGCTACGCCCCCGGCTCGCCCGAGCGCCTGCGCCTGGAGGCCAAGCTCAAGGAGCTGGCCGAGAACCCGATCGACCTGCCGATGACCATCGGCGGGGAGAAGCGGATGGGCGGCGGCGAGCCGTTCCAGGTGGTCCAGCCGCACAACCACAAGGCCGTCATCGGCACCCTGCGCAACGCCACCCAGCAGGACGCGCGGGACGCCATCGACGCGGCCCTGGCCGCCGCGCCGGCCTGGCGCGCGATGTCCTTCGACGACCGCGCCGCGATCATCCTGCGCGCCGCCGAGCTGCTGGCCGGCCCGTGGCGCGAGACCATCGCCGCCTCCACCATGCTCGGCCAGTCCAAGACCGCCCAGCAGGCCGAGATCGACACGCCCTGCGAGCTGGTCGACTTCTGGCGCTTCAATGTCCACTACGCCCGCCAGATCCTCGCCGAGCAGCCCCCGGCGAACTCCCCGGGCGTGTGGAACCGGCTCGACCACCGCCCGCTGGAGGGCTTCGTCTATGCGATCACGCCGTTCAACTTCTCGGCGATCGCGGGCAACCTGCCCACCGCCCCGGCGCTGATGGGCAACGTCGTCGTCTGGAAGCCGTCCCCGACCCAGACCCATGCGGCCGTCCTCCTCATGCAGCTGCTGGAGGAGGCGGGCCTGCCCAAGGGCGTCATCAACCTCGTCACCGGCGACGGCATCGAGGTCTCCGAGGTCGCCCTTGAGCACCGGGACCTCGCGGGCATCCACTTCACCGGCTCGACCAAGACCTTCCAGTACCTGTGGAAGACGGTCGGCAACAACATCGAGAAGTACCGCTCCTACCCGCGTCTGGTCGGCGAGACCGGCGGCAAGGACTTCCTCGTCGCCCACCCGAGCGCCGACCGCGCGATCCTGAAGACCGCCCTCACCCGGGGCGCCTTCGAGTACCAGGGCCAGAAGTGCAGCGCGACCTCCCGCGCCTACATTCCGGCCTCCATCTGGAACTCGGGCTTCAAGGAGGAGTTCGCGGCCGAGGTCGACCACCTGACCATGGGTGACGTCACGGACCTGTCGAACTTCATCGGCGCCGTGATCGACGACCGTGCCTTCGCCAAGAACAAGGCGGCCATCGACCGCGCCAAGCAGGACCCGACCTGCACGATCGTCGCGGGCGGCAGCTACGACGACTCGGTCGGCTACTTCGTCCGCCCGACCGTCATCGAGTCCACCGACCCGGAGAACGAGGTCTTCCGCACCGAGTACTTCGGCCCGGTCCTCGGTGTGTACGTCTACGAGGACGACAAGTACGACGAGATGCTGACCCAGATGGAGTCGGTCTCCGACTACGCCCTGACCGGCTCGGTCATCTCCAACGACCGCGCCGCGGCCGCCTACACGATGGAGAAGCTCCGCTACGCGGCGGGCAACTTCTACATCAACGACAAGTCGACCGGCGCCGTCGTCGGCCAGCAGCCCTTCGGCGGCGGCCGCGCCTCCGGCACCAACGACAAGGCCGGCGCCCCGCAGAACCTCCTGCGCTGGACCCTGACCCGTGCGATCAAGGAGACGCTGGTCCCGCCGACCGACTACGCCTACCCGCACATGGGCTGACAGCTCTCCCCCGAGTGACGGGCCGGGAATCCTGACATCCGAACAGGCTTCCCGGCCCGTTTCCCGTCCGGCACCGGCCCTCTCAGCCGTGCACGGTCCACTGTCGGGCGGTGCGCAGCCGTACGCCGCCTGCACCACCCTCGACCTGCCCGACCGGATCACCGGGCGGCGCCCGCGACATCCGGCCCCGCACCGCCGTCGACTCCCTCGCCGGGGCCCTGCCCCGGGTGCGCCGGGTGGTCCTGCCGGACGCCGGGCACCTGCCGCGGGTGGAGGACCCCGAAGGCATCCGGAAAGCGGTGGCGGGCGCGCTCTAGCCTGACGACATGACCCTCCGTCTCCGCACCGCCCACACCGCCGACCTCGACCCCGCCGACCTCCGCGCCGTCCGCGCACTCCTGGACGAGGCGTTCGACGGGGACTTCGGCGACCAGGACTGGGACCACGGCCTCGGCGGCATGCACGCCCTCGTCCACGACGGTGCCGGGCTCGCCGCGCACGGCTCGGTCGTGATGCGGCGGATACGCCACCGGGGGCGCTGGCTGCGCACCGGATACGTGGAGGCCGTCGCCGTGCGGGCCGATGTGCGCCGCAGCGGGCTGGGCGGCCGGGTGATGGCGGAGCTGGAGCGGATGGTCGACCGGGCCTACGAACTCGGCGCGCTCTCCGCGAGCGAGGACGGCGCCCCGTTGTACACGGCCGGGGCTGGCAGCGGTGGAGCGGGCAGGTGCACGCCCTCTCGCCCGACGGGATCGTGCGGCTGCCGGAGGAGGAGGGGGGCGTGTATGTGCGGCCCGGGCTCGCCTGGGTGCTCGACCCCGGTCACGAGCTGGTCTTCGACTGGCGGGACGGAGACCTCACCTGAGTGATACGTCAGGCAGCGTGGACCAGAATCTTCCCCGTGCTGCCGTCGCGCAGCACCGGCAGGGACGCCTCCACGACCCGCTCGAACCCGTCCGCGACCGTCTCATCCGGCGCCGGCGCCCTGCTGCGCAGATGCGGTACGGCGAAGTCGTACAACTCCTCCTGCCTGGATCCCGGCCCCGCGGGCGAGGTCGCCGCCGGGCGGCCCGACCTGGGCCGGCCCTCTCCCTCACTGCCGGCACCGTCCACAGGCCGCCACAACCGCCGTTCGGGCCCTTGTCCGGGAGCTGCGATCACTCCGTCCGCGTACGACGAATCCGCAGGTCAGGGTGGTGTGACGGGATCCTCCGTCTCAGATAGTAGGAAGTCCGAGTAATTGTGCAGACAGGCGCGGCCCGCTCCCTTAGTTTTGTAGGAGCCGAACGTCTCGCTCGATCCAGCGAATGGCGGTCGTGAGCCGGGCCTGAGCAGGCAACCCCTGCGGCCGGTGCTCCCCGCCCCTCCGGCGTCTCGTAACCCCTCATTGCGCACGTCACGTGTGTCGAAGGAGTCGATTCCCATGGCCGAGACGACCGTCCGCCGCCGAGCCCGCCACGTGTCCCGCACGAGCGAGTCCGACCGCAAGAACGCCGCCGCCGCCCTCCAGCGCGCCCTCGACCGCCGCGACAACGGCGGCGAGACCGGCCACTGAGCCGCCACTGATCCGGGAGCCGCGCCCGCACGGGGTGCGGCGCGGCCTCACCGGCCGCGCCGCACCAGGTGGGGGAAGTTTCCACGGGGCTCCAACACCCGTGCCGCGTACGGGTGGACGCCGGCCGACGGAATGGCGGCCGCCCGCCCTCCGAGTGTCCGCATGGCGGACAGGGCATGTCATCCCCTGGGACGAGGAGTAGGGTGCCGGCATGTCTCGCAGCATCAATCTCGCAGTGATCCCCGGTGACGGCATCGGCCAGGAAGTCGTGGCCGAGGGTCTGAAGGTCCTCTCCGCCGTCCTGCCGCAGGATGTGAAGCTGGAGACCAAGGAGTACGACTTCGGGGCCAAGCGCTACCACACCACCGGTGAGACCCTCACCGAGGCCGACCTCGACGCGCTCAAGCAGCACGACGCCATCCTGCTCGGCGCGATCGGCGACCCGTCCGTGCCGTCCGGCGTCCTGGAGCGCGGCTTCCTGCTCAAGCTCCGCTTCGCCTTCGACCACCACGTCAATCTGCGCCCGTCGAAGCTGCTCCCGGGTGTTGCCACCCCGCTCGCCGGTCAGCCCGAGATCGACTTCGTCGTCGTCCGCGAGGGCACCGAGGGCCCGTACACGGGCAACGGCGGCACCATCCGCAAGGGCACCCCGCAGGAGGTCGCCACCGAGGTCTCCGTCAACACGGCCTACGGTGTCGAGCGTGTGGTCCGCGACGCCTTCGAGCGCGCCCAGGCCCGACCGCGCAAGAAGCTCACGCTGGTCCACAAGAACAACGTGCTGACCTTCGCCGGGCACCTGTGGACGAACGTCTTCAACCAGGTGGCCAAGGAGTACCCCGAGGTCACCACCGACTACGTCCACGTCGACGCGGCGACCATCTACCTGGTCACCGACCCGGCCCGGTTCGACGTCATCGTCACCGACAACCTCTTCGGCGACATCATCACCGACCTCGCCGCGGCCGTCTCCGGCGGCATCGGCGTGGCCGCCTCCGGCAACATCAACCCCAGCCGGGAGTTCCCGTCCATGTTCGAGCCGGTCCACGGCTCGGCCCCGGACATCGCCGGTCAGGGCAAGGCCGACCCGACCGCCACGGTCCTGTCCGTCGCCCTGCTGCTGCGCCACCTGGGCCACGAGGCCGAGGCCGACCGCATCGACACCGCGGTCGCCGCCGACCTCACCGAGCGCGTCGGCAAGCCCGCCCGCAGCACCTCGGAGATCGGCGACGCCCTCGTCGTACGAGTAGCCGGCTGACCCATCCCCACCGCCTGAAGGGCGTGGGGGACGGCCCCCACGGCTACGCCCAAGCCGCCGGGTCGCATCCGCACCCGGCGGCTTTTCCTATGCGGTCGCCCGGTGCCACCATCATCCCCGGGCCGCTTTCACCCCGATTCCTTCGCCGAAAGACGCCCGCGCGATAATCGAACGCGGAGCCGCGGTATGAGGGAATGCTCGGACGTCCTAGCACTGGCGACTGGCAGTATGGGCGTGAGCGCGGCCCGTCACCACAACCGGTGCTGCATTTCCGGGGGACAACCCCCGGACCCCCGGCCGAAAGACCGCAGCTGCCCCGAACTACGCCAGGAAGAGAAGGACCCTCGCTCATGACGACGCCCACGATCGAGCTCAAGCCCTCCGCCCACCCGCTCGCCGCCGCGGAGCGGGAGGCGATCCTGGCCGGCCCCGGATTCGGCCGCCACTTCACCGACCACATGGTGACGATCAAGTGGACCGAGGGCCGCGGGTGGCACGACGGCCAGCTCGTTCCGTACGCGCCGATCCCCCTCGACCCGGCCACCAACGTCCTGCACTACGCCCAGGAGATCTTCGAGGGCCTGAAGGCCTACCGCCAGCCCGACGGCTCGGTCGCCACCTTCCGCCCGGACCAGAACGCCAGGCGCTTCCAGCGCTCCGCGCGGCGTCTCGCCATGCCGGAGCTGCCGATCGAGACGTTCGTCGAGGCGTGCGACGTCCTGGTCCAGCAGGACAAGGACTGGGTGCCCGCGCACGGCGGCGAGGAGTCCCTCTACCTGCGCCCGTTCATGATCGCCACCGAGGTGGGGCTGGGCGTCAAGCCCGCCAACGAGTACCTGTTCATCGTCATCGCCTCGCCGGCCGGCGCCTACTTCCCGGGCGGCGTGAAGCCGGTGTCGATCTGGGTCTCCGAGGACCGTGTCCGTGCCGTCCCCGGCGGCATGGGCGACGCGAAGACCGGCGGCAACTACGCCGCCTCCCTGCTCGCCCAGGCCGAGGCGGCCGCCAAGGGCTGCGACCAGGTGTGCTACCTCGACGCCGTGGAGCACAAGTGGGTCGAGGAACTCGGCGGCATGAACCTGTACTTCGTCTACGGCGACAAGATCATCACGCCCACACTGACCGGCTCCATCCTGGAGGGCGTCACCCGTGACTCCCTGCTGGCCGTCGCCCGCGACCTCGGCTACGAGTCCGAGGAGGGCCGCGTCAGCGTCGAGCAATGGCAGCGCGACTCCGAGAACGGCACGCTCACCGAGGTCTTCGCCTGCGGCACCGCGGCCGTGATCACCCCGGTCGGCACCGTCAAGCGGGCCGGTGCCGAGTGGCAGCAGTCCGGCGGCGAGCCCGGCAAGGTCACGCTTCGCCTGCGCCAGGCCCTCCTCGACCTCCAGCGCGGCACCGCCGAGGACAAGCACGGCTGGATGCACAGGATCGGCTGACGCTCGACCGACAGGCTCAGGGCCGCCCCGGACTTCGTGTCCGCGGCGGCCCTCGCGCGTTCCGGGGTGAGTGTCAGCAGCAGGTACACCGCTCCGCCGGCGGCGCCCGACAGCGGGAAGCTGCAGTCCACCCAGCCGGTCAGGGGCAGCAGCGGACCCTCGTATCGACACCGCGCAGTTCCCTCGGCATGGCTGGTCTCCTTCGACAGCCGCCTTCTTCATTTGAGCGACGTTCAATGTGGTATGAACTGCGAGCTTGGTCAAAGCTTCTGTTTGATGGAGAGCAGGTTTAGAGTGATGTTCTAACGCATGGAAGGCAAGGAGGTGTCGCGTCGTGCGACTCACCCCCACGGAACGTGACCGGCTGCTGCTCTTCGGAGCCGCCGAGCTGGCTCGGGCCCGCCGGGCGCGCGGCCTCAGGCTGAACGTGCCGGAGGCGACCGCGCTGATCGCGGACACCGTCTGCGAGGCCGCGCGGGACGGCAGGCGGCTCGCGGAGGCCATCGAGGCGGCCCGGTCGGTCCTCGGTCCCGAGGACGTGCTGCCGGGGGTCGCCGACGTCGTCACCGAGGTGATGGTCGAGGCCGTCTTCGACGACGGCTCCCGGCTCGCGGTGGTCTCCGACCCCATCGGCGCCGGCTCGGGCGAGGAGGGTCCGGGCGCGCTGCTGCCGGGCCCCGGGCACACCGAGCCAGAGCCGGCCGTCCGGCTCACCGTCACCAACACCGCGTCCGTGCCGGTCTCCGTCACCTCCCACTTCCACTTCTTCGAGGCCAACCCGCGGCTGGACTTCGTGCGGGAGAAGGCCTACGGCATGCGGCTCGCCGTACCCGCCGGGTCCTCGGTGCGGTTCGGGCCGGGGGAGAGCGAAGAGGTCGGTCTGGTGCCGATCGGCGGCGAGCGGATCGCGATCGGCTTCGCCGGTCTGGTCGACGGGCCGCTGGACGCGCCGGGAGCCCGGGAGGAAGCGCTGCGCAGGGCCGCCGCCTGCGGATACCTGGGAGTCACCCCGCAGGCCACGCCGGACGTCACGCCGGAAGGAGGCGAGTGATGAGCCGCTCGAAGGGACGCGAGGTGAGCCGGTCGACGCACATCGACGCGCACGCCTACGCCGCCACCCACGGCCCCCGGGCCGGTGACCGCGTCCGGCTCGGTGACTCGGGTCTGGTGATCCGGGTCGAGTCGGACGCCCAGAAGTACGGCGACGAGTTCCTCGCCGGATTCGGCAAGACCGCCCGCGACGGGCTGCACCTGAAGGCCGCCGCCGTCCGCGCGACCTGTGACGTCGTGATCAGCAACGTCGTCGTGATCGACGCGGCGCAGGGCATCCGCAAGGTGTCCATCGGCATCCGCGAGGGACGCATCTGCGCCATCGGCCGGGCCGGGAACCCCGACACCCTGGACGGGGTCGACGTCGTCGTCGGCACGGGTACGTCCATCGTGTCCGGCGAGGGGCTGATCGCCACGGCCGGTGCCGTCGACACCCATGTCCACCTGCTGTCGCCGCGGATCATGGAGGCCTCCCTCGCCTCCGGCGTGACCACGATCATCGGCCAGGAGTTCGGCCCGGTGTGGGGCGTCGGCGTCAACTCGCCGTGGGCGCTCAGGCACGCCTTCGACGCCTTCGACGCCTGGCCGGTCAACATCGGCTTCCTGGGCCGGGGTTCGTCCTCCCACAGCGCGCCCCTGATCGAGGCGCTGGCCGAGGGCGGGGCGTCCGGCTTCAAGGTGCACGAGGACATGGGCGCCCACACCCGCGCCCTGGACACGGCCCTGCGTGTCGCCGAGGAGCACGACGTCCAGGTCGCCCTGCACAGCGACGGGCTGAACGAGTGCCTGTCCGTCGAGGACACCCTGCGCGTCCTCGAGGGCCGGACCATCCACGCCTTCCACATCGAGGGCTGCGGCGGCGGACACGTGCCCAACGTGCTCAAGATGGCCGGCGTCCCGAACGTCATCGGGTCCTCCACCAACCCGACCCTGCCCTTCGGCCGGGACGCGGTCGCCGAGCACTACGGCATGATCGTCTCCGTCCACGACCTGAAGCCCGACCTGCCCGGCGACGCCGCCATGGCCCGCGACCGCATCAGGGCCGGCACGATGGGCGCCGAGGACGTGCTGCACGACCTGGGCGCGATCGGCATCACCTCCTCCGACGCCCAGGGCATGGGCCGCGCGGGCGAGACGGTCCGCCGCACCTTCGCCATGGCCGGGAAGATGAAGGCCGAACGGGGCCCGCTGGAGGGCGACGGCGAGGGCGACGACAACGCCCGCGTCCTGCGCTACATGGCCAAGCTGACCATCAACCCGGCCCTCGCCCACGGTCTCGCGCACGAGGTCGGCTCGATCGAGGTCGGCAAGCTCGCCGACATCGTGCTGTGGCGCCCCGAGTACTTCGGCGCCAAACCGCAGCTCGTCCTCAAGTCCGGCTTCCCGGCGTACGGCGTGGTCGGCGACCCCAACGCGGCCACCGACACCTGCGAACCCCTCGTGCTGGGCCCCCAGTTCGGCGCGCACGGCGGCACGCCCGCCGACATCTCGGTCGCCTTCGTCGCCCAGGCCGCCGTGGACCAGGGCAACGACACGATGCCCACGCGCCGCCGCAGGGTCGCCGTGCGCGGCACCCGGGGCATCGGCCCGGCCGACCTGCGCCTGAACGCCCGCATAGGAGCGGTCGACGTCGACCGCCGCACCGGCCTGGTCACCCTCGACGGCGACCCGCTGCGCTCCGAGCCCGCCGACTCCGTCTCCCTCAACCGCCTCTACTTCCTTTAAGGACCCGACACATGACCACCCCCGCCGCCGACGGCTTCCGCATGCCCGCCGAGTGGACCCCGCACGAGCGCACCTGGATGGCGTGGCCGGGCCCCAACCCCACCTTCGACGACCCGGACGACCTCACCGCCTCCCGCATCGCCTGGGCCTCGGTCGCCCGTACGGTCCTGCGCTTCGAGCCGGTGACGGTGGTGTGCGGCCCCGGCCGGTCGGCGGACGCGCAGGTCATGCTCGGCCCTGGCGTCGACATCGTCGAGCGCGACCTGGACGACGCCTGGATGCGGGACATCGGCCCCACCTTCCTCACCAACGGCAAGGGCGAACTGGCAGCCGTGAACTGGACGTTCAACGGCTGGGGGGCCCAGGAGTGGGCCCGCTGGGAGCACGACTCCAAGATCGCCGCGTATGTCTCCGACCTCGCGGGCGCGAAGACGTACGCCTCGAAGCTGGTCAACGAGGGCGGCGCGATCCACGTCGACGGCGAGGGCACGGTCCTGCTGACGGAGACGGTCCAGCTCGGCCCCGAGCGCAACCCGCACTGGACGCGTGAGCAGGTCGAGGCGGAGATCCACGCCCACCTCGGCACCAGCAAGGCGATCTGGCTGCCGCGCGGTCTGACCGGCGACTACCCTCCGCACGGCTTCGGCACCCTCGGCCACGTCGACATCGTCGCCGCCTTCGCCCGCCCCGGGGTCGTCGTCGCCCACCACCAGCCGGACCCGGCGCACCCGGACCACGAGGTCACCAAGGAGGTCATCGGCCTCCTGAGGTCGGCGACCGACGCCCGCGGCCGCGGCCTGGAGGTGGTCGAGGTGCCCGCCCCGACCGCCCTGGAGGCCGACGGCCACTGGGCCGACTACTCCTACATCAACCACTACCTCTGCAACGGCGGGGTCGTGCTGTGCGGCTTCGACGACCCGCGCGACGAGATCGCCGCCGCGATCTTCCGCCGCCTCTTCCCGGAGCGCACGGTCGCCCTGGTGGACGCCCGTACGATCTTCTCCGGTGGTGGTGGCGTCCACTGCATCACCCAGCAGCAGCCGAAGGTCTGACACGTGCAGGAGCAGCAGATGGCCGGTGCGGCCCGTCCGCGCAGGAACGCGCCGCCGCGCGAGGAGGTCCTCGTCGCCGCCATGGACATGATCGCCGAGCGCGGACTGGAGAAGCTCACCATGGCGGGGCTCGGCCGCGAGGTCGGCATGAGCAGCGGCCATCTGCTGTACTACTTCCGCTCCAAGGACGAGCTGCTGCTGCAGACCCTGGAGTGGAGCGAGGGCAGGCTGGGCGCCGAGCGCGGCCGCCTGCTCACCCGCCCGGGATCCGCCGGCGAGCGGCTGGACGCGTACGTCGACCTGTACGTGCCCGACGGCCACCGCGACCCGCACTGGACACTGTGGCTGGAGGTCTGGAACCGCTCGCAGAACGCCGACGACGAGGCTCGCGAGCGGCAGGCCGCCATCGAGGGCGCCTGGCACCGCGACCTGGTCGCCCTGATCGCCGAGGGCGTCTCGCGCGGCGAGTTCCGCCCGGTCGACGCCGACCGCTTCGCCGCGAAGCTGCGTGCGCTGCTCGACGGCTTCTCCATCCACGTCGCCATCGGGCTGCGCGGCACCGACCGCGATCAAGTGCTGGCACATGTACGGGAGTTCATCGGCGACGCGCTTCTTGCCGAGGACGCCTGAACGCCGTTGTGCCTGCGGCCGCGCGCGGCTGCGGCCCCGTCGTGGCTGCGGGCCCGTCGTGGCTGGTCGCGCAGTTCTCCGCGCCCCCAGGGGGTCGCGGTCCCGTCGCCTGCGTGGGCAAAGGACGACCGCATCCTGAGACGGTCGGTGAGCCGGGGGCGGTGCTGTGCCAGACTGCCTCCGTGCTCTCGTTCGCCATGATTATTGGCAGCAGGCGCGCCGGTCCGCAGTGACCACCTCGTACGACCACGTGCGGGTGGCCACCGTCGTCCTCGACCCGCGCGCAGACCTCTCGCACCCGCGAGGGGTTTTTTCGTTTTCCGGCCCACCTGCAGCCGGGAACGGAGCGCGGGGGAGTATTGGGGGGACGGTGGAGCCGGTCATTCCGGTAAGACCGAAGATCCACAATCAGGAGCCTTGAGACCATGACCGAGACGGCAACCAGCGAGCTCGACGACTCGTTCCACGTCTTCGACACGACGCTGCGCGACGGCGCGCAGCGCGAGGGCATCAACCTCACCGTCGCGGACAAGCTCGCCATCGCACGGCACCTGGACGACTTCGGCGTCGGCTTCATCGAGGGCGGCTGGCCCGGCGCGAACCCGCGGGACACCGAGTTCTTCGCCCGCGCCCGGCAGGAGATCGACTTCAAGCACGCCCAGCTGGTCGCCTTCGGCGCCACCCGCCGCGCCGGGGCCAAGGCCGCGGACGACCCGCAGGTCAGGGCGCTGCTGGACTCGGGCGCCCCGGTGATCACACTGGTCGCCAAGTCGCACGACCGGCACGTGGAGCTGGCGCTGCGCACCACGCTGGACGAGAACCTGGAGATGGTCCGGGACACCGTGTCCTACCTGCGTGAGCAGGGCCGCCGGGTGTTCGTGGACTGCGAGCACTTCTTCGACGGCTACCGCGCCAACCCGGAGTACGCGAAGTCGGTCGTCCGTACGGCCTCCCAGGCCGGCGCGGACGTCGTCATCCTCTGCGACACCAACGGCGGCATGCTTCCCGCCCAGGTGCACGCGGTCGTCTCCACGGTCCTCGCCGACACCGGCGCCCGCCTCGGCATCCACGCCCAGGACGACACCGGCTGCGCGGTCGCCAACACGCTGGCGGCGGTGGACGCGGGCGCGACCCATGTGCAGTGCACGGCGAACGGCTACGGCGAACGTGTGGGCAACGCCAACCTCTTTCCCGTCGTGGCGGCTCTGGAACTGAAGTACGGCAAGAAGGTGCTGCCGGACGGCCGCCTGCGCGAGATGACGCGCATCTCACACGCGATCGCCGAGGTCGTCAACCTCACGCCGTCCACCCATCAGCCGTACGTGGGCGTGTCGGCCTTCGCGCACAAGGCGGGTCTGCACGCGTCCGCGATCAAGGTCGACCCGGACCTGTACCAGCACATCGACCCCGAGCTGGTCGGCAACACCATGCGCATGCTGGTCTCCGACATGGCGGGCCGCGCCTCGGTCGAGCTGAAGGGCAAGGAACTGGGCATCGACCTGGGCGGCGACCGGGAGCTGGTCGGCCGCGTGGTCGAGCGGGTGAAGGAACGCGAGCTCAAGGGCTACACCTACGAGGCCGCCGACGCCTCCTTCGAGCTCCTGCTCCGCGCCGAGGTCGAGGGCAGGCCGCTGAAGTACTTCGACGTCGAATCCTGGCGGGCCATCGTCGAGGACCGCCCCGACGGCACCCACGCCAACGAGGCCACGGTCAAGCTGTGGGCCAAGAGCGAGCGGATCGTCGCCACCGCGGAGGGCAACGGCCCGGTCCACGCCCTGGACCGCGCGCTGCGCGTGGCCCTGGAGAAGATCTACCCGCAGCTCGCCAAGCTGGACCTGGTGGACTACAAGGTCCGCATCCTGGAGGGCGTGCACGGCACCTCCTCCACCACCCGGGTGCTGATCTCCACCTCCGACGGGACGGGCGAGTGGTCCACGGTCGGCGTGGCCGAGAACGTCATCGCCGCCTCCTGGCAGGCCCTGGAGGACGCGTACACCTACGGACTGCTGCGGGCCGGGGTCGAGCCGGCGGAGTAATCCCCCTCAGGGGGCGCGCCAGACGTTGTCGAAGGCGTCCTCCTCGATGCGCCGCCGCTGCCGCACGGCCTCCAGTTCCGTCAGCGCGTCGCCGACCGCGGCGAGGACGGTCTCCACCGCGTCGGCGTCGGCGCTGGTGGCGGGGTCCGTTCGTTCGGCCGGTGGCGTGTCCTGGATGCCCAGCGCCGCCGCGAGGCTCACGAGGACGGGTTCGTGCGCGTTCCAGCGTTCGCTCGCGTGGCGCCGGGCGGGTGAGTCGGCGGGTGGGGTCCGGTCGATGGTGCGGCGGGGCAGCCAGTGGCGGGCCTTGCCACCGCCCTCCGCCTCCTCCAGCGCGCCGACATAGGCCGAGGCCAGCCCGCGCCCCCGGCGCCACAGCCAGTCCTCGACGGTCTCGTACGGCTCCTGCCGGATGAGCTGGGCGCCCGCCTCGTCCAGCAGCCGGTCACCGGTGACGCGCTCGGCCGAGGGCACGAGGCGATCACCCTCCAGCGTGAAGGCCTGGGCTTCGAGGAGGTCGAGCAGCTCGGCTCCCGCCAGGGCGAGCGACAGGTCCCCCTGGCCCACGGGCCGACTGGACGGCACGTCCAGGACGACGATCAGCAGATCCTGCGGTGTGGTCATACCACCACCATGTGGTGCGGGGCACGGATCCGCAGCTCTGCCATGCCTGGGGCTCGACGGTTCCTCGCCCATCCGCCCACCCGTCTCGGCGGGCCAAGGGGGCGGCATGCCTCGGAGCTCCGCCCCAGCCCCCGACCCGGGCTGCGCCCGTCCGCCCTCCCGGACACCCGTCTCGGCAGGCAGCCAAACGCCGACCGTGGCCCGGGGGGACTGCTCCGGGCCCCGACCCGGGCTGCGCCCGCCATGCCCACCCGGACACCCGTCTCGGCAGGCAGCCAAACGCCGACCGTGGCCCGGGGGGACTGCTCCAGGCCCCGCCCCGGGGGGCGCCCGCCTGGCCCTCCCGCCCACCCGTCTCACGGCCGATTCCCGCTCCACCGATGTCCGCACCAGCCCCCATCCCGCCGAGAGTCTCCGCCGTCCACCTCCCAGCCCACCGAGTCGGGTGGTGGGTGGGCGCAGGTCGCGGGTGCAGGGGGCGGAGCCCCCTGGTCCGGTGGGGTGGGACCGGCGCGGCCTCGGAGCTACTGCAGCTTCCACTTCTGGTGGGCAGCACCGGTGCAGGACCAGATCTGCGCCCTGGCCCCGTTCGCCGACGAGTTGTCCGTCACGTCCAGGCACTTGTTCGCCGCCGTGTTCACCACATCACCGCTGGACGCGTTGTACGACCACTGCTGCGCACCGGTCCCGTTGCAGTCGTACAACTGCACCTTGGCCCCGTCCGCCGTCGAACCCGAGGCCACGTCAAGGCACTTGTCCAGCGCCTGAATCGTCCCGTCGCCCTGCACCGTCCACTGCTGCGCCGCACTCCCGTTGCAGTCGTACAGCTGCACCGCCGTCCCGTTCGCGCGGGAACCACCGGCCACGTCAAGGCACTTGCCCGCCGGTCCCACGAAGGATCCGGACCGGCCGCCGCCGCCCGACTGGGTGCCCGACCAGGTGAAGGTCGCCGAGGTCCTGCCGGGGAGCGAGTAAGTGGCGTGCTGCGAGCCCCAGTCGATCGTCACCGACTTCGCGGAGGACGAGTCGTTGTACGCGATCAGCGCCTTGCTGCCGTCCGGGTTCCGCCACGCCACGTTGGGCACGGCGGTCGACGCCGTCGAGGCGATCCGCTGGGCGCCCGGGCGGACGAACTTCGTCAGATGGCCCATGTCGTAGTACTCGACGGTGTAGTCGACCGTTCCGCTCGAGCCGTCCCCGTTGTGCACGGTGACCAGCCCCGTGCAGGTGCCGCAGCCGCCGTTGTGCGGCCCCATGTTCTGGTCCACCGCCAGCGACCACTTGGTGACCGACTTCGCCCAGTTGCGCGTGTAGTCGATGATGTTGGACATGTCCTCGCGCTGCTGGTCGGTGATCCAGGTGCCACCGGAGTGCTCGGTGCCGAAGGCGTCCAGCGTCGGGTACTGGTTGTGCACGGACGTCTGCTTGCCGACGTCACCGCCGTAACCGTGCCAGGCGATCCCGCCGAAGTTGGGGTGGTTGCGGACCGCCGGGTCGTCCACCGTCTGGGCGGCGTAGGAGTCGTAGACGTCCCAGTTCCAGTCGTGCGCCAGCACCTTCGTCGCAAGACCCGCCGCCTGCAGCTTCGGCAGCAGCTCGCTCTTGGTGAAGTACGCCAGCCCGCTCGCGTTCCAGCTCATCGACGGATAGCCCGAGCAACAGGTCGGCTCGTTCTGCGCGGTGACGAAGGAGACGTTCACGCCCTGGTCCTTGTAGGCCTGCAGGTACTTCACGAAGTACGAGGCGTACGCGCCGTAGTCCTCCGCCTTCAGCCAGCCGCCGTTGAGCGAGCCGCTGTCCTTCATCCATGCCGGGGCCGTCCACGGCGAGGCCATCACCGTCAGGGACGGGTTCAGCCGCAGCGCCTGCTGCGTCAGCGGGACGACGTCCGCGAGGTCGTGCCCGATCGAGAACTTCGACAGCGACGGATCGGTCTGGCCCGCCGGCACGTCGTCGTAGGTGTACCCGTACCGCGCCAGGTCCGAGGCGCCCATCGGGTCGCGCAGGAACGACAGCCCGATGCCGTCCGTCGGAGAGAACAGCTTGCGCATGGTCGCGTCCCGCGTGGCCTGCGTGAGCGCCCCGCTGCTGTTCATCAGCCAGGCCGCGGCGTCCGTGAAGGACGCGCCGCCGCCGGTGAAGGTCTGGTAGCGGGTGTTCTCGTCCACGGTGATGTTCTCTCCGCTGCCGCCGGTCCCGGACTGGAAGGCGAACGGCGTCTGCGCCTGGAGTCCGCGCACGACGTGCCGTCCGGCGGAGTCGTCGGTGGTGGTGAGCCAGGCGGTGACCTGTTCACCGGCCGCGTGCGCGGAGGGCATGCCGAGGGTCGTGAGCCCGGCGGTGGTCAGCAGGCCGGCGAGAAGCAGCCGGGCCGTGCGCAGGGGACTTCTCATGGTGCGTCGCCCTTCTGGGGAGAGCCAACGTGCCTGATGTGGGGGGAAGCAGTACCCGCGACCGTCCTGACGTGCCGTCTTGACGGTTCTGTGAGCCCCCAGTTAACTCATGTCGTGAGCTAAGTCATGAGTGAACCATGAGAGTCGAGGGAAGGTCCATGCGAAGAACCGCCCTGCTCGTCTCCGCCGCACTCCTCGCCGGTCTGCTCCCGTGGGCGACCGCCCGAGCCGCCGACGACCCGGCCCCAGCCCCCGTCGACCGCTTCGAGGGCGAGGTTCCCTTCGCCGCCCAGCCCGCCGAGGGCATCTTCACCTGGGGGAGCGACGCCGACGACCCGCCGGCCCTGCAACTCACCGCCCGCTCCGACGCCCCCGAGGGCGCCAAGGTCCTCACCGGCAGCTACGACATCAGTGGCTACGGTGGCTTCACCCACGACTTCGCCGCCGGTGAGCCCGCCCACGACTGGTCCGCCCACCGGGGCATCCGTTTGTGGTGGGACGGCCAGGACAACGGCAGGAAGGTGGCCTTCGAGATCAAGGACGGCGGCGCGAACGGCGAGGCCTCGGAACTGTGGACGACCTCGTTCACCGACGACTTCACCGGCTGGAAGCGGATCGAGCTCCCCTTCACCGACTTCACCTACCGTACGGACTACCAGCCCGTCGGCGGCATCGACCACGTCCTCGGCCTCACCGGGATGTGGGGCTACGCCGTCACCCTCCCGGCCGGCGCCAGGGGCCGGTTCGCCCTGGACGGCGTCGAGTTGTACGGCAGGGCCGACCAGTCGCTGCGCGCCTCGGTCACGACCGACGCGGCCGTTCACCCCGTCACGGAGGGCGGCACCGCCAAGGTCGGGGTCACCGTCGCCACCACTGGCTCGCAGCCCCTGGACGATCCGGTGACCGTCACCTACGCGACCGGCGCCAACGGCACCGCCGACCCCGGCAGGGACTACACCCCGGTCTCCGGCACCCTCACCTTCCCGGCCGGTACGGCCTCCGGCGCCACGCGGACCATTGAGGTGTCCACCCTCAAGGACAAGGCGGCCGAGTCCGCCGAGACGATCCCGCTCACGCTCACCGTGAACGGCGCCAAGGCCCCCGCCGAGACCCCGCAGGTCGTCATCGACGCGCACGGACTGCCCTACCTGGACGCCAGGTTGCCGGTGCGCAAGCGGGTCGCGGATCTCCTGAGCCGGATGTCGCTGCGGGAGAAGGCCGGCCAGATGACCCAGGCCGAGCGCGGCGCCCTGACGAACCAGGGGGACATCGCCGCCTACGCGCTCGGCTCGCTCCTGTCCGGCGGCGGCTCGACTCCCACGCCCAACACCCCTGAAGCCTGGGCGAAGATGATCGACGGCTTCCAGCTGCGCGCCCGGGCGACCCGCTTCCAGATCCCGCTGATCTACGGCGTCGACGCGGTGCACGGCCACAACAACCTGGCCGGCGCGACGATCATGCCGCACAACATCGGCATCGGCGCCACCCGCGACCCCCGACTTGCCGAGCGGGCGGGCGCGGTGACGGCCGCCGAGGTGCGGGCCACCGGGATCCCCTGGGACTTCGCGCCCTGCCTGTGCGTGAGCCGTGACGAGCGCTGGGGCCGCTCCTACGAGTCCTTCGGCGAGGACCCGGCGCTGGTCGAGTCGATGGAGACCGTCATCCAGGGGCTCCAGGGCCGGGCGAACGGCAAGGACCTCGCCCGCGACGACAAGGTCCTCGCCACCGCCAAGCACTTCGTCGGCGACGGCGGCACCGGGTACGGCTCCTCGACCACGGGGACGTACAAGATCGACCAGGGCGTCACCAAGGTCACCCGGCAGCAACTGGAGGCCATTCACCTGGCGCCGTACCGGACGGCCGTCGACCGGGGCATCGGCACGGTCATGCCCTCGTACTCCTCCCTGGACGTGCTCGGCGACGGGCAGGGCCCGGTGAAGATGCACGCGCGGGCCGACATGATCAACGGCGTCCTCAAGGATCGCCTCGGCTTCGACGGCTTCGTCATCAGCGACTGGAACGCCATCGACCAGCTCCCCGGCGACTACGCGTCGCACGTCCGCACAGCGGTCGACGCGGGTGTCGACATGATGATGGTGCCGTACTCGTACAAGGACTTCAGCTCGACGCTCATCGACGAGGTGAGGGCCGGACGGATCAGTGAGAAGCGGATCGACGACGCGGTCTCCCGGATCCTCACCCAGAAGTTCGGACTGGGCCTGTTCGAGCACCCCTACGCCGACACCACCGGCGCCGCCGCGATCGGCTCCCCGGCCCACCGGGCCGTGGCCCGCCGGGCCGCCGCCGAGTCGCAGGTGCTGCTGAAGAACACCGGCGGGCTGCTGCCCCTGAAGAAGGGCCAGAAGGTGTACGTCGCCGGGTCCAACGCCGACGACATCGGCAACCAGACCGGCGGCTGGACCGTGACCTGGCAGGGCTCCTCCGGGAACATCACCCCGGGTACGACCGTCCTCCAGGGCATGCGCGAGGCGGGCGGCAACGTCACCTACTCCAAGGACGCCTCCGCCCCCACCACCGGCTACGACGTCGGCGTGGTCGTCGTCGGCGAGACCCCGTACGCCGAGGGCGTCGGCGACGTCGGCAACGGCCACGACCTCGCGCTGTCCGCCGCCGACAAGGCGGCCGTGGACAAAGTGTGCGCGGCCATGAAGTGCGCGGTGCTGATCGTCTCCGGGCGTCCGCAGCTGATCGGCGACCGGCTCGACCGGATCGACGCGCTCGTGGCCTCCTGGCTGCCGGGCACCGAGGGCGAGGGCGTCGCCGACGTCCTCTACGGCAGCCGCCCCTTCACCGGACAGCTCCCGGTCACCTGGCCCAGGTCCGAGTCCCAGCTGCCGATCAACGTGGGCGACCCGTCGTACGACCCCCAGTTCCCCTACGGCTGGGGCCTGACCACCCTCACCCGGGTGCCGCGGGGCGGCGCGGCGGCCCTGCGCGCGCTCGCCCTGGCGGCGACGGCGGCCGAGAAGGCGGGCGCCGTCCGGACCGGACGCGAGCTGGTCGCCGAGGCGCGGCTGATCGTCCAGCGGAAGGCGGGACAGCGGATCACGCAGGGGGTGGCCGAGCCCTTCGCCGACGCGGACCACCTCCTGCTGACCGGACACTACGGCAAGGCGGTGCAGAAGCTGGCGGAGGCGTACCGGGCCGCGTAGGCCCACCCCTCTGCTCCGCAGACATCACCGATTCCGGGAGGCTTCGGGTAGGTTCGAAGGATGAAGGCCGTCCTGCGGATCCGAAGCCTCCCAGCACTGCTGCTGGCCGCACTGATGCTGGTGATGGTGACCGCACTGGCGCCCGGCGCGACGGCGGTCACCGGCATCTCCACGATCGCCGAGGCCCTCCGCAAGGGCCCGGTCTACGTCGACCCGGCCGCTTCCGCCCAGGTGTCCGCCGCCGACGCCCACACGCTCGCCAAACGGATCAAGGACGCGAACAAGCCCCTGTTCATCGCGGTCCTGCCCGCCGGCTACCCCACGCAGAACCTCTTCTCCGACCTGCGCACGGCAACCGGCATCACCGGTGTGTACGCCATCCGCCTCGGTGACCGCTTCGACGCCCGCGCCGACTCCTCGGTGCTCTCGCGCGGCGCGGTGCGCAACCTCGTCACCAGCGTGCGGGGCGAGAACGCCACGACCCAGCTCACCGACTTCACGAACCGCGCCCTGGCCAACATGGGCGGCCACGCCCCCGCCTCCTGGGGGTCCTCCGCCTCCGGAGGCGCAGTCTCCGGTACGGCACTGATCACCACGGCCGCGGTCCTGGTGGCCGGCGGCGCGGGTGCCTACGCCCTGGTGCGCCGCAACCGCCGCCGGCGCGACGAGGAACAGCGGGCCGCCCTGGACCGCCTGCGGGTGGTCGTCGACGAGGACATCACCGCCTTCGGCGAGGAACTCGACAGGCTGGACTTCCACCCGGCCGAGGCGGGGGCCGACGACGCCATGCGCGCGGACTACGAACGGGCCCTGGACGCCTACGAGAAAGCCAAGCAGTCCATGGCCGAGGCCCGCAGACCGGAGGACGTCCGCGCGGTCACCGAGGCCCTGGAGGACGGCCGATTCTCCCTCGCCCAGCTGGCCGCCCGCCGTGAGGGCCGCGCTCTCCCGGAGCGCCGCCCGCCCTGCTTCTTCGACCCCCGCCACGGCCCCTCCGTCACCGACGCCACGTGGACCCCGCCCGGTGGCGCCCCGCGCGAGGTCCCGGTCTGCGCGGCCGACGCCACCCGCCTGGCCGACGGCCGCGATCCGGTGATCCGCGAGGTCGACACCGACTACGGCCGCCGCCCCTACTGGGACGCGGGCCCGGCCTACGGCCCCTGGGCGGGCGGCTACTTCGGCGGCGGCATCCTGCCCGGCCTGCTCGTCGGCACCCTGCTGGGCAGCATGATGGCCACGCCGTCGTACGCGGCCGGCTACGGCACCGGATACGGCGACTTCGGCGGCGGGGACTTCGGCAGCGGCGGCTACCAGGGCGGCGACATGTCCGGCGCGGACTTCGACCCCGGGGACTTCGGGGGAGGCTTCGGCGACGGAGGGGGCTTCGACGGGGGCGGAGGCGGGGGAGGGGACTTCGGCGGGGACTTCTGAAGTCTTCGCAGCGACGGCACCCGGCACCGGCGCCCGGGAGCCGCGCAAGCGTCACAGGTCCCGGTCCCTCGTGCCCAGCCGTTCCATCAGGTCCGCGTCGGCGCCGGCACCCCGCGTTCCGGCTCCCCGAGCGCGCTGCGGTCATGCGGCGGTGGCGGTGTCGTTCGCCGTCCTGGCCGTGGCCCGGTGGCTCCGCCCGCTCACCCACGCCCACTGGGCGGCAGGCATGACCACCGTGCTCTCCCTGCTCCTCGGCTACGTCCACCAGGACGCGGCAAGCCTGCTGCCGCCCCGCCTGGCCGCGATCGCCGTCGGGACGGTGCTGTCCGTGGGAGCCTCCGGGTACCCGCTGCCGGTTCAGCGGCCGTACCGGCGGGCGTAACGCTCACCGGCGGCGTGCCATCAGGCGGGCACGGAAGGGCCGTTGACGACGGAGGTCGGCTGATCGGGATGCAGCCCGAGCCGCCTCAGCGCGCGGGCTTCCACGTTCAGACCGAGCGTGCCGTGCCAGTGCCCGTCGTCACCGATACGGCACATGAGGTCGATCCGCAGCTCCTCCTGGGTGAACGGCATCCAGTCGATGCCGCGTTCCCGCAGTCAGGCGAGGAGGACGACGGCGGGGTGGGGGCGTCCCGGGAGGTTCTCGTAGGAGGTGAGGTGTACCCAGTCGGTCACCCACACACAACACACCCACCCACGACACGCGCGAGCGCCCGCCCTCCCTTGTGCGGAGGGCGGGCGCGCTCGGGGTGCGGGAGTCCCGCAACCGGCCGGACCGCCGGAGGCTCACGCGTTCTTGATCGCCGAGATGTCGAAGTTCAGCTTGATCTTGTCGGAGACGAGAACGCCGCCGGTCTCCAGCGCCGCGTTCCAGGTCAGGCCCCACTCGGAGCGCAGGATCTCCGTCCTGCCCTCGAAACCGACGCGCTCGTTGCCGAACGGGTCCTTCGCGGCGCCGTTGAACTCCAGGTCGATGGTGATCGGCTTGGTCACGCCGAGGATGGAGAGGTCACCGGTGACGCGGTACTCGTCGCCGCCCAGCGCCTCCGCCTTGGTGGAGCGGAACGTCATCGTCGGGAACTCGTCGGTCTTGAAGAAGTCCGAGGACTTCAGGTGACCGTCACGGTCGGCGTTGCCGGTCTCGATGCTCTCCATGCTGACGTCGAGGGTGGCGGTGGACTTGGCGGGGTCCTCGCCGTCCAGGTGCAGGGTGCCGGTGAAGTCCTGGAAGCTGCCCTTGACGTTGGTGACCATCGCGTGGCGGGCCACGAAACCGATCGTGGTGTGCGCGGGGTCGATGGTGTAGTCGCCGGTCAGCGCGGCCAGGTCGGGGTTGACGGCGGTCGGCGCCGTGGCGGTGTCGGTGCTTTCCTTGCGGCTGAAGATACCCATGACGGTGCTCCTTGGGGACGGGCGCGGCCGGCAGTGCCGAAGCCGCGGGGCCTTCTGTTTAACGTTCAACGAACCTAACGACTCAGACCGTAGACCTATTCCGTACGGTTTTCAACATCATCCGGAACGTGTTTACCTGGCTACCCTGAGTCACCGTGTCAGCCCTCTGGCGAACGCGCGTAGAGCTCGGGCACCATCAGGCGTGCGCCACCTGCACAGCCGAACCACAGGAAGCACGGCCATCAGCAGGAAGGGTCCCCATGAAGGCCACACCGGTCATGAAGGTCCGCTCCGTCCTGACCGCGCTCGCTCTCGTCGCCGCTCCCGGCGTCGCCGTCCTCGGCACCGCCACCGACGCCTTCGCCGTCACCAAGATCAGTCACGCGACCGCCACCCAGATGTTCCGCGACGTCGGCATCACCTGGTCGTCCTCGGGCAACTGCTCCGACCGGAACAACCCCACCTGTACGTCCTTCGAGCAGCTCAACCTCGCCACCGCGCAGGGTGCCCAGACCCTCAAGCGGGCCAGCGGCTGCGCCCTCGACATCACCGGCGGCACCGAGACCGGCCACGCCTCCGGCACCTACTCCCACTGGAACGGCTACAAGCTCGACTACGGCAAGAACACCTGCGTCACCTCGTACATCAAGAACTACTTCAGCTACATCGGCCTGCGCGGCGACGGCGCCCCGCAGTACCAGTCCGGCTCCGGCAACATCTATGCCGACGAGGGCAGCCACTGGGACGTCCTGTACTACAACTGCGGCGGCTGCTGAGCGAGGGGGCGGTGACCGGCGACATGGGCGCGACCGGACCGACGCGGCGCGTGCTCCTGCTGGCCGCCGCCCTCTGCGCCACCCTGACCCCCCGGGCCCACGCGGCTCCCGCCGCCGACCCCTACGACACCCTCCGCCGCCGCTGGCTCGACCTCGCCCTCGGCACCGGATACGACCCGGCCGCCGCGCCGTACGCCGCCCGGCTCGCCCAAGTCGGGTCACTGGCGCGGGACTTCCGGGCCACCATGGCCCCCGCTCCCGACTCCCTGTGGCCCGGGCACCCCTTCGACCCGCCCTCCGGCATCACCTTCAGCTACGGCCGCCTGTGGACCATGACCCAGGCCTACGTCCAGCCCGGCACCGGCTCCACCGGCGACGACGCCCTCCTCGCCGACGTGATCCGCGGCCTCGACCACCTCTCCGCAACCGTCTACAACCCGGTCACCACCCGCTACGGCAACTGGTGGGAGTGGCAGATCGGCAGCCCGCGGCTCCTCATGGACCTCACGGCCGCCCTGCACGACCACCTCGGCGCGGCCCGTGTCACGGCCGCCTGCGCGGCGGTCGACCACTTCATCCCCGACGCGATGCTCACCGACTACTCCGGCACCTCCACCGGCGCCAACCGCGTCGACCTGTGCCGTTCCATCGCCCTGCGCGGCGTCCTCGGCCGGGCCGGCGACCGCGTCGCGCTCGCCCGGGACGCCCTCTCACCGGTCTTCCCGTACGTCACCCGGGGAGACGGCCTCTACGCCGACGGCTCCTTCGTCCAGCACACCTGGGTCGCCTACTCCGGGACCTACGGCCAGGTCCTGCTCGACGGCCTCGGGCGGCTGTTCGCCCTGCTCGCCGGGTCGGCGTGGGAGATCACCGACCCGGCCCGGCAGAACGTCCTGGACGGTGTCGAGCACGCCTACGCACCGCTGATCCACGACGGGTTGGTGATGGACTGCGTCAACGGCCGGGCCATCAGCCGGGGTTACCTGCGCGGGGACGACCTGCACATCCTGCGCAGCGACCATTACCACGGCCAGGCCCTGATCGCGGCCGTCGCCCTGCTGGCGGGCGGTGCGAGCGAGGAGGAGCGGAAGCGGTGGTACGGCCGGATCAAGGGCTGGATCGAACGGGACACCGTGACACCGGTCCTGACGGCCGGTCAGTTCGAAGTCGCCGACCTCGCGCGGCTGCACGCGGTTGCCGACTCGGCCGTACCCGCGAGTCCCGAACCGGTCGGCCACCGCCTCTTCCCGGCCATGGACCGGGCCGTCCACCGCCGCCCCCGCTTCACCGCCGCCCTCTCCATGGCCAGCGACCGCATCGCGCACTACGAGTGCGGCAACGGCGAGAACCCGCGCGGCTGGCACACCGGCTCCGGGATGCTCAGCTGGTGGCCGGCCGGCCCCGGCGCCCGGTCCGACCAGTACACCGACTGGTACTGGCCGACCGTGGACTGGTACCGCCTCCCCGGCACCACGGTCTCGACCAAGCGGCTGGCCGACCGGGCCGGCGGCGAATGGGGCGCCCCCAAGCCGGACGTCCACTGGGTCGGCGGTACGACCGACGGCGAGTACGCGGCCGTGGGCCAGCACCTGAAGGGGATCGAGTCGACGCTCCAGGCCCGCAAGTCCTGGTTCTTCCTCGCCGACGCGATCGTCTGCCTCGGCGCCGGGATCACCTGCGCCGACGGCGTCCCGGTCGAGACGGTCGTGGACAACCGCAACCTCGGCGAGAAGGGCGGCGAGCCCCTCGTGCGCGGCCCCGGCTGGGCCCATCTGGAGGGCCAGGGCGGCTGGATCCTGCCCTGCGGCGGTGAGCTGCGCACCCTGCGCGAGGACCGCACCGGCGCCTGGTCCGACATCAACACCACCAGTTCGGCCGAACGGCGCACCCGCCGCTGGCAGACCCTCTGGCTAGACCACGGCACCGACCCGGCCGACGCCGACTACGTCTACGTCCTGCTGCCCGGCGCTTCCCGCGGCGAGGTCGCGGCCCGGGCCGCCGACCGTCACTGGCTGCGTGTCCTCGGCAACGACGCCCGCCGCCAGGCCGTCGCCGTACCCGCCCTCGGCCTGACCGCCGTCAACCTCTGGGAAGCGGGTACGGTGGGTGACCTGACCGCCTCGGCGGGCGCCGGCGTGCTCGTCCGGTGCCGGGGTCGGACGGCTACCCTCTGCGTGAGCGAGCCTCCCCGCACAGGTGTGCCACTGGAGATCGTCTGGGACCGTCCCGTGCGTTCGGTTCTCCGCGCCGACGACAGCGTGGAGGTCCTTTCGGGGGACCGCCGTCTGAGGCTCCGTGTCACCCCAGGGAGGGCATGTGCCACCCATGAATGTGAGGTGGCTCTCTGGTGACGCCTTTGTGGCTTCTCCACAACGCCGATGCCCCCTGACCAGTCGGAACGGCTGCATGCCGCTTTGGTTCTGTTCGGTGGTACCAGGAAAACGGCCCGGAGACTGTACGGAGTCGACGGCTCGCTTTCCTTGGTGTCCTTCGTAAGGTCGCTACATGACCGTTTTGGAAGAGACGACGGGTGAGCCGACCGGCGAGCCGACGGACGCGCGCGGGCGGGTCGCCGAGCTGCACGAGATCCGTGCGCAGGCCGTGGCGGGCCCCAGCGAGAAGGCGACCGAGGCGCAGCACGCCAAGGGCAAGCTGACGGCGCGGGAGCGCATCGAGCTGCTCCTGGACCCGGGATCCTTCCAGGAGGTCGAGCAGTTGCGCCGGCACCGGGCGACCGGTTTCGGCCTGGAGGCGAAGAAGCCGTACACCGACGGCGTCATCACCGGCTGGGGCACGGTGGAGGGCCGCACGGTCTTCGTCTACGCCCACGACTTCCGGATCTTCGGCGGCGCGCTGGGCGAGGCCCACGCCACCAAGATCCACAAGATCATGGACATGGCCATCGCGGCCGGTGCGCCCCTGGTCTCCCTGAACGACGGCGCGGGCGCCCGTATCCAGGAGGGCGTCAGCGCCCTCGCCGGGTACGGCGGCATCTTCCAGCGGAACACGAAGGCCTCGGGTGTCATCCCGCAGATCTCCGTGATGCTGGGCCCGTGCGCGGGCGGCGCGGCCTACAGCCCCGCCCTCACGGACTTCGTCTTCATGGTCCGCGAGACGTCGCAGATGTTCATCACGGGGCCGGACGTGGTCAAGGCGGTGACGGGCGAGGAGATCACCCAGAACGGCCTGGGCGGCGCCGACGTCCACGCGGAGACCTCCGGCGTGTGTCACTTCGCGTACGACGACGAGGAGACCTGCATCGCCGAGGTGCGCTACCTCCTCTCGCTCCTCCCCCAGAACAACCGCGAGAACCCGCCCCGGGTGGACTCCAGCGACCCGGTGGACCGTCGCAGCGACGTCCTGCTCGACCTGGTCCCGGCGGACGGCAACCGGCCGTACGACATGGCCAAGGTCATCGAGGAGATCGTCGACGACGGCGAGTACCTGGAGGTCCACGAGCGCTGGGCGCGCAACATCATCTGCGCGCTGGCCCGCCTCGACGGCCAGGTGGTCGGCATCATCGCCAACCAGCCCCAGGTGCTGGCCGGCGTCCTGGACATCGAGGCGAGTGAAAAAGCTGCGCGCTTTGTCCAGATGTGTGACGCTTTCAATGTCCCGATCATCACCTTCCTGGACGTGCCGGGGTTCCTCCCCGGCGTCGATCAGGAGCACGGCGGAATCATCCGTCACGGCGCGAAGCTGCTGTACGCCTACTGCAACGCGACCGTGCCGAGGATTTCGCTGATCCTGCGCAAGGCGTACGGAGGTGCCTACATCGTCATGGACTCCCAGTCGATCGGCGCCGACCTCACCTACGCCTGGCCCACCAACGAGATCGCCGTGATGGGCGCGGAAGGCGCGGCCAACGTCATCTTCCGCCGTCAGATCGCCGAGGCCGAGGACCCCGAGGCGATGCGGCAGAAGATGGTCAAGGAGTACAAGGCCGAGCTGATGCACCCGTACTACGCGGCCGAGCGCGGTCTGGTGGACGACGTCATCGACCCCGCCGAGACCCGCGAGGTCCTGGTCAAGTCCCTGGCGATGCTGCAGTCCAAGCACGCCGACCTGCCCTCCCGCAAGCACGGCAACCCCCCGCAGTAACCGAGCGGACCCGCCGCGGCAATCCCGCGGACCTCTCTCTCACGGAGACTGACATCCATGAACACTGACATCCGCGTCGAGAAGGGCCACGCCGAGCCCGAGGAAGTCGCCGCCATCACGGCCGTCCTGCTGGCCCGCGCGGCCGCCCAGCCGGCCGCCCCGGCTCACCGCGGCCGGCCGAAGGCAGGCTGGCGCCGCCTGGAACGCGAGCCCGGCTTCCGGGCCCCGCACAGCTGGCACTGAGCCCTTGCGCGTGACCACAGCCCCGCTGCTCCTTCGGGAGGGCGGGGCTGTGGTGTGTGGCCGTCGCACACCCCTTCCGTTGCGACGTCCGGCGGGGCAGGGGGTACGACAAAAGGGGCCCTCTCCGGATGGAAAAGGGCCCCCGCGTGCGGCGGTCGACTAGCGCAGGCGCGCCATCAGGGCGTGCTCCACGAGCGTGATGAGCGCTGACTTCGCGTCCGCGCGGTGACGGGCGTCCGTCGTGATGATCGGGGTGTCCGGGCCGATCTGCAGGGCCTCGCGGACCTCGTCCGGGTTGTAGGGCTGCTGTCCGTCGAAGCCGTTGAGGGCGATGACGAACGGCAGGCCGCTGTTCTCGAAGTAGTCGACCGCGGGGAAACAGTCGGCCAGGCGGCGGGTGTCCACCAGGACCACCGCGCCGATGGCGCCGCGGACCAGGTCGTCCCACATGAACCAGAAGCGGTCCTGGCCCGGTGTACCGAAGAGGTACAGGATCAGGTCCTGGTCCAGGGTGATGCGGCCGAAGTCCATCGCCACGGTCGTCGTGGTCTTGTCTCCGGTGTGGGTGAGGTCGTCGATGCCGGCCGACGCGGACGTCATGACGGCCTCTGTGCGCAGCGGGTTGATCTCCGAGACGGCGCCGACGAACGTGGTCTTGCCCACGCCGAAGCCGCCCGCCACCACGATCTTCGCGGAGGTGGTGGAGCGGGAAGGACCGCCGCTAGAGCTTGCGAAGTCCACTGAGCACCCTTTCGAGCAGTGTCACGTCTGGCTGGCCACCGGCGTTCTCGTCGCCGCCGGGCTGATGGATGGCGACCAGGCCCGCCTCCGCCAAGTCGGCGACGAGAATCCTGGCCACGCCGAGGGGGATCGTGAGCAGGGCCGAGACCTCGGCCACCGACTTGATCTCCCGGCACAGGTTGCAGATCCGCTGATGCTCGGGCAGTTGGCCCTGCATCTGGTGCGGAGCGGCGGTGGTGTGCACCAGTGCCTCGATGGCGAGCTGGTAGCGCGGGCGGGTCCGGCCGCCGGTCATGGCGTACGGACGCACCAAGGGGTTGTTCGCTGCGGTCGCGGGCGCCGGCTCGGGGCGGCGCTGCGGTTGCACCGGCTGGATGCGCGGGGCCGGCGGCTGGTCGTACGGCGACGGGCCGGGACCCTGCGGGTACGGCTGCCGGTGGCTCGGGGCGGAGGGGAAGTTGTACCGGTTCGCCGAACCGTCGCCCTGGCCCTGGGCAGGGCCGTACGACCAGTTGCCCGAAGACGAACCGCCTGGGGGTGTTACCACTTTCTCCTCCTCCGACTGTGCCGGGCACCCATCCGTGTGGAGCCGCGTCCCGAAACCTTACGGCCCCGGGACGCGTATACGCACCGTTGGTCTGTTAGTTGAGAAGGCTTCCCTGGAGTTCCGCACGCAGATCCGGGGTGAGGACCGTGCCCGCGCGGTCCACCAGAAGGGCCATCTCGTACCCGATGAGGCCGATGTCCGCCTCCGGGTGTGCCAGAACCGCGAGCGAGGAACCGTCGGAAATGGACATGATGAAGAGGAATCCCCGCTCCATCTCCACAACCGTCTGGTTCACACTGCCGCCCTCGAAGATGCGCGAGGCGCCTGCCGTCAGAGACGTCAGACCGGAGGCGACGGCCGCGAGCTGATCGGCGCGGTCGCGGGGGAAGCCTTCGGACATCGCCAGAAGGAGTCCGTCGGCGGAGACCACCACCGTGTGGGACACCCCCGGGGTGTTGTCCACGAAGTTGGTGATCAACCAGTTCAGGTTCTGTGCCGCCTGGCTCATCGGGCTCACACTAACGCTCCTGGTTGTAGGTGCTGTCAGGACCGAAGCCCTGGCCGTTCGTTTCACTGCCTGCGCTGCGTCCGCGCTGGACGCCCCGACGCAGGTTGCTCAGCCTGCCCCGGACGTCCTCCGGGGCGCGGGAGACCTGTGGGCCTCCCTGAGGGGTGCTCTCGGCGGTGCCCTCGACCAGGTTGGCCTTGGGTACCCGCCGCGGCAGGCCGGAGGCGGTGACCCCGCCCGCCTTGGGCTTCCGGAGCTGCGCGGCCTGCTGCCAGCGCTCGTCGTTGGCCGAACGCCAGTCGCTGTCGCCGCCCGCTCCCGGGGCGTTGCCCGGTGCGGGAGCCGGCACTTCCTGCTGCACGCGCGCCGTGCCGTTCGAGGCACTCGAGCCGTTGGTGCCGCTCGCGGCGGAGCCGCGGCGGGGCAGCCCGGCGTCGGTCAGCTCGTGGGCGGCGGGAGAGGCCGTTCCCGGACGGTCGAAGCCTACGCCGTTCCGCTCACTTGCGTCAGCGGCCTGCGAGGATTCCGCTTCCGGAGCGTACTGGGCCGGGTAGCCGTTCTGGTAGCCGTTCTGCTGCGGCCAGTCGTCCTGGTAGGACTGGCTCTCGTAGGAGCCGAATCCGTCGGACGCGGAGGCCTGAGTGGGCCCGTGCTCCTCCCGGGCGGGCTCCGCATAGGCGGTGTCCGGGTAGCCGCCACCGGTCGAGGAGAAGCCGTCGTTCTGCGGCAGCCCGCCGTTCGGCGCGAAGTACTGCTCGTCGTACGAGGTGTGCTGCTGCTCCTCGTACGTCTGCTCCTGGTACGCCTGCTGCTGCTCCTGGTACGCCTGCTGCTGCTCCTCGTACGCCTGCTGCTCGGTGTAGCCCGTGCCGCCGCCTTCGTAGCCCTGGGGTGCGTCGAACTCGTCCCGGTACGCGGACCGCTCCGCGCTCTCCTGGTGCGGCTGGCCGTGGTTCTGGGCCTCCAGGGCCGCCCGGCGCTCCTCGCGCATCAGGGAGCGGCCCACGGGGTCCAGTTCGCGGATGTCGTCGGGGACGTCGGAGTAGCGGCTGTCGTCGAAGCCCAGCTCGGCGGCCGTGCGCATCGGCGCCACCTGGCTGAAGCTCTCACCCTGGAACTGCTGGTCCGGGATGATCTGGGAGACCGTGAAGTCCTCGCGGTCCAGCGGCGTCTCGGCGCCACCGCCGTGCGTGATCGCGTCCGGCAGCATGACCAGGGAGGTCGTGCCGGCCTGCTCGCCCGAGGGGCGCAGCTGGACACGGATGCCGTGCCGGTCGGACAGCCGGCCGACCACGAACAGGCCCATGCGCTGGGAGATCGCGGCGTCCACGGTCGGCGGGTTGGCCAGCTTGTGGTTGATGTCCGCGAAGTCCTCGGCCGTCAGGCCGATGCCCTTGTCGTGAATCTCGATCATGATGCGGCCGTCGGGCAGACGGGTCGCGGTGACCCGGACCTTGGTCTGCGGGGAGGAGAACGTGGTGGCGTTCTCCAGCAGCTCGGCCAGCAGGTGCACGAGGTCGGTGACGGCGCGGCCGTGGATCTCGGCCTCCGGAACACCGGACAGCTCGACACGCTCGTACTGCTCCACCTCGGAGGAGGCGGCGCGCAGGACGTCGACCAGCGGGACCGGCTGGTCCCAGCGGCGGCCGGGCTCCTCGCCGGCGAGGACCAGGAGGTTCTCGCCGTTGCGGCGCATACGGGTCGCGAGGTGGTCCAGGCGGAAGAGGTTCTCCAGCTGGTCCGGGTCCGCCTCGTTGTTCTCCAGGTCGGTGATCAGGGTCAGCTGGCCCTCGATCAGCGACTGGTTGCGGCGCGAGAGGTTGGTGAAGATCGCGTTGATGTTGCCCCGCAGCAGGGCCTGTTCGGCGGCGAGCCGGACGGCCTCGCGGTGGACCTGGTCGAAGGCGCGCGCGACCTCGCCGATCTCGTCCGTGGAGTTGATCGGGATCGGTGCGACGCGGGTGTCGACGCGGCCCGGGTCGGTGCGGGAGAGCTGGTCGACCAGCATCGGCAGACGCTGCTCGGCGATGCCGAAGGCGGCGTTGCGCAGCTGGCGCATCGAGCGGCTCATCTGGCGGGCCACGGCACCGGCCAGGATGAACGCGAGGAGGAGGGCGACCACGACGACGGCACCGGTGATGATCGCGGAGGTCTTGGCGTCGTCGGCGATGCCGGAGGCCTCGTTCACCGCCTTGTCGGCGAGGTCCGACTCGATCTGGCGGTAGGCCTTGTACTTGAGCGTGTTGACCGCGAACCAGTTCTTGGCGGTGATGCCCTTGGCCGCCAGCGCCTGACGCGTGAGCGGGCTGGTGTCCTGCAGCCTGGCCAGCGCCGAGACCATGGTCTCCGGCTTGGACGGCGGGGCGATGTACTTCGGGTCACTCTGCTTCTGCTGCGCGACCAGCGCGGCGCCGTCCGTCGTGATCTTCTGCTTCGCGTCGGTCAGCTTCTGCGCGTCCTCGTCGGTGCCACCGCCCAGGTACTCCTCCAGGGCGATGCGCTCCAGGTAGGCGTACGAGGACAGGGAGACCCGCTGGGTCGCCAGGTTCGGGTCGTCCGGGCCGGGCTTGACCAGCAGATGCGTGCCGATCGACCGCTCCAGCGACAGCGCCCCCTTGGTGAGGGAGATGGCGTAGACGGTACGGCCGTAGGAGGTGATGTTGCCGGTGCCCAGACCGAGTTCGTTGGCGAACTCCATCAGGGGGTGGCTGACCCCGACATAACCCTCCTCGGTCTGCACGCCGTGGGTGTTGCTCGTGTAGGCGACCTGGCGCAGCGTCTGCAGCTGGGGCTCCACCTTGCGGAACAGCTGCAGGCGGCGCTTCAGACCGGACTTGTCCGGCATGTTCTGCGCGGCCTGGTCGAAGCCGTCGGCGGCCTGGTCCGTGGCCTTGCGGGCGGCGGCGATGGTGTCCTTGCCGGTGCCCAGCAGGATCGGCGCCGCCGTGACGTCGCGCTCGTTCTCCAGGGCGTCGGCGTAGGTGAGGGCGGCGCGCACCAGGACGGCGGTGTTCTCCGCGTCCCGTGCCTCCTGCCAGGTGTCGATGGAACTCTTCACCTGGAAACCGCCCATGACGAGACCGACCGCCACGGGTATGAGCAGAATCGCGTTCAGCCGGGTCGGCACCCGCCAGTTGCGCGGGGAGAAACGGCCGCCACCCTTCGCGGGAGTGGGCGCCGGCTCCGCACCGGACACAGGGGTGTGCGCCGCAGCGCGCGGCGGCGGGGAGAAGTTGCCCCGCGCCGACGGCTCGGGACCGTTCTTGCTTCGCCTCACTCGACCAACAACCTCTCGGCGGTCGGCACCTACGTCGTGCCGCAGTCTCTCAGAGCCCGGTTCGTCATCGACCACTCGGTAGGTACGTCTTTGACTAATGGGCAGTTCAGGCATTCCAGCACGTGGACCAGCGCACTTCCAAACACTGGAAACCCTCGGACGGCACTCTGTAAGCCCCAGATAAAACGGTCATAAAGAACGAGCCCCGCCAAAAGGCGGGGCGTTTGTGAGCACAGCGGCACCACTCGACCGCGTCGCGTGGTGACGCCGGGCGATTCCTCTGCCGAACTGTTATGAACACCGGAGCCGACCGTGTCAAAGTCCACAGCCGGCTCCGATTGATTTACGACAACTGCCGTACGGCATGTCGAACTTGGGTGCTACCGCAGGCGAGCCATCAGCGCGTGCTCGACCAGCGTGATCAGCGCACTCTTGGCGTCCGCGCGATGGCGGGCGTCCGTCGTGATGATCGGGGCGTCGGGACCGATCTGCAGGGCCTCGCGCACTTCATCGGGGGTGTACGGCTGCTGTCCGTCGAAGCCGTTGAGGGCGATGACGAACGGCAGACCGCTGTTCTCGAAGTAGTCCACGGCCGGGAAGCAGTCCGCGAGGCGCCGGGTGTCCACGAGCACCACCGCGCCGATGGCGCCGCGGACCAGGTCGTCCCACATGAACCAGAAGCGGTCCTGGCCCGGCGTACCGAAGAGGTACAGGATCAGGTCCTGGTCCAGGGTGATACGGCCGAAGTCCATCGCCACCGTGGTGGTCGTCTTGTCTCCGGTGTGGGTGAGGTCGTCGATGCCCGCCGAAGCGGACGTCATCACGGCCTCCGTACGCAGCGGGTTGATCTCCGAGACGGCGCCGACGAACGTGGTCTTGCCCACGCCGAAGCCGCCCGCCACCACGATCTTCGCGGAGGTGGTGGCCCGGCCCGCGTCAGAGCTTGCGAAGTCCACTGAGCACCCTTTCGAGCAGCGTCACGTCCGGAGCGCCGCCGTTGTTCTCGTCGCCACCCGGCTGGTGGATGGCGACCAGGCCGGCCTCGGCGAGGTCGGCTACCAGGATCCGGGCCACGCCGAGCGGCATGGCCAGCAGCGCGGAGACCTCCGCGACCGACTTGACCTCCCGGCACAGGTGGCAGATGCGCTGGTGCTCCGGGAGCAGTCCCATGAGGGCTGCCGGGTCGGCCGTGGTGCTGATCAGTGCCTCGATGGCCAGCTGGTACCGCGGCCGGGTCCGGCCGCCGGTCATCGCGTACGGCCTCACCAGCGGCTGGTCGCCCTCGTCCCCGTACGGCTCGGCGTACGGATCATGATGGGCGGTGGGCGGGGTCATGAATCCTCCGGGCGGGACAGCAAGTCGGTCAGTCGTGCCGTCTGACGGGGCCGGTGGGGGGATTGTGGCGGCCGGACGGTGTTTTCGTGAGGTGGGTGGTGCCGGAGCAGGTCAGTGGAGCAGACTGCCCTGGAGTTCGGCGCGCAGATCCGGGGTGAGTACCGCACCCGCGCGGTCGACGAGCAGTGCCATCTCGTAGCCGACGAGACCGATGTCGCACTCGGGATGGGCCAGGACCGCGAGGGACGACCCGTCCGAGACGGACATCAGGAAGAGGAAGCCGCGCTCCATCTCGACGACCGTCTGTGCCACGTTGCCGCCCTCGAAGATCCGGGACGCCCCGGCCGTGAGGGAGGTCAACCCGGACGCGACGGCCGCCAGCTGGTCGGCGCGGTCCCGCGGGAAACCTTCGGACATTGCCAGCAGAAGGCCGTCGGCGGAGACCACCACTGTGTGGGACACCCCGGGGGTGTTGTCCACAAAGTTGGTGATCAACCAGTTCAGGTTCTGTGCCGCCTGGCTCATCGGACTCAACTAACGCTCCTGCTGGTGAGTGGGGCTCGGGAAGCTGCCGGTCTGGCCGCTGCCGGCCTGACGGCCCTGAGCGATGCCCCGACGGAGATTGGTCAGCCGGCCGCGTACGTCATCGGGCGCACGCGAGACCTGCGGACCGCTTTGGTGCTGTTGCTGCTGGGCCGTGCCCGGAACGAGGTTCGCCCGGGGCACCCGGCGCGGCAGGCCGGAGGTGGTGACGCCACCCGCCGCGGGCTGCCGTACGCGCTCCGCCTGACGGACGAGTTCGTCGTTGGGCGAGGTGCGCCAGGAGCCGGTGGCGGAGGCCGAACGCTGGGGACCGGGCGTGGGTGCCTGCTGAGGTGCCGGCGCGGGGGTGTTGTCCGGCTGCCGCTCCTGCTGGCCGTGGAACCAGTTGGTCTCCAGCGTGTCGTACAGCGGGGTACGGCCGTCACCCGGGCCGGTGGCCGGCGGCAGCGCCTCCGGCTCCTGCCGGACCGGACGCTGCTGCTGGGCCGGCGGGCGCGGGGCGCCGAAGTCGCCGCGGCCGCCCTGCTGCGGGCGCTCGAACTGACCGGTGTCCGCCGGGCCCTGGCCCGGCCGGCCGGGCAGCGCGTGCCTCCCGGAGGAGCTGCCGTCGAAGCCGGCGTCGTAGGCCCGCGGGGCCGCGAACCGGCCCGTGTTCTGCGGGTTCTGCTGCCCGGGCGCCGGCGTGCCGAAGACGTCGGAGCGGACGAACTGCCCGCCGCCGCTCTGCTGGCCGAACTGGCTGTTGTCCTGCTGGGCGCCGGGCCGGGCGAACTGGCCGGTCTGCTGCGGGCCTTCGCTGCCGGGGCGCGCGAACTGGCCCGTGGAGCCACCGGTGGCGAAGTCGGGACGGGGGAACTCGCCCGTGGCGGCCGGGCCCTGCGCGTCGATGCGGGGCATCTGCGCGGTCGAGCCCGGACCCTGCTGGTCGTCGACGCGCGGCATGCGCCCGGTCTGCGCCGGGTCCTGCTCGTCATGGCCGCGCGGGGCGTCCAGCGAGGCGCGCGACTGGGCGTTGTCGTTCCAGTCCGGGGTGCGCGAGGGCGGGTTGCCGCCGGGCAGTTCGGCCCGCGGACCGCCACGCGGCGACAGCTGGGGCTGACGGCCCTGGTCGGACGCGTTCGCGCCGGCGCGCGGCGGAACGGGGCCGCGACCGCCGAAGGCGTCCTGCTGGGGTCCGCCGGTACCCGCGGCCTGCAGGCCCTGCGTCTGACCGCCGAAGCCGCCCGCACCCGCACCGGCCGGGGCCGGCCGGCCCTGCTGCGGGGCACCAGGACCCTGCGGACCACGCGCGCCACCCGGCGCACCGGGACGGCCGCCCTGGCCGGTGCCGGGCAGCGCGGCCCGCGGACCCTGGGCGGAGCCGACCTGGCCGCGCGGGCCGGGGCCGGCGCCGAGGCGTCCACCACCGGACGGCGCACCGCCGAGGGCGCCGCCCGGACCGTTGCCGCCGTTGTTGCGGCGGGCGGCGGCAACACCGGCAGCGGCCTGCGCGGCGGCCGGACCGCCGGTCGGCGCGGGCGCGCCGGGCTTGCCCGGGACGGGCTTCTTGCCGCCCTGGGCGACGTCGACGGGAAGCATGACCAGCGCGGTCGTGCCGCCGGAGTCGGACGGGCGCAGCTGGATGCGGATGCCGTGGCGCTGCGACAGACGACCGACCACGAACAGGCCCATGCGGCGGGAGACGGAGACGTCCACGGTGGGCGGCGAGGCGAGCCGCTCGTTGATCGCCGCGAGGTCCTCGGGGGAGAGGCCGATACCGGTGTCGTGGATCTCGATCAGCACCCGGCCGTCGGGCAGCGCGTGACCGGTGACCTTGACCTTGGTCTGCGGCGAGGAGAAGGAGGTGGCGTTCTCGAGCAGCTCGGCCAGGAGGTGCACGAGGTCGTTGACCACCCGTCCTGCGACCTCGGTGGTCGGCACGGCGGCCAGTTCGATGCGCTCGTACTGCTCCACCTCGGACGCGGCGGCACGGAGCACGTCGACCAGCGGGACCGGGCGGGTCCAGCGGCGGCCGGGCTCTTCACCCGCGAGGACCAGGAGGTTCTCACCGTTACGGCGCATACGCGTCGCGAGGTGGTCGAGCTTGAAGAGGGAGGACAGCTGGTCCGGGTCGGCCTCGCGGGACTCCAGCTCGGAGATCAGCGACAGCTGGCGCTGGATCAGACCCTGGGAGCGGCGCGAGAGGTTGGTGAACATCGCGTTGACGTTGCCTCGCAGCAGGGCCTGCTCGGCGGCGAGGCGGACCGCCTCGCGGTGCACGTCGTCGAAGGCCGCGGCCACCTGGCCGATCTCGTCCTTGGAGTGCACACCGACCGACTCCACCGACGTGTCGACGTCCTGCGGGTCGGACTCGGACAGCTGCTTGACCAGCTCGGGCAGCCGGTCCTGGGCGACCTTGGTCGCGGTCTCCTGCAGCCGGCGCAGCGAGCGGATCATGGACCGGGCCACGACGAACGCACCGACCAGCGAGATGCCCAGCACCAGCAGGATCAGCGCACCGGAGATGATCGCGTCCTGCTCGGAGGACGACTTCAGCTCGCGGGCCTTCTGCTCCATGTCCTCGAGCAGCGTCTGCTCGATCTTCTTCATCTCCTGGATCTTGGTCGTACTGTCGTCCACCCAGTCGCGGTACGAGCGCGCCGGCAGGCCGTCGAGACCGTCGCGGGACTCGAAGGTCCGCTTGGCGTACAGGTCCGCGGCCTGGATGATCGGGTTGCCCTCCTCGATCGGCTTGAGGAGTTGGTCCGGGTTCTGGTTGCTGTAGATCTTCCGGAAGATCGCGATCTCGGAGTTCTCGCTCTCGTACGCGGAGGCGCCGTAGAGGCGGTCGTTGTCGGAGAGCTTGCCCTTGGAGGTGTTGCTGGAGGTCAGGGCCGCGGCGATGACGGCGCGCTGCACCGAGGCGTACTCCTTGGCGGTGGAGAAGGCCGCCAGGGCACGGGTGCGGGAGATCATCTCCGGGTTGCTGGACGCCTCCGCCATGGACTGGGAGAGGTCGATCAGCTGGGTGATCAGCCGGTGGTAGGCCTCGACCGTCTGCGTCGAGTTGTTCTTCGACTGGTAGGCGTCCCGGCGGATCTTGGCCAGGTCGCCCAGCTGTTCGGCGAGGCTGACCAGGGTGTCGCGGACGCCCTGGAGCTGGCCGTTCTTGCTCGCCTCGTCGATCTGCTCGGAGGAGTTGAGGAAGTTCTCGCGGGCGCGGTCGGTCTTGTCCTCGTAGCCCTTGATCTCGTAGGCGGACGTCACGCCGTGCGACAGGGGGCCGGCCGACTGGTCGCGCTCGTCCTGAAGCGCCATGGCCAGCTGGGTGGCCTGCTTGGTCATGTCCGTCAGCAGCTTCATGTTGTCGAGCTGCTGGATGTCGTCCATGGACTGGCTGATACGCACAGCGCCCAGAGAGGTCGCCGCGACGACCGGGAGCGCGAGCAGCGACACCAGACGCGTGGAGATGCGCCAGTTGCGCAGGGCCATGCGCGAACCGGGGCCGGTCGGGCTCTTGGCGGGCTTCACGGGCGGCGTGGGGTTCGCCGCCTTCGTCTTCGCGGAGCCCACCGCGACCGTCGGGGCGGACACGCCGGGGCGCCCGGAGCGCTCACCGCCGTCTCCGGACGGTGCCGGGCCCGGGTTCTGGGCGTGCTGGGGCGAGGAACCGCGGTCGGTCCCGCCGTGCGCCTCCGGCTCCGCCGGAGCGCTGCCATCCCTCTTGAAACGTCCCTGCACTAGCGTCGCAACCTCTGGACCAGGCGCCCCTCCGCGTGAACGGAGAGACACGGTTTCGGCGTCTTGGAGAGCGCCCTGAATACGCCCCCCGGGTGGTCTTGAGTGACCGGCGCAGGTTTCCCCCTATCTCGCCGCCACTCGGCGCTGCTGCGCCCCCTGCGCGCCGGCTCGATCCCGCGGCGGTCCGTGGAATTCCAGCACAGTGCCGGATCTCCAACAAGGGCCATACCCCGAGCTGTGACCTCCGTGACGCCTTGTGACCACCGGACTACGACCTGTGTAGGTCGTTCTCCTGCAAAACGGGCATACCCCTGCGAGTTGTCACGCGGTGCCCGGTGTCCCAGTCGCCATGATCAGGTGCGGAATGCAGGCTTCAGGGGGTCAATGTCCGTTTCCTTGGGGCGAGGTGTAGGCCGGAATTGACCGATTTGCCCCTGGATTCGTGAGCAAACTCACACGCAGATCATGGAGCGTTCCCGTCTGTGACGGGGAAGCGGATGTTTAGCCTGACGCTTTACAAGATGAAGCATTCTGTTCGACACGAGGCCACAGGACGACAACGGTGAAGACGACGATGATGTTCCGGACGATAGCCAACCCGCGGCGCACGACGCTGGCGCACCTCGAGGACGCCGACGACCTGCAGACGCCCGAGCTGCCGGAGCACTCCCTCGACCTCCCCGCCCAGACGGCCAACCCGAGGCGCACCGTCCTGGTGGAGGTCCCGGCCGGCCTGGCGGTCGAGGCCGGCGCGTAGCCGGGCGGGCACCGCACTCGTCGAGCGCGGCCCGGAGATCACGCACCCGCGATGATCTTCCTGGCCGCGCTCACCTTTTGGGCGTGCAGGGTCTTCAGCCGCCGCAACACCGCGATCCGGTTCCGGATCATCCGGCGCTGAATCCCGGTCTCGGCCTTCAGCCACGATTCCAGATGGTTCGTACGGCGCTTGCACGCCATGTCGGCCGCCGCCGTCGCCTTCTCCTCCGCGGTCACCCGGCCGTCCGTGAACGCCGGATTCCGGAACGGTTCCAGCGGTGAGGCGTAGTCGTACCCGTTCTCCTTCATGCAGGCGGACCAGTGGGCGAACAGCGCCTCGACGCCGGAATCCCGCATCGAGTCGCTGAAACCGCCGGACGAGATGTTGCTCGCCGCGGTGACGCCCGCGGGATACTCGTGCGGCCGCGCGAGCTGCCGGACGGCCGAGCCCAGGCATCCCGTGTTCGGTACCGCCTTTCCCCGGAACTCCAGCTTTCCGCGCTTTCCGGCCGAGCCGTCCCTGTTTCCGTAGAGAACTCTGCGCTGGTCCGCGCCGAGTTTCGGTTCGGGGTCCCGCGGCTGCGGCGGCAGGTGATATCCGTAGCGCGCCGCGTCAGCCATGTCCGATATCCCGTACCGGCGGTCCGACGTGGCACCCGGAGCGGATTTCTTCGCGGGACGGTAGGAAAGCCCGAAACCTTTCATGCAGTCGCGGGCCAGGATCTGCTGCGCGGACTCGATGACCTCGTATTCGGCGTCGCTGTAGCTGTAGACCGCGAGGGGGAGCCGGTAGGTGTAGTCGCTCCTGCCGGGGCCCGTGGGGCTCGGCCCGGCCGCCGCGCGGGTGGTGTGCGGACCCTGGGCCGTCGGCTCCGGGGAGGCGCAGCCCGCGAGCAGCGCCAGGCAGACGGCGGCCGGCGCCAGCCGTGCCGCCGCACGTCGGCGGCGCTGGATCAGTTCCACTTGTAGCAGTTGGTGCCGCTGCGGGCGAAGCCCAGCGAGGCGTTCTCGTTGTAGGTGTTGTGCAGCCGGTCGGTGGCGGTGAGCGGGGCGAAGGTGTCACAGGCCCCCGAGTAGCCGTTGTTGTAGAAGACCGTGGCGATGTTGTCGACGCTCAGGTTGTTGAAGGAGACCGCGTTGTTCTTGACCGGCAGGCCCCTGCCGGCCCCGGAGGTCACAAAGGTGTAGCCGGCGAGATTGGACACGCTGCTGCCCCGGAAAGCGGTGAAGGAACCGGTCCGTCCGCTGTTGTGGAAGAAGATCCCGCAGTTCTTCTCCTCGTTCAGGCAGTAGGGGCCCGCATCGGCATGCGCCAGGGGAGCCGTGCTCAGTACCGCGACGACTGCTGCCGGAATCGCGACAGCGAGGGAACAGAGCTTCCGGGATGCCTTCATGAGGTCCTCTCCCCGTCGGAAATTCGGTGGTTTTTCCGGGGGGATCCCAGGGTCCGGATCCGGCCGGATCAATAGCGCTTCCGGCCACTGGCGCCGGGTGGCATCACGCGGCGCGGATCGCGGGCAATAAGGGTGATGCGCCCGTATGCCGGGTTGTCGCGTGGAATGCCATGGGCGCGGAACTCCCGGAATTCGGAATTCCGGTACGACGGTTTCCGCTGCGGAAAAGCCCCGTCGCCACGCCGCACCGCCCGAACACCGGGCGGCCCGACCGGTTAACCTGGGGCGTCAGTACGCCGGTTCTAGTTGAGGGGCGCAAGGATCCCGTGCGCATCGCCAGGTTCTCCATCGACGGGAACGTAGCCTTCGGCGCGGTCGAGGGCGACACGCAGGACGAACTCGTCCTCGACATCATCAAGGGCATCCCGTTCGCGGACTACGAGCTGTCCGGGACGAAGGTGCCGGTGAGCAAGGTCAGGCTGCTCCCGCCGGTCCTGCCCAACAAGGTCGTGGCGTTCGGGCGCAACTACGCCGACCACGCCAGGGAGCTGGGCAACGAGGTGCCCGACACCCCGTTCGCCTTCTTCAAGCCGTCCACCTCGGTGATCGGCCCCGGCGACGACATCCAGTACCCCCCCTTCTCGCAGGAACTGCACCACGAGGCCGAGCTGGCCGTCGTCATCGGCCGCATGTGCCGCGAGGTACCGCGCGAGCGCGTCAAGGACGTGGTCTTCGGCTACACCTGCGCCAACGACGTCACCGCCCGCGACGTGCAACAGCGCGAGAAGCAGTGGGCCCGGGCCAAGGGCTTCGACACCTCCTGCCCGCTGGGCCCCTGGGTGGAGACGGAGCTGGACCTCGACCGCGCCAACGACCTGACCATCCAGCTCACCGTCAACGGCGAACAGCGCCAGCTGGGCCGTACGAGCGAGATGATCCATCCCATCGAGGACCTGGTCGTCAACATCTCCGAGGCCATGACCCTGCTCCCGGGCGACGTCATCCTCACCGGCACCCCCGCGGGGGTCGGCCCCCTGAACGTCGGCGACGAGGTCGCCGTCACCATCGAAGGCATCGGCACTCTCACCAACAAGGTTGTCAAGCGTGGCTAGCGCATCCGGCTCCCCCGTACGCGTCCGTTTCTGCCCCTCGCCCACCGGTAACCCCCACGTGGGCCTCGTCCGCACCGCCCTGTTCAACTGGGCGTTCGCCCGGCACCACCAGGGCACTCTGGTCTTCCGTATCGAGGACACCGACGCGGCCCGAGACTCGGAGGAGTCCTACAACCAGCTGCTCGACGCGATGCGCTGGCTGGGCTTCGACTGGGACGAGGGCCCCGAGGTCGGCGGCCCGCACCCGCCCTACCGCCAGTCGCAGCGCATGGACCTCTACCAGGACGTCGCCCACAAGCTCCTCGACGCCGGTCACGCGTACCACTGCTACTGCTCCCAGGAGGAGCTGGACACCCGCCGCGAGGCCGCCCGGGCCGCCGGCAGGCCCTCCGGCTACGACGGCCACTGCCGTGACCTGACCGCCGAGCAGGTCGAGGAGTACACGGCCCAGGGCCGTACGCCGATCGTCCGCTTCCGCATGCCGGACGAGACGATCACCTTCACGGACCTGGTCCGCGGCGAGCTGACCTTCACGCCGGAGAACGTGCCGGACTACGGCATCGTCCGCGCCAATGGCGCACCGCTGTACACGCTGGTGAACCCGGTCGACGACGCCCTGATGGAGATCACCCACGTTCTGCGCGGCGAGGACCTGCTCTCCTCCACCCCGCGGCAGATCGCCCTGTACAAGGCGCTGATCGAGCTGGGCATCGCCAAGCGCATCCCGGAGTTCGGCCACCTGCCGTACGTGATGGGCGAGGGCAACAAGAAGCTTTCCAAGCGCGACCCGCAGGCGTCCCTCAACCTCTACCGCGAGCGCGGTTTCCTCCCCGAGGGCCTGCTCAACTACCTGTCCCTGCTCGGCTGGTCGCTCTCGGCGGACCAGGACATCTTCACGATCGACGAGATGGTCGCGGCCTTCGACATCAAGGACGTGAACCCCAACCCGGCGCGCTTCGACCTGAAGAAGTGCGAGGCGATCAACGCCGACCACATCCGCATGCTCGATGTGAAGGACTTCACGGAGCGCTGCCGCCCCTGGCTGAGGGCCCCGTTCGCCCCGTGGGCGCCGGAGGACTTCGACGAGGCCAAGTGGCAGGCGATCGCCCCGCACGCCCAGACCCGTCTGAAGGTCCTCTCCGAGGTCACCGACAACGTCGACTTCCTCTTCCTCCCCGAGCCGGTCTTCGACGAGGCCTCGTGGGCCAAGGCCATGAAGGAAGGCAGCGACGCCCTCCTGCGCACGGCCCGCGAGAAGCTGGAGTCGGCCGACTGGACCTCGGCCGAGTCGCTCAAGGAGGCCGTCCTGGCGGCCGGCGAGGCCCACGGCCTCAAGCTCGGCAAGGCCCAGGCCCCGGTCCGCGTGGCCGTCACCGGCCGCACGGTCGGCCTGCCCCTGTTCGAGTCCCTGGAGATCCTGGGCAAGGAGAGGACACTGGCGCGGATCGACGCGGCGCTGGCGAAGCTCGCGGCGTAACGAACGCCATACCTGAGGGGCGGCAGCCGGAGTCCCCGGGTGCCGACCCTCGTCGTCCGCATCCGCGGGACACGACGGCGAGGCGCCGGTTACCGTCGGTGTCATGACGATCAGAGCCGTGGTCTGGGACGTCGACGACACCCTCTTCGACTACACGACCGCCGACCGTGAGGGCATGCGTGCCCACCTGGCGGTGGAAGGCCTGCTCGCCGGGTACGCGACCGCGGAGCAGGCCCTCGTGCGGTGGCGGGAGATCACCGACCGGCAGTGGGCGCGCTTCTCGGCCGGGGAGGTCTCCTTCGAGGTGCAGCGGCGCGACCGCGTACGGGTCTTCCTGGGGCAGGACCTGGCCGACGCCGAGGCCGACGCCTGGTTCCGGCGTTACATCGGTCACTACGAGGCCGCCTGGAGCCTGTTCCCGGACGTGGTGCCTGCCCTGGACGCGCTCGCCGTCAGCCACCGGCACGCGGTGCTGTCGAACTCCAGCCTCACGGTCCAGGAACACAAGCTGCGCACCCTCGGCCTCCTCGACCGCTTCGAGAGCGTGTTGTGCGCCGCGGAGCTGGGCGTCTCCAAGCCGCAGGCCGGCGCGTTCCTCGCGGCCTGCGAGGTGCTCGGCCTGCCGCCGCACGAGGTGGCGTACGTCGGCGACCACCCGGAGATCGACGGGCGGGGCGCGGCCGAGGCCGGGCTGCTGTCCGTGTGGATCGACCGCGGCGGGGTGTACGCGCAGGGTGCGGAGGCCGTGGTGACGCACCGGATCTCCACCCTCGCCGAACTCCCCGCGCTGGTCCGCTCGGATACTCGTTTTGGAGCCCCGTCCACCTTCGGGTAATGTTCTTCCTGCGCCGCCGGGGAGCGGGCCGAAAGGCCGGGACCCGGAGGAGCGAACTAGAACGAGATCCCCTCAGGGGCTTGAGTTCCAGTGGCCTATGGTGTAATTGGCAGCACGACTGATTCTGGTTCAGTTAGTCTTGGTTCGAGTCCAGGTAGGCCAGCTCGCAGAGCTCATCTGCAAAGCCCCCGTTGTGTAGCGGCCTAGCACGCTGCCCTCTCAAGGCAGTAGCGCCGGTTCGAATCCGGTCGGGGGTACTGGTCTCGATCAACTCGAGATCGCTAGGGCCCCCGTTGTGTAGCGGCCTAGCACGCCGCCCTCTCAAGGCGGTAGCGCCGGTTCGAATCCGGTCGGGGGTACTGACTGGTCTAAACCATCATTGGTCTATGGTGTAATTGGCAGCACGACTGATTCTGGTTCAGTTAGTCTTGGTTCGAGTCCAGGTAGACCAGCTCGGATCTGCGGAAACGTAAGATCCTCGCCCCCGTTGTGTAGCGGCCTAGCACGCCGCCCTCTCAAGGCGGTAGCGCCGGTTCGAATCCGGTCGGGGGTACGAGACGAAGGCTCTTCGCTTTGGCGGAGAGCCTTCGCTGTTCCCGGGCTTATTCGAAGCCGTACCGCCGGGCCGACTCCTCCTCCTGGGCCAGCCGGCGCAGGGCCCGCAGTATCGGCTCGGTCAGCACCGCGCCGAGCACCGCCGTCTCCACCTTCTCCGCCTCCGACGTATGCGTCTCCACGAAGTCCAGGTCGAGTTTCGCCGCCTCGTGCATCAACTTGGCGTAGGAGGCGAGCAGTTCGGTCTCCCAGTCGTAGCCGAGCCGGCGGAACGCGGCCACCGCCGCCACCAGGGAGCGGTACGCGGGGGAGATCGTCGTCAGCAGCTTCGCGTTCGACCAGCCCACCCTGTCCAGCAGCTCCTCCGCCTCCCGGCGCGCCGCCCGCACGAACGCGTCGTCCTCGTCGGGCTCCGGTGCCTGCGGCAGCGCCCACAGGGCCGCGCCCAGCCGGATCGTGCGGCCCAGGGACTCGTCGTCGATGTTCCGCAGCACCTCCCGGACCGTGGCCACCGAGAGCCCGCCGACCTGGATCATCGCGCGCACCAGCCGCAGTCGGCGCAGATGCTCGCCGTCGTACTCCGCCGTCGTCGTGTTGATCTGGCGGCCCGGCGGCAACAGGCCTTCGCGCAGGTAGTACTTGATCGTCGCGGTGGACACGCCACTGCGTCTGCTCAGTTCGGCGAGCCGCATGTCTTGCGCCCCTTCTCGGATAACGGCACTATCCAAGCATCCACAGTTGGATAGCGTCGCTCACCAACGAGGGGGAACTCATGGTGGCCCGTACGACAGCCGACGCGAAGGGTGAGGTCGTCGTCCTGCTGATCGGCATGCGCATCAACCGCTTCCGGGCGGTGCACCTGTGGCTGCCTGTGCTGCTCGCGATGCTCCGCATGCTGCGCGAACTGGAGAAGGACCGAGGGCGGGGCCTGCGCGCCAAGGTTCTGCTGACGGCGTCGCCTCGTACGTACTACGTCGTGCAGTACTGGGAGTCCAAGGACAAGCTGTACGCCTACGCCACCGCGCCGGACGCGTTCCATCACAGGGCGTGGGCCTTGATCAACCGCAAGGAGCGCAGCGGCACGCTGCGGGGGCAGGTCGGGATCTGGCACGAGACGTATGTCGTCCCGGAGGGGTCGTACGAGGCGATCTACGGGGACATGCCCGCGTTCGGCCTCGCCGCCGCGCACGGGCAGGTGCCGCTGGAGAAGCGGGGGCGGTATGCCAGGGACCGGTTCGCTCATCGGTCGCAGGAGGCGCCGCTCACCGACGGCGCCGTCTGAGAGGACCGAGGGGACCGAGGGGGGCCTGCCGCGGCGTTGAGGCGGCCCCACCCCGGTGACGTCCTCGATGTGGCGGAGCTCAGCCCGAGCGGCGCAGGGCCTCCGAGAGGCGGCCTGCGGCGTCGATGACCGCCTGGGCGTGCATACGGCCCGGGTGGCGGGTCAGGCGCTCGATGGGGCCGGAGACGGACACGGCGGCCACCACGCGGTTGGAAGGGCCGCGTACGGGCGCGGAGACGGACGCGACGCCCGGCTCGCGCTCGCCGATGGACTGGGCCCAGCCGCGCCGTCGTACGCCCGACAGGGCCGTCGCCGTGAAGCGGGCCCCCTGCAGACCGCGGTGCAGGCGCTCGGGCTCCTCCCAGGCGAGCAGGATCTGCGCCGAGGAGCCCGCCTTCATGGTCAGCGTGGAGCCGACCGGGACCGTGTCCCGCAGGCCGGACAGGCGTTCCGCCGCGGCCACACAGATCCGCATGTCACCCTGGCGTCGGTAGAGCTGCGCGCTCTCGCCGGTGACATCGCGGAGGTGGGTGAGCACGGGGCCCGCCGTGGCGAGCAGGCGGTCCTCGCCGGCCGCCGCCGCCAGTTCCGCGAGGCGCGGGCCGAGGATGAACCGGCCCTGCATGTCGCGTGCCACCAGGCGGTGGTGTTCCAGGGCCACGGCCAGGCGGTGGGCCGTGGGTCGTGCCAGTCCGGTCGCCCCGACCAGACCCGCGAGGGTGGCCGGACCGGACTCCAGAGCGCTCAGGACGAGGGCCGCCTTGTCCAGAACGCCGACGCCGCTACTGTTGTCCATGCAACGATACTCACGTCTCACTCTGTGAAACGCAAGTTCAATTTTCCGTGGAACGCGCCACCCTGGAATCACACACAGCGGCCCGTGGACCAAGGGGCCTGGCGGCGGACGCCCGGAACAGGGGCGCGGGCAGCCGCCTCCTCAAGATCTCTAGTTTGGGTCGGCGGACGCTTGCCGACCGGAGGGAAAGCGATGGGTAGGACACTCGCGGAGAAGGTCTGGGACGACCACGTCGTCCGGCGCGCCGAGGGCGAGCCCGACCTCCTCTACATCGATCTGCACCTGCTGCACGAGGTGACCAGCCCGCAGGCCTTCGACGGGCTGCGGCAGAACGGTCGCAGGGTGCGTCGCCTCGACCTCACCATCGCGACCGAGGACCACAACACCCCGACCCTCGACATCGACAAGCCCATCGCCGACCCGGTTTCCCGGGCCCAGCTGGAGACCCTGCGCAAGAACTGCGCCGAGTTCGGCGTGCGACTGCACCCGCTGGGCGACGTCGAGCAGGGCGTCGTGCACGTCGTGGGTCCGCAGCTGGGCCTGACGCAGCCGGGCACCACCGTCGTCTGCGGTGACTCGCACACCTCCACGCACGGTGCCTTCGGCGCGCTGGCGTTCGGCATCGGCACCTCCCAGGTGGAGCACGTGCTGGCCACCCAGACGCTGCCGCTGGCCCGCCCCAAGACCATGGCGATCACCGTCGAGGGCGAGCTGCCCGAGGGCGTCACCGCCAAGGACCTGATCCTGGCGATCATCGCCAGGATCGGTACCGGCGGCGGCCAGGGCTACATCCTGGAGTACCGCGGCTCCGCCATCGAGAAGCTCTCGATGGAGGCCCGGATGACCATCTGCAACATGTCGATCGAGGCCGGTGCCCGCGCGGGCATGATCGCCCCCGACGAGACCACGTTCGCGTACCTCAAGGGCCGCCCGCACGCCCCCGAGGGTGCCGACTGGGACGCCGCGGTCGAGTACTGGAAGACGCTGCGCACCGACGAGGACGCCGTCTTCGACGCCGAGGTCGTCATCAACGCCGCCGAGCTGTCGCCGTTCGTCACCTGGGGCACCAACCCCGGCCAGGGCGCGCCGCTTTCGGCGTCCGTCCCCGACCCGGCTTCGTACGAAGACGCTTCGGAGCGCCTGGCCGCCGAAAAGGCCCTGGAGTACATGGGGTTGGAGGCCGGTCAGTCGCTGCGCTCCATCCAGGTGGACACCGTCTTCGTAGGCTCCTGCACCAACGGCCGCATCGAGGACCTCCGGGCCGCGGCCGCGATCCTGAAGGACCGCAAAGTCGCCGACGGCGTACGGATGCTGGTCGTCCCGGGCTCCGCGCGGGTCGGTCTGCAGGCCGTCTCCGAGGGTCTGGACGTGGTCTTCAAGGAGGCCGGCGCCGAATGGCGGCACGCGGGCTGCTCGATGTGCCTCGGCATGAACCCCGACCAGCTGGCTCCGGGTGAGCGCTCCGCCTCCACATCCAACCGCAACTTCGAGGGCCGGCAGGGCAAGGGCGGCCGCACCCATCTGGTGTCGCCGCAGGTCGCGGCCGCGACCGCCGTCCTGGGCCACCTGGCCTCGCCCGCCGATCTGTCCGACGCCCCCGTGCCCGCTGGAGTCTGAGAACCATGGAAGCCTTCACCACCCACACCGGCCGGGCCGTCCCGCTGCGCCGCAGCAACGTCGACACCGACCAGATCATCCCTGCTCACTGGCTCAAGAAGGTGACCCGGGACGGTTTCGAGGACGGGCTGTTCGAGGCCTGGCGCAAAGACGAGTCCTTCATCCTCAACCGGCCCGAGCGGCAGGGCGCCACCGTCCTGGTCGCCGGTCCCGACTTCGGCACCGGCTCCTCCCGCGAGCACGCCGTCTGGGCGCTGCAGAACTACGGCTTCAAGGCCGTGATCTCCTCCCGCTTCGCGGACATCTTCCGGGGCAACTCGCTGAAGAACGGCCTGCTCACGGTGGTTCTCGACCAGAAGGTCGTGGACGCGCTGTGGGAGCTGACCGAGGCGGACCCGACTGCTGAGGTCGCTGTGGACCTTGAGGCTCGTGAGGTTCGTGCGCAGGGCATCACCGCCTCCTTCGAGCTGGACGAGAACTCCCGCTGGCGGCTGCTGAACGGCCTGGACGACATCTCCATCACCCTGCGGAACGAGGCCGACATCGCCACCTACGAGGCCAAGCGGCCCGCTTACAAGCCGCGCACGCTCCAGATCTGAGCCCGGGCGGCAGATCTGAGCCCGGGCGGCCGGACAAGTCGAGTTTCGGTCATCGCAACACCCCCGCTGTACCCCCGATCGCCACGATTGGGGGTACAGCCATGTCTGCACCCGAACGGCCCCGTGCCGGTCCGGCGGCCCTCCCAACTTCCCACGTTAAGGAGGTGGTTGGCCGGGTACGCGATCAGTGGGACCCCGGCGTCCGGAAGGGCCGAGATGGCTGTCCGAGGCGGCAGTTGCACCCTGCGCAGGCGACAACTCGCCCCAGATGGCACAATCTGTGCATGGAACACGACGGCCAACTCGAGCTCTATACGGCGGTCGCGGTCCAGCTGAAGGAAGCGCACGCAAGAGTGCGCGCACTGCAAGTCCCGGAGGGCGTACGGATGGCGCTGACCCGGAAGCTGCTGGTCATTACGGCCGCGGCCAAGCACGATCTCGCCGGTGCGGCAAGGCGGCTCGAGCGGTTCATCAAGGACCTCGACGAGGGTCGGATCCCCGAAGAGGACCGCTGAACAGTCCGAGTCAACCGAGTCCGTTGCGGCACAAGGGTGATAAGCCCGTTTCGTGTTTGATTTGCGGTATATATCTGCCTAACGTGCGAAAAAGCTTGAACACTTTCGTTCTGGCGATGTCTCCGAAGGGGAAGACGTGAACAAGGCGCAGCTCGTAGAAGCGATTGCCGAGAAGGTGGGTGGCCGCCAGCAGGCCGCTGAGGCTGTCGATCATGTCCTGGACGCCATCGTCCGCGCGGTCGTCGCGGGCGAGCGGGTCTCGGTCACCGGCTTCGGGTCCTTCGAGAAGGTGGACCGCCCCGCCCGTTACGCCCGGAACCCCCAGACCGGCGAGCGGGTTCGGGTCAAGAAGACCTCCGTGCCGCGCTTCCGTGCAGGTCAGGGCTTCAAGGACCTGGTGAGCGGGTCGAAGAAGCTCCCGCGCGGTGGTGAGGTCTCGGTCAAGAAGGCGCCCAAGGGCAGCCTGACCGGCGGTGCTTCCGCGACGGTCAAGAAGGCCGCCGCGAAGAAGACCACCAAGGCCGCCGCGAAGAAGACCACCGCGAGGAAGGCGGCGCCGGCGAAGAAGACCACGGCCGCCGCGAAGAAGACCACGGCGAAGAAGGCGGCCGCCAAGAAGACCACGGCGACCGCCAAGACCGCCGCCGCGAAGAAGACCACCGCCAAGAAGGCGACGGCCAAGAAGGCCCCGGCGAAGAAGGTCACCGCGAAGAAGGCCCCGGCCAAGAAGTCGACGGCCCGCAAGACCACCGCCAAGAAGGCCACCGCCCGCAAGGCGACGTCATAAGGTCGCCAGGGCATTCACGCGCCGGGCCGGACTCCTCAGGGAGCCCGGCCCGCGGCGTTTTCCGGGGAACGTCAGAGTGTCTGCAGGGTCACCAGGGTGATCCGCAGGCCGTCCCCGGCACCCTCCGTCTCGATCCGCACCCGCTGCCCGGGCCGCAGCAGCCGCAGCCCGCCCGCGTCGAACGCCGCCGTGTCGAAGGGCACCGGGGTGCCGTCGTCGAGCAGTACCTGCCCGCTGCGGGTCTCGGGGTCGTACGTGTACGAGGTCGCCTGCATGACGGCCAGCGTAGTGCCTCCCGCGGTTCGGGGTAGGGCCGCGGGCCGTCCGCCGACCGCGGGCCCGTCGTGCTGGCCGCCCAGTTCCCCGCACCCCCCGGGGGCTTCGGTGCCGTCGGCCCGGTGCTGCCGCCGCCGCTGGGGGTCAGGCGTTTCGACCTCCGCCCGGCCCGGAACCGGGAAGCCCGGTGTCCGCCTCAGGATCCCGGAATCAGCAACCCCGCCGACACCGCCGCCGTGAACGGTCCGACCCCCAGCGCCAGGGCCGCGCGCAGATCGTCGCCGGTGTCCACGTCCTGCCGTACCGAATCGACGCCAGTGAGCCGGAGTTCCGTCGCGCCACGGGCGCGGTGCCGGGCGCGGGAATCGGCGCCGAACGCCGGGTGCAATTCCTGGTCCGGGGCCGCGGCCAGCAGGGTGGTGCCCAGTGCGGCCGCGTCCGCGAGAAAGGCGCGCGGGAATTCGGCGGCCGCGTCCAGTACCCGGGACAATTCCAGCGGGCGCAGGGCCGGAAGATCGGCGTTCAGGGCCGCGACTGCGGCGCGGGGGCGTCTTTCCCGCACGGCACCCGCGCCGTGCCCGAGAGCGGCGTTCAGGCCGCTTCCCGGAGCGTCGGGGACGATCCGGGCGCCCAGGGCCGCCAGTTCCCGGCCGGCCAGGGTGTCGTCCGTGACGACCGACACATCCGCGACCGACTGACAGGCCAGCGCCGCCGCCACCGTGTCCTGCGCGAACGCGAGGGCCAGACCCGGGCGCACCCCGTCGGCGGCGGTGTCCGAGAGCCTGCTCTTGGCCCGCGCCAGAGGCTTCAGGGGGATGACCAAGCTCCACTGCACCGGCGTACCGCCCCTCTCTTGTCGCGCTCATTGTCACCCGGGGGGTCCGGCACCGCTGGGATCGGGGAGGTGTGCGAAGCTCCCAGCGAGGGCGGTGGCGGGTGACGGGCGGGCGTACGGTGTTCTCGACAGACCGGCCGTCCGGGGCGACACTTGTGCGGCCCCCGGGCCCGGAGCAAGTCCTAGAGGAAGGTGTCCGCGTGTCCCGCCGCAGAATCGGGTTCTGGTACCGCTTCGCAGCGGTCCTGTGCAAACCGCCGCTGGTGGTTCTGATCAAGCGGGACTGGCGTGGAATGGAGCACATTCCGGCCGACGGTGGATTTATCACCGCGGTGAACCACAATTCTCACGTGGACCCCTTCGCTTACGCGCACTATCAGTACAACACCGGACGGGTTCCGCGATTCCTGGCAAAGAGCGGACTTTTCAAGAAGGGATTCGTCGGTGCCGCGATGCGCGGCACCGGGCAGATCCCGGTCTACCGCGAGAGCACGGACGCGCTCAGCGCCTTCCGTGCCGCGATCGACGCCGTGGAGCGCGGCGAGTGTGTCGCCTTCTACCCCGAGGGCACCCTCACCCGCGACCCGAACGGCTGGCCCATGACCGCCAAGACCGGCGCGGCCCGGGTCGCCCTGCAGACCAAGTGCCCGGTCATCCCGGTCGCCCAGTGGGGATGCAACGAACTGCTGCCGCCCTACGCCAAGAAGCCCCACCTCTTCCCGCGCAAGACCCACCACGTCCTCGCGGGCCCGCCCGTGGACCTCTCCCGCTTCTACGACAAGGAGATGACCACCGACCTCCTGAGGGAGGCCACCGAGGTCATCATGGCGGCCGTCACCCGCCAGCTGGAGGAGATCCGCGGCGAGAAGGCGCCCGAGACGCCCTACGACCCGCGCCGTGAGCGGATCCAGCAGCGCCGCAAGACCCGTGCGCAGACCGCGCAGGGCCCCTCCCAGCCGGGCAGGGCGGCCGCGCGGGCCGGGGCGGAGGCCGCGCTCACCGGGGCGGAGGCCGCGCCGGCCGGCAGGGAAGTCGCGCGCAGCGGCACGGAGGAGGAGAGCGGCAAGTGAGCAAGCCTGTCCGGGCGGCCGTCATGGGCACCGGCTCGTGGGGCACCGCCTTCGGCATGGTCCTCGCCGACGCGGGCTGCGAGGTCACCCTGTGGGCCCGCCGCCCCGGGCTCGCCGAGGCGGTCAACTCCACGCGGACCAACCCCGACTACCTGCCCGGCGTCGAACTCCCGGAGAACCTGCGCGCCACCTCCGACGCGGCCGGGGCCCTCGCGGACGCGGACTTCACCGTCCTCGCGATCCCTTCGCAGACCCTGCGCGCCAACCTCGCCGAGTGGACGCCGCTGCTCGCACCCGGCACCGTGCTCGTCTCCCTGATGAAGGGGGTCGAACTCGGCTCCACCATGCGCATGAGCGAGGTGATCGACGACGTCGCCAAGGTCGGCGCCGACCGCATCGCCGTCGTCACCGGACCCAACCTGGCCCGGGAGATCGCCGCCCGCATGCCCGCCGCCGCCGTGGTGGCCTGCACCGACGAGCAGGTCGCCCAGCGGCTCCAGGCCGCCTGTCACACCCCTTACTTCCGGCCGTACACCAACACCGACGTGGTCGGCTGCGAACTCGGCGGCGCGGTCAAGAACGTCATCGGCCTCGCGGTCGGCATCGCCGACGGCATGGGCCTCGGCGACAACGCCAAGGGCTCGCTCATCACCCGGGGGCTGGCCGAGACCACCCGGCTCGGCATGGCCCTGGGCGCCGACCCGCTGACCTTCTCCGGACTCGCCGGACTCGGCGACCTGGTCGCCACCTGCTCCTCGCCGCTGTCCCGCAACCACACCTTCGGCACCAACCTCGGCAAGGGCATGACCCTGGAGGAGACCATCGCGGTCACCAAGCAGACCGCCGAGGGCGTCAAGTCCTGCGAGTCCGTGGCGGATCTGGCCCGTCGGCACGGAGTCGAGATGCCGATCACCGAGACGGTCGTGGACATCGTGCACGAGGGCAAGCCGCCGGTCGTCGCCCTCAAGGAGCTGATGTCGCGCAGCGCGAAACCCGAGCGACGCTGAGCGACCCCCCTGCGTCGACGCTGTCTTGGGGCCCTACCACCGGGTACTCTCGACGCGATATGAGCACCGAGAACCTCCCCCAGAGCCCCGAGCAGCCGTCCCGCAAGCCGCGCGTGGCCGTCGTGTTCGGCGGGCGCAGCTCCGAACACGGGATCTCCGTGGTCACCGCCGGCGCCGTCCTCAAGGCCATCGACCGGGCGAAGTACGACGTCCTGCCGATCGGCATCACCCGGGACGGCCGTTGGGCCCTGACGGCCGACGAGCCGGAGCGGATGGCCATCACCGACCGCCGCGTACCCGCCGTCGAGGAGCTGGCGGAGTCCGCCGAGGGCGGCGTGGTGCTCCCCGTCGACCCGGCCAACCGCGAGGTCGTCTACACCGAGCCCGGCTCCGTGCCCAAGGCCCTCGGCGAAGTCGACGTGGTCTTTCCGGTGCTGCACGGCCCGTACGGCGAGGACGGCACTCTCCAGGGTCTGCTGGAGCTGTCCGGGGTGCCGTATGTGGGCTCGGGCGTGCTCGCCTCGGCCGTCGGCCAGGACAAGGAGTACATGAAGCGGGTGTTCACCTCCTTCGGGCTCAAGGTCGGCCCGTACGTGGTGATCCGGCCGCGCGAGTGGCAGCAGGACCAGTCCGCCGCCCGCAGGAAGATCATCGACTTCGCCGGCGAGCACGGCTGGCCGCTGTTCGTGAAGCCCGCGCGCGCGGGTTCGTCGATCGGCATCACCAAGGTCGACGACCTGTCGGGCCTGGACGAGGCGATCGCCGAGGCTCAGTCGCACGACCCGAAGATCCTGATCGAGGCGGCCGTACGGGGCCGCGAGATCGAGTGCGGCGTCCTGGAGTTCGAGGACGGTCCGCGTGCCTCCGTCCCGGCCGAGATCCCGCCGCCTGAGGCGCACGCGTACTACGACTTCGAGGCCAAGTACATCGACTCCACGCCCGGCATCGTCCCGGCCCCGCTGACCGACGAGGAGACCGCCGAGGTGCGGCGGCTCGCGGTGGAGGCCTTCGAGGCGGCTTCCTGCGAGGGCCTGGTCCGTGCGGACTTCTTCCTCACCGAGGACGGCGAGTTCGTGATCAACGAGATCAACACCTTGCCCGGCTTCACGCCGATCTCGATGTACCCGCAGATGTGGCAGGCCTCCGGCATCGGCTACCCGGAGCTGATCGACCGCCTGGTGCAGGCGGCGCTGCGCCGCTCGACCGGGCTTCGCTGAGCAGGCTCATCTCATGGAGGCGATCCCCTTGGGGATCGCCTTCTTCACTGCTCCCGCGAGGTCCGTGAGGACCGCGGTGCCCTCGTCCTGTGCGGGCATCCCCTTGGGCAGGCTCACCTGCACATAGGCCACGCGGTTGGCGGTGGTGAACCGCCAGGTGCCGTCACCGTGCTTCTCCATCAGCCAGTCGACGCCGTCCACCTCGCCCGCCACGGCGTCGGGGTCCCCGCCCTCGGCCACCTTCGGATCGACCATCTTCGGCGGCCGTACGACACCGCAGCGCAGTATGATCGCCGGGCTTCCCCAGCCCGCCGTGTAGGCGGACCGGGGCTCGGGGTCGTCGCGGTCCCGCCCGTCCAGCTTCTCGGGCAGCACCCGGTGCAGATCCCGGCACACCGTCGCCGTCCTCGCGTCGGGGCTGGGAACCGCCACCTTGGCGCTGTCGTCTGCTGAGGAGCAGCCCGCGACCGCGATCAGCAGCGCGGGCGCGAGCAGGCCGAAGGGCCGGTGACGGAAGATGTTCACCGGCCAAGGGTAGACGGGGGCTACAGATGCACGACCGGACAGGTCAGGGTGCGGGTGATGCCGTCCACTTGCTGGACCTTGGCGACCACCATGCGTCCCAGGTCGTCGACCGTGTCGGCCTGGGCGCGCACGATGACGTCGTACGGTCCCGTCACGTCCTCGGCCTGGAGCACTCCAGGGATCTTGCTGATCGTCTCGGCGACGGTCGACGCCTTGCCGACCTCCGTCTGGATCAGGATGTACGCCTGTACCACGGAACCTCCAGGGCGGCCACGAGGATCATGTGGGGAAAAGGAACGCCACGGTATCGCGTTGCCGCTCCCCGCGGGGAGACCTGCGGGAACCGGGCTTGCGCGCCAGGGTGCAGGCACGACAGAAGTTGACGGTCACTTCGACCGTATCGGGGACACTGATGACGCGCGACCGGGCACGGACCGGCACAGAAGGGGCTTGAGGCAATGAAGGGCACAGTGGGTGAGCTAGGTGAGTTCGGGCTCATCAGGGAGCTGACCTCCCGTCTCACCACCACCCCGGTGGTCCGGGTCGGCCCCGGTGACGACGCCGCGGTGGTCGCCGCGCCCGACCGCCGGGTGGTGGCGAGCACCGACATCCTGCTGGAGGGGCGGCACTTCCGCCGCGACTGGTCCACGGCCTACGACGTCGGGCGCAAGGCGGCGGCGCAGAACCTCGCGGACATCGCCGCAATGGGCGCCGTACCGACCGCGCTGCTGCTCGGCCTGGTCGTCCCGGCCGAGCTCCCGGTCACCTGGCCCAGCGAGCTGATGGACGGCCTGCGCGACGAGTGCCAGGTAGCGGGCGCCTCCGTGGTCGGCGGGGACGTCGTACGCGGGGACACGATCATGGTGTCGATCACCGCGCTCGGTGATCTGCGCAACCAGGAGCCGGTGACCCGCGGGGGCGCGCAGCCCGGCGACCTGGTGGCCGTCACGGGCTGGCTCGGCTGGTCCGCGGCCGGCTTCGCGGTGCTCTCCCGCGGCTTCCGCTCCCCGCGGGCGTTCGTGGAGGCCCACCGGCGCCCCGAACCGCCGTACCACGCGGGCCCGGCCGCGGCCGCGCTCGGCGCGACTGCGATGTGCGACGTGAGCGACGGCCTGATCGCAGACCTGGGGCACATCGCCGAGGCCAGCAAGGTCCGCATCGACATCCGTTCCGGCGCGATCGACATCCCCTCGCAGATGAACGACATCGGGCAGGCCGTCGGCGTCGACCCGCTGCAGTGGGTGCTGACCGGGGGAGAGGACCACGCGATCGTGGCGACCTTCCCGCAGGACACCAAGCTGCCGGCCCGCTGGAAGGTCATCGGTGAGGTCCTCAACCCCTCGGCACTGCCCCAGGTGACCGTCGACGGGGCCCCCTGGACCAGCAAGGGCGGCTGGGACCACTTCGGGGACATCGAGTCATGATCCCCCGGGTGCTCACGGTGGCGGGCTCGGACTCCGGCGGCGGGGCGGGCATCCAGGCCGACCTGAAGACGATGCTGGCGCTCGGCGTGCACGGGACGAGCGTGATCACGGCTGTGACCGCGCAGAACTCCGTGGGGGTGCAGGGGGCCTGGGAACTGCCGGTGGAGGCCGTACGGGCCCAGTACCGCAGCGTGGTCGACGACATCGGCGTCCAGGCCGTGAAGACCGGCATGCTGGCCTCGGCCGAACTGGTCGAGGCGGTCGCCGAGTTGATCTCCGGCACGGCCGCACCCGCCGTGGTGGACCCGGTGGGCGTCTCCAAGCACGGCGACCCGCTGCTGGCCGCCTCCGCGCTGGACTCGGTCCGTACGAAACTGCTGCCGGTGGCGGCCGTGGCCACGCCCAACCTGGACGAGGTGGCCCAACTCACCGGCGTCCGGGTCGAGTCCGAAGGTGATCTTCGGCGAGCCGCCGCGGCCGTGCTGGAGTACGGGCCGCGCTGGGCGCTGATCAAGGGCGGCCATCTGGACGGGGACCAGGCGGTGGACCTGCTCACCGACGGCTCCGAGGAGCACTGGCTGCGGGCCCCCCGCCACGACAACCGGCACACCCACGGCACCGGCTGCACGCTCGCCTCCGCGGTCGCGTCGGGGCTGGCGAAGGGGCTGGCCGTGCCGGAGGCCGTCAGGGAGGCCAAGGAGTACGTCACGGGGGCGATCGCGGCCGGGTTCGCACTGGGGGCGGGCATCGGGCCGGTGGATCACGGCTGGCGCTTCCGGGCGTGAGCCGCCGGGGTACGGCAAAAAGCCGGCCCACCCGGAGGTGGACCGGCTTCAAGCAGCGAACCAGCAGTGGCCGCGCGCGATGGGGTTCCCCCCTGCTCGTAAAGAGCCTGGGGGATGTGCGTCAGCGCGAGACCTTGCCGGCCTTGATGCACGAGGTGCAAGCGTTCACGCGCTTCGGCGTCCCGCCGACCACGGTACGCACACGCTGGATGTTCGGGTTCCAGCGGCGGGACGTACGGCGGTGCGAGTGCGAGATGTTGTTGCCGAAGCCCGGCCCCTTGCCGCAGACGTCGCAGTTGGCAGCCACGGGTCACTCCAAAGACTTCAGATGCACTTACGGTTGATCCCGGCATGCCGGGATCAAGGTCCTGAGACCAGAGATCTTGAGTGGCGCTGCCAGGGGAATGGCCCGATCAGGATCGGGCAACCGGAGCAGCATACAACGACTGCGTCCGTACAACGAAACTACCATGGCAGCTCAGGGGCCTGCTCCCGGCCCTCTTCCGGAGGACACCGCTCCGGGGTCTACGCTGCCTCCCACGTCCAAGCAGCTCAGGGAGGCGCAGGTGGCGCAGGTGCCGCAGACACTCGATGCTCTCGCGGTGCGCACCTGGTGTGGTCTGGCGCTGCGGGCACTGGGGCGGGCCCGCGAGGAGATCGACGCGATCAACGTCTATCCCGTGGCCGACGGCGACACCGGGACGAATCTCTACCTGACCCTGGAATCGGCGGCGACCGCCGTGGAGGCCGTGTTCGACGGGTACGGCACGGGCGCGCGGGAGCCCTCCCTCGCGGACGCCGTGCGCGCGATGGCCCACGGGGCCCTCATCGGCGCCCGGGGCAACTCCGGGACGATCCTCGCCCAGCTGCTGCGGGGCATGGCCCAGGTACTGGCCGAAGGGGCGCCCGGCGACGCCTCTCACACCGGCGGCGCGGGGCTGCGGCTGGCCCTGCGGCACGCCGCCGACTCCGCCCGCGAGGCCGTGGCCCACCCGGTCGAGGGCACGGTGCTGACGGTCGCGTCCGCCGCGGCGGACGCCGCCGAGGGAGCCGAGGGCGACTGCGGATCGGTGGCACGGGCCGCCTACGAGGGGGCCAGGGCGGCCCTGGCGGCGACTCCGGGACAGCTGGCCGTGCTGAAGCGGGCCGGGGTGGTCGACGCGGGCGGCAGCGGACTCGTGGTGGTGCTGGGGGCACTGGTGGAGGCCTTCACGGGGGAGGCGGTGCGGGAGACCCCGAGGACACCGGAAGCCGTCTTCGCAGCCGTGTCCGACGCGCACGCGCGCATGGAGGCCGCGTCTGACGCCCGCGCGCGCGTGGAGGCCGTTTCCGACGCGCACGCGCGCGTGGAGCCCGCTTCCGAGGCGGGCCTGTGCGCCGAGGGCGCCGAGGCCGACGGCCCCGCCTACGAGGTGATCTACCTCCTGGAGGCCGGCGACGAGGCCGTGGCCCGGCTGCGCGAGCGGCTCGACGCCCTCGGCGACTCCCTCGTCGTGGTCGGCGGCGACGGGCTGTGGAACGTCCACGTGCACGTCGATGACGCCGGCGCCGCCGTGGAGGCGGGCATCGAGGCGGGGCGCCCCTACCGGATCCGGATCACCCACTTCGGGCTCGGTGACGTGCACACCGGCGGCGAGCGGCCGCCGCGCGAGCGCGCGCAGCGCGCCGTCGTCGCCGTCGTGCCCGGCGAGGGCCTGGCCGGGCTGTACACCGACGCCGGTGCGACCGCCGTCCTCGCGCGCCCGGGGGAGCCACCCGCCAGCGGGGAACTGGTACAGGCCGTACGGCGCGCCCACGCGCGCGAGGTCGTGCTGCTGCCCAACGACGCCGAGCTGCGCCACACGGCCGCCGCGGCGGCCGAGCAGGCCCGCACCGAAGGCATACGGGTGGCGCTGATCCCGACCCGCTCGGCGGTCCAGGGCATCGCCGCGCTCGCCGTGCACGCGCCGGAGCGCCGGTTCGACGAGGACGTCGTCCAGATGACCTCGGCGGCGGGCGCCACCCGGTACGCCGAGGTCGTCGTCGCCGAACGCCAGTCCTGGACGACGGCCGGCATCTGCCAGGCCGGGGACGTCCTGGGCCTGATCGACGGGGACGTGGCCGTGATCGGCCCGGACGTCACCGCCACCGCCGAGACCCTCCTGGACCGCATGCTCCAGGCCGGCGGCGAACTGGTCACCCTGGTCGTCGGCGACGAGGCGCCCGAGAACGTCGCCGGCCACCTGGAGGCACGCGTGCGCGAGTCCTACCTCGCGGTGGACACGGTGGTGTACCGGGGCGGCCGGCAGGGGGCGCTGCTGCTCATCGGCGTGGAGTGAACCGGCTCCGGGTCATTGCCCGGTCCGGTCCAGCCGGAGCATCCGCTCCGCCTCCGCTCGTCGCGCCCGCACGGTCTCGTCCGTCCCGTCGGCACCCTCGTAGGCCGCGAGCACGCCACGCGCGCGTGCCGCCGCCCTAGCGGGACGGCCGAGGCCGGCCTCCAGCCGGCCCGCGGCGAGTTCGGCGCCGGTACGGCCGTGCAGCCCCTCCGCACCGAGCGTGCCGAAGAGCTCGGCCGCGCGGTCCATCTGGATCAGCGCGGCCTCGAACGCGCCCTGGACCACCTGGTCGTCGTACTCGGAGTAGTCGGGCTCCTCGGGCTCCTCGGGCTCCTCGGGCTCCTCGGGCTCCTCGGGCTCCTCGGGCTCCTCGGCCGCCGAGCGGGCCAGCAGGTCGCCGAACTGGCGGTGCGTGCTGCCCAGTTCGGTGACGAGCTGGCCCCTGGCCACCGGGTCCGCCGCGGCCCGCAGCGCACCCTCGCAGGCGCCCACCGCGTCCGCCATCAGCTCCCGCGCGCCCTCCGCCCCGGCCTCCCCGCGCAGCGCGAGCCAGGCGCGGGCGCGCAGTGAGCGGACGAGGAAGTGCGGGTTGCCCAGGACCCGCCACAGCTCGCCCGCACGCGCGTAGGCCAGGTCCGCCTCCTCGAGCAGGCCCGCGTTGCTCAGGGACTCGGCGGCGAGGTGGGCGAGCGTCGCGTGGTCCTGCTGCTCGGGCCAGTGCCGGGCGATCTCGGCGGCCTGCAGCCGGTGTTCGGCGGCCGCCCGGTGCTCACCCAGCTCGCTCAGGCAGTCCCCGAGCCACCACTGCGCCTGTACGACCGCCCCGTCGCCGTGCGTCTGGGCGGACAGGTCGGGCAGCGCCGACTCCAGCACCTCGGCGGCCTCCGCGTGCCGCCCCTGGCGCAGCAGCGAGCCGCCCAGCTGGTGCCGCGCCCAGGCGCCCAGCGTGGCGCTCTCGCCCGCCTCGTCGGCCCAGTGCGCGGCCTCCAGCGCGTGCTCCGCGGCCTCGCCGGCCTCGCCCCGGCCGCCGGCCACCTCGGCGAGCTGGAGATGCAGCTGGGCCCGACCGATCGGCTCCACGTACGGCCCGCCGTGCTCCAGGGCGGCCCGCAGTGCCCGCTCGGCCTCGGCCAGGTCGCCGAGCTGGTGAGCCAGCGCCGCGACCCGGACCTCGTACTCCACCGCGAACCACGGCAGCCCGGCGCCCACGTACTCGGCGGCGGCCCGCCGGAACAGCTGGGCCGCCCGCCCGGCCTCCCCGGACCGTTCGGCCAGCTCGGCGAGCATCCCCCGCGCCTCGGCGGCCCGCGCTGCCAGCCGCACGTCGTCGCCCGCGCGCCCGTCGACGAGGGCCAGCACCTCACGCACGGCCCGCTCGGCATCCGCGAGATCACCACGAGCACGCGCCGTCGCCGCGCCCGCGTTCACGCCCCCCTCGCCCTCACCCGGTACCGTGTTCGGTATTTCCGGTATTTCCGGGGTTCCTTCCTGCACCCGCCGCATGAGGATCCGTGCCCGGCTCATCACCACCGACGCCGTCTGCCGTACTCCGGTGGACTCCTCGGCGTACAGCGCGAGTGCCTCGTCGTACAGCCCGGTGACCGTCGTCAGCGCCGCGTCCACGTCTCCCGTCAGCGCGCGTACGTACGCTCCACGCGCGCGTGCCGCCAGTGCCTCCCCGGGGTCGCCCGCCTCCGCGTACAGCGCTGCGGCCCGCTCGAACAGGGCGATGCCCTCGGGGCCGCGCGCCATCGCCTCGTGGTCGGCGATCTCCGCGCGGTCGCGCGGGTCCAGTTCGACGCCCTCGGCGGCCCGTGCGACCGCCGCCCAGGCCTCCAGGGCATGCGGTCGCAGGGTGTCCGCCTGCCGGCGCGCCTCGGTGAGCAGGGTGGACAGGTCCGGCTGCTCGGCAGCCTCCGGTGCCGGGGGCGTGACCGCCGGCGCCGGCGCGGAACGCACCGTACGGACGCCCAGCGGCAGCCGCTCCACCAGGGGAGGCCGGGCCATGCGCGCGCGGACGCGGTCGCCGATGTGCGACGTGCCGTTGCGCCGGTCGAACCGCTCGGCCAGTTCCAGGGCCTCCGCGCGCGCGTGGACGCCCAGTTCCCGCGCCGTCCACGACCGCCCCGCAGGCCCCGGCACCTGCCGTTCGCCGAGACCCAGCCCGGTCAGCCGCTCCATCAGCAGCGCCACCACGGCCATGAAGTCCAGCCGGCTGCGCGGATGCCCGGTGTCCGTGAAGTACGACGGCCGCTCGGCGAGCAGCTCCAGACCGCGCGCCTCGTTCCCGGTCAGTGCGCAGAACTCGACGTGGTCCGCGTAGGCGCCCCGCATGCTCTCCATCGGGCGCACGAGGCGGAAACCGCGCAGATGGTGAGCGCGGGCCTCGTCCAGGCGCCCCAGGCGCAGCAGCGGGGCCAGCGAGGAGGCGAGGACCGTGTGCGGTTCGTGGGCGCAGCTGTACTCGCCCTCCAGCACCGGCCGCCACAGCCGCAGGGCCTCCTCGTCCCGGCCGCGTTCGGCCTGCCAGGTGCCCTGCCCGTGCAGCTCGCAGGCGTGGCAGTCGGCCATCCGGTCCCGGTCCGCGGCCAGCCACGCGGCATACGCCCGCTCGGCCCGCTCCAGGTCCCCGACATGTGCGGCCACACTGAACTCCGCGCTGCGCACGGCGCGTTCGGAATGTCCCGCGAGCCGGTAGCGGTGCTCCATCTCGCCGAGCCACTTCTCGACCGAGGCGAGCGGGATGTGCGGCTGGTCCAGCATGCCCGCCGACACCCACTTGAAGACCCAGTGCAGCGTGTGCGCCTCGTACTCGTCGAAGTCCGCCGGCCGCTCGTCCCACATGCGCAGCAGCCGCGCGAACGGGACGAACATCCGGTCCTTCTCGGAGCTGTAGTTGTAGACCTTCAGCTGGTGCCCGAGCGCCTCGATCACGGCGAGCGGGATGTTCAGCTTCTCGGCCTCGGCGAGCAGCTGCTCCGCGCGCGCGTTACGTGCGGGACCCTCCGGCTCCTCGGAGTTCTCCGCCATCGCCCGGCGCAGCGCGTCGAAGTCCGTGATCTCAGCCATCAGCGACCGTTCTCCCCGTGTGTGGCCCACTCCAGGAGGCCGATGAACGCCCGGTTGAGCAGCGCCGAGTCGGCCGGCCTGAGCGGCCGCTGCGCCATCAGCAGCGCCTGCCCGTACAGCGACTCGGTCGCCGTGCCGATCAGCTCCGGGTCCTTGAGTGAACTGATCCTGCGGATCAGCGGGTTGAGATGGTTGAGGACAAGACGCGCGCGCGGGGCGCTGCCGCGCAGCGAGCCCAGGATGCCCGCCCACAGGTCGTCGGCCTGCTCCTCGGCCTCGGCCCGCGCCTGCTCGTGCCGTGCGGCCCGGTCGTCCAGGTGCAGCGCGGGCACCGACAGCGGATGGAAGGCGCGCAGGACGACGTCACAGCCCAGCGGGTCGAGTTTCGCGCGCGCGGCCGCGAGGAAGCCGGACAGCGCCAGTTCCTCCGTCGCGTCGACGGCGTCCAGGTGCGCGGTCACGGTGTCCGCGTCCAGCTCGGCGACCACCGTCCCCGGCCGCACCGACGGCAGCGCCTCGACCAGCTCGCTGTCGTAGGTGTAGCCGCCGTTCACCACCCCGACGCCCTGCGCCGAGGCGATCGGCGCGACCTGCCGGTACTCCTCGACCGTCCGCGTGAAGTGCACCACCGGGTGCCGCTGCGCGAACTCCTCCAGGGACAGCTGCCCGTCGGTCGTCTCGAACGGCAGCCACGGCAGCATGGTGCGCAGCATGTCGCTGTCGTGCCGGGCCAGGGACTTCACCCCCAGGTGGTGCACGGCGAGGAACGCGGCCAGCCGTTGCGGATCGCCGGCCGCGAGCCCCGTCAGCCAGGACCGGATCCTTTCGCCGAGCGCCTCCCGTACGGCCGCGAGGGTCTCGTCCTCGTACAGCGACTCCCGCGAGGCCGTGGGCCGCAGGCTGTCGGTGTCCAGGACGCAGCGCACGAAGAACGCCCAGTCGGGCAGCAGCTGTTCGGCCCGCTCGGTCAGCAGCATGCCCTTCAGGTGCACCCGGTGCGTGGCCCGCTGCGCCGGGCTGACCGCCGTCGGCAGCACGTGGGCCACCCCGCGGACACCGGCCAGCGGCACGTCCAGGTCGATCGAGTCCAGCGGGGTGAAACCGAACAGCTCGTGGCAGTGCCGGGCCAGGGCCACCCTGCGCGTGGCGGGGCTCGGATAGGTCCGGTCCCACGGCGCCGGCAGGTCCGTGACCGCCTCCTCGCCCACCCGGACGTCGTACGGGAGCAGCGAGCCGAAGTCCCGGGCCAGGGTGAGGACCCGCTCGGGCGACAGCCACTCGGCCGCGCCCGCCCGGGCCACCAGATGCACGGTGGTGCCCGGCTCGGGCCGCGCCTCGTCCGGCAGTGTCCGCACGGTGTAGGAGCCGTCGTCGCTCGCCGACCACTCCACGGGCGGCGCCCCGGGCGTACGGGCGCTGCGGCTGACCACCCGGATCCGCTCGGCGACCACGAAGCAGGCCAGCAGGCCGATGCCGAACTGGCCGAGGAAGTCGGACCGGGCCTCCTGCAGGCCCTCCGCCCGCTTGGAACTGCGGCCGATGGTCGCCAGCAGGCTGTGGACGTCCGACTCGGTGAGCCCGACGCCGCTGTCCTCCACCCGCAGGGACCCGTCCGCCGCGTGGAGCCGCACGCGCGCGGGCGCCCCGGGCTCCTCGGCCCGCCGGGCGGTGATGGCGTCCACCGCGTTCTGCAGCAGTTCGCGCAGGTAGACCTTGGGGCTGGAGTAGAGGTGATGGGAGAGCAGGTCCACCAGACCACGCAGGTCGACCTGGAACGTATGAGGTGACTGGGATGCCTGGGATGACTGTGAGGTCTGGGAGTCCATCGTCGCAGCGCCGGTGGGGGGAGCGTGCCTTCGGCGCGGGGTCGGGCGGTCCCGGGTGGGGCGGTGACCGCGGGGGATGGCCGGAGCGCGCCATCCTAGAGCCGGAACGGACCACCTGACCAGCGGTTTCCCAGACGAATACGGCATGCCGGGCCCAATTCGTGGGGTCGCGTCTACGGCATTGTCGGTGCCGTGGTGTGCAATGGATCTCGTGCCCGCACTGGAAGAACCACTGAGACAACCACTGAAGTCAGTGCTCGGCCCCGCCACCGCGAAGGTGATGGCCGAGCACCTCGGCCTGCGCACCGTGGGCGACCTCCTGCACCACTACCCGCGCAGATACGAGGAGCGCGGACAGCTCACCCACCTCGCCGACCTCCCCATGGACGAGCACGTCACGGTGGTCGCCCAGGTCGCAGACGCCCGCCTGCACACCTTCGCCTCGTCCAAGGCGCCCCGAGGCAAGGGCCAGCGCCTCGAGGTCACGATCACCGACGGCAGTGGCCGCCTCCAACTGGTCTTCTTCGGCAACGGCGTTCACAAGCCCCACAAGGAGCTGTTGCCGGGCACGCGCGCGATGTTCGCCGGCAAGGTCTCCGTCTTCAACCGCCGCCTCCAACTCGCCCATCCTGCCTATGAGTTGCTACAGGGTGACAGTGAGGAAACCGTCGAGACCTGGGCCGGTGCCCTGATCCCCCTTTACCCCGCCACCGCCAAGCTGGAGTCCTGGAAGATCGGCAAGGCCGTCCAGACGGTGCTGCCCAGCGCGCAGGATGCCCTCGACCCGCTGCCGCCCTCCCTCCGGGAGGGCCGGGGCCTGGTCACCCTCCCCGAGGCCCTGCTCAAGATCCACCGCCCGCACACCAAGGCCGACATCGCCGACGCCCGCGCCCGCCTCAAGTGGGACGAGGCCTTCGTCCTCCAGGTGGCCCTGGCCCGCCGCCGGTACGCCGACGCCCAACTCCCGGCCGCGCCGCGGAAGCCCAAGCCGGACGGCCTCCTCACGGCCTTCGACGACCGCCTGCCCTTCACCCTCACCGGGGGCCAGCAGAAGGTCTCCAGGGAGATCTTCGACGATCTCGCCACCGACCATCCGATGCACCGGCTGCTGCAGGGCGAGGTGGGCTCGGGCAAGACCCTGGTGGCGCTGCGCGCCATGCTCGCCGTGGTCGACGCCGGCGGCCAGGCCGCCATGCTGGCGCCCACCGAGGTCCTCGCCCAGCAGCACCACCGCTCGGTGACCGAGATGATGGGCGAGCTGGCCGAGGGCGGGCTGCTGGGCGGCGCCGAGCACGCCACCAAAGTCGTGCTGCTCACCGGGTCCATGGGGGCCGCCGCCCGCCGCCAGGCCCTGCTGGACCTGGTCACCGGCGAGGCCGGCATCGTCATCGGCACCCACGCCCTGATCGAGGACAAGGTGCAGTTCCACGACCTCGGCCTGGTCGTGGTCGACGAACAGCACCGCTTCGGCGTCGAGCAGCGCGACGCCCTGCGCGGGAAGGGCAAGCAGCCCCCGCACCTGCTGGTCATGACGGCCACCCCCATTCCCCGCACGGTTGCGATGACCGTCTTCGGCGACCTGGAGACCTCGGTTCTGGACCAGCTCCCGGCCGGCCGCTCCCCGATCGCCACCCACGTGGTCCCGGCCGCCGACAAGCCGCACTTCCTGGCCCGCGCCTGGGAGCGGGTGCGCGAGGAGGTCGGGAACGGCCACCAGGCCTACGTCGTCTGCCCCCGCATCGGGGACGAGGAGGACGACCCCAAGAAGGCGGGCGGGAAGAAGACCCCGGAGGACGAGGCCGAGAAGCGCCCCCCGCTCGCGGTCCTCGACGTGGCCGACCACCTGGCCAAGGGCCCCCTCCAGGGCCTTGAGGTCGAGGTCCTCCACGGCCGTATGCACCCCGACGACAAGGACGCGGTGATGCGCCGCTTCGCGGCCGGCGAGACGGACGTCCTGGTCGCCACGACGGTCATCGAGGTCGGCGTCAACGTCCCCAACGCCACCGCCATGGTGATCATGGATGCCGACCGCTTCGGCGTCTCCCAGCTCCACCAGCTCCGCGGCCGCGTCGGCCGGGGCTCGGCCCCCGGCCTCTGCCTCCTGGTCACCGAGATGCCCGAGGCCAGCGCGGCCCGCCAGCGCCTGAACGCGGTGGCCTCCACCCTCGACGGCTTCGAACTCTCCCGCATCGACCTCGAACAGCGCCGTGAGGGCGACGTCCTCGGCCAGGCCCAGTCCGGCGCCCGCTCCAGCCTCCGGGTGCTGGCGGTCATCGAGGACGAGGAGGTCATCGCGGAGGCCAGGCAGGAGGCGGCGGCGATCGTGGCGGCCGATCCGGAGCTACAGCACCTGCCCGGCCTGCGCACGGCGCTCGACGCCCTGGTGGACGAGGAGAGGGAGCAGTACCTGGACAAGGGCTGAAGGTGATTCCCCAAGGACGCGGGGCCGGCGCGGGGCTGTGTCGACACGCGGCTCCGCCGCCGGGGCGCGACCAGTCACGACGAGCCCGCTCCCGCCGGAAGCGACCGGGCACCGACCCCCTCGGGCCTGCCAAACTGACTCATAAAGCCGCCCACGACGAAGGACCCCCACATGACCCGCGTGATCGCCGGCCGGGCCGGCGGACGCCGCCTGTCGGTGCCCCCCGGCACCGGAACCCGGCCCACGTCCGACCGCGCACGCGAGGGCCTCTTCTCCACCTGGCAGTCCCTCCTCGGCGGCCCGCTGGACGGCGAACGGGTCCTCGACCTCTACGCCGGCTCCGGAGCCGTGGGCCTGGAGGCCCTGTCCCGGGGCGCAAGCCACACCTTGCTGGTCGAGGCCGACGCCCGCGCGGCGAGGATCGTCCGGGAGAACGTGAAGAACCTCGGCCTGCCCGGCGCCGAGGTGAGAGCGGGCAAAGCGGAACAGATCATCAGAACGCCACCCCCCGCCGAGCCGTACGACCTCGTCTTCCTGGATCCCCCGTACGCCGTCGAAGACGACGATCTTCGGGAGATCCTGCTCACACTCCGCACGGAGGGGTGGCTCACGGAGGAAGCCCTCGTCACCGTGGAGCGCAGCACCAGAGGTGGCGAATTCCGATGGCCCGACGGCTTCGAGGCGATCCGGGCCCGTCGTTACGGCGAGGGAACGTTTTGGTACGGTCGCGCCGCCTCTACGTGCGAAGACGCACGATGACCGGACCGGAGAGCGAGGGATCACAAGTGCGCCGCGCCGTCTGTCCCGGGTCGTTCGACCCGATCACCAATGGACACCTCGACATCATTGCCCGCGCCTCCCGCCTGTACGACGAGGTCTATGTCGCGGTGATGATCAACCAGTCCAAGAAGGGCCTGTTCGAGATCGAGGAGCGGATCGCGCTGATCCGCGAGGTCACCGCCGAGTACGCCAACGTCCGGGTCGAGGCCTTCCACGGCCTCCTCGTCGACTTCTGCAAGCAGCGCGACATCCCCGCCATCGTCAAGGGCCTGCGCGCGGTCAGCGACTTCGACTACGAACTCCAGATGGCCCAGATGAACATCGGGCTCACGGGGGTCGAGACGCTGTTCGTGCCGACGAACCCGACCTACAGCTTCCTGTCCTCCTCGCTCGTCAAGGAGGTCGCGGCCTGGGGCGGCGACGTCTCCCACCTGGTGCCGCCCCCCGTCCTCGCGGCCCTCAACAAGCGGCTGCGCAAGGACTGAACGGGCTACAGTCGTCCCGTCCGTCTCCAACACAGCTGTAGAGAGTGGCGAGCACAGGTGGACGTCCAGAAGAAGCTCGACGAGATCGTCTCCACGGTCTCCAGCGCCCGGTCCATGCCCATGTCGGCCTCGTGCGTGGTCAACCGCGCCGAGCTGCTCGCGATGCTCGAAGAGGTGCGCCAGGCCCTGCCCGGCTCCCTGGCGCAGGCGCAGGAGCTGATCGGCGACCGGGAACAGATGGTCGAGCAGGCTCGTCTGGAGGCGGAGCGGATCATCGAGAACGCTCACGCCGAGCGCGGTTCGCTGATCTCCGACACCGAGATCGCCCGCCGCTCCCAGGCCGAGGCCGACCGGATCCTCGCCGAGGCCCGCAAGGAGGCCGAGGAGGTCCGCGCCGAGGCCGACGACTACGTCGACTCCAAGCTCGCCAACTTCGAGGTCGTCCTCACCAAGACCCTCGGCTCGGTCGGCCGCGGCCGCGAGAAGCTGCTCGGCACCGGGCCCGGCCTGGACGAGAACGGCTACGAGGACGAGGACGCTCCCGAGCGCAGCCAGGACCCGGCGACCCTGCGCCACAACGCCGACTCCTACGTCGACGCCAAGCTGGGCGCCTTCGAGGCGGTCCTCGCCAAGACCCTGGAGGCCGTGGGCCGCGGCCGGCAGAAACTGCACGGCCGGATCGCCACCGACGACCTCGGCGCCCTCGCCGACGACACCACGACCTTCCAGCACTCCAGCGACGCGGACTACCTCGCCGACCTCGCGGCCCTCACGGACACCCCGGCCGAGCGCCCGGCGCAGGCGCAGCAGTCCGAGCCGGCGCAGCCGTCGTACGAGCCGCAGCCGGCCTACGGCTACCAGCAGCAGCCCGACCCGTACGCGGGCTACCCGCAGCAGCCCGACTACGCCCAGCAGGACCCGTACGGCTACCAGCAGGCCGACCCCTACAGCTACCAGGGCTACGACCCCCAGCAGGCCGCCTACGACCAGCAGCAGGCCCAGCACCAGCAGGCCCAGCAGGGTTACGCTCTCGACGAGACCAGCCTCTTCGACACGGGCATGATCAGCGCGGAGCAGTTGCGCGCGTACGAACAGGGCCGCGGCCTGTAGCCCACGCACCGGATTGGGACCTGAGCGAAAGGTCCAGTATCCTGGCTCTTCGGTCGCGCCTACGTCCGCGATCACCGCTGCCCGGGAACCCCGACGGGCGGCGTCCCTCCGAGTTCGAAGATCGAAAGCAGGAATGGCTTCCAACGCCCGCCTCGACCACCGCAACCCCCTCGTGTTCGACACGCACGAGCTGGGTCGGCGTCCTGGCGCGCTGCAGCGCCTGACCCGCACGATCGACGCCCCCAGGGACCTCGGTATCCAGGGAGTCATCGGAGTGCCGGAAGGCGCCCCGGTGGAGCTCGAACTCCGGCTCGAGTCGGTCATGGAAGGGGTGCTCGTCACAGGCACCGCCCGTGCACAGGCCGAGGGGGAGTGCGTAAGGTGTCTGGAGCCGCTCGAGCTGGAGCTCGAAGCGGACTTCCAGGAACTGTTCTCGTACCCTGACGCCGACGACCGGGGCCGCGTGATCGCGGAACCGGGCGACGACGCCGAGGACGACGAGGACAGGTTCTACCTCGAGGACGGCCTGTTCGACCTCGAACCTCTGCTGCGCGATGCGGTGGTGCTCGCACTGCCGATGCAGCCGGTGTGCCAGGAAGACTGCCCGGGCCTGTGCTCCGAGTGCGGAGTGCGGCTCGCGGACGACCCGGACCACCACCACGACGCCGTCGACATCCGTTGGGCGGCTTTGCAGGGACTCGCCGGTTCACTCGAAGACGGCGAGAAGGACGAGATGAGCGGCGACGTGCCTCGATCAGCACACGTCGACGAGAAGCAGGAGAAGTAGCCGTGGCTGTTCCGAAGCGGAAGATGTCGCGCAGCAACACGCGCCACCGCCGGTCGCAGTGGAAGGCTGCGGTCCCCACCCTGGTTGCGTGCGAGCGCTGCCACGAGCCCAAGCAGCAGCACATCGCGTGCCCGTCTTGTGGCACCTACAACAAGCGCCAGGTCCTCGAAGTCTGAGCGGGCCGGTGAGAGGCACTGTGTCCAGTCCCAAGAAGGCGGAAGACGCCAAGGCGGACGCACCCGCCAAGAAGAAGGCGGACAACACGGCCTCGTCCCACACGCTTCTGGAAGGGCGGCTCGGCTACCAGCTCGAGCCCGCCCTTCTGGTGCGTGCGCTGACCCACCGTTCCTACGCCTACGAGAACGGCGGTCTGCCGACGAACGAGCGGCTGGAGTTCCTCGGGGACTCCGTGCTCGGTCTCGTCGTCACGGACACGCTGTACCGCACCCACCCCGACCTGCCCGAGGGCCAGCTGGCCAAGCTGCGGGCCGCGGTGGTCAACTCGCGGGCGCTGGCGGAAGTGGGCCGCGGCCTCGACCTGGGCGCCTTCATCCGGCTCGGCCGTGGTGAAGAGGGCACGGGCGGCCGGGACAAGGCGTCCATCCTTGCCGACACCCTCGAAGCGGTGATCGGCGCGGTCTATCTCGACCAGGGCCTCGACGCGGCCTCCGAACTGGTGCACCGCCTGTTCGATCCGCTGATCGAGAAGTCCTCGAGCCTCGGAGCCGGCCTGGACTGGAAGACCAGTCTCCAGGAGCTGACCGCGATCGAGGGGCTCGGCGTGCCCGAGTACCTGGTCACGGAGACCGGACCCGACCACGAGAAGATCTTCACTGCTGCCGCCCGCGTCGGGGGCGTCTCGTACGGCACCGGCACTGGCCGCAGCAAGAAGGAGGCGGAGCAGCAGGCCGCCGAGTCCGCCTGGCGGTCCATCCGGGCCGCTGCGGACGAGCGCGCCAAGGCGGCCGACGAGGCCGTCAGGGACGACACGTCGTCCGCGTCCGCCTGAGCGAAGCACCACCCGAGCGCCCGCCCGGAGCCTGTACTCCGGACGGGCGCTCGGTTCGTCCCACCGGTCCGTACGGGGGTTGTCGATGCCCGAGTTGCCCGAGGTCGAGGTCGTCCGGCGCGGTCTGGAGCGGTGGGTCGCCCACCGCACCGTCGCCGACGTCGACGTGCTGCACCCGCGTGCCGTGCGCCGGCACGTCGCGGGCGCCGACGACTTCGCGCACCGCCTCAAGGGCCACCACGTCGGCAGGCCCAGCCGGCGCGGCAAGTACCTGTGGCTGCCGCTGGAGGAGACGAACCAGTCGGTCCTCGCCCACCTCGGCATGAGTGGCCAGCTGCTGGTGCAGCCGCACGAGGCGCCGGACGAGAAGCATCTGCGCATCCGGGTCCGGTTCGCCGACGGTCTGGGCACCGAGCTGCGCTTCGTGGACCAGCGCACCTTCGGTGGTCTGTCGCTGCACGACAACACCCCCGAGGGCCTGCCCGACGTCATCGCGCACATCGCCCGCGACCCGCTCGACCCCCTGTTCGACGACGAGGACTTCCATCTGGCCCTGCGCCGCAAGCGGACCACCATCAAGCGGGCCCTGCTGGACCAGTCGCTGATCAGCGGGGTCGGCAACATCTACGCGGACGAGGCCCTGTGGCGTGCCCGCATCCACTACGAGCGCCCGACGGCGAACTTCACCCGGCCGGTCACCGCCGGGCTCCTCGGCCACGTCCGGGACGTGATGAACGCGGCCCTCGCCGTCGGCGGTACCAGCTTCGACAGCCTGTACGTCAACGTCAACGGCGAGTCGGGCTACTTCGACCGGTCGCTGGACGCGTACGGCCGCGAAGGCCTGCCGTGCAAACGGTGCGGAACCCCCATACGACGCCGCTCCTGGATGAACCGATCCAGCTACTTCTGCCCGAAGTGTCAGAGGCCGCCGCGCGTCTCGTCGTAACGGGCGCGGGCGGCGAGGACGTCGTCCATCGAGCCCTCCACACAGTGGATGAGGGCGAGCAGCCGATCGGCGACCTCGCGGCCGAGCGGGGTCAGCTCATAGTCCACGCGGGGCGGGTTGGTCGGCTGTGCCTCGCGGTGCACCAGACCGTCGCGCTCCAGCGCCTGCAGGGTCTGGGACAGCATCTTCTCGCTCACCCCGTCGACGCGGCGGCGCAGCTCGTTGAAGCGCAGCGAGCCCTCGTACAGCGCGCCGAGCGTCAGTCCGCCCCAGCGGCCCGTGACGTGCTCCAGCGTGTGGCGCGACGGGCAGGTCTTGGCGAACACGTTGTACGCGAGGTCGTCCTGCTCCTGGGTGATGCCGGTCATGGAGCAAGCGTACGCGAGCGCAGCGCTAACCGGCAGGTTGCACTAACCACAAGTTAGTGCTTTCCTTTGGTCACTGACTTTGAGCTGCCCGCTCGGGCCGTTACCGCGCATTCAAGGAGCACCATCGTGACCACCCCTGTCGTGTCCATCGCCTACCACTCCGGTTACGGCCACACCGCCGTGCTCGCCGAGGCCGTCCGCGCCGGTGCCGTCGAGGCCGGTGCCGAGGTGCACCTGATCAAGGTCGACGAGATCACCGACGAGCAGTGGGAGACGCTCGACCGCTCCGACGCGATCGTCTTCGGCTCGCCCACCTACATGGGCACCGCGTCCGGCGCGTTCCACGTCTTCGCCGAGGCGTCCTCCAAGCGCTGGTTCGGGCAGGACTGGAAGGACAAGCTGGCGGCCGGTTTCACCAACTCCGGTTCCAAGAGCGGCGACAAGCTGCACACGCTGCAGTTCTTCCAGATCCTCGCCGGCCAGCACGGCATGCACTGGGTCAACCTCGGCCTGCACCCCGGCTGGAACAACACCGAGGGCTCCGAGCACGACCTCAACCGCCTCGGCGTCTTCGCGGGCGCGGCCGCCCAGACCAACGTGGACGAGGGCCCGGAGGCCGTCCACAAGGCCGACATAGCGACTGCCGAGCACCTGGGGCGCCGGGTGACGGACACGGCGCGACTGTTCGCCCGCGGGCGCGCGGCCGCGTGACGGGCTCAGTGGCCGACGAGGTGCGTCAATAACGGAAGCCGACCCGAAGCGGCCCCAGGGACAGCTCCCTGGGGCCGCGCGCATTCCCGCGTCCTATGCGACGTGAAACTGTTTCGCTCTGCCTCGGCGCTGCGGGACGCGGGGCCGTGGAGCCGGTCGCCGTGCGGATTCTCTCGAATGGCCTACCGGGACTCGGGGGCGCACGATGGTCATGACAGGAGGGCGCAATGTCTCGTGAGCTGACTTCCGCTGATCGTCGGACGAAATCAATCGAGGTCGAGAGATGACCACAGCACACACCACACAGGCCCGGAAGATGCAGTGGGCCGGCGGACTGACGCTGTTCGCCGCTGTCATGCTGTTGGTCGCCGGAGTGATCGACATCTTCCGCGGCATCATGGGGATCGCCCAGGACAACGTGTTCCTCGTGACGAACGGCTACGTCTTCCAGTTCGACCTGACCGGCTGGGGCTGGGTCACCCTGATTCTCGGTGCCGTCGCCGTGGTGGTGGGCATGGGGCTGTTCCAGACGGCGAAGTGGGCGCGGATCTCCGGCATCGTCATCGCCGGACTGATCATCATCGCCAACTTCCTCTCCCTGCCGTACTCCCCCGTGTGGTCCACCCTGATGATCGCGTTCTCGGGGGTCGTCATCTGGGCCCTGTGCGTGGCGCAGCCCGAAGGCGCCATCCCGCTCCAGGACACACCGCCCTCCGAGGTCTGACGCCACGGCGATGGCCCGGACCGACGCCACGGCGATGGCCCGGACCCGCCGCACGAGGGCGTCCGGCCCGCTGACCTGCGGTGGTCTCAATAACCGAAGTCCTGCGTCCACCAGGGGCCGCCGGAGCCGAAGTGCACGCCGACTCCCAGGGTCTGGAAGTCGCAGTTCAGTATGTTGGCGCGGTGGCCGGGGCTGTTCATCCAGGCCGCCATCACGGCCGCGGCGTCGGCCTGGCCGCGGGCTATGTTCTCACCGCCGAGGTCGGCTATGCCCGCCTTCGCGGCCCGGTCCCACGGGGTGGCCCCGTCCGGGTCGGTGTGGTCGAAGAAGTCCCGTGCGGCCATGTCGCCGCTGAAGGTCTTGGCCAGCTCGGTCAGCGAGGAGTTCGCCGACAGCGCGCTGCACCCGACCTTCTGCCGCTCCTCGTTGACGAGCTTCAGCACCTCCGCCTCGGCGGCGGCCTCCCGCGACACCGTCACGGGCGAGGAGGTCGCCGCCGGCGCCTTGGGCGCCGTGCGCGACGGCGGGGTCTTCGGCCTGGCGGCCGTGGCGGCCGGCGCCGGCTTCTTCGTCGGCTTCTTCGACGGCGTCCTCGTCGGGGTGGGAGCGGGGGAGGCAGAGGGGGCCGTGGTCGGCGTGGTCGAGTGCCGGGTGCCGCCGCTCGTGGACGAGCCACCGGCCGGGGTGTCCGCGCTGCCCGAGGTGCCGCCCTGCTCGGTGGCCGTGTTGCTCGGGGAGGCCGCGGCCTGCACCTGGTCGCCGCCGGTGGTGTGCGTGGCGCCGCCGAGCTGGTAGTTCTGCAGGCCGGGCACCACACCCGTGGCCACGGCGGCCGTGCCGAGGGCGACGGCGGCGGAGACCCCGAGCAGACCCGTGCGCACCGGCCTCGCGGGCTTTTTCCTGCGCCGGTGGTCACGCGAGGAGCCATCGGCGGGGGCGAAGCCGCCCCAGTCGGAGCCGGCCGGCGACTGCATGTCCTCGACGGCGTACAGGTAGGCCGTGCTCCTGGCGTTGGCCTCGGCGTACGCCTCCGGGTTCAGATACGGCGCGATGCCCCTGGGGGCGCGGCCACCCGCGTACGAGTCCTGCGGGTTCTCGCCGCCCGTGACCGAGTGGAACGTGTGCGTGACCTCCGTGGCGCGGCCCTTGGCGGCGCGGCCGGCGGCGGAGCGTCGGTGGCGTCCCATGTCCTTGCCCTCTTCCTCGTCTCGCGGTCGACCCGGTCCCCTGGTGGCGGTGACTCCTTCTGGCCAACCCAACTCACTCGATCGAGTGAGTTTCATATGAGATTCATTGGGTCCGGACGGTACCCCATGCCGCAGAGGGAGGAAGCGTTCCGAGCGACATCGGCCGGTTAGGTTGCAGCCATGAGCGAGGATGTTCGACTGGTCGCCTGGGTGCGGGGACGCGTCCAAGGTGTGGGTTTCCGCTGGTTCACGCGGGCCAAGGCGCTGGAGATCGGCGGCCTGAGTGGTTTTGCTCTCAATTTGGGGGACGGCCGCGTCCAGGTCGTCGTGGAGGGGGCGCGCGACGGCTGCGAGGGACTCCTGGACTGGCTCCAGGGCGGCGACACGCCCGGGCGGGTAGACGGTGTCACCGAGATCTGGGACACACCCCGCGGCGGCTACGACGGCTTTGCCATCCGCTGAACCGATTCTGTAAAGCCCCGCAGGCCGGCCGCCCGCCAGTTGCCCGGGGCACATGCCTGACGCAGAAATGAGCTGGTGGTTGCCAAGGAGAGCGCGGCGTGGCAGGCTCCGCAGGTACAGCTGATCGTCACGCCCTGAGGGCCCCGCAGGAGCCGCAGCGCCGCCGCTCGCCGGCTGCGCGCGCCGCGTTTGCCCCCCAATGCAGGGCGTGATCGTGTTGACCGTCAAACTTTTTGGTGAGACGCTGAAAGCCCCGCGCACCTTAGCTGTTTGGCATGTAAGAACGGCAGAGCAACACTCGAGTGTGTCAAGCACCGCGGGTGCGAATCCCTCACGACCCGCACCGCATCGGTCGGTCACTCAGTGTGGAGGACCATCCATCATGGCAAAGGCGCTTCTCGGTTACGTCGGCGGCTCCGACCCGCGACTCCTCGCCGAGATGCGACGGCTGCAGCAGCGCGTACAGGACCTGGAATCCGAGCTCGTACGGATCCAGGCGGAGAACGAGGCGCTGTCGGCTGCCGCTTCTCACGACAGGATCATGGAGAGCATCGACGCACACCAGGCGGAGCCTGCGCTCACCTGATCGCTGCATCGCTGCACGACAGCACACGCAGTGGTTGGGCCGCCCGTATCAACCGCACAGTGTCAGGCAACTGCAACCCGGTTGCCAGAGTTGCAAGGGACGCTTCGGCGTCCCTTCTTTCTTTCCCCCGCATCCTTTCACTGTCTTAACGTCTGGTGTGCCCTGCATGTTCAACGGCGAAACCGTGGGGTTGCGAGTGTTCGTGGAGTGAGGTAGCGGCGGCAGGTAGAGTCCAGCGCCGTGCACCTCAAGGCCCTGACCCTCCGCGGGTTCAAGTCGTTCGCTTCCGCGACCACACTCCGGTTCGAACCCGGGATCACGTGCGTCGTCGGCCCGAACGGCTCGGGCAAGTCCAACGTCGTGGACGCGCTCAGCTGGGTCATGGGCGAGCAGGGCGCCAAGTCGCTGCGCGGCGGCAAGATGGAGGACGTCATCTTCGCCGGCACCACGGGGCGTCCGCCACTGGGCCGCGCCGAGGTGTCCCTGACCATCGACAACTCCGACGGGGCGCTGCCCATCGAGTACGCCGAGGTCACCATCACGCGGATCATGTTCCGCAACGGCGGCAGCGAGTACCAGATCAACGGCGACACCTGCCGTCTGCTGGACATCCAGGAACTGCTCTCCGACTCGGGCATCGGCCGCGAGATGCACGTCATCGTCGGCCAGGGCCAGCTCGACTCCGTGCTGCACGCGGATCCGATGGGCCGCAGGGCCTTCATCGAAGAGGCCGCCGGCGTGCTGAAGCACCGCAAGCGCAAGGAGAAGGCGCTGCGCAAGCTGGACGCGATGCAGGCCAACCTCGCGCGCGTGCAGGACCTCACCGACGAGCTGCGACGCCAGCTGAAGCCGCTCGGCCGCCAGGCGGCGGTCGCGCGTCGGGCCGCCGTCATCCAGGCGGATCTCCGCGATGCCCGCCTGAGGCTGCTCGCCGACGACCTCGTACGACTGCGCGAGGCGCTGAAGGCCGAGATCGCCGACGAGGCGGCCCTGAAGGAGCGCAGGGAAGCCGCCGAGCAGGAGCTGAAGAAGGCGCTGCAGCGGGAGGCCCTGCTGGAGGACGAGGTACGGCAGCTCACACCACGCCTCCAGCGGGCGCAGCAGACCTGGTACGAGCTGTCCCAGCTGGCCGAACGCGTGCGCGGCACCGTCTCGCTGGCGGACGCCCGGGTGAGGAGTGCCACCTCCGCGCCCCCCGAGGAGCGGCGCGGCCGTGATCCCGAGGACATGGAACGCGAGGCCGCCCGCATCCGCGAGCAGGAGGCCGAGCTGGAGGCGGCTCTGGAGGCGGCTCAGCGGGCGCTCGACGACACGGTCGCCCACCGCGCCGAGCTGGAGCGCGAGCTGGCGGTCGAGGAACGCCGGCTGAAGGACGTCGCCCGCGCCATCGCCGACCGGCGCGAAGGGCTGGCCCGCCTCTCCGGGCAGGTCAACGCGGCGCGTTCGCGCGCCGCCTCCGCCCAGGCCGAGATCGACCGGCTGGCCGCCGCCCGTGACGAGGCTCAGGAGCGCGCCGTCCGGGCCCAGGAGGAGTACGAGGCCCTGAAGACCGAGGTCGACGGCCTCGACGCCGGCGATGTGGAGCTGGCCGGCCAGCACGAGGCTGCCAAGCGGCAGCTCGCCGAGGCCGAGTCCGTGCTGAGCGAGGCCCGAGAGGCGGTCACCGCGGCCGAACGCAGACGCGCCGCGACCCAGGCCCGCCACGAGGCGCTGGCGCTGGGCCTCAGGCGCAAGGACGGCACCGGAATACTGCTCGGCGCCCGCGACCGGCTCACCGGAGTCCTCGGCCCGGCGGCGGAGCTGCTCACGGTGACCCCGGGCTACGAGGTCCCGCTGGCCGCCGCCTTCGGCGCGGCAGCGGACGCGATCGCCGTGACGACCCCGGCATCGGCGGCCGAGGCGATCAGACTCCTGCGCAAGCAGGACGGGGGGCGCGCGGCACTGCTGCTGTCACTGGCCCCGGAGCATGCGGATCCCGCGGACGGCACCGGCGCCCCCGCGACGGCGAACGGCGGGACGAACGGACCCGCTGCCGCCGGTGCGACCTCCCTACCGGGCGGCACGAGCACTTCCCCGGGCGCCGCCGGTGGCCTGGGGCCGTCGGGGGTGGCCGACTGCGGCGGCGTGCGTGCTGCCTCGGGTGCTGCCGGAGGTCCGGCGGAGGCGGGTGGCGAAGGAGCCGTGGGCGCGGGGGCGGCCGGGACGGTGGCCGGCCCCGGCGGAGTTCGTCGGGACAACCGTGCCGGCGGAGCGCCCTTCGCCGCCGACCTCGTCCGTGGGCCCGCCGAACTCATGCCTGCCGTACGCCGGCTGCTGCGCGGGATCGTCGTCGTAGGGACCCTCGAAGACGCCGAGGACCTGGTCTATGCCCACCCCGAGCTGACGGCCGTGACCGCCGAGGGCGACCTGCTCGGGGCGCACTTCGCGCACGGCGGGTCGGCCGGGGCGCCCAGTCTGCTGGAGGTGCAGGCCTCCGTGGACGAGGCCGCCGCCGAGCTGGCCGAGTTGGCGGTGGGTTGCGCGGAGCTGTCCGAGGCGCAGCGGGCCGCTGCCGAGCGGCGCGGGGAAACCGCCGCGCTCGTGGAGGAGCTGGGGGAGCGGCGCCGGACCGCCGACCGGGAGAAGTCCGCCGTGGCCCAGCAGCTCGGCCGGCTCGCCGGGCAGGCGCGGGGGGCGGCCGGGGAGGCCGAGCGGTCGGCCGCGGCGGCCGCACGCGCGCAGGAAGCGCTGGAGAAGGCCGTACAGGAGGCCGAGGAACTGGCCGAACGGCTGGCCGTGGCCGAGGAGATGCCGGTCGAGGAGGAGCCGGACACCTCGGTGCGGGACCGGCTCGCCGCCGACGGCGCCAACGCGCGGCAGACCGAGATGGAGGCCCGGCTGCAAGTGCGTACGCACGAGGAGCGGGTCAAGGGGCTCGCCGGTCGCGCCGACTCCCTGGACCGGGCAGCCCGCGCCGAGCGCGAGGCACGCGCGCGTGCCGAACAGCGGCGGGTCCGGCTGCGGCACGAGGCCGCCGTGGCCGAGGCCGTCGCCTCCGGCGCCCGGCAGCTGCTCGCACATGTCGAGGTGTCCCTGGGCCGGGCCGAGCAGGAGCGGGCCGCCGCCGAGGCGGCCAAGGCCCTGCGGGAGCGGGAGCTGGCCGCCGCCCGGAACGCGGGACGCGAACTCAAGGCCGAACTCGACAAGTTGACGGATTCAGTTCACCGGGGCGAGGTACTCGGCGCCGAGAAGCGGCTGCGGATCGAGCAGCTGGAGACCAGGGCGCTGGAGGAGTTGGGTGTCGAACCGGCGGGGCTCGTGTCGGAGTACGGTCCGCACCAGCTCGTGCCGCCCTCGCCCCCCGCCGAGGGCGAGGAGCTGCCCGACGACCCCGAGCACCCGCGCAACCAGCCCAGGCCCTTCGTGCGGGCCGAGCAGGAGAAGCGGCTCAAGGCCGCCGAGCGGGCGTACCAGCAGCTGGGCAAGGTCAACCCGCTGGCGCTGGAGGAGTTCGCGGCGCTGGAGGAGCGGCACCAGTTCCTCAGTGAGCAGCTGGAGGACCTGAAGAAGACCCGTGCCGACCTGCTCCAGGTGGTGAAGGAGGTGGACGAGCGCGTCGAGCAGGTCTTCACCGAGGCCTACCGGGACACGGCCCGGCAGTTCGAGGGTGTCTTCAGCCGCCTCTTCCCCGGCGGCGAGGGCCGCCTGGTGCTGACCGACCCCGACAACATGCTCACCACGGGCGTGGACGTGGAGGCCCGGCCGCCGGGCAAGAAGGTCAAGCGGCTCTCCCTGCTGTCGGGCGGCGAGCGGTCACTGACCGCGGTGGCGCTGCTGGTGTCGATCTTCAAGGCCCGGCCGAGCCCGTTCTACGTCATGGACGAGGTCGAGGCGGCGCTGGACGACACCAACCTCCAGCGGCTGATCCGGATCATGCAGGAGCTGCAGGAGGCCTCGCAGCTGATCGTGATCACGCACCAGAAGCGCACGATGGAGGTCGCCGACGCGCTCTACGGCGTCTCCATGCAGGGCGACGGTGTGTCGAAGGTCATCTCCCAGCGCCTCCGCTAGATCCGCGCAGTCTGCACCCGTCGCCACCTGCGGTTCCCGTTACTTCACTTCTTGAACCCAGCGTGCGCATCGTTCGCTAAAAAGTCACATCACTTGAGCTATTGACTTCGAAACTTGAAGGCATAGTCTCTGCAACGTTGTTTTTACCTTCAGGTTGAAGGGCTCACCCCCCACCCGGCAGCGTCGCCGCGGCCCGAGGAGTTTTTTCGTGACCAGCACAGCGCAGGCACCTCAGTCAGGAACCAGGACGGCTCACCCCGAACATCTCGGGCACGTCATCTTCATCGCGGCGGCGGCCGCCATGGGCGGCTTCCTCTTCGGCTACGACAGCTCCGTGATCAACGGGGCCGTCGAGGCCATCCGCGACCGCTACGACATCGGTTCCGCGGCCCTTGCCCAGGTCATCGCCGTCGCCCTGATCGGCTGTGCCATCGGTGCCGCGACCGCCGGCCGCATAGCCGACCGGATCGGCCGCATCCGCGTCATGCAGATCGCCGCGCTCCTCTTCGTCGTCAGTGCCGTCGGCTCCGCGCTGCCCTTCTCCCTGTGGGACTTCGCCTTCTGGCGCATCGTCGGCGGCTTCGCCATCGGCATGGCCTCCGTCATCGGCCCGGCCTACATCGCCGAGGTCGCCCCGCCCGCCTACCGTGGCCGCCTCGGCTCCTTCCAGCAGGCGGCGATCGTCGTCGGCATCGCCATCTCGCAGCTGGTCAACTGGGGCCTGCTGAACGCCGCCGGCGGCGACCAGCGCGGCAAGCTGATGGGCCTGGAGGCCTGGCAGGTCATGCTCGGTGTGATGGTCGTCCCGGCCGTCCTGTACGGGCTGCTCTCCTTCGCGATCCCCGAGTCCCCGCGCTTCCTGATCTCCGTGGGCAAGGATGACCGCGCCCGCGCGATCCTCGCCGAGGTCGAGGGCAAGGACGTGGACCTGAACGCCCGCGTCGCCGAGATCGAGCATGCGATGAAGAGCGAGCACAAATCCACCTTCAAGGACCTGCTCGGTGGCGGCTTCTTCTTCAAGCCGATCGTCTGGATCGGTATCGGCCTGTCCGTCTTCCAGCAGTTCGTCGGCATCAACGTCGCGTTCTACTACTCATCGACGCTGTGGCAGTCGGTCGGCGTCGACCCGACGGACTCGTTCTTCTACTCCTTCACGACGTCGATCATCAACATCGTCGGCACCGTGATCGCGATGATCTTCGTGGACCGCGTCGGCCGCAGGCCGCTCGCGCTCATCGGCTCGGTCGGCATGGCAGTCGGCCTCGCGCTGGAGGCCTGGGCGTTCTCCTACGACCTCGTCGGCGGCAAGCTGCCCGCCACCCAGGGCTGGGTCGCCCTGGTCGCCGCCCACGTGTTCGTCCTCTTCTTCGCCCTGTCCTGGGGTGTGGTCGTCTGGGTCTTCCTCGGTGAGATGTTCCCGAACAGGATCCGCGCCGCCGCCCTGGGCGTGGCCGCCGCCGCGCAGTGGATCGCCAACTGGGCCATCACCGCGAGCTTCCCGTCGCTGGCCGACTGGAACCTGTCCGGCACTTACGTGATCTACACGGTCTTCGCCGCGCTCTCCATCCCGTTCGTCCTGAAGTTCGTCAAGGAGACGAAGGGCAAGGCGCTGGAGGAGATGGGCTGAACAGCCCCGTGAACTCGGGGAGAAGGGCCAAGTCCCCGCTGCCCCTCTCCTCGTACCGTCCGCCGCCCCCGGCCCGGCCACTGCCCGGACCGGGGGCGGCGGTGTCGTACGCGCCGGTCCGTGGGTGGATGTGGTCGAACGGGAGCGAACGGCGAGTTCGACGTGCCTTGAGGGGTGCAACGACTCGGCCGGGTGCGGGTCCTGGCGCTGGAGGGCGTGGGGACCGGACGTGGTGCGCCCGTCCCGGCCGGCGGATATCGCCGCGGGTCAGCCGCCCAGTGCCGGAAGCACCCGCTCCGCGAACAGCCGCAGGCTCCGCCATCCCTCCGCCACCGGCATCCCACCCGCCAGCGGATGCAGGACGAGACTGTCCGCACCGAGCGCCACGCACTGCTCCGGAGTGAGGATCCGGTACACGCCCTCGGCGCGCAGCTCCGCCACCGTCGTGGCCGCCGACTTCACGGCCGAGCGGATCTGCCCCGACTGCCAGGAGGCGTACGTCCGGGCCTCGTGCAGGAAGTGCTCGCCGTACTGGGACCATGCCCGGTCCGGGTCCTCGGCGAGGTGCAGCAACGGGGTCTCGGCGGCGGGCATCATGGTCCAGCCCTCGGTGCCGTACTCCGTGAGCCGCTCCTTGTAGTACGCCTCCAGCTCCGGCAGATGAGCGCTGGGGAAGAACGGCAGGCCGAGCCGGGCGGCCCGGCGGGCGGCGGCCTTCGAGGAGCCGCCGACCAGCAGCAGCGGGTGCGGGTCCGTGTACGGGCGCGGGGTGAGCCGTACCCTACGGCCCCGGTACTCGAACTCCTCGCCCGTCCACGCCTTCAACAGGGTCTCCAGCAGTTCGTCCTGGAGCCGGCCCCTCCGCTTCCAGTCCACGTCGAACAGGGCGTATTCCTCGGGCCGATAGCCGATCCCGGCCACCGTCACCAGCCGCCCGCCGCTGAGCAGATCCAGCACCGCGATCTCCTCCGCCAGCCGCAGCGGATCGTGCAGCGGGCCGATCGCCGCCGACACCGTCACGGCGATGGTCCGGGTCGCCCCGAACACCGCGCCCGCGAAGGCCAACGGCGACGGCAGCCAGTTGTTGTCGGCGCCGTGGTGCTCCTCGGTCTGCACGGCGGTGATCCCGCACTCGTCCGCGTACGCGGCCATCTCCAGGGCCCCCCGGTAGCGGGCGGCGAGGGACGCGGGGGTGGCCCCGGGTTCGACGAGATTGAAACGTACGACCGTGACGGGCATGGGAAGGCCCCCTCCGGTGCGATGCGGTGGAGGGGGACGGTAGCTGACGAGGCGTCAGATTTCCATGGGCGGTGCCCATCGCGTGGCTGAGTGCGCCTGCCTCTGCCTCCGGGCGAGCGCGGCCGTGCCCGAGCGCGGCCGGTCCGGCCGAGGGCCGTCAGACGCCGGCGGTCGCCGGCTCCCCGGGGGGCTCGGCGGTCAGCTCCGACGTCACCACCGCCGGCTTCGGCAGGACCAGGTACAGCAGACCGGAGATCACGGTCGTGGCGACCCAGCCGAGGCCGTACGCGCCGATGACGTTGTTCTTCGCCGGCGGGCCGGTGAACCAGTCCGAGGTGGTGAACATCAGGCCCGCCACCGGGCCGGTCGCTCAGGAGGCCACCGCGGCGGGGGAGAAGCCGCCCCGGTACCGGTAGGCGCTGGTGCGGGTGGTGTCTGTCATGGCCCGGCCGTCGTACTCGGTGCGGCCCAGCATGTCCGCGCCGAAAACGCCGACCCAGGCGGAGAAGGCCACCGCCGGCAGGGAGAGGAAGGTGATGAAGGAGCCCCTGAAACTCGTCGCCACCAGCATCAGCACCCCGCCGAAGACCAGCGGGATCACGGCGTTGACCGAGACCGCCCAGTGTCGCGGCACCTTGAAGCCGAGGGTCTGCGCGGTGAAGCCCGCCGAGTACATGGACATCGAGTTGATCAGCAGCATGCCGATCAGGGCGATCAGCAGGTACGGCACCGCGATCCACGTCGGCAGGATCTCACCGAGGAAGGACACGGTGTCGGAGGCCGAGGCAAGGTCGGGCGTGGAGACCGCCATCACCGCACCCATGAGGACCATGGGCAGGACGACGATCCCGGCGCCGCCCACCGCCGTGCCCACGATCGCCTTCGACGACGCCGTGCGCGGCAGATAGCGGGTGAAGTCCGGCGCCGAAGGGATCCAGCTGACGCCGCCCGCCGCGATCATGCCGATGCCGGTGATCACCGCGGCCGTGGAACCGGCACCGTGGTCGGTCACCTTCGGCCAGCCGGTGTTCACGGCGAGGTACGCCGGCACCAGGACCGAGAAGGCGCCGAAGAAGTAGGTCGCGTACCTGTTGCACTTCTGGACCGCGTTGATGCCCAGCCCGGAGATCGCGAAGGTGGCGGCGACGAAGACCAGCAGCGTCACCGGGTCCAGCACGCCGTCCGCCTTGATGCCGCCGACGATGTCCAGGACGGTGAGCATCGCGTAGGCGCCGGTCACCGCGTTGATCGACTCCCAGCCCCAGCGGGCGACCCAGATCGGCGAACCGGGCAGCAGATTGCCGCGCTGCCCGAACACCGCGCGCGACAGTGCCATGCCGGGCGCGCCGCCCCGCTTGCCCGCGATGCCGATCAGCCCGACCAGACCGTACGACACGATCGGCGCGGCGACCGCGACGACAAGCGCCTGCCAGATGTTCAGGTGGTACGCCACCACCAGGCTCGCGCCCATGGTGAGCAGCAGCACGCTGACGTCGGCGCCGACCCAGGCCGGGAACAGCTGCCGGGTTCTCCCGGTGCGCCCGTGATCGGGTACCTGCTCGATGCCACGGGTTTCGAGAGCGCCGTCGGTCCCGGCTGACTTGCTCTTGAAGACAATGCCCAGGGGGTGGGGGACGGGACGTCGGGACTCTACGCGCGTCGACAAAGCCGGTATCATCGTATTTTAATCTGATTCATTCCCCAAAGGGGCCTTTGTTCCTCGGGGGAAGCCACAAGCGGGGTCCCGCCGGAACCCATGGCTGATACTGGACGGGTTATGGAAACCGTCATCCTTGCTGTAGTCATCGCCGTGGTCGTGCTCGGCGCGCTCGGCGGGCTCATCGTCGGCAGCCGGCGCAAGAAGCAGCTGCCCCCACCGCCGCCCGCCGCCCCCGACATCACCGCGCCCCCGGCCGAGCCGCACGTCGGCGACGAGGCCGAGACGCCGCACGACGAACCGCGCCGGACGATCGAGGAGGTGGATCTCCCGGGCGGCCCTGCGCCGGTCGTCGTGGAGGAGCCCCCGGTCGGCCCCGGCCTCGAAGCTCCCGAGATCGAGATCCCGGAGCCCACCGCCGGGCGGCTGGTCCGCCTGCGCGCCCGCCTGTCCCGCTCGCAGAACGCCCTGGGCAAGGGCCTGCTCACACTGCTGTCCCGGGAGCACCTCGACGAGGACACCTGGGAGGAGATCGAGGACACGCTGCTCACCGCCGACGTCGGTGTGCAGCCCACCCAGGAACTGGTCGAGCGGCTGCGCGAGCGCGTGAAGGTGCTCGGCACGCGCACCCCGGAGGAGCTGCGCGGCCTGCTGCGCGACGAACTGCTCAAGCTGGTCGGCACCGATGTCGATCGCACGGTGAAGACCGAGCCCGAGGACCGCAAGCCCGGCATCGTGATGGTCGTCGGCGTCAACGGCACCGGCAAGACCACCACCACCGGCAAGCTCGCCCGGGTGCTCGTGGCCGACGGCCGCACCGTCGTCCTCGGTGCCGCCGACACCTTCCGTGCCGCCGCCGCCGACCAGCTCCAGACCTGGGGCGAGCGCGTCGGCGCCTATACCGTGCGCGGTCCGGAGGCCGGTGATCCCGCCTCCGTCGCCTTCGACGCGGTCAAGGAGGGCAAGGAGATGGGGGTCGACGTCGTCCTCATCGACACCGCCGGCCGCCTCCACACCAAGACCGGCCTCATGGACGAGCTGGGCAAGGTCAAACGGGTCGTGGAGAAGCACGCGCCGCTGGACGAGGTGCTGCTCGTCCTCGACGCCACCACCGGTCAGAACGGCCTGGTGCAGGCCCGCGTGTTCGCCGAGGTCGTGGACATCACCGGCATCGTGCTGACCAAGCTGGACGGCACGGCCAAGGGCGGCATCGTGGTCGCGGTCCAGCGGGACCTGGGCGTGCCGGTCAAGCTGATCGGTCTCGGCGAGGGCGCGGACGACCTGGCGCCGTTCGAGCCGGAGGCGTTCGTGGACGCTCTTATCGGTGACTGAGCACCCGCCGGGTCACTTCACCTACTTCACGGAAGCGCCCGCCCCCACGCTCGGGGACGGGCGCTTCGCCCTGTACGGCGCCTCAGGGGGTGCTCAGGCCCGCGACCGGTGCGCCACATACGCCAGCGTGCCCAGCAGCAGCCGGGCCGCCGGCGGCCGGGTCGCCGAGTCCAGGGCCGGCGGGCGCAGCCAGCGCACCGGGCCGAGACCGCCACGGTCGGAGGGCGGGGCGGTGATGTACGTACCCGGGCCGAGGCCGCGCAGGTCCAGGGCGGTCGGGTCGTCCCAGCCCATGCGGTAGAGCAGCTGGGGGAGTTCGGCGGCGGCGCCGGGAGCGACGAAGAAGTGGGCGCGGCCGTCCGGGGTCGCGGTGACCGGGCCGAGCGGGAGTCCCATGCGTTCGAGGCGGACCAGGGCGCGGCGCCCGGCGGGCTCGGCGACCTCGATGACGTCGAACGCACGGCCTACGGGCAGCATCACGGAGGCGCCCGGGAACTCGGCCCAGGCCTTGGCCGCTTCGTCCAGTGTGGCCCCGGCCGGCACCTGGGGTGCGAAGTCCAGCGGGTGCGCGCCCGGCTCCGGGCAGTCCGCGCGCCCGCAGGAGCAGGCACCCGCCGCGGCCCGTGCGCCCGGCACCACGTCCCAGGCCCACAGCCCGGTGAACTCGGCGACGGCGGTGCACTCCGACGAGCGGCCGCGCCGACGCGTACCGGAGCGGATCTCGCGAATGCCGCCGATCGTGAAGCCCATGCCCCCTCCAACGGGTCCAGCGCGCCGGTGGTTACGACACGGAGTGAGACGGAAACGGAACGTGACACTACGGCTCCGACTTCCCTCACGCCCGCGAGGACAAAGCGGCGCTTTGCAGCACTGCGGGTGGCGCACCGGGGCCCGCGCGCCCCCGGGTGCATCACTCCGCCCACTTCTGGCCGTCCTATGTCAAGTGAATCGTCTGGAGGCCACCGTGAGTTCATTCGAAGGGGTGGCGAATGGTGGCGTTTCAGGGATCGCCATGGCTGGACCGGTGATCGTCGGATTACTGTGAGTGTGCGAGGCCTGAAGGCACATGCACCCGTGGGTATGCCGGAGGCAAGTCGTCATCTCGTTCGAAGGGTGAGAACCGGCGGACGGGAGGCCGTATTTACCGGCATTCTGATAGGGCTTGGCGCATTCGGTGACAAGTGGTCTCAGGGATGGGGGCGTTCCAGTGGGCGGCAACGGCGGTGGCGGGACGAACGCTGACAAGCGCCCCAACGAGCTGCTCGGCTCGTGGTTCGTGCGCAGCGGCTGGTCCAAGGGCGAGCTGGCGCGCCAGGTGAACCGCAGGGCACGCCAGTTGGGTGCCAACCACATCTCCACCGACACCTCGCGGGTGCGCCGCTGGCTGGACGGGGAGAACCCGCGCGAGCCGATCCCGCGGATCCTCTCCGAGCTGTTCTCCGAGCGCTTCGGTTGTGTCGTCTCCATCGAGGACCTCGGCCTGCGGGCCGCTCGCCAGTCACCCTCCGCGACCGGTGTCGACCTTCCCTGGACGGGCCCGCAGACGGTGGCCCTGCTCAGCGAGTTCTCCCGCAGCGATCTGATGCTGGCGCGGCGCGGCTTCCTCGGGACCTCGCTGGCCCTGTCCGCGGGCCCGTCCCTGATCGAGCCCATGCAGCGCTGGCTGGTGCCGACCCCGTCCTCGCCGGTCCCGCCCGAGCCCGAGCCGCTCCTCGAGTCCCGCAGGCCCGGCCGGCTCTCCAAGCCCGAACTCGACCTGCTGGAGTCCACCACCCGGATGTTCCGGCAGTGGGACGCCCAGTGCGGCGGTGGCCTGCGCCGCAAGGCGGTGGTGGGCCAGCTTCACGAGGTCACCGACCTCCTTCAGGAACCCCAGCCCGGGGCCACCACCCGCAAGCTCTTCAAGGTGGCCGCCGAACTCGCCGAACTCGCGGGCTGGATGTCGTACGACGTCGGGCTGCAGCCCACCGCGCAGAAGTACTTCGTCCTCGCCCTGCACGCCGCCAAGGAGGCCGGGGACAAACCGCTCGGGTCCTACATCCTCTCCAGCATGAGCCGCCAGATGATCCACCTCGGCCGGCCCGACGACGCCCTGGAGCTGATCCACCTCGCGCAGTACGGCAGCCGCGACTGCGCGAGCCCGCGCACCCAGTCCATGCTGTATGCGATGGAGGCCCGCGCCTACGCCAACATGGGCCAGCCCGGCAAGTGCAAGCGGGCGGTCCGGATGGCCGAGGACACCTTCTCCGAGGCCGACGAGTGGGACGAGCCGGACCCCGACTGGATCCGCTTCTTCTCCGAGGCCGAGCTGTACGGGGAGAACTCCCACTCCTTCCGCGACCTCGCCTACGTCGCCGGCCGCAGCCCCACTTACGCGTCGCTGGCCGAGCCGCTGATGCAGCGGGCGGTGGAGCTGTTCGCCAAGGACGGCGAACACCAGCGGTCGTACGCGCTGAACCTGATCGGCATGGCCACCGTGCACCTGCTCCGGCGCGAGCCCGAGCGCAGCTCGGAGTACGCCTCGCAGGCCATGGGGGTCGCCAGGAAGGTCCGCTCCGAGCGTGTGAACACTCGTATTCGAAAGACGGTCGACACGGCCGTGCGCGACTTCGGCGATCTCACCGCCGTGGTCGACCTCACCGACCAGCTCGCCGTGGACCTGCCCGAGACCGCGGAGGCGGTCTGACCCGCGCAGAACACGCATGCCCCGGCCGCGGCCGGTCCTCCCGAACTGCCCGACTCGGCTCCCCCATGCCAGGTCATCGAGAGGCCCGCCGCGGCCGGTTTCTTCCTTCCGAGGAAGGTTGCGCCACGATAACGATCCCGCGGCCGAACATCTCGCACTTCATCGACGCGTAACACACAGGGCGTCTTCGTCACCCCGGCGAAACAGCGAGGGGCTTCCACCGAAACCGCGCTGCGCCACTCTCATGGCGCATAACCGGCCCACCCCTCACTGACCGGACCGCTCAGGCACCGCCCGCACGGGGCCGTACAACCGACGAGGAGACGCCGATGGCACCAGCCATCACGCTTGCCGCGGAGGCACCCAAGCTGTCATCCGCGAACACAGGCTTCATGCTCATCTGTTCCGCCCTGGTGCTGATCATGACACCGGGCCTGGCCTTCTTCTACGGAGGCATGGTCCGCGTCAAGAGCACCCTCAACATGCTGATGATGAGCTTCATCAGCATGGGCATCGTCACCATCCTGTGGGTGCTCTACGGCTTCTCCCTCGCCTTCGGCACGAACAACAGCCTCATCGGCTGGAACTCCGACTGGTTCGGGCTCAGCAACATCGGGTTGACGCAGCTCTGGGACGGCTACAACATCCCGATCTTCGTCTTCATGGTCTTCCAGATGATGTTCGCCATCATCACACCGGCCCTGATAAGCGGCGCCCTCGCGGACCGCGTCAAGTTCTCGGCGTGGTCGCTCTTCATCGCGCTGTGGGCCACGATCGTCTACGTCCCGGTCGCCCACTGGGTCTGGGGCGCAGACGGCTGGGCCTACAAGCTCGGTGTGATCGACTTCGCCGGTGGTACGGCGGTCCACATCAACGCCGGTGCCGGCGCCCTCGGCGTGATCCTGGTCATCGGCAAGCGCGTCGGCTTCAAGAGGGATCCGATGCGCCCGCACAGCCTCCCGCTGGTCATGCTCGGCGCAGGTCTGCTGTGGTTCGGCTGGTTCGGCTTCAACGCCGGCTCGTGGCTCGGCAACGACGACGGCGTCGGCGCGCTGATGTTCGTCAACACGCAGGTCGCCACCGCTGCCGCCATGCTGGCCTGGCTCGCCTACGAGAAGATCCGGCACGGCGCGTTCACCACGCTGGGCGCCGCCTCCGGGGCGGTCGCCGGACTGGTCGCGATCACCCCGTCCGGTGGCGCGGTCTCCCCGCTCGGCGCGATCGCCGTCGGTGCCATCGCCGGTGTCGCCTGCGCCGCGGCCGTCGGCCTGAAGTTCAGGTTCGGCTACGACGACTCGCTCGACGTCGTCGGCGTCCACATGGTCGGCGGAATCATCGGCTCCCTGCTCATCGGCTTCTTCGCCACCGGCAAGGGCCAGTCCACCGCGACGGGCGTCCTGTACGGCGACCACACCTTCACGCAGCTGTGGAAGCAGTGCGCCGGTGTCTTCGCGGTCCTCGCCTACTCCCTGATCGCCTCCGCGATCCTCGCCTTCCTGCTCGACAAGACCATCGGAATGCGGGTCTCCGAGGACGAGGAGATCTCCGGCATCGACCAGGCAGAGCACGCCGAGACCGCATACGACTTCAGCGGCGCGGGCGGCGGTGTCCTGGGCTCCGTCGCGGCCGGGCCGGCCCTGGCCGCCACGCAGACCAAGAAGGTGGACGCATGAAGCTCATCACCGCCGTCGTCAAGCCCCACCGGCTGGACGAGATCAAGGAGGCCCTTCAGGCCTTCGGCGTTCACGGGCTGACGGTCACCGAGGCGAGCGGTTACGGTCGTCAACGGGGCCACACCGAGGTCTACCGCGGTGCCGAGTACACCGTCGACCTGGTCCCCAAGATCCGCATCGAGGTGCTGGCCGAGGACGACGACGCCGAGGAGCTCGTCGAGGTGATCGTCAAGGCGGCCCGCACCGGCAAGATCGGTGACGGCAAGGTCTGGTCCCTGCCGGTCGAGACGGCCGTACGCGTCCGCACTGGCGAGCGCGGCCCGGACGCGCTCTGACACGACAAAGGAACGGGAGTCGCTGGGTGACGGGTACGGATGTGCGGAAAGAAGCGGATGACTCGGGACCCAGCGGCTACGCGGCGGCCCGGCTGCGCCTCCTCACCGAGGGGGCGCGGTCCGGGCCGCCGCGCCGCGCCGCCCTCGCCGAACTGACCGACGACTGGCTCGCCGGACTGTTCACCGCGGCGGCCAGGGGACTCACGGGCGTCTCGCTCGTCGCCGTCGGCGGCTACGGCCGCGGCGAGCTGTCCCCGCGCAGCGACCTGGACCTCCTGCTGCTTCACGACGGGAGCGACCCCGGCGCGGTGGCCGCCCTGGCCGACCGCCTGTGGTACCCCGTGTGGGACCTGGGCCTCGCCCTCGACCACTCCGTCCGCACCCCGGCGGAGGCCCGCAAGACGGCCGGAGAGGATCTGAAAGTCCAACTCGGCCTGCTGGACGCCCGTCACCTCACCGGCGACCTCGGCCTCACCGCCGGCCTGCGCACCGCCGTCCTTGCCGACTGGCGCAACCAGGCGCCCAAGCGCCTCCCCCAACTCCAGGAACTCTGCGCCGACCGCGCCGAACGCCAGGGCGAGCTGCAGTACCTCCTGGAACCCGACCTCAAGGAGGCCCGCGGCGGCCTCAGGGACGCCACCGCCCTGCGCGCCGTGGCCGCCTCCTGGCTGGCCGACGCCCCGCGCGAAGGCCTCGCGGACGCCCGCCGGCGCCTGCTCGACGTCAGGGACGCCCTCCATCTGGCCACCGGCCGGGCCACCGACCGGCTGGCGCTGCAGGAGCAGGACCAGGTGGCGGCCGAGCTGGGCCTGCTGGACGCCGACACCCTGCTGCGGCAGGTGTACGAAGCCGCGCGCGTGATCTCGTACGCCAGTGACGTCACCTGGCGCGAGGTGGGGCGCGTGCTGCGCTCGCGGGCCGTCCGCCCGCGCCTGCGCGCCATGCTGGGCGGCGGCAAGCCGGCCGCCGAGCGCTCCCCGCTGGCCGAGGGCGTGGTGGAGCAGGACGGCGAGGTGGTGCTCGCCCGTGCAGCGCGCCCCGAACGCGACCCCGCGCTTCCCTTGCGCGCCGCGGCCGCCGCCGCGCAGGCCGGACTCCCGCTCTCCCTGCACGCCGTACGGCGCATGGCCGCCATCGCACGCCCGCTGCCCACCCCCTGGCCCGCCGAGGCACGCGAACAACTGGTGACCCTGCTCGGCTCCGGCCGCCCGACGATCGACGTCTGGGAGGCCCTGGAGGCGGAAGGCCTGATCAGCCGGCTCCTGCCCGACTGGGAGCGGGTCCGCTGCCGCCCGCAGCGCAACGCCGTCCACATCTGGACCGTGGACCGGCACCTGATCGAGACGGCGGTCCGCGCCTCCGAGCTGACCCGCCGGGTCAGCCGCCCGGACCTGCTCCTCGTCTCCGCCCTGCTGCACGACATCGGCAAGGGCTGGCCCGGCGACCACTCCGTCGCCGGCGAGATCATCGCCAGGGACGTCGCCGCGCGCATCGGCTTCGACCGCACGGACGTGGCGGTGCTGTCGACGCTGGTACGGCACCATCTGCTGCTGATCGAGACGGCCACCCGGCGCGACCTGGAGGACCCGGCGACGGTCCGCTCGGTAGCCGAGGCCGTCGGCACGCAGAGCACCCTGGAACTCCTGCACGCCCTCACCGAGGCGGACGCCCTCGCCACCGGCCCCGCCGCCTGGTCGTCCTGGCGCGGCTCCCTCGTCGCCGACCTGGTGCGGCGCGTCTGTGCCGTCCTCGCCGGCAACGACCTCGACGAACCCGAGCCCGCCGCTCCCACGGCCGAGCAGGAGCGTCTCGCCATCGAGGCCTTCCGCACCGGCAGCCCGGTCCTCGCCCTGCGCGCGCAGACGGAACCGGTCGCGGAGGAGGAGCCCTCCGGCGAGCCCGAGCCGCTCGGCGTGGAGCTGGTCATCGCCGTACCGGACCAGCCCGCCGTGCTGCCCGCGGTCGCCGGCGTCCTCGCCGTGCACCGCCTGACCGTCCGCACGGCCGAGCTACGGACCCTGCGCCTGCCCGACGACGTCGACGACGGCTCGGTCCTGCTGCTGAACTGGCGGGTCGCCGCCGAGTACGGCTCCCTGCCCCAGGCCGCCCGGCTGCGCGCGGACCTGGTCCGCGCCCTGGACGGCACGCTCGACATCCCCGGCCGCCTCGCCGTGCGGGACGCGGCCTATCCGCGCCGCCGCGGCTGGGCGGCCCCGCCCCCGCGCGTGACGGTGGCCCCGGCGGCCTCCCACCACGCCACGGTGATCGAGGTGCGGACGCAGGACGCTCCCGGACTGCTGTTCCGCATCGGAATGGCCCTGGAGAAGGCCGGGGTACGGGTGCGCAGCATGCACGTCAGCACCCTCGGTGCCAACGCCGTCGACGCCTTCTACGTCACCACCGGCACGGGCGCGCCCCTGCCCGGAGAGGACGCGGCGTCGCTGGCGCGGGTACTCGAGGAGACCCTGCGGGGATGACCCTGCCCCGGTGAGTTCACCGCCGGGATACCCTGGAGGGCGATTCCCAGAAGCCATCCCCGACCCCGAGGACCGCGAGCGCCGTGTTCGACACTCTCTCCGATCGCCTGTCAGCGACTTTCAAGAACCTGCGCGGCAAGGGACGGCTCTCCGAGGCGGACGTCGACGCCACCGCACGTGAGATCCGCATCGCGCTCCTCGAAGCGGACGTGGCGCTGCCCGTCGTCCGCTCCTTCGTCAAGAACCTGAAGGAGCGCGCGCTCGGCGCCGAGGTCTCCAAGGCGCTGAACCCGGCCCAGCAGGTCCTGAAGATCGTCAACGAGGAACTGGTCACCATCCTCGGTGGCGAGACCCGGCGCCTGCGCTTCGCCAAGCAGCCCCCCACCGTGATCATGCTCGCGGGTCTGCAGGGTGCCGGTAAGACCACCCTCGCGGGCAAGCTCGGCAAGTGGCTGAAGGACCAGGGCCACTCGCCGCTGCTGGTCGCCGCCGACCTCCAGCGCCCGAACGCCGTCAACCAGCTGAGCGTCGTCGCCGAGCGCGCCGGTGTCGCCGTCTACGCCCCGGAGCCGGGCAACGGCGTGGGCGACCCGGTCAAGGTCGCCAAGGACTCCATCGACTTCGCGAAGTCCAAGGTCCACGACATCGTGATCGTGGACACCGCCGGCCGCCTCGGCATCGACCAGGAGATGATGCAGCAGGCCGCGGACATCCGTGACGCGGTCTCCCCGGACGAGATCCTGTTCGTCGTCGACGCGATGATCGGTCAGGACGCCGTCAACACCGCCGAGGCCTTCCGTGACGGCGTCGGCTTCGACGGTGTGGTCCTCTCCAAGCTCGACGGTGACGCCCGCGGTGGTGCGGCCCTCTCGATCCGCCAGATCACCGGCAAGCCGATCATGTTCGCGTCGAACGGCGAGAAGCTCGACGACTTCGACGCGTTCCACCCTGACCGGATGGCCTCCCGCATCCTCGACATGGGTGACCTGCTCACCCTGATCGAGCAGGCGGAGAAGACGTTCAGCCAGGAAGAGGCCCAGAAGATGGCCTCGAAGCTGGCGTCCAAGAAGGGCCAGGACTTCACCCTGGACGACTTCCTGGCCCAGATGGAGCAGGTCAGGAAGATGGGCTCCATCTCCAAGCTGCTCGGCATGCTCCCGGGCATGGGCCAGATCAAGGACCAGATCAACAACCTGGACGAGCGGGACGTCGACCGCACCGCCGCGATCATCAAGTCGATGACCCCGGGTGAGCGCCAGGACCCGACGATCATCAACGGCTCCCGCCGCGCCCGTATCGCCAAGGGTTCCGGCGTCGATGTCAGCGCGGTCAAGAACCTGGTCGAGCGGTTCTTCGAAGCCCGCAAGATGATGTCCCGCATGGCCCAGGGCGGCGGCATGCCCGGCATGCCGGGGATCCCGGGCATGGGCGGCGGCCCCGGCCGGACCAAGAAGCAGCCGAAGAAGGCCAAGGGCAAGCAGCGCTCCGGCAACCCGATGAAGCGCAAGCAGCAGGAGCTGGAGGAGGCCCAGCGCCGCGAGGCGGCCGCTCAGGGCGGAGGCGCCTTCGGGCTGCCGCAGCAGGGCGGTCAGGACTTCGAGCTGCCGGACGAGTTCAAGAAGTTCATGGGCTGACACGTCCCGCACACCGAGCGTCACCGAGGGCGCCCCCCCCGTTCGAGGGGGGCGCCCTCAGCGCATGCCGTGATCTTTCATGTGCCGTAGCGTCCAGGTATGAGCAATGCCGCGCCACCACGCAAGGCCCCTGACCAGCCGTGGCGCGCCGAGGGCACCCCGGACGAGTCGGCGCGGCCGACCGGGCGCCAGAGGCTGCGCGGCGGCAAATGGTGGGGCCTGCTCGTCACCGCGGTGATCGTCTTCCTGCTGGCCTACATCGGCCTGAACTACCTCGGCCAGGGAAACGAGCCCACGATCTCGTACACGGAGTTCAGCAGGGAGGTCGGTGACGGCAACGTCGCCAAGATCTACTCCAAGGGTGACGCGATCCAGGGCCAGCTCAAGAGCCCCCGCGCCGATCCCGAGGGCGGTGGCACGTACACCAAGTTCAAGACCCAGCGCCCGGCCTTCGCGGACGACAAGCTGTGGCAGAACCTGAGCAGCCACGGCGTCACGGTGACCGCACGGCCGGTGGTGCAGCAGCGCAGCTTCCTGTCCAACCTGCTGATCTCCCTCGTCCCGATCGTGCTCCTGGTCGCGGTATGGGTCTTCGTCGCGCGCCGGATCGGCGCCGGCCTGGGTGGCGCGGGCGGCATGTTCGGCCGCAAGGCGCCGCCCAAGCCGGTCGGGCTGCCGAGTGCCGGGCGCACGACCTTCGCGGACGTGGCCGGAATCGACGAGGTCAAGGGCGAACTGGACGACGTCGTCGACTTCCTGGAACACCCCGACGCCTACCGCAGGATGGGCGCCAAGCTGCCCCGCGGTGTGCTTCTCGCGGGGCAGCCCGGCACCGGCAAGACCCTGCTGGCCCGAGCGGTCGCCGGTGAGGCCGGTGTGCCGTTCTTCTCCGCCTCGGCGTCCGAGTTCATCGAGATGATCGTCGGCGTCGGCGCGTCCCGCGTCCGCGAACTGTTCGCCGAGGCCCGCAAGGTGGCGCCGTCGATCATCTTCATCGACGAGATCGACACCATCGGACGGGCCCGCGGCGGCGGCGCCTCGGTGAGCGGTCACGACGAGCGCGAGCAGACGCTGAACCAGATCCTCACGGAGATGGACGGCTTCTCGGGCTCGGAGGGCGTGATCGTCATCGCCGCGACGAACCGCGCGGACGTCCTGGACCCGGCGCTGACCCGGCCCGGCCGCTTCGACCGGGTGGTCAACGTGGCCCCGCCGGACCGCGGTGGCCGCGAGGCGATCCTGCGGATCCACACCCGGGAGATCCCGCTCGCGCCCGACGTGGACCTGCCCCGGATGGCACGCGTGACCCCGGGCATGACGGGTGCGGATCTGGCCAATCTCGCCAACGAGGCCGCTCTGCTGGCGGTCAAGCGCAAACAGCAGCAGGTGACCGCCGCCGACCTGTCCGAGGCGCTGGAGAAGGTCCAGCTGGGCGCCGAACGCACCCTCGTGATGCCCGAGGAGGACCGCCGCCGCACCGCGTACCACGAGAGCGGCCACGCCCTCCTCGGCATGCTGCAGCCCGGCGCCGACCCCGTCCGCAAGATCACCATCGTGCCGCGCGGCCGGGCGCTCGGGGTGACCATGTCCACGCCCGAGGTGGAGCGGTACGCGCACTCGGAGGAGTACCTGCGCGGCCGCATCATCGGCGCCCTGGGCGGGATGGCGGCGGAAGACGTCGTCTACGGAGTCGTCACCACAGGCGCGGAGAACGACCTCGAACAGGTCACCAACATCGCACGCGGGATGGTGGCCCGCTGGGGCATGAGCGAACGCGTCGGCCGCCTGTCGGCCCTCCCGAGCGACGCCCAGCAGGCGTACGGCCTCGCGGCCGCCCCGCACACCCTCGACGTGATCGACCACGAGATGCGCCGGATCGTCGACGAGTGCTACGAGGAGGCCTGCCGCAAACTCCGCGACCACCGCGGCCGCCTCGACGCGCTGGCCCAGGCGCTCCTGGACAACGAGACGCTGGAGGAGGCGGAGGCATACCGGATCGCCGGGATCACCCGCCTGAGCAAGGAGGCCGACGGAACCTGAGCCCGGCCGTCGCGCTCCTGGACCTAGGGAACGCGGGCGATCAGGTAACGGAACACGTTCGGCATCCACACGGTGCCGTCCTCGCGCCGGTGCGGATGCAGGGACTCCGTCAGCTCCTTGTCCACCTGCTTCGGGTCGGTCGCCGCGATCGCCGCGTCGAACAGGCCCGTCGACAGCAGACCGCGTGCGGCGCTGTCCACATCGGCGTACCCGAACGGGCAGGCCACCCGCCCCGAGCCGTCCGGCTTCAGCCCGGCCCGATGGGCGACCTCCTCCAGGTCGTCACGGCGGGCGGGGCGCCAGCTGCCCGCGCCGCGCAGCGGATCGGCCGGTTTCGTCGCCACCCGCAGCACCGAGGAGGTGGCGCAGCGCTCCGGCGGACCCCAGCCGGCCAGCACCACGGCCGCGCCGCGTCCGGCCAGCGGCAGCGCGGCCGCCAGCAGTTCGCCGAGCCCCTCGGAGTCGCCCGCCAGACAGCCGATCGGCTCGAAGACGGTCACCATGGTGTACGCGGGCGTCTCCGCGTCGGCCGCGTCCCCGGGTAACCCCTCGACGAGTTTCACGCCCGTACGCGCGCGCGTGCCGCGCGGTACCTCCGGCAGCAGTCGCTCGCGCGCCAGGGCGAGCCGTTCGGGGGAGGAGTCGACACCGGTGGCCGCGGCCCCTCTGGAGAGAGCCATCAGCAGGGCGAGCCCGGAGCCGCAGCGCAGGCCCAGCAGCCTTGTGGCCGGGCCCACTTCAAGTCGCTCGTAGACGGCCTCGTAGAGCGGCACCAGCATCCGCTCCTGGATCTCCGACCAGTCACGCGCGCGTGCGCACAGGTTCACGCGGGGTGGTACGGAACCCGCATGAGACAGGTGTTCCCGCACGAGCGTAGGTGTCATAGGTAAGCGCCCCAATCCGCCGACAGTTCGCCGCAGTGCCCGATTGCGTGGCCCCCGTGCCGTGCGCTCGCACTACCCACGTATGCCAGGTAACTCCCGGCTCGCGGTGCCGTCCAGGGGTCGTGGCACCCCGCTTGGAGCCGGCGCGCGTCTGTGGCGAGATTTCACATCCACGCAACCTGGGGGACGAGCCGGTGCCGGAGCCCGAGCAGGCGCGCGGTAACGTCGCCGTCGTCGCGGACGCTGAGTGAGACAGCGGCCCGTTCCGCGAGAGCGACCGAAAGGCCTCTTGCGCATCCATCGCTCCCAGCCACACGAGGCGTACATGCCGGGTCGTACGTCAGACTACGCACCGGCTTGGTATGAGCTGTGAGACTTCTCCGCAGATCAGCGCACCCGCCCTCGTCAGGACGCATCAGTGGCAACTGACGGGTACGTGCAAATTATTTGGGATGCCCCGGAATAGGAACACAGCGGCACCCCCGCTCGTTGTCATTACGTGAGCACGACACAGACACCACCTGTTCTCGCCGCAGAGCTGGCGCAGGCGTGGGCCGACATTCAGCGGTACCACCCCGAGCTGCCGGACCTTGCCGCGCCAGAGTCCCTGATCGGGGAGTCGTCGTCCGCGTGCGGTCACGAACTCTCCTTCGAGCGACTGCTCCACGAGGCAGTCCACGGCATCGCCGCCGCCCGCGGAGTCCGCGACACCTCCCGCGCCGGCCGCTACCACAACCGTCGTTTCCTCGCCATCGCCGAGGAGCTGGGCCTGGACCACCCCGAGGAACCGCACCCCAGCAGCGGCTTCTCCCTGGTCACGCTCAACCCCGAGGCGAAGCGACGCTACCGTCCGACGATCGAGCGGCTGCAGCGTGCCTTGAAGGCCCACACCGCAGCCACGTCCGCCGACACCTCCCGTACGTTCCGCGGCCCGGCCGCCCGCCACGGATCCTCCGGCGGCGGAGTCCGTGTCAAGGCGGTCTGCGACTGCGGCCGCAACGTCCGGGTGGTCCCGTCGGTCCTGGCCCAGGCCCCCATCGTGTGCGGCGGCTGCGGCAAGCCGTTCCGCATCCCGGAGGTCGTGGGGGCGGCGGCGAGCTAGGGGTACGGCTGCTCGTGGCAGCCGTACCCGGCTTCCCCCGCCGGGCCCCGCGCACCCGACGTACCTCACCTCCACGCCGGGTGCCTCCCAGGCATGCCCAAGCGCGGTTCACGCCCCCTCGGCCAGAAGCGACCCGCCGCGTATGGCACAATGGCTAGCTGTACTCGACAGCCGCACAGGACCCCTCTCTCCTCCGGCTGACGCGTCCGTCGGGCACTCGGGTACCGCAACCCCACGCGGCAGCTCGCCGTGCCCAACCACGTCAAATCCAGGAGAACCCACTCCCGTGGCAGTCAAGATCAAGCTGAAGCGTCTGGGCAAGATCCGTTCGCCTCACTACCGCATCGTCGTCGCCGACTCCCGTACCCGCCGTGACGGCCGGGCCATCGAGGAGATCGGCAAGTACCACCCGACCTACAACCCGTCGGTCATCGAGGTGGACGCCGAGCGCGTGGCGTACTGGCTCGGTGTCGGCGCTCAGCCGACCGAGCCTGTCCTCGCCATCCTGAAGAAGACCGGCGACTGGCAGAAGTTCAAGGGTGAGCCGGCCCCCGCGCCGCTGCTCGTCGCCGAGCCGAAGTCGGCCCGTCCGTCGTTCGAGGCTCTCGGCGGTGACGACGAGGGCAAGGGTGAGGCGATCACCCAGAAGAAGAAGGCTGAGAAGAAGGACGAGGCTGCGGCTGAGTCCGAGTCGACCGAGGCCTGAGCAGCATGCTCGAAGAGGCGCTTGAGCACCTCGTGAAGGGCATCGTCGACAACCCTGACGATGTGCAGGTCGCCTCGCGCGACCTGCGCCGCGGGCGCGTGCTGGAGGTCCGGGTCCATCCCGACGACCTCGGCAAGGTGATCGGTCGCAACGGCCGTACCGCCCGTGCTCTGCGTACCGTCGTGGGCGCCATCGGCGGCCGCGGTGTCCGTGTCGACCTCGTCGACGTGGACCACGTCCGCTGACGCTTCATCGCAACCGGCTCGGGCCGGGGAGGGCCACTGGGCCGTCCCCGGCCCGTAGTCGTACGACAGGAGATTTGGACACGTGCAGCTGGTAGTCGCGCGGATCGGCCGTGCCCATGGCATCAAGGGCGAGGTCACCGTGGAGGTACGCACCGACGAGCCGGAGCTGCGGCTCGCGCCGGGCGCCGTCCTGGCCACCGACCCGGCCTCCGCCGGGCCCCTCACCATCGCCACCGGCCGCGTCCACAGCGGCCGCCTCCTCCTGCGTTTCGAGGGCGTCGGCGACCGCAACGCCGCCGAGGCCCTGCGCAACACCCTGCTGATCGCCGAGATCGACCCCGAGGAACTCCCCGAGGGCGAGGACGAGTACTACGACCACCAGCTCATCGACCTCGACGTGGTGACCGAGGACGGCACGGAGGTCGGCCGGATCACCGAGATCTCGCACCTGCCCTCCCAGGACCTCTTCATCGTGGAGCGCCCGGACGGCAGCGAGGTGCTGATCCCCTTCGTGGAGGAGATCGTCACCGAGATCGACCTGGAGGAGCAGAAGGCGGTCATCGCGCCTCCGCCGGGCCTGATCGACGACCGCGCCGAGATCGCCTCCTCCAGGGACGACAGCGCATGAGGCTCGACGTCGTCACCATCTTCCCCGAGTACCTGGAGCCCCTGAACGTCTCCCTCGTCGGCAAGGCACGCGCGCGTGGACAGCTGAACGTCCACGTCCACGACCTGCGCACCTGGACGTACGACCGGCACAACACGGTCGACGACACGCCGTACGGCGGCGGTCCCGGCATGGTCATGAAGACCGGGCCCTGGGGCGACGCCCTGGACACGGTCCTCGCCGACGGCTACGAGAGCGGCGCTCAGGCTCCCGCGCTGATCGTCCCCACCCCGAGCGGCCGCCCCTTCACCCAGGAACTGGCCGTGGAGCTCTCCGAGCGCCCTTGGCTGATCTTCACCCCGGCCCGCTACGAGGGCATCGACCGGCGCGTCATGGACGAGTACGCGACCCGGATGCCCGTCTACGAGGTCTCCATCGGCGACTACGTGCTCGCCGGCGGCGAGGCCGCCGTACTGGTCGTCACCGAGGCCGTGGCCCGGCTGCTGCCCGGGGTCCTCGGCAACGCCGAGTCCCACCGGGACGACTCCTTCGCGCCCGGCGCGATGGCCGGCCTCCTGGAAGGCCCCGTCTACACCAAGCCGCCCGTCTGGCGTGGCCGGGACATCCCGGACGTGCTGCTCAGCGGCCACCACGGCAGGATCGCCCGCTGGCGCCGCGACGAGGCCCTCAGGCGCACGACCCGCAACCGGCCCGACCTCATCGAGCGCTGCGACCCCAAGGCCTTCGACAAGAAGGACCGCGAGATGCTCTCCATCCTGGGCTGGGCACCGGACCCGGAGGGTGAGCCGTACGGCCGATTTTGGCGCAGGACCGGTGACGTGGAAGAATAGACCGCTGTTGTGCGCCCGTCCGGCGTGCGCCCCTGCCACAGGGGGACACGACGCCCGTCCCGACCCGCACGGCACCCCTCTTGTACACCTAGTTTCCGTTGATGACCTGTGGCATCAGCGAAGAAAGCAGACGAAATGTCTCACCTGCTCGACTCCGTCGACGCCGCGTCGCTGCGCAGCGACGTCCCGGCCTTCCGCCCGGGTGACACCGTCAACGTCCACGTGCGCGTCATCGAGGGCAACCGCTCCCGTGTGCAGCAGTTCAAGGGCGTTGTGATCCGCCGCCAGGGTTCCGGTGTCCGCGAGACCTTCACGGTCCGCAAGGTCTCGTTCTCCGTCGGCGTCGAGCGCACCTTCCCGGTGCACACCCCGATCGTCGAGAAGATCGAGCTCGTCACCCGCGGTGACGTGCGTCGCGCCAAGCTGTACTACCTCCGTGACCTGCGCGGCAAGGCCGCGAAGATCAAGGAGAAGCGCGACAGCTGAGCGCTTTCCCGGGGTCACGGCGGAGCCGGATAGCATCTGGCTCCGATGGACACCGAAGCACAGCCGACGGAACGCGACCGCTCCTCCCATCCCGGTACTCCGGGGCCGGAGGGCCGGTCGCGTTCCGCGTTGGTGGCGCGGATCACCGAGTGGCTGCCGGGCGGCAGGATCACCCTCACCCTCTTCGTCTGCCTGGTGTTTTTGCTGCTCCTCAACGCTTTCGTGGTGCAACCGTTCCAGATTCCGAGCGGATCCATGGAACAGGGATTGAGGGTCGGCGACCGCGTCCTCGTAAATAAGTTGGCGTACCGTTTCGGTGCCCAACCGCGCCGCGGTGACGTGGTTGTCTTCGACGGCACCGGGTATTTCGGGGACGCCGACTACGTCAAACGCGTTGTGGGGGTGGGGGGAGACCATGTGGTGTGCTGCGACAAGGAGGGGAGGCTTGAGGTGAACGGCCGACCGGTCGACGAGACGGCGTTCCTCCATCCCGGGGACACCCCGTCCACCGTCCCCTTCGACGTCGTCGTGCCCGCGGGCCGCCTGTTCCTCCTCGGGGACCACCGCAGCGACTCCAGCGACTCCCGCGACCACCTCGGCTCGCCCGGCGGCGGCATGGTCCCCGTCGGCGAGGTCATCGGCCGGGCCGACTGGATCGTATGGCCGTACGACCATCTCACCCGTCTGCACCGTCCGGCCGCGTACGCGCGCGTGCCCGTTGCGGAGGGTGCGCATGGGTAACCGCGGCAAACCGCGCGGTGTGCCCGCCACGCCCGCCGACAACCTGCTGCCCACCGGGACCCGCCGCACCTCCGCGCCGGGCGGTGGCCGCACGCGCGCGGAGCGGCGCCAGCTCCAGCGCAAGGTGAAGCGCAAGCGCAGGCGTTCAGCCGTTCGGGAGATCCCTCTTCTGGTCGGTGTCGCCGTCCTCATAGCGCTGGTCCTGAAGACCTTCCTCGTCCAGGCGTTCGTGATCCCGTCGGGCTCCATGGAGCAGACGATCCGGATCGGCGACCGCGTCCTGGTCGACAAGTTCACCCCGTGGTTCGGCTCCAAGCCGCAGCGCGGGGACGTCGTCGTCTTCCACGACCCGGGTGGCTGGCTGGCCGACGAGCAGACGATCAAGAAGAACGACCCCATCGTGGTCAAGCAGGTCAAGGAAGGCCTCACCTTCATCGGCCTGCTGCCCTCCGACAACGAGAAGGACCTGATCAAGCGGGTGATCGGGGTCGGCGGCGACCACGTCAAGTGCTGTGACACGCAGGGCCGGGTCACCGTCAACGGCGCGCCGCTGACCGAAGGGGACTACCTGTACCCCGGCAACGCCCCCTCCTCCACTCCCTTCGACATCACCGTGCCCGAGGGACGGCTGTGGGTGATGGGCGACCACCGGGACAACTCCGCGGACTCCCGCGCCCACCAGAACACCCCGTACGGCGGCACGGTCTCCGAGGGCTCCGTGGTCGGCCGCGCCATGGTCATCGGCTGGCCCATCGGCCACTGGACCAGCCTCGATGAACCTAAAACCTTCGCAAGCGTCGCCAACTCCGTGTCGGGGTCGACCGCGGCCCCTCCGCTGTCGCATAGGGTTGCCTCCGACGATCCGAACGCAATGACCCATCTCCCGACCCCTGCGGAACTCCCGCTCGTTATGGGAGTGGTGGGCCTGCACCGTGGATGGGGCAGGCGGCGGCAGAGAGTAAGGAGTTGGCGTGGGGGATGTGGCGGTTGGCGCACGGTCGGGACACGGCGGCGAGGAGCACCGCGGGCACCCCGTGGAGGCGGACGTCCCCGCGCCGGACGGCGCCGTGACTTCCGGGAACTCCGACTTCTCGGCGGCCGACGGCGGCACGCCGGAGGGGGAGCGACAGCCCGGGACGCAGGGCGAGGGTACGGACGAGGGCGTACACCGGCCGAAGAAGCCGCGCTCCTTCTGGAAGGAGCTGCCGATCCTGATCGGCATCGCGCTGGTCCTGGCGCTGCTGATCAAGACGTTCCTGGTGCAGGCGTTCTCGATCCCGTCGGACTCGATGCAGAACACCCTCCAGCAGGGTGACCGCGTCCTGGTCGACAAGCTCACCCCGTGGTTCGGCTCCAAGCCCGAGCGCGGGGAGGTCGTCGTCTTCCACGACCCGGACAACTGGCTGAGGGGCGAGCCGACGCCCGAACCGAACGCCGTGCAGAAGGTCCTCAGCTGGATCGGTCTGATGCCGTCCGCCGAGGAGAAGGACCTGATCAAGCGGGTGGTCGGCGTCGGCGGCGACACGGTCGAGTGCAAGGACACCGGCCCGCTGACGGTCAACGGCAAGGCGCTGAACGAGCCGTTCGTCTACCCCGGCAACACACCGTGCAGCCAGGACGACCAGGGCGGCACGTTCAAGGTGAAGGTTCCCAAGGGCTTCATCTGGGTGATGGGCGACCACCGCCAGGACTCCCGCGACTCCCGCTACAACCAGTCCGACAAGAACCACGGCATGGTCCCCGTCGACAAGGTCGTCGGACGCGCCATCGTCAAGGCCTGGCCGATCAACCGGTGGGGCACCCTGCCGGTCCCGGACACCTTCGACCAGGGCCTGGACCACAAGTCCTCCGCGGCGGCGTCCCTGTCGGTGGCGCCGGAGGGTGTCGCGGTGGCGGCCGTCCTGCCGGTGGTGGTGTGGCGGCGCAGGCGGGCGGACCGCCTGGAGTCCAAGAAGCGGTAAGCAGTGGCCTGCGCTGCGAAAGAGGGGCTGCCCCTGCTCGGTACTGCCGGGTAGGGTGCGGGTCCATGGGTGGCGAGAGCACGACGCGTACGGCCCCGCGCAGCGGGAGCACAGGCATGGCACAGGCCGGCGGCAGCCGGGTCGGGCAACGGCTGTCCGGGCTGGCCGTGGCGCTGGGCCTGGTGCTGTTCCTCGGAGGGTTCGGCTGGGGAGCGCTGGTCTACCGGCCGTACACCGTGCCCACCAGCTCGATGACCCCGACGATCGACATCGGCGACCGGGTGCTGGCCCAGCGTGTCGACGGCGGTGACGTGAAGCGCGGCGACGTGGTCGTCTTCCGCGACAAGAACTGGGTCGCCAACGCCAACGTGGTCAAGCGCGTCGTCGCGGTCGGCGGCGACACCGTCTCCTGCTGCACCGACGGCAAACTCACCGTCAACGGCAAGCAGATCGACGAGCCGTATCTGCCCAAGGGCAGCCTGGCCGAGATCAAGAACTTCCCGACGGTGACCGTCCCCAAGGGCCGGCTCTTCCTGCTCGGTGACGAGCGCCAGGGCTCCCTGGACTCCACCGCCCACCTCACCGACGCCGCCCGCGGCACCGTGTCCCGCGATGCCGTCTCCGCCCGTGTCGACACCGTCGTCTGGCCCATGAAGGGCATGCTCAAGCGCCCCACCGGCTTCCAGACCCTGGGTGCCCTCTCCCAGCCGGGCCCGATCAAGACCATCAAAATCCTGATCGTCGCCGGTGCCGTCCTGGTCCTCGCCGGGGGCGCCTACGGCCCGATCGCCAAGCGACTGGGCCGCTCCCGTGCCCGGAGCGGCGCGGAGCCCGCCGGTGCCCGCTGAGACCACGCGGACCGGCGAGGACACGCACGAGGGCGGTCTGCGCAGGGTCGCCCGGGTGGTCCTGCTCGACCCCCAGGACCGCATCCTCCTGCTGCACGGCCATGAGCCGGACGACCCGGCCGACGACTGGTGGCTCACCCCCGGTGGCGGTCTGGAGGGCACCGAGACGCGCGAAGAGGCCGCACTCAGGGAACTCGCCGAGGAGACCGGCATCACCGACGTCGAACTCGGGCCCGTGCTGTGGCGCCGGCGGTGCTCCTTCCCGTTCGCGGGCCGCCGCTGGGACCAGGACGAGTGGTACTACCTGGCCCGTACGACCCGGACGACCACCGCGGCGCTGGGCCTGACCGAGCTGGAGCGCCGCAGTGTCGCCGGAGCGCGCTGGTGGACGTGTCGGGAACTGACCCGGGCACATGAGACGGTGTATCCGACCAGACTCGCCGAGCTGCTGCGCAGGCTGCTCGACGAAGGTCCCCCGGCCAGGCCCGTGACCCTCGACACGGAAATCGTCTGAGGGCTCGTCGGACTGGCGCACAATGGTGGGATCGCACGGCTGAAGGGGAACATGCCATGAGCGCCGAGGACCTCGAGAAGTACGAGACCGAGATGGAGCTGAAGCTCTACCGGGAGTACCGAGATGTCGTCGGTCTGTTCAAATACGTGATCGAGACCGAGCGGCGCTTCTACCTCACCAACGACTACGAGATGCAGGTGCACTCGGTCCAGGGCGAGGTGTTCTTCGAGGTGTCCATGGCCGACGCCTGGGTCTGGGACATGTACCGGCCGGCCCGTTTCGTGAAGCAGGTGCGCGTCCTCACGTTCAAAGACGTGAACATCGAGGAGCTGAACAAGAGCGACCTCGAGCTTCCGAGCGGCTGACGACCTGCTGTTTCCCCTTTCGGGTGGCGGGCTTTTCCACAACCTCCGAGTAATTCACCAAGATCCACTTCTTCTGGTGCGATGCGTGACGGTTGGCGCCGGAGGTGGTGCCGACATGAGCAAGGCACGCAGTGGACTCGGCAGGTACGGCGAGGATCTGGCCGCGCGGCGCCTGGCCGCGGCCGGTATGACGATCCTGGAGCGCAACTGGCGCTGCGGGCGGGCCGGCGAGATCGACATCGTGGCCCGGGACGGGAACACGCTGGTCGTCTGCGAGGTGAAGACCCGCAGGGGCGGCGCTTTCCAGCACCCGATGGCCGCAGTGACACCCGGGAAGGCCCGACGCCTGCTGGTCCTCGCCGAACGCTGGATCCAGAGCCACGGAGGAGCCCCACCGGGAGGCGTCCGCATCGACCTGATCGGCGTCCTCCTGCCCCGCCGCGGCGCCCCGTCCGTCGAGCACGCGCGGGGGGTGTCCTGACATGGGATTCGCCCGTACGTGCTCGGTGGCCCTGGTGGGCGTCGAGGGGGTGGTCGTCGAGGTCCAGGCCGACCTGGAACCCGGAGTGGCGGCCTTCACCCTGGTGGGCCTCCCGGACAAGAGCCTGACGGAGAGCCGGGACCGGGTTCGGGCGGCGGTGGTGAACTCGGGCGGCGAGTGGCCGCAGAAGAAGCTCACCGTCGGACTCAGCCCGGCGTCCGTGCCGAAGGCCGGCTCCGGATTCGACCTGGCGGTCGCCTGCGCGGTGCTCGGTGCCGCCGAGCGCATCGACCCCCGGGTCCTCGCCGACATCGTCATGATCGGAGAACTCGGCCTGGACGGCCGGGTCCGGCCGGTGCGGGGCATCCTGCCCGCGGTTCTCGCGGCCGCCGGCGCGGGCTATGAGCAGGTGGTCGTACCGGAGTGCGCCGCCGCCGAGGCCTCGCTGGTCCCGGGCGTGTCGGTGCTCGGCATCCGCAGCCTGCGGCAGCTGATCGCCGTACTGACCGACGAGCCCGTCCCCGAGGAGCAGCCCGACGACCAGGGGCGCCCGGATCCCCTGGCCGGCCTGCGGATGCCGGGCACCGGCGCGGCCACCGGCATGTACGGCGTCGGCGCCGCGCAGCACGAGCAGGACCACGACCTGGCCGATGTCGTGGGCCAGACCTCGGCGCGTACGGCCGTGGAGGTGGCCGCCGCCGGCGGGCACCATCTGTTCCTCGAAGGCCCGCCGGGGGCGGGCAAGACCATGCTCGCCGAGCGTCTGCCCGCCGTGCTTCCCCGGCTCACCCGGGAGGAGTCGCTGGAGGTCACGGCGGTCCACTCGGTGGCCGGGCTGCTGCCTCCCGGCAAGCCGCTCGTCGACGTCGCGCCCTACTGCTCCCCGCACCACTCGGCCACCATGCAGTCGCTCGTCGGCGGCGGCCCGGGCATCCCACGCCCCGGTGCCGTGTCCCTGGCCCACCGGGGCGTGCTGTTCCTGGACGAGGCGCCCGAGTTCCACAGCCAGACCCTGGACGCCCTGCGGCAGCCCCTGGAGTCCGGACACGTCGTGATCGCGCGCAGCGCGGGCGTGGTCCGGTTCCCCGCCAGGTTCCTCATGGTCCTGGCAGCCAACCCCTGCCCCTGCGGACGCTTCTCCCAGCGGGACTCCCGGTGCGACTGCCCGCCGTCGGCGATCCGCCGTTACCAGGCGCGGCTGTCCGGTCCCCTGCTGGACCGCGTGGACCTGCGGGTCGAGGTCGATCCGGTCACCCGCGCCCAGCTCACCGAACCCGGCGCCCGGGGCGAGTCCACCGCCACCGTCGCCGACCGGGTCCGGGCGGCCCGGGAGCGGGCGGCCGCCCGGCTCGCCGGAACCCCCTGGCGCACCAACGGCGAGGTGCCCGGCCGGGAGCTGCGCAGCCGCTTCCACGCCGTCGCCGGCGCGATGGACGAGGCCGAACGCAACCTCGAGCGGGGCGTGCTCACGGTCCGCGGGATCGACCGGGTGCTGCGCGTCGCCTGGACGGTCGCGGACCTCGTCGGCCACGACCGCCCGGACGCCACCGATGTCTGCCTCGCCCTGCAACTGCGCACCGGAGTGCCGCGGGGCGTGCCCATGGCCATCGGGGCCCTGACATGACCGCGGGCGGCGACCCGGACGCGGAGCTGCTGGACCGGGTCTTCCTCGCTCGGGTCGTCGAACCCGGGGACGAAGTCGGGGGGCGGTGGTTGCGGGAGTTCGGGTTGGGGGAGGTGGTGCGGCGCTTGCGGGACGGCGCGCAGCCTCTGCCGGGCGTGAGCGGGACGCGCTGGGGCGGGCTGGTGGCCCGGGCGAGGCGGGCCGAGCCGGAGCGGGATCTCGAGGTGGCGCGGTGCGCCGGAGTGCGGTTCGTGTGCCCGGGGGATGCGGAATGGCCGGGCCAGCTCGATGATCTCGGGGACGCGCGGCCCATGGGGCTGTGGGTGCGGGGGCGGCCCAGCCTGCGGATGTGGGCGCTCAGGTCCGTCGCCGTCGTGGGGGCGCGCGCCTGCACCGAGTACGGCGCCCATGTGGCGGGCACACTGGCCTCGGGGCTCGCCGAGCTCGGCTGGGTGGTCGTCTCGGGCGGTGCCTACGGGATCGACGGGGCCGCCCACCGCGGCGCCCTCGCCGCCGGCGGGGCCACCGTCGCCGTCCTGGCCTGCGGCGTCGACCGGCCCTACCCCCGTGGCCACACCGCCCTGATCCACCGGATCGCCGAACAGGGTCTGGTGGTGGGCGAGTTGCCACCCGGAGATCATCCGACGCCGAGCCGGTTCATCCTGCGGAACAGAGTGATCGCGGCCCTGACCAGGGGCACCGTCGTGGTGGAGGCCGCCTGTCGCAGCGGCTCGCTGGTCACCGCGCGGGCCGCCGCGCGCCTGGGCAGGTTCACCATGGGCGTGCCCGGGCCGGTCACCAGCGGACTCTCCGCCGGCGTCCACGAACTGCTGCGCGGCGAGGCCGTCCTGGTCACCGACGCCGCCGACGTGGTCGAACTCGTCGGCGACATGGGTGAGCTGGCCCCGCCGCGGCGGGGACCGGTTCTCCCGCGCGACCTGCTGGAACAGGCTTCCCGGTCCGTCCTCGCCGCCCTGCCCGCAGACCGCGCGGCCCCCGCCGACGAGATCGCGTGCGGCGCGCGCACCACGCTGGACGACGCGATCGCGAGACTGTACGAACTCCGGGCACTTGGTTACGTCGAACGACACGGCGATGGCTGGAAGTTGACACGCCAGGCGGTGAGCTCGGCCCGGAGTGCCCGGGGATCATGCTGACCCAGCGTGTTCGGCCGTCCGGGGGAACCCCCTATGTCCTTGGGAATTCCCGGAGTTGGCGACTACGCCCGGTCACGCAGAGCGTGTCGTGGGGTGCGGTGGTGTGCCCGGTGGAACGGGCTCGCGCAGGGGTGGAGCCTCGCTGTTCGCACACCGCGACTCCTCAGTCACGCTACGCTCACGAAAGCCCGGGCGCAGACCGCGCCAACTCGACATCAGACCGACAGCTCACCCAGGCGGCCCACTTCCCCCAGGACCACCCACCACACCCCACCTCCGCTCGCTTCTCCCACTTGACGGCAGAACACGGCACTTCACGGCAGAACGGCACAAGGCGACGAATGCCCCAGCACACCTCCGGGTCCGACCGGGCGGCGATCCCCCCAGCCGCCCGCGACGGTGGCAGCGTGCGGCCGCCCGCTCCCTCGACGCTCGACGAGCTGTGGCGGTCGTACAAGGCGACGGGGGACGACCGGCTGCGGGAGCAGCTGATCCTGCACTACTCGCCGCTCGTCAAATACGTGGCGGGCCGGGTGAGTGTCGGTCTGCCGCCCAATGTGGAGCAGGCCGACTTCGTCTCCTCGGGAGTCTTCGGGCTGATCGACGCGATCGAGAAGTTCGACGTCGAGCGGGAGATCAAGTTCGAGACCTACGCGATCACCCGGATCCGGGGCGCGATGATCGACGAGCTGCGGGCGCTGGACTGGATCCCGCGGTCCGTCCGGCAGAAGGCACGGAACGTCGAGCGGGCCTACGCCACGCTGGAAGCGCGGCTGCGGCGCACCCCGACGGAAGGGGAGGTCGCCGCCGAGCTGGGCATGGAGGTCGACGACCTCCATGCCGTGTTCAGCCAGTTGTCGCTGGCCAACGTGGTCGCCCTGGAGGAGCTGCTGCACGTCGGTGGCGAGGACGGCGACGGGCTGAGCTTCATGGACACGCTGGAGGACACCGCCGCCGACAACCCCGTGGAGGTGGCCGAGGACCGTGAGCTGCGGCGGTTCCTCGCGCGGGCGATCAACACGCTGCCCGAGCGGGAGAAGACCGTGGTCACCCTCTATTACTACGAAGGGCTCACCCTCGCCGAGATCGGCAACGTGCTCGGGGTGACCGAGAGCCGGGTCAGCCAGATCCACACCAAGTCGGTGTTGCAGCTGCGGGCCAAGCTGGCGAGCTTCGGGCGATGATTCCTCCCTTCCGGCCTGGCTGGTCCGTAAAGTGGTTGACGTGCCAAGGATTCGAGCGGCCTCCGTGGCCGAGCACCGGTCGATGCAGCGAGCCGCCCTGCTGGACGCGGCTCGAACCCTGCTGTCCGAGGGCGGGACGGAGGCGCTGACCTTCCCCGCGCTGGCCGAGCGCACGGGGCTGGCGCGGTCGTCCGTGTACGAGTACTTCCGCTCGCGGGCCGCCGTGGTCGAGGAGCTGTGCGAGGTCGACTTCCCCGTGTGGGCGGCGGAGGTCGCGGCCGCGATGGAGCGGGCGTCGTCGGCCGAGGGCAAGGTCGAGGCGTATGTACGCCGGCAGCTGGCGCTGGTCGGGGACCGGCGGCACCGGGCCGTGGTGGCGATCTCGGCGAGCGAGCTCGACGCGGGAGCACGGGAGAAGATCCGGGCCGCCCACGGTGGGCTGGTCGCGATGGTCGTCGAGGCGCTCGGGGAGATGGGGCACGAACAGCCTCGGCTGGCGGCGATGCTGCTGCAGGGGGTCGTGGACGCGGCTGTGCGGCGGATCGAACTGGGGGCGGCGGAGGAACCCGCGGTGGTGACGGACGCGGCCGTGGCGATGGCGCTGCGGGGTGTGCGCGGCTGACGTCGGTCGTCAGCCCCCGGCTACCCGGGGAGCGGTACGCCCAGCACCGGCAGCAGCCTCGACGGGCCCCTGTGCAGCAGCCACGGGGGCAGCAGGGACAACGGGTTCAGATAGCTCTCGCCCCGCAGCAGGCCCCAGTGCACGCACGTCGCCGGACCGCAAGGGGAGCCTGTCGGCTCCACCGTCCCCACCACCTCTCCCGCCCCCACCACATCCCCCTTCTTCACGGACGGACTCACCGGCTCGTACGTGGTCCGCAGGTCGGTCCCGGTCAGTTCCACCGCCACCACGCCCCGTCCCGCCACCCGGCCGGCGAAGGACACCCGGCCGGGCGCCACCGCCCGTACGGGAGAACCGGCCGCCGCGGCCAGGTCGACACCCCGGTGGCCCGGCCCGTACGCCGTCGCCGGCGGCTCCCAGCCTCGTAGCACCACCGGCCTGACCCCCACCGGCCAGCCGCGCCCGATGGCCGGAACCGGTGCCGCGGGGGACTGCGGGGCCCTCGCCGGCGGCGGAGGTGCCGGATCCGGGGTGTCCGCCCAGGCCAGAGAAGCCGACACACTCGCCGCCACGCCCAGGAACAAACCCGCCCACAAGGTCACGCATTGCATCACTCGTCGCATGCGAAAACCCTCCACCACCTTCGCCGGTCATGGCCGGGATCTGTGGACAACTCATCGGTTGTGGGCAGCGGCGTCACCCGGTGCCCCGACGGTCCCGTACACTTCTTCTGGCGATCCGGGTCACCGGGTCGACTTCGCACGCCCCGGTACGGCACCCGGAAACGGTTCGTACCAAGCGCCCCTCGGTCCCTTGCGGCACGGCGCATCGCGGGCGTCAGGCGCGTCCGCCGTCCGGCGGGCGCGGCACAACCGAGAAATTCAAGGAGATACGGCCATGGCCGTCGTCACGATGCGGGAGCTGCTGGAGAGCGGCGTCCACTTCGGTCACCAGACCCGTCGCTGGAACCCGAAGATGAAGCGCTTCATCTTCACCGAGCGCAACGGCATCTACATCATCGACCTGCTCCAGTCGCTGTCGTACATCGACCGCGCCTACGAGTTCGTCAAGGAGACCGTCGCCCACGGCGGCACGGTCATGTTCGTCGGCACGAAGAAGCAGGCGCAGGAGGCCATCGCCGAGCAGGCCACCCGCGTCGGCATGCCCTACGTCAACCAGCGCTGGCTGGGCGGCATGCTCACCAACTTCTCGACCGTCTACAAGCGTCTGCAGCGCCTGAAGGAGCTCGAGCAGATCGACTTCGAGGACGTCGCGGCCTCCGGTCTGACCAAGAAGGAACTGCTGGTCCTCTCCCGCGAGAAGGCCAAGCTGGAGAAGACCCTCGGTGGTATCCGCGAGATGCAGAAGGTGCCCAGCGCCGTCTGGATCGTGGACACCAAGAAGGAGCACATCGCCGTTGGTGAGGCCCGGAAGCTGAACATTCCGGTCGTCGCGATCCTCGACACCAACTGCGACCCCGATGAGGTCGACTACAAGATCCCGGGCAACGACGACGCGATCCGCTCCGTCACCCTGCTCACCCGCGTGGTCGCCGACGCCGTCGCCGAGGGCCTCATCTCCCGCTCCCGCGTCGCCACCGGCGACAAGGGCGAGAAGGCCGCTGCCGAGCCGCTCGCCGAGTGGGAGCGCGACCTGCTCGAGGGTGAGAAGAAGGACGAGGCTCCGGCCGCCGAGGCCGCCGCCGAGGCTGCTCCGGCCGCCGAGGCCGCCGAGGCCGCCGCCGAGGCTGCTCCGGCCGAGGCTGCGCCCGCCGAGGCTGCTCCGGCCGCCGAGGCTGCTCCCGCCGAGGCCGAGAAGGCCGCCGAGGGCGAGCAGGCCTGACGTCAGCGTTGACGGCGGGGGCGGTACCGCATCCAACAGCGCCTCCGGCGCGGTGAAGTCCGCCCCCGCTGTTCACCCGTAGGTGGGTGCGCAGTCCGCGATCCGCGTCACTCCATGTGGAACGCAGACCGTACTGATCTCCGATCTCCGAAGACTTCGAGAAAGACTCACAGACTCATGGCGAACTACACCGCCGCCGACGTCAAGAAGCTCCGTGAGCTCACCGGCGCCGGCATGATGGACTGCAAGAAGGCGCTGGACGAGGCCGAGGGCAACGTCGACAAGGCCGTCGAGGCGCTGCGCATCAAGGGCCAGAAGGGCGTCGCCAAGCGCGAGGGCCGCTCCGCCGAGAACGGCGCCGTGGTCTCCATCATCGCGGATGACAACTCCTCCGGCGTCCTGGTCGAGCTGAAGTGCGAGACGGACTTCGTTGCCAAGGGTGACAAGTTCCAGGCCGTGGCCACGGCCATCGCCGAGCACGTCGCCAAGACCTCTCCGGCCGACCTCGAGGCCCTGCTCGCCTCCGAGATCGAGGCCGGCAAGACCGTCCAGGCGTTCGTGGACGAGGCCAACGCCAACCTCGGCGAGAAGATCGTCCTGGACCGCTTCGCGCAGTTCTCCGACGGCTACGTCACCGCCTACATGCACCGCACCATGCCCGACCTGCCCCCGCAGATCGGTGTCCTGGTCGAGCTCGACAAGCCGAACGCCGAGGTCGCCAAGGGCGTCGCCCAGCACATCGCCGCCTTCGCGCCGAAGTACCTCTCCAAGGAGGACGTCCCGGCCGAGGTCGTCGAGTCCGAGCGCCGCATCGCCGAGGAGACCACCCGCGCCGAGGGCAAGCCCGAGGCCGCGATCGCCAAGATCGTCGAGGGTCGTCTCAACGGCTTCTTCAAGGACGCCACGCTGCTCGGCCAGCCGTACGCGCTCGACAACAAGAAGTCGGTCCAGAAGGTGCTGGACGAGGCCGGTGTCACCCTGAAGCGCTTCACGCGCATCAAGGTCGGCATCTGAGTCCGTACCGCGATCGACGCGCGACCCCGATAGGGTCGACAGCAGTCGTCCGCGCACACCGCCACACCCGGGCACGTGGCGGACGGCAGCAGATCTGACGAGGAGGCCATTGCCGCGCATGGGAGCGAAAAACGACCCCATCGGCAATGGCCTTCTTCGTATGTGCAACACGTGAAAGAGGCGGGATCTCCATGACCACCAAGGCCCAGAAGAGCGACGACGGCAAAGTACACGGCCGGTTTCTGCTGAAGCTGTCCGGAGAGGCCTTCTCCGGTGGTGGGGGCCTGGGCGTGGACCCGAACGTGGTGCACAAGATCGCCCGCGAGATCGCGGCCGTCGTCCGCGACGGGGCGCAGGTCGCGGTCGTGATCGGCGGCGGCAACTTCTTCCGCGGCGCCGAACTGCAGCAGCGCGGCATGGACCGTGCCCGCTCCGACTACATGGGCATGCTCGGCACCGTGATGAACTGCCTCGCCCTCCAGGACTTCCTGGAGAAGGAGGGCATCGACAGCCGGGTGCAGACCGCCATCACCATGGGCCAGGTCGCCGAGCCGTACATCCCGCTGCGCGCCGTGCGCCACCTGGAGAAGGGCCGCGTGGTCATCTTCGGCGCCGGTATGGGCATGCCGTACTTCTCCACCGACACCACCGCCGCCCAGCGCGCCCTGGAGATCGACGCCGAGGCGCTGCTCATGGGCAAGAACGGTGTGGACGGGGTCTACGACTCCGATCCCAAGACCAACCCGGACGCCGTCAAGTTCGACGCCCTCGGCTACGGCGAGGTCATCACCCGCGACCTCAAGGTCGCCGACGCCACCGCGATCACGCTGTGCCGCGACAACAAGTTGCCGATCCTCGTGTTCGAGCTCCTCGCGGAGGGCAATATCGCGCGGGCCGTCAAGGGTGAGAAGATCGGCACGCTGGTGGGAGACCAGGGCAGCCGGGACTGACCGGCACGCCCCCTTCGCCCGGGGTACGACACCTGTCCGGGGGACGGACGGGACGCACCCTGGCCGGGGGATGGACAATGTCCTGCCGGTCGGGAACCGTGCAGGAAGAAGACGCGACGCAGCCGGCCGCCGCCCCGATGAGGAACCGCAGCCGGGCCTTACTCAAGACACGCAGGAGCAAGTGGTGATCGAAGAGACCCTCCTCGAGGCCGAGGAGAAGATGGAGAAGGCCGTCGTGGTCGCCAAGGAGGACTTCGCCGCGATCCGCACCGGCCGTGCGCACCCGGCGATGTTCAACAAGATCGTGGCCGACTACTACGGCGCCCTGACGCCGATCAACCAGCTGGCCTCGTTCTCCGTACCGGAGCCGCGCATGGCGGTCGTGACGCCGTTCGACAAGAGCGCGCTGCGCAACATCGAGCAGGCGATCCGCGACTCGGACCTGGGCGTCAACCCCAGCAATGACGGCAACATCATCCGAGTGGTGTTCCCCGAGCTGACCGAGGAGCGCCGCCGCGACTACATCAAGGTCGCCAAGGGCAAGGCCGAGGACGCCCGGGTCTCCATCCGTTCCGTGCGCCGCAAGGCCAAGGATGCCATCGACAAGCTGATCAAGGACGGCGAGGTCGGCGAGGACGAGGGCCGCCGTGCGGAGAAGGAGCTCGACGACTCCACCCACAAGTACGTGGCCCAGGTGGACGAGCTCCTGAAGCACAAGGAAGCGGAGCTGCTCGAAGTCTGATGAGCGACTCTTCCTGGGGGCCGTCGCCGACGGGGCATGCCGGGTACTGGGGGCCCACCGAGGGTGGGCCTGCCCAGGGGGCTGCCCCGGCGGGGCCCGCGTACGATGCGCCTGAGGCGCAGACTCGCCCCATGCCCATCGTGCCCGACGCCCCCGCCTATGGCGGGGACCAGGACGGTGACCGGGGGGCCGCTCGGCTGGGCGGCCCCTTGGTCCGAGACGAGACGCCGTACGCACCGCAGCACCCCGCACCGGGTCCGACGCCGAACCCGACGCTGAACCCCACGCAGAGTCCGACGCAGAATCCGGAGCCCATGCCCGACGCCCCGCAGCCGGCGCCAGCGCCGCAGAAGAAGAGCGCGGGCCGTGACCTGAGCGCGGCCATAGGGGTCGGCGTGGGGCTCGGTGTGCTGATCGTCGCCTCCCTGTTCGTCGTCAAGGCCGTGTTCGTCGGTGTGATCGCGGTTGCCGTGGTCGTGGGGCTGTGGGAGCTGACCAGCAGGCTGCAGGAGCGCAAGGGCATCAAGGCGCCGCTCGTGCCGCTCGCGGTCGGCGGTGCGGCCATGGTGGTCGCCGGGTACGTGCGGGGTGCCGAGGGCGCATGGGTCGCCATGGCGCTGACAGCGCTGGCCGTGCTGGTCTGGCGCATGACCGAGCCACCGGAGGGTTACCTCAAGGACGTCACGGCGGGCGTCTTCGCCGCGTTCTACGTGCCGTTCCTGGCCACGTTCGTGGCGCTGATGCTCACCGCCGACGACGGTCCCTGGCGTGTGCTGACCTTCCTGCTCCTGACGGTCGTCAGCGACACGGGCGCGTACGCGGTCGGCTGGCGCTTCGGCAAGCACAAGCTCGCCCCGCGCATCAGCCCCGGCAAGACCCGCGAGGGGCTGTTCGGCGCGGTGCTGTTCGCCATGGTCGCGGGCGCGCTGTGCATGCAGTTCCTGATCGACGACGGCAGGTGGTGGCAGGGTCTGCTGCTGGGCCTCGCGGTCGCCGGCAGCGCCACCCTGGGCGATCTTGGCGAGTCCATGATCAAGCGAGACCTGGGCATCAAGGACATGGGCACCTTGCTTCCCGGTCACGGCGGCATCATGGACCGGCTGGACTCCCTCCTGCCGACCGCTCCGGTGGTGTGGCTGCTGATGGTGGTGTTCGTCGGCTCCCCGTGAGCGCCGTGGCGCGTGCGGCTTCCGGGCCTCGTCCTGAGCGCAGGGCGGGGCCCGTTGCGCTGCCGGATGTCGCAGATCCTAGCTGTCGTCGGCGTCCCAGTCGGCCAGCGGCAGGCCCTCGGGCGTGGTGATCTCCAGGACCGTGCAGCCCATGAGCCGTACGGCGGCGAAGAGCCGGTCGCGGGCCGCGACCCGGTCGCCGGGCGGGAAGGCGACGCGGATCTGGTGCGGGCGGGAGCGGTCGTAGGTGAGGTGCCAGTCCGTGTCGGCGGTCGCGAAGTGGTCCTGGCCGTTGGCGCCGTCCTCGGACTGCCACGAGCCCCGGTCCAGGGTCGGCGCGAGCACGTCCCGCAGGATCCGCAGCCGCTCGGCGTACGGCCGCGGGCCCTCGGACAGCCGCAGACATCGGTTCTGCCGGGGCAGGAACGCGTTGAACCAGGGCGCGAGGTCCGGTTCCATGTCCGCCAGCACGGTGGAGCGCAGGCGTCCGGTCACCCATCCCTCGATGAACCCGGCCGTGCTCAGCGCGTGCTCCTCCCGCCCGACGCCCCGCCCCTCGACCACGACCGGCCACCGGTCGGGATCTGCTGCCTCGGTACGCCAGCACAGCCGGTCGGCGTCCAGGGTGCCGCCCCAGACGAGCAGGCCGTCGTACCGCTCGAGACCGTTGTGCGGGCTCGTCCCGAACGGCGTGCGCAGATACAGGTAGTCACAGAACTCGCCCCAGCCGTACGTCTCGGCGAGCAGCTTGTAGTCCGCGGGAAGCCGCACCCCGAGCCGCGCCTCCACCTCGGCCCAGTCACCGCGGGCGTCGACCGGGACGGCCGGTGGGGGAACGAGCCGGGCGAGGGCGTCCAGGCCCGTCATGGCAGCTCGGCCCGGGCGAGCACCCGCGCGGCCGGCTCCCCGGTACGCCGGGCGAACTCCAGCCGCTCCCGCACCTCGCGCGGGGTCCGCGGCCGGTACCCGGGGCCCCCGCCGCAGACCTTGTGGAAACCCAGGCGCGCGTGCAGCAGCACCGTGAGCGTCCGCCGGGCGGCCCGGTCCCGCTTCGGTGGCGCCGCGAAGGCCGAGCCCGCGTACATGAGCGCGCCGGCGGAGCCCGGACAGACGTGCGCCCGCCACGGGTCGTGGGACTGCTTGTACGACACCCGGCAGGACAGGCACACGTACGAGGTCTTCGCGGCAGGCATGGCCTCAGCGTAAGGAGCCGCGGGGTGCCGGCCAAGCAGGTTTCGACGGTCACCTGTGGCCGGTACTCGCCTCAGGCGGTGGTGTTGGTGCGGATGGCGGCGATGTCGAACTGGAGGCGGACCTTCTCGCTCACCATGGCCCCGCCCTGGGCCAGTCTGGCGTCGTAGGTCAGCCCCCAGTCGGAACGGTTGATGGTGGTCGTGCCGTCGAAGCCGACACGCTCGTACCCGAACGGGTCGGTCACATGACCGATGTAGGTGAGCTCCAGGGCGACGGGGCGGGTGGTGTCCTTGATGGTGAGATCGCCGGTCATGCGGTAGACGTCCTTGCCCGCGAGCTGCACGGCGGAGCTCGTGAAGGTCATCCGCGGGTACGCCGCGGCGTCCAGGAACTGGCGGCCGACCAGATGCGCGTCGCGCTGCTCCACACCTGTGTCGACGCTGGCCGTGTACAGCACGATGTCGGCCCGGGAGCGCGCCGGATCGCGGCCGTCGAAGTACAGGCGGCTCTCGTACTCCGTGAAGGCGCCCCGCACCGTCGTCACCATTGCGTGCCGCACGGAGAAACCGATCCTGCTGTGCGCGGGGTCGATCAACCACTCTCCGGTGAGGCTCCCCAGGGCGGGATCGGGCGGAACAGCGGCACCACCGGCCACTGGGGCGGCGGTCGCCACCGGCGCGGCGGACGGCTCCACGCGCCGATGGTGAGAGTTGCGGCCGAAAAAGTTCATAGCGCACCTTGTTACGTCAGGGCGAGTGGCTCGAACAAGGGCCGACCAGGAAACCCGACCGTTCATCGGCAGAACTTCACAGGTTGTGGCCCGCACCCGAGCCACGGGACGCGCGCAGCAGGTCACCCGATGGGATCTGCGACGCTGGTGGATCCTGCCCGGCTCGCCCGCAGCTTATGGGGCCATGATCACTCGCCTCATGGCAGCTCCGGCCCCAAAGTCGCTGATAGGCGTGTTCCCCGCGTGTTCCTAAGCAGCGAGGACCAACGGGCTGAGCGTCGCGTAACCCCAACTCCGCAAGATCGAGAGCGGCGGCCATGTGTGCGTACTCAAAGTTGAGCCCTTCCGCCGTTTCATGGGCAGGCTCGGAGATGAAGAGAAAGGTGGTTGTGGCGGCCAGGGCTGCTCCGGCCTTGTCCTTGGTCGGCTTAGAGTCGCTTGTCACGAGGCGGCTGTATCGAGTGGTCGGGCGGTGCGCAAGATCCGCGGCGCCCTGTCCGCCGGCCTCTCCGCCCCAGCCGCTCCGCCTGGTCCATGGCTGCGCTGACGACCAGCGTCACAGGCCATTGGCCTTCCCACCGGCGCCCCGGTCACTGTTACGAGAAGGGGCCAAGCGGACACCGTCGAGCACATGGGCAGGGAGAATGGCCCCATCGGCTGGGCCGTCTGTGGGCCGTCCGCGGGCGATCAGTGACGACCGGTGACGGCCAGGAATGACAGTCGGCCGAAGCGTGAGCCGCAGGTCACCCAAGTGGATCTGCGACACTGGTACCACCATGCCCAAGCCCGGAGAACTCACTTTCGTCGCCCCGCGCGGAGCCAAGAAGCCGCCGCGGCATCTCGCCGACCTCACGCCCGCCGAGCGCAAGGACGCCGTGGCCGAGATCGGTGAGAAGCCGTTCCGTGCCAAGCAGCTCTCGCAGCACTACTTCGCGCGGTACGCGCACGACCCCGAGCAGTGGACCGACATCCCGGCCGGCTCGCGGGACAGGCTGCGCGAGGCGCTGCTGCCGGAGCTGATGACCGTCGTACGGCATCTGTCGACCGACCAGGGGACGACGCGCAAGACGCTGTGGCGGCTGTTCGACGGGACGCTGGTCGAGTCCGTGCTGATGCGGTACCCGGACCGGGTCACCATGTGCATCAGCTCGCAGGCGGGGTGCGGGATGAACTGCCCGTTCTGCGCCACCGGACAGGCCGGTCTCGACCGGAATCTGTCCACCGCCGAGATCGTCCATCAGATCGTCGACGGTATGCGGGCCCTGCGGGACGGGGAGGTGCCCGGTGGACCGGCGCGGCTTTCCAACATCGTCTTCATGGGGATGGGGGAGCCGCTCGCCAACTACAAGCGGGTCGTGGGCGCCATTCGGGCGCTCACCGATCCCGCGCCGGACGGGCTCGGGCTCTCGCAGCGGGGCATCACCGTGTCGACGGTCGGGCTCGTGCCCGCCATTCACCGGCTCTCCGACGAGGGCTTCAAGTGCCGGCTCGCGATCTCCCTGCACGCGCCCGACGACGAGCTGCGCGACACCCTCGTCCCCGTGAACACGCGGTGGAAGGTGCGCGAGGTGCTGGACGCCGGGTTCGAGTACGTGGAGAAGTCCGGACGCCGGCTGTCCATCGAGTACGCGCTGATCCGTGACATCAACGACCAGGCCTGGCGCGGCGACCGGCTCGGGCGGCTACTCAAGGGCAAGCCCGTGCACGTCAACCTGATTCCGCTGAACCCGACGCCGGGGTCGCAGTGGACCGCGTCGCGGCCCGAGGACGAGAAGGCGTTCGTGGAGGCCATCGCCGCCCATGGTGTGCCTGTCACCGTCCGGGACACCCGGGGGCAGGAGATCGACGGGGCGTGTGGTCAGCTCGCGGCCACCGAGCGGTAATCTGACCACGTCCACATATCTTTATATTCCGACAGGGGAGCGCCACAGCGCTGAGAGTGCGGCAACCGGGCCGCAGACCCTCTGAACCTCGCCCAGGTCATTCTGGGTAGGAAGTTCGGTCACCACTCAAGCTGTTGCGCCCTGCCCGGGCCTCCCTCGCGGAGCCCGGGCAGGGCCGCGTCTCTTCCTGGCCAACCCCAGGAGGACATCCAGTGCACAACAAGACCTTCGTGGCCGCGGCGGTCGGGCTCGGCCTCGTCACCGTGTCCGCCCTGACCGGGTGCGGGTCGACGGACGCCAAGGGGTCCACGGACTCCAAGACCGTGACCCTGGTCAGCCACGACTCGTGGGCCGTCTCCAAGAAGGTACTCAAGGACTTCGAGAAGCAGTCCGGGTACAAGGTCAGGGTCCTCAAGAGCGGCGATGCCGGTCAGGCCGTCAACAAGGCGGTCCTGACCAAGGACAACCCGCAGGGCGACGTTTTCTTCGGCGTGGACAACACCCTGCTGTCCCGGGCCCTCGACAACGGTCTGTTCCAGCCGTACGAGGCGAAGGGGCTCGGCGCGGTCGGTGCCCAGTACCAGCTGGACCAGGGCAAGCACCGCGTCACGCCGATCGACTTCGGCGACATCTGCGTCAACTACGACAAGGCCTACTTCAGTGCGCACAAGCTGACGCCGCCGCAGACCTTCGCCGATCTGGCCAAGCCCGAGTACAAGAACCTCCTCGTCACCGAGAACGCCGCCACCTCCTCGCCGGGCCTCGGCTTCCTGCTCGGCAGCGCCGCGCAGTACGGCGACCACGGCTGGCCGGACTACTGGAAGAAGCTCAAGGCCAACGGCGTCAAGGTCGTCGACGGCTGGGAGCAGGCCTACTACCAGGAGTTCTCCGGCTCATCCGAGGGCAAGAAGGCGGGCGGCGACCGGCCGCTCGTGGTGTCGTACGCCTCCTCCCCGCCCGCCGAGGTGATCTACGCCAAGAAGCGGCCCAGCACCGCCCCGACCGGCGTGGCGACCGGTACCTGCTTCCGGCAGATCGAGTTCGCCGGGCTGCTGAGCAACGCGCAGAACACCAAGGGCGGCAAGGCGTTCATCGACTTCCTGCTCTCCAAGGAGTTCCAGCAGGACATGCCGTTGAAAATGTTCGTGTACCCGGTGGTGAAGGGCGCCGCGGTGCCCGCCGAGTTCACCAAGTACGGGCCGGTGGCCAAGAACCCCGAGACCATGGCCCCCGGCAAGATCGCCGCCAACCGTGATCAGTGGGTCAAGTCGTGGACGTCGCTCGTACTGAAGTAGCCCCCCGCAAGGGCGGCCGCACGGGGAGCGCGGCGCGGCTCGGGCTCATGGCCCTGCCCGTCGCGTTCTTCGCGGTGTTCTTCGCCTGGCCGGTAGCCGCGATCGTCGCGCGCGGGCTGAAGGTGGACGGCGCCTGGCAGTTCGGGCGGATGGCGGACATCGTCACACAGCCGGACATCCGGCACGTGCTGTGGTTCACCACCTGGCAGGCCCTCGCCTCCACCGTGCTCACCCTGGTGTTCGCGCTGCCCGCCGCCTACGTCTTCGCCCGCCTCGACTTCCCGGGCAAGCAGTTGCTGCGGGCTGTCGTCACGGTCCCGTTCGTGCTGCCGACCGTCGTGGTCGGTGCGGCGTTCCTGGCGTTGGTCGGGCGCGGCGGGCTGCTGGACGAGCTGTGGGGCGTACGGCTGGACACCACGGTGTGGGCGATCCTGCTGGCGCACGTCTTCTTCAACTACGCGGTCGTCGTCCGTACGGTCGGCGGGCTGTGGGCCCAGCTCGACCCCCGGCAGGAGCAGGCCGCCCGGATGCTCGGTGCCTCGGCCCGGACGGCCTGGCGGAAGGTCACCCTGCCCGCCCTCGCACCCGCCGTGGCGGCCGCCGCGCTGATGGTGTTCCTGTTCACCTTCACCTCCTTCGGTGTGGTGCAGATCCTCGGCGGGCCCACCTTCTCCACCCTCGAAGTGGAAATCTACCGGCAGACCTCCGAGGTCTTCGACCTGTCCACGGCCGCCGTCCTCACCCTCGTCCAGTTCGTCGCGGTCGGTGCGATCCTCGCCGTACACGCCTGGACGGTACGGCGCCGGGAGACCGCCCTGCGCCTGGTGGACGCCTCCGCCACCGCACGCCGGCCGCGCGGCGCCGGGCAGTGGGCGCTGCTCGCCGGGGTTCTCGCCACCATCGCGCTCCTTCTTCTCCTGCCGCTCGCCGTGCTCGTACGGCGCTCCCTCGACGCGCCCGGCCTCGGCTACTACCGGGCACTGACCGACTCCGACGGCGGCACCTTCCTCGTGGCACCGCTGCACGCCGTGTGGACCTCGCTCGAGTATGCGGTGGCCGCCACCGCCATCGCCGTACTGATCGGAGGTCTCGCCGCCGCGGCGCTGGCCCGCAGGGATGCGGGACGGCTGGTGCGCGGCTTCGACGCGCTGCTCATGCTGCCGCTCGGCGTCTCCGCCGTGACCGTCGGCTTCGGCTTCCTGATCGCCCTGGACAAGCCCCCGCTGGACCTGCGCCAGTCCTGGATCCTGGTGCCGCTCGCCCAGGCGCTGGTGGGTGCGCCCTTCGTCGTACGCACCATGCTGCCCGTGCTGCGGGCGGTGGACGGACGGCTCAGGGAGGCAGCGGCCGTGCTCGGGGCCTCACCCTGGCGGGTGTGGCGGGAGGTCGACCTGCCGCTGGTGCGGCGGGCGCTGCTGATCGCGGCCGGGTTCGCCTTCGCCGTGTCCCTGGGGGAGTTCGGGGCGACCGTGTTCATCGCGCGGCCCGACAACCCGACGCTTCCGGTCGCCGTCGCCCGCCTGCTGAGCCGGCCCGGAGACCTCAACTACGGGCAGGCGATGGCCCTGTCCACGATTCTGATGGTGGTGTGCGCGGCCGCGCTGCTGGTCCTGGAGCGGCTGCGCACCGACCGGACGGGGGAGTTCTGATGCTGCTGAGCCTCGAGGCCGCGACCGTGCGCTTCGGCGGGCGGCCCGCGCTCGACGCGGTCGGTCTCGACGTCGCCGAGCACGAGGTGGTGTGCGTGCTCGGGCCCAGTGGCAGCGGCAAGTCGACGCTGCTGAGGGCCGTGGCCGGGCTGCAGCCACTGGACTTCGGGCGGGTGCTGCTCGACGGCCGGGACCAGGCGGGCGTGCCCGCGCACCGGCGGGGTGTGGGGCTGATGTTCCAGGACCACCAGCTCTTCCCGCAGCGGGACGTCGGCGCCAACGTGGCGTTCGGGCTCAGGATGCACGGGGTGCCGAAGGGCGAACGGGACGCCGAGGTCGGGCAGTTGCTGGAGCTGGTCGGGATGCCGGGGGCCGCCCGGCGGGCCGTGACCGGGCTGTCCGGTGGTGAGCAGCAGCGTGTGGCCCTCGCGCGGGCGCTCGCGCCCCGGCCCCGGTTGCTCATGCTGGACGAACCCCTCGGCCAGCTCGACCGCTCGCTGCGGGAACGGCTGGTGGTCGAACTCCGCGAACTCTTCGGCCGGTTGGGTACCACCGTGCTCGCCGTCACCCACGACCAGGGCGAGGCGTTCGCGCTGGCCGACCGGGTGGTGGTGATGCGGGACGGCCGTATCGCCCAGTCGGGGACGCCGCTGGAGGTCTGGCAGCGGCCCGCGGACGAGTTCGTGGCCCGTTTCCTCGGCTTCGACAACGTGGTCCCCGCGACGGTCGCCGACACGGCCGCGGACACTCCGTGGGGCAAGCTGCCCGTGCCCGACGGCTCGCCCGAGGGGACCCGGCAGCTGCTCGTGCGGCCCGCCGGAGTACGGCTCGTGGCGGCCGACGAGGGCCTGCCGTGCACGGTGGCCGCCCGTACCTTCAAGGGCACCCATGTGGCCGTGCGGCTCCAGCCCCGGGACGGTGGCCCACGCCTGGAGGCGGCCTGCGCGCTGCGGGACGCGCCGGAGGTCGGGGACGCGGTGGGCGTGGAGTTCGAGGTGGCCGAAATCCTCGTGCTCGGGTGATCACCGCGTGCCTAGGGTGAGGTCATGACCTTGCTCGCACATGACCGTTACTGCGACGAAATCGCCCATCAGGTGGAGCAGTTGAGGGCGGTGCTGGTTTCCGGTACGGACCTCGCCGCCACCGTGCCGACCTGCCCCGACTGGTCACTGGAAGACCTCGTGCGCCACATGGGAGGCGCCCTGCGCTGGGTGGACGCCCTGGTGCGCGGCCGGGCGCAGGAGAACATCCCGCACGACCGGGTCCCGCTCGGTGCGGGTCCGCGGGAGCGGGGCGACGCGGCTGCCCTGGACAAGTGGCTGGCGGAGGCCGGCGAACTGGTCGTCGACGCGCTGCGCGAGGCCGGACCCGACACCGCGGTGTGGGCATGGGCCGGGATCCCGGACTCCGGCTTCTGGGCCCGGCGCATGGCCCACGAGATCACCGTCCACCGCGCCGACGCCACGCTCACGGCCGGGCTGCCCTACGAGGTCGCGCCCGACATCGCCGCGGACGCGCTGGACGAATGGCTCCAGCTCGTGGAGTGGGTGCAGCGCAACGCGGCCCACCCGGCCGCCGCCGAGCTGCGCGGATCCGGCCGCACCATCCACCTGCACGCCACCGACACCGGCCCCGCCCTGAACGCCGAATGGATCGTCGAGCTGGGCGAGGAGGGCGTCCGCTGGCGCCGCGGCCACGAGAAGGCCACCGTCGCCCTGCGCGGCCCGCTCACACCGGTCCTGCTCGCCTTCTACCGGCGGCTGCCGCTGGACGCCCCCGGCCTGGAGGTGCTGGGCGAGCGGGAGGTGCTGGAGTTCTGGCTCGAGCGGACCAACTTCGGTTGAAGCGGGGCGGACTGCCTGTGGTTGAAGCGGGGCGGACCGCCTTCGGCCGCACACGACTGCGGCCCGTCCCCCGGGGATACGGGGACGGGCCGCAGCGGTGTACGAGCGGTGGTACGCAGTGAGGCGTCAGCTGCTGCTCTTGGCCCCACGGCGGCGCATGCCGAAGTAGACCGCGCCACCGCCGACGACGACCAGGGCACCCGCGGCACCGGCGATCAGACCGGTGTTGGAGTTGGCACCGGTCTCGGCGAGGTTCGAGTCACCGGCCGGGGACGGCGCGTTGCTCGGCGCACCCGCCGGGGCGGAGCTGCTCTCGGAGGCCGACGGAGTCGGGGTCGCGGTGGTCTTCGACGGCTTCGGCGTCGGGGTGGCCGGCGTGGGAGTCGGCGACTCCTCCTTCTTGCAGGCCGTGGACGGGGTCACCAGATCGGGCTTGATGTCCTGGTCGACCAGGTGACCGGCCTTGACGTGGACGCGGTAGGTCGCGTTGGGCTTCCAGTCCTCGGAGAAGGTGACCGTGGCCCCCTCGGCGGTGCCCTTGACCTCCTGCGGCTGGCCGACCTGCGTCTCGACGCCGGCGTCGCTCTTCAGGAACACGGTGATGACGGCCGGGGTGCCGGAGGCGTCCTTGTCGGTGACGACGATGGAGCCCTTGGCGCCGGTGCACGTGGCCTCGGCGGAGAACTCGCTGATGTTGCACGCGAGCGCCTGGCCGGCGACCCCGAGGGCGAGTGCGGCGGTAGCGGAGGCAACACCCAGGATGCGCACGGAACGGCGTGCGCTGCGGCGGGTTATGGACAACGGCTGTCCTTTACAGAGTGCAGAACTGCGGGGGGGGTGAGGGGGCGACGGGACGACGGATGAGGTGAGGTCCCAACACCCCCAAGAGGCTCACAGGTTTATAAGCGCTCCATAAGAAGTGTCAATGCATATGCCCGCCACGGCCGTTGGCTTTACCTGTTTATTAATCACAGAGACGTTTCAACGCCTCCGGAGCCTGCTCGATCCGGTCAACCAGGGCGATACGGGACTCCATCGATCGTCCCCCGGCCAGCGACCGCAGCAGCGGCCAGGCCGGCAGCTCCCGCGTCCAGCGCTCCTCGTCCACGAGCACCATCGGCGTGGGCTCCCCCCGCGACTCGTAGTAGTTCGGCGTCGCGTTGTCGAAGATCTCCTGCACGGTGCCGGCGGCGCCCGGCAGGAAGACCACTCCGGCGGTGGAGCGGGCCAGCAGGCCGTCCTCGCGGATGGCGTTGGCGAAGTACTTGGCTATGTGCGCGGCGAAGGCGTTCGGCGGCTCGTGGCCGTAGAACCAGGTGGGGATGCCCACCGACTCCCCACCGCCGGGCCAGCGTTCGCGCACCTCGAAGGCGGCCCGCGCCCAGTCGGTGACGGACGGCCGGAACGAGGGGGCCTTGGCGAGGATCCGGAGGGCGTCCTCGAGCATGCCGTCCGCGTACGGGGCGGCGTACGCGCCGAGGTTCGCCGCCTCCATCGCGCCGGGTCCGCCCCCGGTGGCGACCGTGAATCCGGCGCGCGCCAGCTCCCGGCCCAGCCGGGCGGCTCCGGCGTATTCGACCGTCCCGCGGGCCATCGCGTGGCCGCCCATGACGCCCACCACCCGGGCGCCGACGAGGAGTTCGTCCAGGGCGTCGGAGACGGCGTCGTCGTGGATCGCGCGCAGCATCGAGGCGAAGACGTCGCCGTCGGACCTGGTGCGCTGGAACCAGGCGTAGGCCCGCGCGTCCGGTGTCGCCTCGTAGCCCGCGTCGAGCGACTCGAACAACTCGTCGGACGTGTAGGCGAATCCGCGGTACGGGTCGAAGGGGAGCCCCGGGACCGGCGGGAACACCAGGGCGCCGGACGCCCCGATGTGGGCGGCCGCCTCGGGTTCCATCGGGCAGCCGAGGAAGACGGCGCCGGTGGTGTCGAGGGTGAGCAGGGCCTTCGTACGGCCAGTCAGATCGATGGCCTGGACGCGGAACCGGGCCAGGGAGCCGTGCTCGGCGACCACCTGGTCGAACTCGGCGAGGGACTCGATCTCGCGGTCGTGGGCGGCTCGGGGCGGCTGGGCGGGTGTCGGATGCACCCGCCCATGCTAGGTCCGGTCGTCGAACTCCCGTCGTCACACTCCCTTGAGGCAGTGGGGGAGCGTGCAGGGCGTCGCGGGGCAGGCGGGAGTCCGACGACAGGGCCCGGGCTCGGGCGTCGGCCGGGGAGGGTCAGCCCTGCACCGCGGCCGGGTCCATCCACATGACCTCCCAGGTATGGCCGTCGAGGTCGTCGAAGGCGCGGCCGTACATGAAGCCGTGGTCCTGGGTCTCGCCGCTCGCCGAGCCGCCGGCCGCGATCGCCTTGTCGACCAGCTCGTCCACCTTCTCGCGGCTCTCCGCGCTCAGACAGATCAGCACCTCGCTGGTCGTGGTCGAGTCGGCGATCTCCTTCTTGGTGAAGGTGGCGTAGTGCTGCCTGCTGAGCAGCATCGCGATGATCGTGTCGCTGATCACGACGCAGGCGCAGTCGTCGGTGCTGAACTGCGGGTTGATCGTGTAGCCGAGTTCCGTGAAGAACTTCTTCGACGCCTCGACGTCGGCGGTGGCCAGGTTCACGAAGATCATCTGCTGGTACATGGGTCCCTCCCGGGGTGCCGTGGCTGCTGTTCGCGCGGATCCGTTCGTGGGGATGGACACCGGGCCGCCGGAAAACTCATCGCCGCGCCGGAGATCTCTTTCGTCCGGCTTCTCAGTGGGCCGACGGCAGCGCCGCCAGGTTGGCGATCGCCACGGTGAGCGGGCCGAACAGGGCGAGCAGGGCGGCCGCGCGGAGGGCGGCGGCGCCGCGCAGCACCGTGGCCGGGGCGCCGAGGCGCAGCAGGGCCGCGGTGGTGTCCGCGCGGCACTGACGGACCTCGTCGGCCGCCGTCAGCAGGGTCGCCACCGTGCAGCCCGTGACCACGAGCGCGCCGAGCGTGGTCAAGGGGCCGAACGAGGGGGCGGGCCCGTCGTACAGGGCGGTCAGGGCGTAGGTGGCGGACGCCACCGCGCAGACCACGCCGAGCGGGCGGCCGATCCGGGTGGCCTCCGCCATGAGGCCCCGGCCGGCCAGCAGCCTGAGGGCACCCGGGCGGACGGACTGGAGGAGGCGCCCGCACAGATGGGTGAGGCCGGGGGAGGCGAGGACGAGCCCGAGGGCCGTGAGGATCCAGCCGACCAGCACGGCGATGGCGCCGACCGGGAGGTAGGTGGGCGCGGGGACGGGGACGGAGCGGCCCGCGTAGGCCTGGACGGCGAGGCCGACGGCGACGATGGCGATACCCCAGGGCAGACCGGCGGGCGCTTCGCCCGGTGGCGGGGGCCCGGTGAGGGCGCCGGCGCCGGCCCCGGCCCCCGCCGGGGTGGCGGGGGCCTCGGCCGCGGTGCGCTCGGCCGAAGGCGGCGGAGCGGTCGGCGCAGCGGCCTCCTGCTGTCGTGCGGGGCCGCGCAACCGCGCCCCGAACCTCCCGTACGCCCCGAACGTCTCCCTGCTGACCGAGTGGCCGTACGCCCCGAATCGGCCGAACGCGCGCGGGCTCCGGACAGTGGGGCGGGGTTCCCTCGGCCGGAGGGCCACCGCCACGGTCGTGGAGGCGAGCGCCGGGACCAGGGACAGCAGGATCAGGGCCCCCGGAACCGGCAGGGGCTGGTCCGCGGCCAGGAACTGTGCTGCCGCGCCGTCGAAGGGCATGCCGGTCAGGTCGCCGCGCAGGAGCAGGAACACGAGCAGCGCCAGCAGCGAGCCCAGCGTGGTGGACAGGGCCGTCGTCAGGGCCGAGACCGCCATCAGGCGGCCAGGGCCCAGGCCGACGGCCGACAGGCCGGGGCGGGGCCGGGTGCCGGGGTCCGTGCGGGCCACCGCGAGCGCGAAGTACACCGTGGCGGCGAGCGGGACCAGGCACCAGGCCAGCCGCAGCACGGCCGCGCCCGGAGTCTCAGGGTGGCCCAGCGCGTACCCCAGGGCGCCGAGCAGCAGGAAGCCGGTGCCGGCCGAGGCCGCCGCCACCAGCAGGCGGCGCAGCTGGACGGCGGGCCGTGCCCCGCGGGTCAGGCGGAGAGCGAGCACGCGGCCCGGCCTTCCGTCTCGGGGGCGTCCGGCAGGTGCACGGTCTTCACGCGCCGTCCGTCCAGCAGGGAGACCGTGCGGTCGGCGAGGGCCGCGGTCTCGGAGTCGTGCGTGGCCAGCACGACGGTGATGCCGTGCGAGCGGGCCGCCGTGGTGAGCGTGCGCAGCACGTGTGCGCGGTCGGCGCGGTGCAGCGGGGCCGTCGGCTCGTCCGCGAAGAGGACCGTGGGCCCGGGGGCGAGCGCGCGGGCGATGCAGACGCGCTGGCGTTCGGCCTGCTGCAGCTCGCAGGGGCGTTTGCGGGCATGTTCGCCGACGTCCAGCCGCTCCAGCCACTCCAGCGCGGCCACCTTGGCCCGGCGGCGGCGGACGCCGCGCAGCATCAGGGGCAGCGCGGCGTTCTCCCAGACGTTCAGCTCCGGTACGAGCACGGGAGCCGGGTCGATCCAGCCGAACCGGTCGCGGCGCAGCCGCGCCCGGGCCGGCGGCCCCATCGTGTGCACGGGCACGCTGTTGAACCAGACCTCGCCCCTCTGCGCCGGGACGAGACCGGACAGGCACCTGAGGAGCGTGGTCTTGCCGCTGCCGCGCGGGCCGCCGATGGCGAGGATCTCGGCCTCCCGCACGCCTAGCGAGACCCCGGCCAGGCCGGGTGATCCGTCGTCGTGCCTGAAGTGCAGGGAGTATGCCCACAGCACATCGTTGTCCGGCCGAGCCTCCATCGGCGTACACCTCGGTTCTGATCCGTTTTCCCGTGCCTGATCCCCCGTTAGGCGGAACGAAGGCTGGGCCGATCGGTCACTGGAACGCTAGGCAGCCGTCACGGGGAGGCCGGACAGCACACGGCCCCGGGCCGCCGTTCTCACTCGAACGGACGCCACCGGGGCCGGTGTCGATCATCCAGTCGGATGATCAGAGCTTCGTCCACGCCTCCGTGAGGGTGGCACGCAGGATCTGCTCGATCTCGTCGAAGGTCTCCTGGGTGGAGATCAGCGGCGGGGCGAGCTGGATCACCGGGTCGCCGCGGTCGTCGGCACGGCAGTACAGGCCGTTGTCGAACAGCGCCTTGGAGAGGAAGCCGTACAGGACGCGCTCGGTCTCCTCGTCGTTGAAGGACTCCTTGGTGTGCTTGTCCTTCACCAGCTCGATGCCGTAGAAGAAGCCGTTGCCGCGGACGTCGCCGACGATCGGGAGGTCGTGCAGCTTCTGCAGGGTCTGCAGGAAGGCACCCTCGTTGTCCAGCACGTGCTGGTTGAGGTTCTCGCGCTCGAACAGGTCGAGGTTGGCGAGACCCACCGCGGCCGACACGGGGTGCCCGCCGAAGGTGTAGCCGTGCAGGAAGGTGTTGTCGCCCTTGTAGAAGGGCTCGGCGAGGCGGTCGGAGATGATGCAGGCGCCGATCGGGGAGTATCCCGAGGTCATGCCCTTGGCGCAGGTGATCATGTCCGGGACGTAGCCGAACTTGTCGCAGGCGAACATCGTGCCCAGGCGGCCGAAGGCGCAGATGACCTCGTCCGACACGAGCAGGACGTCGTACTGGTCGCAGATCTCGCGGACGCGCTGGAAGTAGCCGGGCGGAGGCGGGAAGCAGCCGCCGGCGTTCTGCACCGGCTCCAGGAAGACGGCCGCGACCGTCTCCGGGCCCTCGAAGAGGATCTGCTGCTCGATCTGGTCGGCGGCCCAGCGGCCGAAGGCCTCCGGGTCGTCACCGAAGATCGGGGCGCGGTAGATGTTGGTGTTCGGGACCTTGTGCGCGCCCGGCACCAGCGGCTCGAAGGGGGCCTTCAGAGCCGGCAGGCCGGTGATCGACAGGGCGCCCTGCGGGGTGCCGTGGTAGGCGACCGCACGCGAGATGACCTTGTACTTGGTCGGCTTGCCCTGCAGTTTGAAGTACTGCTTGGCGAGCTTCCAGGCGGTCTCGACGGCCTCGCCGCCGCCGGTGGTGAAGAAGACCTTGTTGAGGTCGCCCGGCGCGTGGTCGGCCAGGCGCTCGGCCAGCTCGACGGCCTTGGGGTGGGCGTAGGACCACACCGGGAAGAAGGCCAGCTCCTGGGCCTGCTTGAAGGCGGTCTCGGCGAGCTCCGTGCGGCCGTGACCGGCCTGGACCACGAACAGACCCGCGAGACCGTCGAGGTAGCGCTTGCCCTTGTCGTCGTAGATGTAGGTGCCCTCGCCCCGGACGATGGTCGGGACGGGGGAGTGCTCGTACGAGGACATGCGGGTGAAGTGCATCCACAAGTGGTCGTACGCGGTGCGGCTGAGGTCCTTCTGGCTCACGGTTATCGGGTTCCCCACATGTAGGTCTGCTTCTTCAGCTTCAGGTAGACGAAGCTTTCGGTGGAGCGCACGCCGGGCAGGGCCCGGATGCGTTTGTTGATGACGTCCAGCAGGTGGTCGTCGTCCTCGCAGACGATCTCGGCGAGGATGTCGAACGAGCCCGCGGTCATCACCACGTACTCGACTTCCGACATGCCGGTCAGCGCGTCCGCGATCGACTCGACATCGCCCTCGGCGTTGATCCCGACCATCGCCTGCCGGCGGAAGCCCACGGTGAGCGGGTCCGTGACGGCGACGATCTGCATCACGCCCTGGTCCAGCAGCTTCTGGACGCGCTGGCGCACAGCCGCCTCGGACAGGCCCACGGCCTTGCCGATCGCGGCGTACGGCCTGCGGCCGTCCTCCTGGAGCTGCTGAATGATGGCGAGGGAAACGGCATCCAGCTGGGGGGTGCCGTTCCTGGACTCGCGGGAGGAGTCCCTCTGGTCTGCGCTTCGACTGGCCACGAGCTCACTGTGCACGACGTCTCGACAGTTTCGCAAGGTCGTGGCGATGAAATTCGTTGTTTACGAGTATGAGACTTGCGGATTTCGCAGAACGGGTGCCGATAGGGGTGTTGAAAACGTGGGTGTGCCGATTAGGGTGGGTGTCTCAGCGACTGGACAGCCGCACCGGGCTGGCCGCGCTGCACAGCGTGAATCTTCGAACCAGATCAGGAGGCCGGCAGTGAGCACCGAGCTGCGTGGGCTGCGCACACTCCGGAATTACATCGCCGGTGAGTTCCGGGACGCCGCCGACGGACGGACCACCGAGGTGGTCAACCCCGCGACGGGCGAGGCGTACGCCACCGCTCCGCTGTCCGGGCAGGCCGACGTGGACGCAGCGATGGCTGCCGCCGCCGCGGCCTTCCCGGCCTGGCGCGACACGACCCCCGCCGAGCGGCAGAAGGCCCTCCTCAAGATCGCGGACGCGTTCGAGGAGCGCGCCGAGGAGCTCATCGCGGCCGAGGTGGAGAACACGGGCAAGCCCACCGGGCTCACCCGCTCCGAGGAGATCCCGCCGATGGTCGACCAGATCCGCTTCTTCGCGGGTGCGGCCCGGCTGCTCGAGGGCCGCTCGGCCGGCGAGTACATGGACGGGATGACCTCGATCATCCGCCGCGAGCCGGTCGGCGTCTGCGCGCAGGTCGCGCCGTGGAACTACCCGATGATGATGGCCGTGTGGAAGTTCGCCCCGGCGATCGCGGCGGGCAACACGGTCGTCCTGAAGCCGTCCGACACCACCCCGGCCTCCACCGTCCTCATCGCGGACATCATCGGCTCGATCCTGCCCAAGGGCGTCTTCAACGTCATCTGCGGCGACCGTGACACCGGCCGCATGATGGTCGAGCACGACACCCCGGCGATGGCCTCCATCACCGGATCCGTACGCGCCGGCATGTCCGTCGCCGAGTCCGCCTCCAAGGACCTCAAGCGGGTCCACCTGGAGCTGGGCGGCAAGGCCCCGGTCGTCGTCTTCGAGGACACCGACATCGCCAAGGCCGTCGAGGACATCTCCGTGGCGGGCTTCTTCAACGCCGGCCAGGACTGTACGGCCGCGACCCGCGTCCTCGTCCAGGAGTCCATCCACGACGAGTTCGTCGCGGCGCTCGCCAAGGCGGCCGCCGAGACCAAGACCGGTCACCCGGACGACGAGGACGTCCTCTTCGGCCCGCTGAACAACCCCAACCAGCTCAAGCAGGTCTCCGGCTTCATCGACCGCCTGCCGGCGCACGCCAAGGTCGAGGCGGGCGGCCACCAGGTCGGCGACAAGGGCTACTTCTACGCCCCGACCGTCGTCTCCGGCCTGAAGCAGGACGACGAGATCATCCAGAACGAGGTCTTCGGCCCGGTCATCACCGTCCAGTCCTTCTCGGACGAGGACCAGGCCGTGCAGTGGGCCAACGGCGTCGAGTTCGCCCTCGCCTCCTCGGTGTGGACCAAGGACCACGGCCGCGCGATGCGCATGTCCAAGAAGCTCGACTTCGGCTGCGTGTGGATCAACACCCACATCCCGCTGGTCGCCGAGATGCCCCACGGCGGCTTCAAGAAGTCCGGCTACGGCAAGGACCTGTCGGCGTACGGCTTCGAGGACTACACGCGCATCAAGCACGTGATGACGTCGCTGGACTCGTAGCACTGGACTCGTAGCAGCCGGGCAGGCCCGAGCGGCCCCCGGACGGGACACCTCCCCGTCCGGGGCCGCTCTTCGTCACTCCGCTGCCACGCACTGCAGCCCGGAGGAGTGACCGGCACTGATCGACAAGGTGTCGGGCCGGCGCCGGCGTACTTGACGCAGCGTCGATTGCCGGTACGGGGGCCGGGACGGCATCCTTCCGGGGTGCCCCAGACTTCCTCGCCCGCAGTCCCCGTCTCCCGTCGCTCCCTGCTGCGCGCACTCGGCGGCACGGCCGCGCTCGGCGTCCTCGCCGGCTGCGGTGTGCCCGCCGCGTACGTCGGGCCCGGCGACCGCGCCGTGACCGACGAGTCCACGGCCGACCGGAAACTGACCTGGGCGAACTGGCCGTTGTACATCGACACCGACGACGACAACCCGAACAAGCGGCCCACGCTGGAGGCCTTCGAGAAGCGCACCGGCATCTCCGTCGACTACGTCGAGGAGATCAACGACAACGACGAGTTCTTCGGCAAGATCAGCCCCGCGCTGATGAACCACCAGTCGACCGGCCGCGACCTGATCGTCATCAGTGACTGGATGTGCGCGCGGTTCGTGCGGCTGGGCTGGGTGCAGCGGATGGACCGCGCCCACCAGCCGAACGTGGCGAAGTACCTGGACCCACTCCTCCGCTCCCCGGCCTTCGACCCGGGCCGCAGGTCCACGGTGCCCTGGCAGTCCGGCATCACCGGGATCGCGTACAACCGCCGCAAGCTGGGCCGCGAGATACGGCAGGTGAAGGACCTCTGGGCGAGCGACCTCAAGGGCCGTGTGACGTTGCTGTCCGGACTCGACGAGGCGTTCGCGCTGCTGATGCAGGGCAACGGCGTGGACATCACCAAGTGGACGGCGGCCGACTTCCACCAGGTCTGCGACCAGGTGGAGCGTGAGGTCCACCGCGGCCAGATCCGCCGCTTCACCGGCAACGACTACACCAAGGACCTGGTCAGCGGAGACGTCCTCGCCTGCCAGGCGTACTCCGGCGACGTCATCCAGCTCCAGGCGGACAACCCCGACATCCGCTTCGTCGTCCCCGAGGAGGGCGCCGAACTGTGGTCGGACTCCCTGATGATCCCCAACCGGGCCCGCCACAAGGCCAACGCCGAGCGCCTGATCGACTACTACTACGACCCCGAGGTCGCCGCGAAGCTCGCCGCCTGGGTCAACTACGTCTGCCCGGTCCCTGCGGCACGCGAGGTGCTCGCCGCAGCCAAGGACAAGGACGCCGCGGCCCTCGCCGACAACCCCCTGATCTTCCCCGACGGCACGATGCGCAAGAGGCTCGCAATCGCCCGGGACATCACGTCCACGCAGCGCGCGGAGTTCGCGAAGCGCTGGAACAGGATCGTGGGGCTCTGAGGCGTCCCGCTGGTTGCGTGTGACGAGGATTTTTGGTTGGCACAAATCAGGGATAGTTGGCACCAGCCAGCGGCGTGCGTCTGCGCAGGGAGTGGATATTGAGATCCGTAGCTTCGGCGCGGATCGACGAGGTCCTTGTTCCCGCGCCTGTCGGAGGCACCTCCCAGGTGGGTCGGCGTATAGGGTCCTACCCGCGCGTGCGGTGTCGGGTGGCGGGAGAGGGGGCTGAGGGTGAGCTTGTCAGGTTCGCATCTCCAGACCCCGCCAGTTGAGAGGGTTAGCGAGATTCGACATGTTCGCATCCGCACGGGCATGTAGCGTCGCGATCATGGAAGAGCTGATGGGAACCCCCACTGACCAGGCGCCGGCCGATCCGGCCGTCACCGACGACATGCTGGCCACTCAGCCCGTCGGTTACTGGAGCGGCCTGGCTCATACGGCCGTCACCCGGCATCTGCGCGACGCTATGGCCAAGGTCGACGTCACGCAGCCGCAGTATTGGGTGCTCAACCACGTGAACGGTGGGCCCGCGGCGCCGAGTCGTGAGGAAGTGGTCGCCCAGCTGTCGCCACTCGCGGACGGGCAGAACGAGATCGCCCGGGTCGTCGACCAGTTGCTCCACCGTGGCTGGCTCCACATCGACGCCGGGCGGCGCCTGCACCTCACTGACACCGGGGAGGCTGCCAGGGTGAGGCTGCGCGAGCTGGTGACCGAGCTGCGCACCGTGGTCCACATGGGCATAAGCGACGAGGATTATGTAGCAGCAATCAAGGTGCTGCGCAGGATGATCGCCAACGTCGAAGGCAACAAGCACTCCTAGCCTCGCGCTCTGGCGGCGGCTGTCGTCCAGCAGGCGATCACGTCAGTAGAAAGTGCCTCTGAACAGCAATGCCGGTGATTTAGGGTCTTTTCGCGGGTGGGGGTAGGTGTCCTGGGTTCCCTGTGACTTTGAGTGAGTAGCTGACGTGGCTGGGAGGGCGGGGTTCGTCCCGGCGTTTGGCTTCGAAGGTGTTCCTCGGTGGTTTCTTGAGTCGTTGGCAGCGGCGGTCGCGGCGCGAGGGCAGGAGGTCGTTCAGGAGTTCCTGGACTACTTCGAGTCGGGCGGCGCACTGGATCTGCGGGCTCGCTGCGGTCTGGCCAGCGGTCGTGAGCCGGGCGAGCTGCACCGCTGTGGTGAAGGAGATCCGGTCGGGAGCCGTCGGCCCGCAGGCCGCTGTCAGCGTCTCACCACGTCTAGGACATCCCCGGCCAGTGGGTGCTCGACACCGAACCGGCGGCGCACGATCTCGGCGATCCGGGCCAGCGTCCCAGCACTGGTCACTCCAGCCGGAGACGGCCAGGTCGGCGTCCCACACCGCCGCCATGACCGCGCAGTTGTACCGCATCGGGCTTGCGACGAGCGCCGCCGGGGCCCGTGCGAGCCAGAACCTGCCGGCCGCCATGGGCCAACGCCCGCGGCCAACGGTTCGCAGACGTCCGGGTCACCCGGAACCGTCGGGCCACCTCCCGGAACGACCTTCCCTGACAGACCGTCGACTGGATGCCGAAGGCCTCGTCACCCGGTCTGCCGAAGGCTGATTGACGCATGGTTGCGCACGCAGCTTCCTCTTACGATGGAATCCACCGTCGGGGGAGGGTGGACGTGACGCGCAGGACACCGCAGGGGGCCGGGCGCCGGCTGGAGGAGTCGATCGCCTGGGCGGTCCGGAACGCGGACGGGGTCGTCGCCATCGGGGTCGCCCTGGTCGTCGGGCTCATGGACGTCATGAACGACAAGTTCAGTGACCACATCGTCTCCGGCGCCACCCTGCTGGTTCTCGCCGCGCTGGTCTACGGCTCACTGACCGAGCGCAGACGTCGGCTCGCCGACATCCAGCAGGCGACCGAGGGGACCAGCCGGGCCATCGAAGACCTGGCGATGGTGCGGACCCTGTCCGGGCCGGAGGTCGCGCTGGCGCACGAGCGGGCCCGGCGCAGCACCACCCGCTGGGTGTTCAAGGGCGGCACCGGCACGTATCTGCGCGCCGTCACGCTGCCGGAGTGCGTCCTGGAGGCCCAGCGGCAGCGCCGCTCCATCAGCATGAAGATCGACATCGTCAACCCGGACGACGACCAGGCCTGCGCCGCCTACGCCCGGTTCCGGCGCACCTTCGGGCAGGGCACCGGCGGCGAATTCGCCGAGTGGACCACCGAGCGCACCCGCAAGGAGTCGTACGCCACCGTGGTCGCCGCCGCCTGGCACCGGCAGCGGCTGGACACCCTGGAGATCGACGTCCACCTGTCCTCGGTGGCACCGGCCCTGCGCTTCGACCTCTCGGACACCTGCCTGATCATCACCCAGGACGATCCGCGCCGGGTCAGCCTCTACGTCGAGCGGGACCGGCCGCTGTACGACTACTACGTCACCGAGCTGCACCAGAGTCGGGAACAGGCGGTCAAGCTCGACCTGCGGGAGGCCGTCCCGCTGAGCGACGAGCCGACCGTCGACGAGGTCAGACGGCTCCTCGACCGGCTCGGCCTGCCGCTGCCGGCCAGCTTCACCGACCCCGACGTCGGCGACATCATCGACAAGGCGCTGCGCGCGGAGAACCCCTACCGCAGGTGAGCGCCGTGTTCCGGCCACAGCAGGCCCGAGGGGGGACACGATGGACTACCCGGCCCTGGAACGGGCCGCCCGGCGGCACGCCGCCGCCGAGCTGAGGCGACACGCCGTGGCGGAACTGGATCGGATCGTCTCCGGGCGCCGCGACCTGCGCGCGGTACGCCATCCCCTGGGGTTCGTCTGCCTGCCCATCCTGCGCGACGGCAGCGAAGGGGTCTGCGTCCATGTCTTCGGGGTGGCGGAGGCGCAGTCCGACGCGCCGGTCCCCCAAGTGCACTCGCACAGCTGGGACCTGATCAGCACCGTGTTGTACGGCTGGCTGGGCAACCGGCGCATGGACGTCGACGACACGACCGAGGCACCCACCCACCGGGTCTTCGAGGTGCTCAGCGAACCGTCCGGCGTGGACGAACTCCGGCCGACCCAGCGGCTGGTGCGCTGTCTGCCCGGCGCCGAACAGACCAGCGCCCGCGGCCAGACCTACGCCCTGCCGGCGGGTGAATTCCACACCACGGTGGTGCCGGACGACCGCCCCACCGCCACCCTGGTCCTGGGACGGACCCTGCCCGGCCGGCTGGACCTGTCCCTGGGCCCGTTGTCGGCACCGGGCCACCGCATGGTCCGCCGGACCTGCGACGCGACCGAGACCGCCCGGATCGCTCGGGCCGCCCTCAGGAGGATCCATGAGTCCGAACCCTGACCCCCCGGCCCCGCCCACCGGCTTCGCCCCCGAGCACCGTACGGCGGTGGCCGCCGCCGAGGAGGCCGGGGCGCTCCTGCGGTCCCGCTTCCCGGACGGCTTCACCGCCCGCCCCAAGGGCCAAGGCGGCGACGTCGTCACCGACTTGGACCTGCAGGCCGAACAGCTCGTCGTCGGCCGCATCCGCGAGCGGTTCCCGCACGACCGCATCCTCGCCGAGGAGTCCGGGGAACTGCAGGGGGACGGTGGCGGCCGTACCTGGCTGGTCGACCCGCTCGACGGCAGCAACAACGTGGTGATCGGCCTGCCCGTCTACGTCGTCGGCATCGCCCTGTGCGTGGACGACACGCCGGTGGTGGGTGTCGTCCACGACCCGATGACCTGCCGCACCTGGTCCGCCCTGCGCGGCGGCGGGGCGCACGGTCCGCGCGGACGGCTCGCCGCGCCCGCCGGCGCCCGGCCGCTGCCCCCGGCCGGGCCGTTGCTCGCCTGGACGCAGGGGCACGCCGTCTCCCGCGACGACCCCGCCGCCTGCGCCCTCAAACGCACCCTGGAACTCCGCTGCCGGCGACTCCTCCAGCTCTGGGCACCCCTGGTCGCCTGGGCCATGCTCGCCCGCGGCGACATCGACGGCTTCGTCGGCTACCGCGCCGAAGCCATCGACCTGCCCGCCGGCGCGCTGCTCGCCCGCGAGGCCGGCATGGCCCTACGGCACCTGGACGGCGCCGAGTTCGCCGGCGGCTTCAGCGGGCCGGACACGGCGCGCTCCTTCGTCGCCGGGCGGCCCGAGGTGCTGCCGCACCTGCTCGACCTGGTCGCTAACTCCACTTCTTCACCCGGCACCGAGGACACGCACACGGCGGGAACCGCCCCGACAGGTCCAGCGGCGCGGCGTCCTTCGGCGGCCGGTACGTCACCCTGCGGCCCCACGTCCGGCCGCCGTCCCGGGAGACCCTCAGCGTGAGGTACGCGCCGATGAAGCCCTCTTCCTCGTCCTGCATGCCAACGCCTTTCACGTTCCGTGGTGATGCATGCACAGAGTGAGGTGGAGTCGGGTACCTTCGGAAGGTGACCGAGCGTGACAATGGCGTGCGCACCAGGGGGAGTTGAACAGGTGGCGATTGAGGACAATCCACGGTCGCGCGAGCAGTACGGGCAGGAGCTGAAGCGGAGGCGGGAGGCGGCGGGGCTCACGCAGGAGGAGCTGAGCCAGCGTGTCGTGATGTCCCGCACGCACATCGCGCATATTGAGGCGGGGCGGCGGCGGCCGGATGTGGAGGATGCGCGGCGGCTGGATCTGGTGCTGGGGGCGGGTGGGTTCTTCGAGCGGTTCCTGCCGGTGCTGGATGGCAGGAGGGTTGCAGAACACTTCGCAGAGGCACTGGAGTTCGAGAGCAAGGCGACTGAGATCCGTGAGTACGCGCCCAAGCTGGTGCCCGGCATCCTTCAGACGCCGGCATACGCCCGCGAGGTGCTCAGTTCCGGTGCCTCCCCCAAGACGCCTGAGGAGCGCGACGAGCTACTCGTCACACGCCTCGAACGCGCCCGTATCCTCGACAACTTCCATGCCCCCAAGGTGTGGATGCTGCTCGACGAGGCGGTCTTGAGGCGGAAGATCGGGGGCGCGCAGTTGATGTGCGAGCAACTTCGTCACATCGGGGCCCTCGGGGAGAGCAACCGCATCCGCGTACATGTCCTCCCGTTCTCGGTCGGCTACCACGCACTCCTGGAGGGATTCGTCTCGCTCATGTGGTTCGAGGACCTTCCGCCCATCGCCTACGCGGAGGGCTTGAAGTCGGGCCGGATACTGGAACTTCCGTCCGTGGTCCGCGCATGCCAGGTCGCCTACGATCATGCGCTGGGCGACGCGTTGTCGCACCGTAAGTCCCTGGCGCTGATCAGGTCGGTTGCGGAGGATTACCAGCATGAAGCACAGCGAACACAGCACTCCTGACGCATCCGCCCTGACGGGTTGGCGCAAGTCGAGCTACAGCGGCGGCAGCAGCGGCGACTGCCTCGAAGTCAACGACGCCGCCGCCCCCACCCACATACCCGTCCGCGACAGCAAGAACCCCACCGGCCCCGCCGTACTCTTCACGGCACCCGCCTGGTCGGCGTTCATAGGTGCCGTGAAGATCAGCGGCTAGTGCTGCCCGGTCAGGCGTGGAACGCCTCGAACTTCACGTCGGGACCGCAGACGTTGAACGTGGCCGGCGAGCCGCTGCCGTTGACGACCTTGACCGTGCGGCCGACATCCTTGGGCAGGGCGATCTCCACCTTCGACGCCTGGACCCCGCACACTTCGCGGGCCGACTGGCTGCCCTCGAAGTTCAGGTCGGCGTAGAGCACCTCGGCGGTGGCCGTCGCACCCGGCGCCAGGTCGACGGCGTCGGTTCCGGCCGCGGAGTTGTCGGCCTCGATCGGGTTGCTCTTGCCCTGGTCGTCCTTGGCCACCAGGCTCGTGGCGCCGACGATCGTGCACGGCTTGCCCGACGTGTTGGTGATCTTCACCGTGGCGGCCGCGGGCTCGGACTCGGTGGCGTGCTTGGCGGCGGCCACGAAGGTCACGCCGGTCGTCTTCGCGGTGCAGGCGACGATCGTGCCGCCCTTGCCGCCCGAGCCGGCCGCGCCGCCCGACGTGCCCTTGCTGCTGGATCCGGCGGTGCTGCCCGCCGCGCCCTTGCCGCCGGTGGCGGAGCCCGCCGTGCCGGAGGCGTCGCCCTGGGACTTGCCCGGCGTGCTCTTGGCCGTGGTGGTGTTGGCGTTGGACGGGTTGCCGCCGGCCTTGTCGTCGTCTCCCTGACAGGCAGTGAGAGCCAGCCCTGCGACGAGCATGGTGGCGGCGGCGATCGCTGTACGAACTCGCATTGGAAATCCCCCCTGATGCCGCATTCGGGTGAATGCATGCGGGGAGACGTGGTCGACACCGAGCTCCGTTCCGAGCTGGTACATGACATGAGTCACAGTCCCTGGTGCGGCGAGCGCGGCAACCGAGGGGCGGTTACTTCCGCCGGTGCCCGGTGCCGCTTCGTGTACGACCAGGCCACCGCGGTCATGAGGGCCGGGATGGCGAGCAGTGGGGCGTAGGCGAGGGCCCGGACGGTCTGTGCGGTACCGCTCGACAGGTACGTCCGGCTCTCGACGACGCAGGCGACCACGACCTGCCACAGCGCCACCACGACCAGGCCGGCCGAAGCGGTCCAGGCCGGCGTGGCGAGGGTCCGGGGCCGCGGCGGCCGCCACCGGTCGCTCACGAGGAGCGGCGGGAGCAGGGCGGCCGGCTCGGCGAGGACGGGGAGGCCGACGACGTACGCGACGCCCCAGCTCGGGATGTCGTGGACGTCCTGCAGGACCCGGTCGCTGTAGCCGACGGGGAGACCGGACGGCCATGGCGATGCGCCACAGGCCGGACGGCACCGCGCACAGGGCGATGCAGTGAGCGGCGCGGCGGGCCCAGACGGGCGCAGGAGCGGGGAGCGGAGCGGCTCCTGTCGTCATGAGGCACATGCTGGCCGCGGACACGGCTGCCACGCTTCGTCCGCTGTGGCAGACCGTCTCCCCCGTGCGGCGGAGGACTCATCCGCCGATGCACTACCAGCGGGTCAGCGCCAACGCCGTCACCGAAGCCACCACCGCGGTCGCGGCCAGCACCGCGCCCGTGCCCATCAGCCGTGCCACCGGCACCCGTACCCCGTACGCCACGCACCGCTCGTACCACAGCAGCGTCGCCAGGGAGGCCCACGGCGTCACCACCGGTCCGGCGTTGGTGCCGATCAGCAGGGCGAGGAGCTGGTCATGGTTGCCCAGAGGCACGGCTGACTCCCCGGCGAGATACACGGGGAGGTTGTTGAGGACGTTGGACAGCCCCCCGCCCACCGCCGCCGCCCGGAACAGGCCGAGCGTGCCGCCGTCATGGCCGACCGCCGCCGCCAGCAGGTCGTGCAGTCCGTGCGCGTTGACCGTCTCGACCACCAGGAACATCCCCGGCACCATCACCAGCAGGCGCCAGGGAATGAGGGACGGCCGCAGCACGGACCGGTCGCGTACGGCGAACGCGGCGACGGCGACGGCCGCCGCCGTTGCGGACGCCATCCACAGCGGCACGTCGGCCACCAGGATGGCGAGCAGGAAGCCGCCGCAGGCGAACGCACAGGCACGGAAGAGCACGGGGTCGGCGGGGCTGTGCACTCCGGGCGGCACGTAGCGGTCGGCGCTGTCCGGCCGGACGTCCCCGGCGCGGGCCGCGCCCGGCCCGGACGCCGGTACGGCCACCAGGTCGAGCCGGTCCCCATCCGAAACACCGGCCCCACGCCGGTCCCGCCGCCAGAAGAACAGCCACAAACAAGCCATCGTCACCACGACAGCGGCGAGTTGCGGCGCCCACATCCGCCCCGCCAGGCCCAGTGGTGACAGAGCCACCCGATTCGCGGCGAGGAGGTTCGTCAGGTTCGAGACCGGCAGCAGCAGGCTCGCCGTGTTCGCCAGCCATACCGTGGTCATCGCCAGCGGTACCGGTGCGATGCCGACCCGGGAGGCGAGCGCCAGCATCACCGGGGTCAGCAGGACGGCGGTGGTGTCCAGGTTCAGGGAGATCGTGGTGAGGGACGCGAAGGCCACGCACAGCAGGAACAGAAGCGGATAGCTGCCCCGTCCCGCCCGGGCCACCCGTGCCGCCACCACGTCGAACACCTCGGCTCTGCTGGTCAGTTCGGCCAGCACGATGACCGTGCCCAGGAACGCCAGCAGTGGCGCGATGCGGGACATCGCGTCCGACGCGGACCCTGTGGGGAGCAACCCCGTCGCCACGCACAGCAGCCCGGCCGTCAGCAGGCCGAGCGCCACCCGGTCGAGGACATGCAGACGTAGTAAGGCACGCACGGAGGGTAGCGTCGCACACCTGTGCCCAGCCGGAGCCGGACTGCTCTCGAACGCCTGGAAACGGCCGGTATCGGCCTCTCTTCTCACGGCATCATTGAACACATGGTGGCTCGTCAGATCATCCCGGGGGACACCGGGCCATTGGATTTCTTCATCAGCTACTCGCCCGCGGACGAACGCTGGGCGTCCTGGATCGCCTGGACCCTGGAGGAGGCCGGTTACCGCACGGTGCTGCAGGCCTGGGACTTCGTGCCGGGCACCAACTTCGTCGACTTCATGGACCGCGGGGTCAGCGAGTCCGCCGCCGTCATCGCCGTACTGTCGCGCAACTACGAGCGCTCGCGCTACGGCCGGATGGAATGGCAGGCCGCGTTACGGGCCGACCCCGACGCGCCGGAGCGGCGGCTGATCACCGTGCGGGTCGAGGACATTCCGGTGGAGGGGCTGCTGGCCACCATCACCTACGTCGACCTGGTGCCGGTCACCGACCCGTCGGCCGCCCGCGAGTTGCTGCTCACCCGCGTGCGCCAGGCGCTGGACGGCCGTGCCCGGCCCAGCCTCCGCCCCGGCTACCCGGGTGCCGGCGGCCACCCGGTGCAGCCCGTTCTCCCGGCGCCCGCCGTTCCGTCTCCCGGGCGGCCGCTCGGCCGTACCGGCTGGGCGGGGCGGCGCAGACCGGCCGCCCCGCCGTCGTACCCGCGGGTCTCCGTAGAGACCCGGGGACGGGAGGCGGTCACCGTGCTGCATCTGGCCGGTCCTGCCTTCGGCCGGGGCCAGGACCCCGCCGAGCTGCAGGCGGCGATCTGGGGCGACCTGGTCGAACTCACCGACGCCGGCGCACCCTCGCCCGACCTGCTGGTGGTCACCGGCGACCTGACGGCGAGCGGCAGCCGCCGGGAGTTCGAGCAGGCGCTGGCCTTCCTCACCGGGCTGCGCGCCCTGCTCGGCCTCGAACCGCACCGGGTCGCCCTCGTCCCAGGGGGCCAGGACGTCAACCAGGCCGCCTGCCAGGCCTACTTCAGCAACTGCGAGGCCGACGAGATGCCGCCCCGGCCGCCGTACTGGCCCAAGTGGCGGCACTTCACAGGGCTGTTCCAGGAGCTGTACCAGGGCCTCGACGTCGTCTTCGACAGCGACCAGCCGTGGACCCTCTTCCCGGTGCCCGAACTGCACACGGTGATCGCGGGCCTGAACTCCTCGATGGCCTACAGCCACCGCCGTGACGACCAGTACGGCATGGTCGGCCCCGAGCAGGCCGCCTGGTTCGCCCAGGCGCTGCGCCCGCACGAGACCGAGGGCTGGCTGCGCATCGGCGTGCTGCGCCACTCACCCGGCACCGCGCGGACGTCCGGCGCCCGCCGGACCGCGGCCGCCCTGGACGGCGCCGGGCCGCTGCGCGACACCGACGTCCTCACCCGGCTGACCGCGCCCCGGCTGCACCTGCTGCTGCACGGCCCGACCGACCCCGGTGCGCTGCCCGTCCTGACCACCGCCGCCGGCGAGGTGCCGGTGATCGGTGCCGTCGGACCGGGGCGGCACCAGTTGCTCCGCGTCTCCCGCGAGGGCCTCGCGACCTGGCAGGGTCCGGGGGAGCCGCAGCGGCGCCCGGTCCCGTGGCGGCAGGCCCACCGCGCCTTCGGTCCCGAGGCCACCGTGACGACCGACGGCGGGGAACCGGACGGCCCGGACAGCCCCCTCCTGCCCGAGCCGGAGCCGCGCTCCGTGCAGACGCCGGCCGAGATCCTGCTCGCCCGGGTCGCCGAGGTCTGCCGCACCCGTCACGAGGGCGCCCAGATCCGGCAGGTGGACGGGCCCGTGCCGCAACTCCTGGTCACCTGGAGCCAGTCCGGCTTCGTGCGGCAGCAGCGGGTGGCGGTCCACACCGGCACCCCGACCGCGCAGGACATCGACCGGTTCGTGGCCCTCGTGCACGCCGCCGACGCCGAGACCGAGGCCGAACTCGTCCACGACGGCCCGCCGCCTCGCCGGGAGCTGCGCGACGGCGCCCGCCGCAGGGGCGTGCGGGTGCGCAGTTTCACCGAGTTCCAGGGCCTGCTCGACCTGCGCGGATACGTCGCCGGGCAGAGCGAGCGGCTGCGCACCGATCCCCGCTATCCGCCGGGCATGTACCTGCCGCAGAGGTACCGCGAGGTGGAACGCCTCGACGCCGAGGACCGCGACGGGCTGGTCGACGAGATGCTCCGGCTGCTCGACTCCGACCAGGGGCGCTTCCTGCTGCTCCTCGGTGACTTCGGGCACGGCAAGACCTTCGCGCTGCGCGAGCTGGCCCGTCGTATCCCGGCCGAACTGCCCCATCTGGTGCCGCTGCTGGTGGAGCTGCACGCGCTGGACCGGGCGTACTCCTTCGAGGGGCTCGTCGCCGCCCACCTCGCCGCCCACGGCGTCGACAACATCGACCTGCGCGCCTTCCGGTACATGCTCCAACAGGGCCGGATCGTGCTGCTGTTCGACGGCTTCGACGAGCTGGTCAACCAGGTGACGTACGACCGTGCCGCCGAACGGCTCCAGGTGCTGCTGGACTCCGCCGTGGACAGCGCCAAGATCGTCGTCAGCAGCCGTACCCAGCACTTCCGCTCCCAGGGCCAGGTGCTGACCGCGCTCGGCGAACGCGTCGGCCTGCTCCCGCACCGCCGGGTGCTGGCCGTCCAGGAGTTCACCCCCCGGCAGATCCGCGCCTACCTGGTCAACCGCTACGACGGCGACGAGCAGGCCGCCGACCGGCGCCTCCGCCTCCTCGACGCCATCCCCGACCTGCTCGCCCTGTGCCGCAACCCCCGGCTGCTCGGCTTCGTCGCCGACCTGGACGACGACCAGCTGCGCGCGGTCGCCGGGGCCGGCCGCGCGCTCAGCCCCGCCGGGCTCTACCAGGAGGTGCTGACCGCGTGGCTGCGCTTCGAGGAACAGCGCGCCGGCGGCGGCACCGGCCGGGTACCCGGACTCAGCCTGGACCAGCTGTGGCACGCGGTCACCGCGCTCGCCCTGCGGTTGTGGGAGAGCGGCCAGGACGCGCTGCGGCTGGACGAGCTGACCGACGTCGCCGAGACCCTGACCGGACTCGCGGGCACCCGGCTGTCGGTGCCGCAGACCGCGCACGCCATCGGCTCCGGCAGCCTGCTGGTGCGCAGCGAGGACGGCCTGTTCCGGTTCATCCACGGCTCGGTGGTGGAGTGGCTCGTCGCCCGGGAGTGCGCCCAGCGCCTCACCGCCGGCGACGCCGCGCTGCTGACCAGACGCCAACTCAGCCAGCTTGCTGTGGAGTTCCTGTGCGACCTGGCCGACCACCGGGTCTGCCAGGCGTGGGCCGAGCGACAGCTGGGCGGCGAGGAGCCGGACAACTCCTCGGGGGGCGAGGAGGTCGCCCGGGCCAACGCCGTGAAGATCCTCACCCGGCTGCGCGTGCCCGCCCACACCGACCTTCGCGGGGCCGCCCTGGCCGGTGAGGACCTCTCGTACCGCGACTTCTCCGGCGTAGACCTCACCCGCGCCGACCTCACCGACGCCCGGCTCGTCGGCGCCAACCTCTCCGGCGCCGTCCTGCGGCACGCCCGCCTCACCGGCGCCCGGCTGGACGGCGCGGACCTGACCGGCGCGGACCTGCGCGGCGCCGATCTGCGCCGGGCCCGGCTGATCCGTACCGACCTGACCGGCGCCCGGGTCGAGGGCGGCCGCTGGCGGCAGACGGCGCTGATCTCGGCGACCACCGGCTCCTTGGCGGACACTCCCGAACTGGCCACCGCCGCGATCGCCCCCGGCCTGGCCGTCGACTCCGGCTTCCGGCCCTCCACGGTCGGAGTGCCGTACGGCTTCGACACGCGCACCAGCCGGCTGCCCGAGCCCATCTCCCACAGCCCGGACGGCGAACTGCTCGCCGTGGGCGGTGAGGACGGCGGCGTGCTGGTCTGCGACGCCGCCACCGGCCTGGCCCTGCGCACCCTGCGGGGTCACACCGGCCGCGTGTACGCGGTCAAGTTCCGCGAACGGGTGCTGGCCACCGGCAGCGCCGACGGCACCGTACGGCTGTGGGACCCGGTCTCCGGCCGCTGCCTGCACGTGCTCCCCATCCACCCGCGCGGAGTCTGGCCGCTCGCCCTCGACGCCGAGGGTTCCCTGCTGGCCACCGGAGACGCCGACGGCGTGGTCACCGTGTGGGACACCGCCTCCGGCACCGCGCTGCACCGGCTCCCGGGACACTCCGCGCCCGTCTACACCGTGGCGTTCGGGCCGGGCAACGCCGGCCTGGTCACCGGGGACGCCTCCACCGCCGTACGCCTGTGGGACCTCACCACGGGGCGGCAGACGGGCGAACTGCCCGGCCACCGCAGCGCGGTGTACCGGGCCCGGTTCAGCCCGGACGGCACCCTGCTGGCCACCGGCGACCGGGGCGACGACCGGCGCGACGGCACCGTCCGCGTCTGGGACCTGGCCACCCGGACCCTGCGGCACGAGTTCCCCGGCCACTCCGGCCGCGTCTACACCCTGGACTTCCACCCCGACGGCAGGTTGCTGGTCAGCGGCGACACCGACGGCGAGGTACGGCTGTGGGACCTGGCCGCCGGCGGCTCGGCCGGGCTGCTCGGCGGCTGCCGCGGGGCCGTCTACCAGGTGCTGTTCGACCCCGACGGCACGCTGCTCGCCGCCGGCGACAGCGCCGGAGTGGTCCGGCTGTGGCGCATCGACCCGCAGGCCGACCCCGTCGCGGCACCGCTGAACCGGCAGCCCGCCGAGCACCGCGGCTCGGTCTGGGTGTGCAAGTTCCGGCCGCACGGCGACACACCCGCCCCGGGCTCCGGTCCGCTGCTGGTGACCGGCGGCAACGACGGTGTCGTACGGCTCTGGGACCCCGCCACCGGCCAGGGCAGGCGCATCCTGCGCGGCCACGGACGGCGGATCGGCACCCTGTCCTTCAGCGCCGACGGATCGATGCTGGCAGCCGGCGGCAACGACGGTGTCGTCCGCGTCTGGCACTCCGCCTCCGGCCGGCGACTGCGCGAACTCACCGGGCAGAGCGACCGTCTGGTCTCGGCGGCGTTCGGGCCCGCCGGCCACATGCTGGCCACCGCGAGCAGCGACGGCGACATATACCTGTGGAACGCGGCGACCGGCGAGTACCAGCGCGAACTGGACGTAGAGACCGAGAACGTGTGGGCCGAGGCGTTCAGCGCCGACGGCGAACTGCTGGCCACCGCCAACGACGACGACACGGTACGCCTGTGGTACCGGGCGACCGGAGCGCACGTGGCCACCATCACCGAGCACTACGGCCGGGTCCGCGCGATCGCCTTCCGGCCCGACGGCACGGCCCTGGCCACCGGCTGCGACGACCGCAAGGTGCGGATCTGGGACCTGGCCGGGCGCCGGATCACCGGCGTGCTCGACGGCCACACCGACCGGGTGTACGCCGTGGCGTTCGGGCCCGACGGCTCCTGGCTGGCCAGCGCCTCCTGGGACGGTACGGCGGTGATCTGGAAGGACGGCGAGGTCGACCACCGTCTGACGGGCCACACCGGCAAGCTCTGGACGGCCGCGGCGCATCCGCTGCGTCCCCTGCTGGCGACGGCGGGCGACGACCGGACCGTCCGCCTGTGGGACCCGCGCACCGGCCGGGAGACGGCCCGTCTGACGGGCCACACCGGCCGCGTGCTCGCGGTCGCGTTCAGCCCCGACGGCTCCCTGCTGGCCAGCGGCGGCGAGGACGGCACGGTACGGCTGTGGAGGGTCCCCACCGACGCCCCGGCCGCCCTGCGCGCCACCCTGGTCGGCATGCCCGGCGGCTGGGCCGCCCTGTCGCCGTCCGGCGGCTACAAGTACGAGGGCGACGTGACCGGCGAGTTCTGGCACGCGGTCGGCATGTGCCGCTTCGAACCAGGAGAACTGGACGGCCACCTGCCGGGCGTGCGGCACGTGCCCCTGGACGAACCACTGGAGTGATACGGGCGTACGGAGCGGACAGGGGGCGGTTTTGAACGCGTTCAAACGCGGGCGTACGCTCCTGCCATGAGCGACAGAGCCGCCCTCCTGAAGGGCATTCGCGTCTGGCTGGTCTCCTTCGTCGTGTGCCTCGTGCTCAGCGGGGCCACCGCGTTTCCCCTGGTGCACGAACTGCGCTGGACCGAGAGCGCGCTGCGGGCGCTGTCCGCGCCCGACCTGCTGCCGGGCCTCATGGAGTGGATCTCGCGGGTGCGGGACGGGCTCGACACCGTCGACGCCGAGTACCCGTTCGTGCTGTACGGCACGGACTGGCTGGCGTTCGCGCATCTCGTCATCGCGGTCGCCTTCTACGGGCCGTACCGGGACCCGGTCCGCAACATCTGGGTGGTCGAGTTCGGGATGATCGCCTGCGCCGGGATCATCCCGCTCGCGCTGATCTGCGGGCCGGTCCGGGGAATCCCCTTCTGGTGGTCGCTGATCGACATGTCCTTCGGGGTGTTCGGGGCCGTCCCGCTCTACGTCGTACGGCAGAAGATCAAGCGGCTGGAGGGCTTGAACCAGGGGTACGTCAGCGGTTGAACGCGGGGTAGGCGAAGCGCTGGGCGACGGCCTGGCCGTCGCCCTTGGCGTCGGTCGAGGTGACCGAGTAGACCAGGGTGCGGGAGAGGTCGGGGGTGGCGGCGATCACCGTGGCGTAGCCGGGCCGCGAGCCGGTCTTGCCCCAGATCACCCTGCCGTCCAGCTCGAACCGCTCCAGCGCCGCGCCGTACCGCGCACCGGGGACGTCGGGAAGCGTGAACATCTCCTTCAGCTGCGGCTCGGGCACCACCCGGCCGCTGAAGAGACCCACCAGCAGCTTTTCCAGGTCGGCGGTCGTGGAGATCATGTCGCCGGCCGCCCATCGGTCGGACATGTTCCAGTCGGTCACGTCCGTCAGCCTGCCGTCGATCCAGTCGTATCCGCGGTTGTGCGGCCCGTGGATCCGGGGGTCGGCGCCGACGGGGAACGAGCTGTCCCGCATGCCGAGCGGCCGGAAGATCCGCACCGCGGCCTGGTGCGCGTACGAGTCGCCGGTCACCTTCTCCATGAGCATGCCGAGCACGGTGTAGTGAATGTTGTCGTAGTCCTGGTGGGTGCCCGGCTCGTACGCCGGCCCCTGGGCGACGGAGGAGGCCACGACCTGCTGGGGTGTCAGCGTCTCGAAGCGGTGCGGGTACCCTTCCTCGACCGTGTCGCCGAGCGACGCGCCCGACCGCAGGCCACTGGTGTAGTTCAGCAGCTCCCGCACGGTGACGGGGTGGAAGTCCGCGGTGAGCAGGCCCGGCAGATACTGCTGCACTGTGCCGTCGAGGTCGATGCGGCCCTCCGAAGCCAGCTGCAGCACGATCGCCGCGGTGACCACCTTCGTCACCGAACCGGCCCGGAAGCGTCCGTTCTCCAGGACGGGCGCCCCGGTCCGGACGTCCCGGACCCCGGCCGCCCCGCGCCACGTTCCCTTGCCGCCGACGCGGAGGACCGCGGCGGTGGCGTCGTGGTCGGGCAGTCCGGCGATCGCTGCGGCCAGGGCCTCGGCGTCCGGACCGGTCGACGTGCCGCCGGCCGTGCCGGTCGCGGTCCGCTCGGGTGCGGCGAACGCGGGGGCGGCCAGCGGACCGGCGGCCAGAGCGAGGACGAGACCGGCGGCAAGGACGGTGGTGCGGTGGGCGCGGCGCATGCTGGGCTCCTTGAGGAGATCGCGGTGAGGATTCTTGATCATCCTCTGGCTCCGCGTCGCCCACCGGATCGTCGGCGAGGAGGGGTGCCGACCCTGACCGGCCCCTGGTCAGGGGAACGGAAAAACGGGGGAGTTGTGGGGGTCGCCCCCTACGGCGGCCCGCGCCAGCGGCGGCTCAGGGCTCGCGCGCGTAGCGCTCCTGCGCGGCCATGACCTCGTCCCCGTGCTCGAACGCCCAGGCGCCGAAGGCATCGATGGGCCGGACTGCTGGAGGCGACGGCCGCGCTCCTGATCCGGCTGTGGGTGGTGGAGGGGGCCGATGCCCAGACGATCGCGCCGCCGCTGGAGTTCGCCGGCGGCCATGGCCTGTCCGATGGACGACCGCTCAGCGGAAGAGTCCCGGGCCCGGTGCGCGACCTCCTCGGCCGTCAGGTTCTCCGTGCGGGTGAGGAAGACCCGGACATGGCCGTAGGGGTTTTGCAGGATGGTCGTGCGGTCGCCGTGGAACTGGTCGGCCGGCGGCTGCAGTAGTTCGGCACCCGCCGCAACGGCCCTGCGTGCGAGCGCGTCGACGTCGTCGACGACGAATGACGCTTCGTACTAACCCGGCCACCGACACCGTCGTCAACGCGGATCACCAGCGCTTCCTACCACGCGAAGTACCTGAGCAACTTCTACAAGATCCGCTCAGCCTGCGGAGGCTGATGAGGCCGGTGCCCATCGCTGCACCCCTCGCCGGAGAGGCCCTAACCGCCGTTGCGCAGGGCGTGCAGGGTGTCGTTGCGCAGGGCGTGCAGGGTGTCGATGCGGTTCGTGGTGATCGAGTCGACGCCCAGGTCGAGGAGGTGGCGCATGGCACGGCGGGTGTCCGGGGTCCAGACGGACAGCAGGTAGCCGCCGTGGTGGACGCGGGCCGTCAGGTCGCGATCGACCAGGGAGAAGCGGTAGTTGAGCCAGCGCGGGCGCACCGCGTCCAGCAGGGCGGGCCGGGGCGGGGCCAGGGTCGTCCAGGTCAGGGCGATCTCGGCGGACGGATCGGCGGCGCGGACGGCGAGCATGGCCTCGGCGTTCGCGCAGTAGTACACGCGGTCCCGGGCCCCGCACTGCCGGACGACGTCCAGGGTCTTCTCGACGGTCCGCCGGTCGACCCGGCCGCACAGGTCCACCATCACCCGGGCGCCGTGCGTCGCGGCGAGGGCCTCCGCCAGCGTCGGCACCGCGCCCGCCGTGAGTCCGCGCAGTTCCTCGGCCGACAGGGCGAGCAGCGGCCGGTCGTGTGCCCACAGTCGCTCCAGCGTCTCGTCGTGCAGCAGCACGGGGACGCCGTCGCGGGTGAGCCGTACGTCGATCTCGACCGCGTCCGCGCCCAGGTCGAGCGCGGAACGCAGCGAGTCGAGGGTGTTCTCGCGGAAGCGGTAGGGGTCGCCGCGGTGGGCCACGGCGGTCACGGTCTGCATGGCCCCCATTGTGGGGTGTCTCAGGGGGCGAGCCAGCGGGCGGTATAGGTGTCGATCTCCGCCGCGATCCGGGCCTTGCCGACCGGGTCCAGGAAGGACGCCTCGACGGCGTTCTTGGCGAGGCCGGCCAGGCCCCGCTCGTCCAGGTCGAGGAGGCGGGCGGCCACCGCGTACTCGTTGTTGAGGTCGGTGCCGAACATCGGCGGGTCGTCGGAGTTGATCGTGACCAGCACGCCGGCCCGGGTGAACTCCTTGATCGGGTGCTCGTCCAGGGTGCGGACCGCGCGGGTGGCGATGTTGGAGGTCGGGCAGACCTCCAGCGGGATGCGGTGCTCGGCGAGGTGTGCGAGCAGCTTGGGGTCCTGGGCGGAGCTGGTGCCGTGCCCGATGCGCTCGGCGCGCAGTTCGGTCAGCGCGTCCCACACCGTCTCCGGGCCGGTCGTCTCCCCGGCGTGCGGGACGGAGTGCAGGCCGGCCGCGATGGCACGGTCGAAATAGGGCTTGAACTGCGGTCGGGGCACGCCGATCTCGGGCCCGCCGAGCCCGAAGGACACCAGGCCCTCCGGGCGGATCCGGTCGTCGGTGGCGAGGCGGGCGGTCTCCTCGGCGGACTCGAGACCGGCCTCGCCGGGGATGTCGAAGCACCAGCGCAGTACGGTCCCGAACTCGGCCTCGGCCGCCTTGCGCGCGTCCTCGATCGCGGCCATGAAGCCCAGTTCGTCGATGCCGCGGCGGGTCGAGGAGAACGGGGTGATGGTCAGCTCGGCGTACCGCACCTGCTGCCGGGCCAGGTCACGGGCCACCTCGTAGGTCAGCAGCCGGACGTCCTCCGGGGTGCGGATCAGGTCCACGACGGACAGGTACACGTCGATGAAGTGCGCGAAGTCCGTGAACGTAAAGTAGTCGACCAGTGCTTCGGGGTCGGTGGGGACCTTGGAGTCGGGGTGGCGGGCGGCCAGTTCCGAGACGATGCGCGGGGAGGCGGAGCCGACGTGGTGGACGTGCAGTTCGGCCTTGGGCAGTCCGGCGATGAAGGCGTGCAGATCGCGGTCGGGCGTGCCGACGGCGGGTACGGAGCTGCGGTCGGTCAAGGGTTCCTCCCCAGGAACGGCGCCCACGGACCGAGGTCCGGGCGCGGGTGATCGGCTGATCGGTGACTCGGGGTCATGGTAGGCCCCCGCCTTCGGCGGTCGGGCCCTCGCCGTAGCATGGCGGGACATCCATCAAGGGGGGCTTGAGACATGTCCGACGAGGTGCCGCAGTCGATGCCACCGGAGCACGGCGCCGGGGGCCGGCCCACCTCACCTCGGGTCTCCCTGGACAAGGAGTCCGGGGAGCGTTCCGTGCCCGAGCAGCCCGTACCGGACCCGCCGGGGGCGGCGCCGCCCGCGAGCACGGACCCGTGGGCGGCTCCGACGAGCCGGCCGGGAGCCGGTGACACGGTCCTCTCCGGTGCGTCCGGAGCACCGGCACCGGCACCGCACCCTTCCGTTCACGACCAGCAGACGGTCACCTCCCTCTCCATGCCGGACGCGCCTGCCGACGCGGTGCCACCGGCGTGGGCCAAGCCGGCCGACCCCTACGCGTCTCCAGCGGTCGCGCCGTCGGCGAATGCCCCGGCCAACCCCTTCGCGCCTCCGTCCGCGGACGCCCCGGCGACCCCGTTCACCCCGCCCGGTGCCGCCTACTCGGCAGGAGCTCCGGTGCATCCCTACGCCCCGTCGGCGCCGGCCGCCCCCGGCAACCCGTACGCGCCGCCCACGGCATCCGCTGCCCAGCCCCAGGAAGCGGTCCCCGTGCCTCCGCCGCCCATAGCGCCCGACGGCCCCGGCCAGGTGCCGTACGGCTACCCGGCCGCCCCGTCCGCGTACGGCTACCCGGCCCAGCAGCCGCAGTACGCCGGGCCCGGCATCCCGTCCTACCCCGCGGCCAACGGCTACGCCTGGCCGGGACTGCAGCAGCAGCCGAACAACGGCATGGGCACGGCCTCCCTGGTGCTGGGCATCCTGGCGTCGGTCGGCTTCTGTGCCTGGCCGCTGGCCCTGGTGATGGGCGTCCTGGCCGTGATCCTCGGTGCCCTGGGCCGCGGCAAGGCCCGCCGGGGCGAGGCCACCAACCCGGGCGTGGCCCTGGCCGGGATCATCTGCGGGGCCGCGGGCATCGTGCTGGTGCTGGGGCTGTTCGCGTTCGCCATCGCGTACTACAGCTGACCTGTCGGTCACCTCGTGGGGGGGCCATCGCGTACCACAGCCGGCCTACCGGGCACCTCGCCGCGGGCGAGCGGAGAGCCGCCCAGGAAAGCGGGCTGTGTGTGATGCGGGGCCGGTTCCAGGCGGGGCCGTGCTTGATACGCGGCTCGCCGCCTGGGCGCGCACAGGTCTCACCGCATCCGCTGTTGCCGTCACCCCTCACGCCCGGCGGCGATCAGGCCAACCCGCCGAAGGCCCGCACCATCACACGCCGACTGCTGCCAGCCGCTCCCGCGCCTCCATCAGCGCGAAGCCCAGCAGGTTCGGGCCGCGCCACTGCTGCGGATCCGCCGCCCGCTCGTCGTCCGCGGCGAGTCCGATGCCCCAGATCCGGTCCACGGGGCTGGCCTCGACCAGCACCCGCTTGTCCGTGGCCAGCAGGAAGTCCCGCAGGTCCGGATGCGCGGCGAACTTGTGGACGCTGCCCGCGACCACGATCGCGTACCGCTCGCGCTCCCATACGGAGTCGTCGAAACCGCGCACCAGCCGCCCCGCCTGCTTGGCCAGCGCGGGACTGCGCGCCTCCAGAACGCGCCGCTCCGCCTCCGCGTCGCCGAAGAGCCGCGCCTTTCCCGCCATCATCCAGTGCTCGGCCGTTGCATAACGCCTGCCGTCCACGGTGAACGGCGCCGGCCACCACTGGCTCAGGCAGCTCGCCCCGACCTGCCCGTCCGTCCGCGGACGGTGCCCCCAGAAGTGCAGATACTCGACCTTCACCCCCGAGCGGACCGCCTTGATCAGGGCTTCCCTCGAACCGATCTTCCCCATGCACGCGAGTCTGGCACGTACTACGGACACTCCGTCCGCCCTTTTCCGCGCCCACTCGACACCTGGTCGACAGATTTCGTCGCGTAACCAAAAGGCAACAACGGAATCACTTGTTGGGGTCCTATTGCTCTGTCAGGATCGGCACTCAAATCGAGCTGGAGCTACGCCACCCCACCCCCGGGACGGGCGAACGGCGGAGGAGAGCGACATGCACAACCCGGGCATTGCCCCCCCGGAACGATTCGCCGCGCAGGAGCGCCTCGCGGACGGCGCGCAGTTCATCGCGGGCCGTCTCACCAAGGGCACCTCGGGCCGCACCCACGCCGTGGTCGACCCCGCCACCGGCGAGGAGGTGTACACCTATGAACTGGCCGGCACCGACGACGTCGACGCGGCCGTCGCCGCCGCGCGCGAGGCCTTCCCCGGCTGGGCCTCCACCACCCCGGGCGAGCGCTCGGACGCCCTGCACCGGTTCGCCGCCGTCCTCGCCGACCGTGCCGAGGAGTTCGCCCGCGCCGAGTCCCTGCAGTGCGGCAAGCCGCTGAAGCTCACCCGCGAGTTCGACGTACCGGGGACCATCGACAACACCGCGTTCTTCGCCGGCGCCGCCCGGCATCTGCAGGGGCAGTCCGCCGGTGAGTACTCGGGCGACCACACGTCGTACGTCCGGCGCGAGCCCATCGGTGTCGTCGGGTCGATCGCGCCCTGGAACTATCCCCTGCAGATGGCCGCCTGGAAGATCCTCCCGGCGGTCGCCGCGGGCAACACCATCGTGCTCAAGCCCGCCGAGCTGACGCCGCTGACCTCGCTGCTGTTCGCGCAGGCCGCCACGGACGCCGGCATCCCGGACGGTGTCATCAACATCGTCACCGGGACCGGCAAGGAGGTCGGTGAGCACCTCGTCGGGCACCCCGACGTGGCGATGACCTCCTTCACCGGATCCACCGCCGTCGGCAGGCGGGTCGCCGAAATCGCCACGGCCACGGTCAAGCGCCTCCACCTGGAGCTGGGCGGAAAGGCCCCCTTCGTCGTCTTCGACGACGCCGACCTGGAGGCCGCCGTGAACGGCGCGGTCGCGGGTGCGCTGATCAACACCGGGCAGGACTGCACGGCCGCCACGCGCGCGTACGTGCAGCGACCGCTGTACGAGGCCTTCGTGGAGCGGACGGCCGCCCTGATGGAGACCGTACGGCTGGGCGATCCCTTCGCGGCCGGCACCGACCTCGGACCGCTCATCTCACACGTCCAGCGCGACCGCGTCGCCGCCTTCGTGGACCGGGCGCGCGACTACGCGCGCGTGGTGACCGGCGGCGAAGCTCCCCAGGGGGACCTGAAGAACGGCGCCTACTACCGGCCCACCCTGATCGCCGACGCGGCCCAGGACAGTGAGATCGTCCAGTCCGAGATCTTCGGTCCCGTCCTGATCGCACTGCCGTTCGAGAGTGATGATGAGGGCATCCGGCTGGCCAACGACACCCCCTACGGCCTTGCCGCCTCTGCCTGGAGCGCCGACGTCTACCGGGCGAACCGCGCCACCCGTGAGCTCAAGGCGGGCTGTGTGTGGATCAACGACCACATCCCGATCATCAGCGAGATGCCGCACGGCGGCTACCGGGCCTCCGGCTTCGGCAAGGACATGTCGGTGTACTCATTCGAGGAGTACACGCAGGTCAAGCACGTAATGTTCGACAACACGGCGGTGGCGAGGAAGGACTGGCACCGCACCATCTTCGGGGACCGCTAGAGACGATCCGGCCAGTGAACAGGCCGATTCCTCCCGAAAGGGCACCACGCGCATGGAGCAGTACGAGCCCGACCGCCTGACCCCGGCCCAAGTGGCCGCCGTGCGGCGCAGCCTGCGCAACGGCCGGGCGGCGATGACCCGCCGGTCGCTGCTGCGCGCCTCCGCCGGCGGCGCGCTCACGGTCGGCGGACTCGGGGCGCTGAGCGCCTGCGGGATCCCCGCGGCGGGCAAGACGCAGGGCGGCACGTCCGCCCAGGACCACTCGGCCAAAGAGAAGGTCGTGAACTTCTCCAACTGGACCGAGTACATCGACGTCGACGACAGCGGCAAGCACCACCCGACGCTCGAGGCCTTCCGCAGGCGGAGCGGTATCACGGTCAAGTACACCGAGGACATCAACGACAACAACGAGTTCTTCGGCAAGATCAAGCCGCAGCTCGCGGCGGGCCAGGACACCGGCCGCGACATCGTCGTCCTCACCGACTGGCTGGCCGCCCGGCTGATCCGCCTCGGCTGGGTCCAGAAGCTGGATCCGTCCAACCTGCCGCACGCCTACACCAACTTGTCGGCCCAGTTCCGCGACCCCGACTGGGACCCGGGACGTGCGTACTCCTATCCCTGGCAGGGCATCTCGACCGTCATCGCCTACAACAAGAAGGCGCTGGACGGCGTCGAGGTGAGGTCGGTCTCCGACCTGCTCGACAACCCCAGGCTCAAGGGCCGCGTCGGCTTCCTGTCGGAGATGCGCGACAGCATCGGCATGACCCTGCTCGACATGGGCAAGGACCCGGGGAACTTCACCGACGACGACTTCGACGCGGTGATCGCCCGGCTGCAGAAGGCCGTCGACAAGGGCCAGATCCGCCGCTTCACCGGCAACGACTACACCTCGGACCTGACCAAGGGCGACTTCGCGGCCTGCATAGCCTGGGCCGGTGACGTGGTCCAGCTCAAGGCGGACAGCCCGGACGTCGACTTCGTCATCCCCGACAGCGGCTACATGACGTCGACCGACAACATGCTGGTCCCCAACCGGGCGCGTCACAAGACGAACGCCGAGCGGCTGATCGACTTCTACTACGAGCCCGAGCAGGCCGCCGCGCTCGCCGCCTACATCAACTACGTGAGTCCGGTCGACGGAGTGAAGCCCTACCTTGCGAAGATCGACAAGGATGCGGCGAACAACCCGCTGATCGTTCCCGACAAGGCCATGCAGGCAAAGTCCCACGCCTTCCGCTCCCTGAGCCAGAAGGAAGAGACGGCCTACGAAGAGAAGTTCGCGAAGCTCACAGGGGCGTGACGACCATGACGACAGACAACAGCGGCGACGTCCGCCTCTCCGGTATCGGCAAGACCTACGGCGCCTTCACCGCCGTGCACCCGCTGGACCTGACCGTGCCGCAGGGCTCCTTCTTCGCCCTGCTCGGCGCCTCCGGCTGCGGCAAGACGACCACCCTGCGCATGATCGCCGGCCTGGAGGAACCTTCCTCCGGCACCGTGCACCTCGGTGACCAGGACGTCACGCACCTGCCGCCGTACAAGCGGCCGGTCAACACGGTGTTCCAGTCCTACGCCCTCTTCCCCCACCTCGACATCTTCGAGAACGTCGCCTTCGGTCTGCGCCGGCGCGGCGTCAAGAGCGTGAAGAAGCAGGTCGAGGAGATGCTGGAGCTGGTCCAGCTCGGCGAGCAGGCGCGCAAGAAGCCGCACCAGCTCTCCGGTGGCCAGCAGCAGCGTGTCGCCGTGGCCCGCGCGCTGATCAACCACCCCAAGGTGCTGCTCCTCGACGAGCCCCTCGGCGCCCTCGACCTGAAGCTGCGCCGCCAGATGCAGCTGGAGCTCAAGCGCATCCAGACCGAGGTCGGCATCACCTTCATCCACGTCACGCACGACCAGGAGGAGGCCATGACGATGGCCGACACGGTCGCCGTGATGAACGCGGGCCGTGTCGAGCAGCTCGGCTCGCCCGCCGACCTCTACGAGAACCCGCAGACCACCTTCGTCGCCAACTTCCTCGGCACCTCCAACCTGATCGAGGCCGAGGTCGACACGGAGAACGGCGACGACATCGTACTCAAGGCGGGCGGCGGCAAGCTCGTCCTCCCCGGGGCGCGGTGTTCCGCCCCGGCCACGGCCGGCGGCAAGGTGCTGGTCGGCATCCGCCCGGAGAAGATCTCCCTCACGCACGCCGACGACGCGGGGGAGATCCCCGAAGGCCGCAACCGCATCACCGGGAAGATCGCCGATTCCAGCTTCATCGGTGTCTCCACGCAGTACGTCATCGACAGCCCGGTCTGCCCCGAGTTCGAGGTCTACGCCCAGAACATCGACCGCGACCACCGCCTGACGCCCGGCGCCGACGTCGTCCTGCACTGGAACCCGGCGCACACCTTCGGCCTGGACGCGGCCCAGGACATCGACGCCGGTGTGGAGACCGTCGAGGAAGAGGTCGCGTAGACATGTCGACGCTCACCGAGGCGCCCCCGCCCCTCGCACCCGCCGAGCCGGCGAAGCAGCCCCCGCGCAAGCGCGGCCGGTTCACGCCCTACTGGCTGCTGCTGCCCGGCATCCTCTGGCTGGTCATCTTCTTCGCGCTGCCGATGATCTACCAGGCCTCCACGTCCGTGCAGACGGGCTCCCTGGAGGAGGGCTACAAGGTCACCTGGCACTTCGCGACCTACTGGGACGCGCTGTCCGCGTACTGGCCCCAGTTCCTGCGCTCGGTCCTCTACGCGGCCGCCGCGACCGTACTGTGCCTGCTGCTCGGCTACCCGCTGGCCTACCTGATCGCCTTCCGCGCGGGCCGCTGGCGCAATCTGATCATGATCCTGGTGATCGCGCCGTTCTTCACCAGCTTCCTGATCCGCACCCTGGCCTGGAAGACGATCCTCGCCGACAACGGTCCGGTCGTGCACATCCTGAACTCGCTGCACATCCTGAACCTCACCGACTGGCTCGGCTGGACGGCCGGCGACCGGGTCCTCGCCACACCGCTCGCCGTGGTGTGCGGACTGACGTACAACTTCCTGCCCTTCATGATCCTTCCGCTGTACACCTCGCTGGAGCGGATCGACGGCCGGCTGCACGAGGCGGCCGGCGACCTTTACGCCAAGCCGTGGACCACCTTCCGCAAGGTGACCTTCCCGCTGTCGATGCCGGGCGTGGTCTCGGGCACGCTGCTCACCTTCATCCCGGCAGCCGGTGACTACGTCAACGCCGAACTCCTCGGCTCCACCGACACCCGCATGATCGGAAACGTCATCCAGACACAGTTCCTGCGGATTCTGGACTATCCGACGGCCGCCGCACTCTCCTTCATCCTCATGGCCGCGATCCTGGCCATGGTCACGATCTACATCCGCCGGTCCGGGACGGAGGATCTGGTCTAAATGCCCTTCGTCAACTGGCTCAAGCGTCATCTCGTCGTCATCGCCGGGCTGCTGACCCTCGGTTATCTGCTGCTGCCGAACGTCATCGTCACGGTGTTCTCCTTCAACAAGCCGAAGGGACGCTTCAACTACGAGTGGCAGCAGTTCTCGACGGCCGCCTGGAAGGACCCCTGCGGGGTCGCGGACATGTGCGGTTCGCTGTCGATCAGCCTCCAGATCGCCGTCTGGGCGACGGTCGGCGCCACGCTCCTCGGCACGATGATCGCCTTCGCGCTGGTGCGCTACCGCTTCCGCGCACGATCCGCCGTGAACTCGCTGATCTTCCTGCCGATGGCCATGCCCGAGGTCGTCATGGCGGCCTCGCTGCTCACCCTGTTCCTCAACATGGGCGCCCAGCTGGGCTTCTACACGATCCTGATCGCGCACATCATGTTCTGCCTCAGCTTCGTGGTCGTCGCGGTGAAGGCGCGCGTGATGTCGATGGACCCGCGCCTGGAGGAGGCCGCCCGGGACCTGTACGCCGGCCCGGCGCAGACCTTCCTGAGGGTCACCCTGCCGATCGCGGCACCCGGAATCGCCGCGGGCGCGCTGCTTTCGTTCGCGCTCTCCTTCGACGATTTCATCATCACCAATTTCAACGCGGGCTCGACCGTCACCTTCCCCATGTTCGTGTGGGGTTCGGCGCAGCGCGGAACACCCGTCCAGATCAACGTCATCGGTACGGCCATGTTCCTGGTCGCCGTGCTGCTCGTCCTGGTCTCGATGCTCATCACCAACCGTCGTAACAGCCAAAAGGCGTAATCGCTCTGTAGGGAGTTGGAATCATGGCCCCAAGCGCCATGAGTCGTGGCAAAGACAACTGGATCGCCTCTCTTTCCGAAGCCCAGCCGGTCCCGTACTGGCTGGAAGACCCCGGCAAGCCCCACCCCGAACCCGCCCTCACCGGCACCGAGACCTGCGACCTGCTCGTCGTCGGCGGCGGCTACAGCGGACTGTGGACCGCGCTCAACGCGAAAGAGCGTGATCCGCAGCGGGACGTGGTCCTGCTGGAAGGCCGTGAGGTGGGCTGGGCCGCCTCCGGCCGCAACGGCGGCTTCTGCGCCGCCTCCCTCACGCACGGCCTGCCCAACGGCCTCACCCGCTGGCCGGACGAGATCCACAAGCTCCAGGCGCTGGGGATGCGCAACCTCGACGAGATCGAGGCCGCGATCGTCCAACACGACATCGACTGCGACTTCGAGCGCACCGGCGAGATCGATGTCGCCACCGAGACCTACCAGGCCCGGGAGCTGCGCGACTGGCACCGGGAGATGGAGGAGAAGGGACTTGCGGAGGGCATCGAGTTCCTCGACGCCGACGCCGTGCGCGAGCAGGTCCGTTCGCCCACCTTCGAGGCGGGCCTGTGGGACCGCCGGGGCGTGGCCATGCTGCACCCGGCCAAGCTGGCCTGGGGGCTGAAGCAGGCGTGCGTCAGGCTGGGCGTGCGCGTGTACGAGCACACGCCCGCCCTGACCCTGAAGCAGTACGGCGCCGGCATGGCGGTACGCACTCCGTACGGCTCGGTCCGGGCCCGCCGGGTCGCGCTCGGTACGAACATCTTCCCGAGCCTGCTGCGGCGCGTGCGCTCGTACACCGTCCCGGTCTACGACTACGCGCTGATGACCGAGCCGCTGAGCGCCGGCCGGCTGGCGTCGATCGGCTGGAAGAACCGCCAGGGCCTCGGGGACTCGGCGAACCAGTTCCACTACTTCCGGCTGTCCGCCGACAACCGGATCCTGTGGGGCGGCTACGACGCGATCTACCCCTACGGCGGCCGGGTGCGCGCGGAGTACGACGACCGGCCGGAGACGTACGCCAAGCTCGCCGGGCACTTCTTCACCTGCTTTCCGCAGCTGGAGGGTGTCCGCTTCACCCACGCCTGGGGCGGCGCGATCGACACCTGCTCCCGGTTCTCGGCGTTCTTCGGCACCGCCCACCAGGGGAAGGTGGCGTACGCGGCGGGCTACACCGGCCTGGGGGTGGGCGCGACGCGCTTCGGCGCCGACGTGATGCTGGACCTGCTGGACGGGGAGCGCACCGAGCGGACGGAGCTGGAGATGGTGCGCAGGAAGCCGCTGCCGTTCCCGCCGGAGCCCTTCACCTGGACGGGTATCGCCCTGACCAAATGGTCCCTGGCCCGTGCGGATGCGCAGGGCGGGCGGCGCAATCTGTGGCTGCGGACGATGGACCGGCTGGGGCTGGGCTTCGACAGCTGACCTCGTCCCGAGCAAAGGCCCCGGGCATCGACCTGGGCCTTTGCGACCAACGGCAGGCCCCCGGCTGACGATGCCGCCCCTGCCGGTGGCCGACCCGGGTAGGGCGTGACCCGGTTCACTCAAAAGAACAGCGGAACCCGGCGTAATGCCGGCCGCAAGGCCTCCCTCTCCCTCGTGACGCGAACCGCGTCCACGAGCGAACGGGAGGCCTTCTCATGACTGGGGCGAAGACGGTGGTCGAATGGCCGGCATCCGTCGCACCGGACCCCGAGGCCTGCCGCTGGGAATGGGAGCGCAGCCCCTGGGCGTCGCGCTGCTCCCCGCCGGCAAGGCCTGGGACGTGCTGATGCTGCCGGGTGGCCTCGGATACGCCACGCTCGACGTGCTCACCCGGACCCTCGACCAACCCGGCCCGGTACTGGCCGACTTCGGCGACGACCGGGTCGGGTTCTTCGTGCCGCCGGGCACCGCGGCCAGCCGGCTCGGCACCGGCATCCGTACCGCAGGACCCGGCACCTGGATCGTCGTGCCGTACCCGGGCCGGGCGACCCGGGGCGTGCGCCGGCTGATCCCGCCGGACGGCTCGGGCACGCTGACCGACCCGGCGCTGCCGGAGCTCGCGATGCACGAGGCGGCGGCGGGGCCGGCGAGGGGCAGGGGCGGTGAGGGGGAGCGACGAGAGACCTTGACAACAGGATTGGTCTGGACCAAGTTGAGTGCGCTCCACCCCTCCAACTCCCCCGACACCGGAGGCCCTTGTGGATCGCGTCCGACCCGTGCGCAGCGCCAGACGCCCCAGATCCGTGCTCGCCCTGCTCACGGCCGCGCTGCTGGCCGTACCCGGCATCACCGCGCTCTCGTCGGCCGCCCGTGCGGCCGATGCGGACCTCGCCCGGAACGGCGGCTTCGAATCCGCCCTCGACGGCTGGACCTGCACGGCCGGCAGCGCGGTCAACTCGCCCGTGCACAGCGGAAGTCACGCGCTGCAGGCAACCCCGGCCGGCAGCGACAACGCCCAGTGCGCGCAGACGGTGACCGTCCAGCCGAACGCGCAGTACACCCTGTCCGGCTACGTCCACGGCTCCTACGTCTACCTCGGCGCGAACGGCACCGGCACCACCGATGTCTCCACCTGGACCCAGTCCGCCCCCGACTGGCAGAAGCTGGTCACCACCTTCACCACCGGCGCGGCCACGACGAAGGTGACCATCTACACGCACGGCTGGTACGGCACCGGCGCCTACTACGCCGACGACATCTCCCTGGTCGGCCCGGGCGCGAGCACCGGGCAGCCGCCCGCGGCGCCCACCGGCCTCAAGACCGGCCCGATCACCTCGTCCTCCGTGGCGCTGTCCTGGCCGGCGGTGACGGGCGCCACCGGTTACGCGGTCTACCGCGACGGGGTCAAAGTCCAGACGGCGAGCGCCACGTCGGCCACCGTCGGTGGACTGGCGCCCTCGACGGCGTACAGCTTCCAGGTCACCGCGAGCAACGACGCCGGCGAGTCCGCCAGGTCGGCCGCGGTGACCGCGACCACCGCGGCCGGCTCCGGCGGCGGCTCGACCGGTCTGCCCACCCACGCCCTGGTCGGCTACCTCCACGCCACCTTCGCCAACGGCTCCGGCTACACCCGCCTCGCCGACGTACCCGACAGCTGGGACGTCATCGACCTCGCCTTCGGCGAGCCCACCTCGGCCACCTCCGGGGACATCCGCTTCAACCGCTGCCCGGTCACCGAGTGCCCGAACGTCGAGAGTGACGCCGACTTCAAGGCGGCCGTCAAGGCCAAGCAGGCGGCCGGCAAGAAGGTGCTGATCTCGATCGGCGGCCAGAACGGCCAGGTCCAGCTGACGACCACGGCCGCACGGGACACCTTCGTCGCCTCCGTCTCGAAGATCATCGACGACTACGGCCTGGACGGCCTCGACATCGACTTCGAGGGCCACTCACTGTCCCTGAACGCGAACGACACGGACTTCAAGAACCCCACCACGCCCGTGATCGTCAACCTCATCTCGGCCCTGAAGACCCTGAAGGCCAGGTACGGCTCGAAGTTCGTGCTGACGATGGCACCGGAGACCTTCTTCGTGCAGAACGGCCACCAGTTCTACGGCACCGGCAAGTGGGGCGGTCAGGACCCGCGCTGCGGGGCGTACCTCCCGGTCATCCACGCCCTGCGGGACGACCTGACCCTGCTGCACGTCCAGGACTACAACTCGGGCCCGATCATGGGCCTGGACAACCAGTACCACTCCATGGGCGGTGCCGACTTCCACATCGCCATGACCGACATGCTGCTCACCGGCTTCCCGGTCGCGGGCGACGCGAACAGCGTCTTCCCGCCGCTGCGCCCGGACCAGGTGGCGATCGGCATGCCCGCGTCGACGAACGCGGGCAACGGCTACGTGTCCCCGTCCGAGGTCACCAAGACCCTGGACTGCCTCACGAAGAAGACGAACTGCGGCTCGTACGCGACTCACGGAACCTGGCCCGCTCTGCGGGGTCTGATGACCTGGTCGGTGAACTGGGACCGGTACGCGAACTGGGAGTTCGAGAAGAATTTCGACGCCTACTTCGGCTGAGCACGAGGGACAGGGCGGTCAGCAGCACCGTGCACAGGCACCAGCTGGCCACCACGTCCAGCGGCCAGTGCCAGCCATGGCGGACCAGGCCGTAGGACACCCCGAGGACGAGGGCCACGCAGCCGCCGACGAGGGCCCGGCGGGCGGCGGGGGAGCGCAGCCCCGGCAGGAGGAGCAGGGTGGCGGAGCCGTACGCGATCGCCGCCGTCGCCGTATGGCCGGAGGGAAAATAGCCGACCCCCGGGGGCACCACAGGGGTCCCCGGGCGGGCGGTCCAGTCCTTCAGCGGTACGACGATCGCCGGGACCAGCGCCATCAGCACGGCGGCGGCGACGGGCGGCAGCCACCACAGGTTGGTACCGGCCGTACGGCCACGCCGGGCGGAGCAGGCCAGGGCGACGACGAGCACCGGCACGGCGACCTGGATGTCGCCCAGGTCGGAGAGGAGCTCGGAGAACCGGTCCGGGTGGACCAGCGCGTGGCTGAGCCGGGCGTCCAGACCCAACAGCGGGCCGTGGCTGACGACCTGCCAGGTGATCAGGGCGAGGAGGAGGGCCGGGACGAGGCCCAGGAGAAGGCCCGGCAGCAGGTGTTTGAGGCGCGGATCCGGTGAGGTCGACACGGGGCCCAGCTTCGCAGGTCCGGCCGGAAGGAGCGGGCAGGCGAAGGAAGACGAAGAGACGCCGACGGGACGCCGACGAGGCGCCCACGAGAAGCCGAAGAGAAGGAGGTCGGCCGCCCCGGAACAGGGGGGGTGGTTCCGGGGCGGCCGTCCGGATCGGAACGTCGCTCGCCCCGGGGGGTTTGGGGCGGCGACCGTCCGATCGGTGAGGAGATCCCGGAGCCGTCAGGCCCCGGTTGTGTGCGCGAGGGCACGACCAGGTCGAAGCTGGGGAGGCCCCGGCCTGCAGTCGCCCACAGTCCCCTGTGGGCGGGGTGTATCTCTCATCTGGGTAGAACCTACGACAGCCGGAGGCGCTTGGGCAGACGCAAACGCGTCCCGCCATCCACCCCGCACACCTTCTTCACACGGCTGCCGCAGGCGTCCTTCACAGGTGCGAACCATTCGCTCAGATGCGCGAGAAGGCCTGCTCGATGATGTCGAGACCCTCGTTGAGCAGGTCCTCGCCGATGACCAGCGGGGGCAGGAAGCGCAGCACGTTGCCGTAGGTGCCGCAGGTAAGGACCAGCAGGCCCTCCTGGTGGCAGGCCTTGGCGAGGGCGGCGGTGGCCTCCGGGTTCGGCTCCTTGGTGGCGCGGTCCTTGACCAGCTCGACGGCGATCATGGCGCCGCGGCCGCGGACGTCACCGATGATGTCGAACTTCTCGGCCATGGCACCGAGGCGGGACTTCATGATCGCCTCGATGTTCTTCGCCTTGGCGTTGAGGTCCAGCTCCTTCATGGTCTCGATGGCACCGAGCGCGCCGGCGCAGGCGACCGGGTTGCCGCCGTAGGTGCCGCCGAGGCCGCCCGCGTGCGCGGCGTCCATGATCTCGGCGCGGCCGGTGACGGCGGACAGCGGCAGACCGCCGGCGATGCCCTTGGCGGTGGTGATCAGGTCCGGGACGATCCCCTCGTCCTCGCAGGCGAACCACTGGCCGGTGCGGCAGAAGCCGGACTGGATCTCGTCGGCGACGAAGACGATGCCGTTGTCCTTGGCGAACTGGCTGATCGCCGGCAGGAAGCCCTTGGCCGGCTCGATGAAGCCGCCCTCGCCGAGCACCGGCTCGATGATGATCGCGGCGACGTTGTCCGGGCCGATCTGCTTGGTGATCTGGTCGATGGCCTGCTTGGCGGCCTCGGGGCCCGCGTTCTGCGGGCCGGTCGGCCAGCGGTAGGCGTAGGCGACCGGGACGCGGTAGACCTCGGGGGCGAACGGACCGAAGCCGTGCTTGTACGGCATGTTCTTCGCGGTCAGCGCCATGGTGAGGTTCGTACGGCCGTGGTAGCCGTGGTCGAACACGACGACCGCCTGGCGCTTGGTGTACACACGCGCGATCTTGACGGCGTTCTCGACGGCCTCGGCGCCGGAGTTGAACAGCGCGGACTTCTTGGCGTGGTCGCCCGGGGTGAGCTCGGCGAGGGCCTCGGCGACCTCCACGTAGCCCTCGTACGGGGTGACCATGAAACAGGTGTGGGTGAAGTCGGCCAGCTGGGCGCTCGCACGGCGTACGACGGCCTCGGCGGAGGCGCCGACGGAGGTCACGGCGATGCCGGAACCGAAGTCGATGAGCCGGTTGCCGTCGACGTCCTCGATGATGCCGCCGCCCGCGCGCGTGGTGAAGACGGGCAGCACCGAGCCCACGCCCTGCGCGACCACGGCGGTACGGCGGGCCTGCAGCTCCTGCGACTTCGGACCGGGGATGGCGGTGACGACGCGGCGCTCCTGCGGAAGAGCGGTCATGAGGGCTCCCTGAAGATCTTGCGTACCGGGTGTTCCCGGGCGAGGCGTTTCCGGACGGTGCGTTTTTCGGACGCTTGTCTCTTTCTTCGCAGGTTAGGGCCGAGAACGGAGGCGGGGCATGCTCCATGTGGGCGTTGTCGGGAGGATGCGTTGTCCGTCGTGGACATAGCACGCGGTGACGGGTGCGGCCGGTCGCGCCGTCCTCTCGGCCGCGTAAGCGGTGAACTCCCTTTCTCGGGGCGTTAGATTGGCTCGCTGACGGTGGATGGAACGGCTGGTCAGGGGGCAACGGCGATGGACAGCGACGGGACGCGGGACGTGCGCGGTACGCATGCGAATCCTGTGCCGCGCCCGGCGGTGCCCCGGGAGGGTGCCGCCGTGCCGCCGATGCCCGCGACGCCGCCCGGGGCGCCGCCCAGGCCGGACGGCTCGGCCTACCTGGCCTGGCTGCGGGCGCCCCGGCCCGAGGCGGCGCCGGGCGTATGGCGGTTCGGGTACCGGCCCCGGCCCCAGCAGGAGCCCGAGCTGATCCCGGCCCGGCAGCTGCTGAGCGGCGCGGTGATCGCGTTCCTCGTGGGCTGGCTGGTGTGGTCCCTGCTGTGGAACGGCTACCTCGGCGGCTGGTGGGTGCTGCCGCTGGAGCTGTTCACCCCGGACTCCTGGCGCCAGGGCAACGACCGCGTCGGCAACGCCGTCCTCTGGTACTCGTACTACACCCTCATCGCCGTCGCGATCATGCTCGTCGTCGGGCGTCTCGGCCGCTGGGGCGAGGTCTGGCGCCGTTACGGTCCGCCCGCCTGGCGGCCCGCCGCGCCCGCCGCCGAACCGCCCCCCGCGCCGGAGCAGGACCCCGCCGAGTGGCCCCAGCTGCGGCGGGCCGGCGCCCATGAGGCCGCCGAACGGCTGGCCGCCGAGGCGAAGGCCGGACTCATGCGGGACGTGGACCACGCGAGGATCAGCCGGGCCTGGCAGGGCGTGCGGTCGGGCACGCACAGCCTCGCCTCCTTCACCGGCGCCGTGCTGAAGGACGGCTCGGCCGCCTGTCTGCATCCCTCGGGCGAGCGCGACCTGCCCGCCCGGCACGCCCGCCACGACCTGCTCACCGGCCAGGTGCGGCTCGGCACCACCGCCGACGACCCCCGCAACCCGTACCACTACCGCGGCGCCGGACTCGCCCTCGGCCCCGAGCTGCTCGGCACCTCACTCCTCGCCGTCGGCCCGGCCGGGTCCGGGAAGACCGGCGCGGTCATCCGGCCGCTCGCCGAGTCGCTGTGCCTGCACGCCCTCGCCGGACGAGCCGCCGTGGTGGTCGTCGGCGCGGCGGGCGCGCTCGGCCCGGCCGAGTCGTACGACGTCGTCGTACGGATCGGGCATCCCGAATCCGTCTACGACCTTGATCTGTACGGCGGCACCACCGACCCGGACGAGGCCGCCGCCATACTCGCCGAGGCCCTCGTCGGCGACCTCGCCGACCCGCACCCCGGCGGCGACAGCCGTCGCTCCACCACGGTTCTCGCCCAGCTGCTCGGCCCCTTCCGCGCCGTCCACGACCGCTTCCCGTCCGTCCCCGAACTGCGGCAGCTCCTCGACGGCACGCCGGGCCCGCTGGCCGCACTGCGCAAGGCGCTGACGGACACCGGGCAGGAGGCACTGCTCAGGGAACTCGACGCGCGGGAGCGGCAGATGGCCCACCCGGGTGATGTCGGCGCGGTGCTCGCCGACCGCGTCGCGCTGCTCGACCGGCCCGCCTTCGCCGCCTTCTTCGACACCTCCGGCCAGTCCCGGCCGTTCTCGCTCAAGGCCCTGGACCACCCGGTGCGTGTCCGCGTCGACCTGCCCCAGCGCGGGCACGCCGACGCCTCCCGGATCCTCGCCCGGCTGGTCCTCGCTCAGTTCACGGCCAGTGTGACGGTACGGGAGGACCGCTCGCTGTTCGCGTGCCTGCTGCTGGACGACGCCTCGGGTGTGGTCACCCCGGAGGCCGTGCGCGGGATCCAGCGGCTGCGGTCCGCGAACGCCGGTGCCGTTCTGACGCTGCGCACCCTGGACGACGCACCCCGGCCGCTGCGCGGACCGCTGCTCGGCGCCACCGGATGCCGGATGGCGCTGTCCGGGCTCACCCCCTGGGACGGGCAGGACTTCGCGGAGGTGTGGGGCAAGGAGTGGACCGAGACCCGGGACGTCACCGACCGGCAGATCATCGCCGAGACCCCGGCCGGCAAGGCCGTGCACATGCTGCGCCGGGTCATCACCGGACAGGCGCCCACCGCCCGGGCCGTCACCGTTCGCCAGGTCGAGCGCGAGCGCTGGTCGGCCTCCGAGCTGGCACACGGGGTGCCGCCGGGGCATGCGGTGCTGTCACTGACCACCGTGCAGGGTGAGCACGCCCCGCCGCTGCTGGTGGATCTGCGCGGCTGATGCGGCCGTGGAGGCCGCTGCGGCGAAGGAGGCCGCTGCGGCCAGGGAGGCCGATGCGGGCCAATGCAGCCATGGAGGTACGGCCATGGGGCCAGCGGGCGACCGTACGGTGAGGCAGAATCGGCATAGGCCGTTCATACGCAGCGGCCAAAAGATCACCCAGAACTGAAGGCCCGATGCCCCCGACTCTCGCCTCGCTCGTCCACCACTCCGCGCTCAAGCTGATCGTGCGCGCGGGCGAGGACCGTCTCGACGTGCCCGTCCGCTGGGCGCACGTGAGCGAGCTGGCCGACCCCGTGCCCTACATGGAGGGCGGCGAGCTGCTGCTGATCACCGCGCTCAAGCTGGACGCGGAGGATCCGGATGCCATGCGGCGCTATGTGAAGCGGCTGGCCGGGGCGGGGGTCGTCGGGCTGGGGTTCGCCGTCGGGGTCAACTACGAGGAGATCCCCCGGGCCCTCGTCGACGCCGCGGCCGAGGAGGGGCTTCCGCTGCTGGAGGTGCCCCGCCGTACGCCCTTCCTCGCCATCAGCAAGGCCGTCTCCGCCGCGATCGCCGCCGACCAGTACCGGGCCGTCACGGCGGGCTTCGCCGCCCAGCGCGAGCTGACCAAACAGACCCTGAACGCCGGACCCGAGGGGCTGCTCACCGCACTCGCCGCGCAGGTCGACGGGTGGGCGGCCCTCTACGACGCCTCGGGTGCCGTCGTCGCCACCGCACCAGAGTGGGCCGGCCGCCGGGCCGCCCGGCTCACCGCCGACGTCGAACGACTGCGGGAGCGGCCCGCGCCCGCCTCCTCGGTGGTCGGCGGACCCGACAACGAGGACCGCGTGGAGCTGCACTCCCTGGGGACGGGCCGGCGCCCGCGCGCCGCGCTCGCCGTCGGCACCGCCGCCGCCCTCGGCACCGCCGAGCGGTACGCCGTCCACTCCGCGATCGCCCTGCTCACCCTCACCACCGAACGCTCCCGTTCCCTGCACGCGGCCGAACAACGCATCGGCGCGGCCGTGCTGCGCATGCTGCTCGCCGGTGAGCCGGACCACGCCCGGGCCGTCGCCGGGGACCTGTACGGCGGGCTGCTCGACGCGCCCTTCCGGATGATCGTCGCCGAGTCGGTGTCGGGCGGTGACCCGTTGGGCGCGCTCACGGAGACGGTCGAGTCCGCCGCCGCTCGCTCCGGTGAGGCGGTGCTGGTCGTGCCGGAGGGGGAGCGGCTGGTGATGCTGGCCACGGACGGGGGCGCGGCGGTGGCCGCGTGTGCCGCGCACGCGGCCGGGCTGGAGTCGGCGCGTGCCGTGCCGGAGCAGGGGACGGAGGAGGAGGACGAGCTGGTCGTCGGCCTGTCCGCACCGGCCGGGCCGATCGCCGCGGCCGCGGCCTACAAACAGGCCGAGCAGGCGTTGTCGGTGGCTCGGCGGCGGGGGCGGGTGTTCGTGGAGCACGAGCAGCTGGCCGCGGGGTCGGTGCTGCCGTTGCTGGCCGACGACGCGGTGAAGGCGTTCGCCGACAGCCTGCTGCGGGCGCTGCACGAGCACGATGCGACGGGGCGCGGGGACCTGGTCGCCTCGCTGCGGGCATGGCTGTCCCGGCACGGGCAGTGGGACGCGGCCGCGGCGGACCTGGGCGTGCACCGGCACACACTGCGGTACCGGATGCGGAGGGTCGAGGAGATTCTGGGCCGCAGCCTGGACGATCCCGACGTCCGGATGGAGCTGTGGCTGGCCTTGAAGGCCACGTCGTCGGAGTGACAGGCGCCAGGGACTCCGCCCCCTGGCCCCGGGCTCATGCCCACCCACTCCCGCCTCGGCCGGCCGAGAAGTGGCCCACCACGCCAAACCGGCGCATCCCTCACCCCCACCAGTACGACCCGGACAAGCGCCCCTGGCCCACCCCCGGCCTACCGTGGACCACGAACAGAAAGAACACCTCCAACGCGGAAGGGCCGGGACTCGCACATGACTTCCAACCACGCCTTCTGGCTCGCCGGCCGCCAGGTCACCGGCGAGGACAGCTTCGACGTCACCTCCCCGTGGGACGGCCGGCTCGTCGGCAAGGTCAGCATGCCGACCGACGCCCAGGTCGAGGAGGCCGTGGCCGCCGCGTACGCCGTGCGGGACGAGTTCGCCGCCACCCCGGCGCACGTCCGCGCAGCCGCCCTCGACCACGTCAGCAAGCGTCTGGCCGAGCGCACCGAGGAGATCGCCCAGCTGATCTCCGCCGAGAACGGCAAGCCGATCAAGTGGGCCCGGGGCGAGGTCGGCCGTGCCCTCTCCGTGTTCCGTTTCGCGGCCGAGGAGGCCCGCCGCTTCAATGGCGGCGAGGCCCAGCGCCTCGACACCGACGCCGGCGGCCAGGGCCGTCTGGCGCTGACCCGTCGCTTCCCGAAGGGCGTCGTCCTCGGCATCGCGCCGTTCAACTTCCCGCTGAACCTGTGCGCCCACAAGGTCGCCCCGGCCATCGCCGCCGGCGCGCCGATCATCCTCAAGCCGGCCCCGGCCACCCCGCTCTCCGGCCTCATCCTCGGTGACCTGCTCGCCGAGACCGAGCTGCCCGCCGGCTCCTGGTCGATCCTCCCGGTCTCCAACGACCGCATGCCCGCCCTGGTCCAGGACGAGCGCCTGCCGGTGATTTCCTTCACCGGCTCCGAGACGGTCGGCTACGCGATCATGGACTCGGTGCCGCGCAAGCACTGCACCCTGGAGCTGGGCGGCAACGGCGCGGCCGTCGTGCTCGCCGACTTCGCCAGCGACGCGGACCTCGACTGGGCAGCGAACCGCATCGCGACCTTCTCCAACTACCAGGGCGGCCAGTCCTGCATCTCGGTGCAGCGCGTGATCGCCGACGCCTCCGTCTACGACCGTCTGCTCCCGCGCATCGTGGCGGCGGTCGAGGCCCAGGTCACCGGCGACCCCTCCGACGACAAGACCGAGGTCGGCCCGCTGGTCAGCGAGGACGCCGCGAAGCGCGTCGAGTCGTGGGTGGACGAGGCCGTTTCGGCGGGGGCGAAGCTCCTCACCGGCGGCAAGCGTGACGGCGCGTCCTACGCGCCGACCGTCCTGACCGAGGTGCCGGCCGACACGACGATCTCCTGCGAGGAGGTCTTCGGTCCCGTCCTCACCGTGCAGAAGGTGGACGGCGAGGACGAGGCGTTCGCCGCGGTCAACGACTCCAAGTACGGCCTCCAGGCGGGTGTGTTCACCCACGACCTCCAGGTCGCCTTCCGTGCCCACCGCGCCCTCGAGGTCGGCGGTGTCGTCATTGGTGACGTTCCGTCCTACCGCGCCGACCAGATGCCGTACGGCGGCGCCAAGCAGTCCGGTGTGGGCCGCGAGGGCGTGAAGTTCGCGATGGACGACTACACATACGAGCGCGTGCTGGTTCTCACCGGCCTCGCGCTCTGACCTGCCACGGACAGGTCAGCGGGACTGACCTGGCACGGACAGGTCGGACAGAACGGTCGCAGCCCACTGTGCGGGGGCTGCGGCCGTTTCTGCCACCAGGGCACTGACCTGCATTCGAGGGACGTCAGAATGGCCGGTTTCCCAACCCTTGCGGGAGTGCGCGGAGGACATCGACAAGTACCGCCGGCTCCGACACGGATGCTCACGCCTGGCCGACGCCGGCAGCGGTGTTCCTCTGCTCCGGGCTGTCCGGCACGGACGCCGCGGCGTCAGCCACTCCGTGGGTGAACCACCATGGAAGTGCCCGTATGCACGGGCGGTCCCCGGAAAGTCCCGATCAACACTCTCGCATTTCTCAGAAATCGCCGGGGACCTGGCCGGTGCCCGACAGGTGTTCCGAGGAACCCTGTCGCGGTTGACCGGTCCTATTCACGACGATTGCGCCGGTTTACGGCATAGTCAAGAGAGTCGGCCCCATCACTCAGCGGAGGTCGGCTGCGCGGGGAGTTCGAACCGCAGCAGGGCTCCGGCCTGCTGCGTGCGCAGTTCCGTCTCCGTGTCCACGTGCCGCACCTCGCCCCCGTCGTCGATGACGGTCCCGGCCAGTTCATCGATCACGTCGGGCACCTCGCGCAGCGGCTCCCCGCAGAGCGGGCAGGTTTTCCCTGAGCGCGTCAGCAGCCCGTCCCGGTCGCAGACGAGGCCCGGTACGACGGCCTGCCCGTCCACCGCCAGCGTCCGGACCGCGGCTACGGACGCCGCCCACAGCGTCTCGTCCAGCCCGACGGCGGCGGGCCTGCCGACAGCCTTGGCCTCGAGGATCTCGCCGACCAGCCGCCGCTGCTCCTTCCCGGCGTGGTCGGCGACGAGCTCCCGCACCTTCTGCCGGATGTCCTCGGACGTCGCGGTCTCCCGGTCGAGGGTGAAGGTCCCGGCGAGGCGGTGCGTCAGCTCACGCGGCAGGAAGTCGACGAAGACCGACACCTCGTGCGCCTGACCGCCGACGGCGAGCAGGTCATAGCCCCCGCTCGCGAACAGTCGCTTGAGCTCGCCGACCAGCCGCCGGTAGTGCTTCTTGCTCAGCTCGTCCGCCTTGTTGCGGACGCGGGGCTCGGCGTACGCGTCGGAGTAGGCGTGTTTGCGCTGCACGCGGTCACGGATCACCTCGAGCTCGCGGACCTCGTCGAGGTAGTACTCCCAGACCTGGCCCACGCTCTTGTCGCCGACGACGGCGCAGGTGCGGTAGTACTCGTCGAGCACACCCAGGAGGGGCCGGACATAGGGATCGGCGTCCACCACGATGTTCTCGCGCGTCCCGCGGGGCAGCCACACCTGTTCGTAGACGTCGTGGCCGGCGCAGGAGAAGACCGCGACGGTCCCCGGCCGGAGGGGCTCTTCCTTCAGTGTCTTCTCGATCCTCGCGATGTCCTCGCGGAGCGAGAGCCGCACGGCGTGCTCGGCCGACGCGTCCTCCGCGAGCGGCTGGATGCGGTTCATCAGGCTCGTTACGCGGCTGTCGAATTCTCGGCGGTCGGGCCTGCCGGGGTTCACCGGGACGTACAGGGACACCAATGGGAGTCCGTTGCCTCTCAGCCGCAGGATTCGCTCGATCTGCTCTTGCGTGATCATCGCCGCTCCTCGCCGCTCCATGAGCCTCGTCGCCCGATGGGCCTCGGCCCCTCGTTCCAGCTAACGAGGTGGGCGGGGCGGCGGCAACCGCAGCGCGACGGCCGTGGGCGGACCCCGGGAAGCACGCCCCACGACGGCGACCGAAAGCATCCCCGTGGCGATCGTGATCAATGCGTCGTGGTGGCATGGTCATGAGGCGGAGCGGCGCGATCACGCACGCGGCGGGCCATATGGCCTGAACGGCTCGTACGGCGGGGCATCAACTCCGTATGCGCGAACGCGGCCCGGCTGTGGCCACCGATGGCGACTGGGCGAGAGTGGTTCCTGGCCAATCCGGTCCACCTGTTCAAGACCGGGGTGCGCTACGGGGAACTTACGGGTCGAGCCGGTCACGCAGTCGTGTTCCCGTGCCGTGATCCCACGGGGAACAAGGAGCCGCCCTCGATCGGGCGCCGGGTGGGCTGAGACGGGCCCGTTCAGGCTGAGGCGGGAAGCGGGAGCGCAGGTCACAGCGACGTGCGAGGTCAGGCAAGCTGGGCCAGTCCCACTGTGCTGGGGCTGCGGCCGTTCACCTTTCCAGGTGAATGACGTGGGCTGGTAAAGGATTCGGCATCGACAGGTCAATAGTCTTGTTCTGTGCATGACTCACTCGATGGGATGCGTGTCGACCACTACGTCCGACTGCGGACCACTCAGGGGAATTCATGCACATAGCCCGTACCGGGCGCGGCGTCGCGGCTTCCACCGCCGCCACCGCCGCCCTCGTCGCCGCCGCCCTGGCGACCACCGCGCAGGCCGGTGTCATCACCGCCGCGCCCGCCGCCGTACCGCACACCAAGGCGGTTCCGGCCATCGCCGGCCACACGCTGGTCCACGGGGTGGCGAGCCCGCTCTCCAGCGAGCAGTGCCAGGCCAAGTGGCACATCGCCTGTTACAACCCGCTCCAGTACCGCACCGCGTACAACCTCAACGCGCTGTACCGGCAGGGCATCACGGGCAAGGGACGCACCATCGTCATCGTCGACTCGTTCGGCTCCCCGACCGTCCAGCACGACCTCGACGTCTACAGCAGGCAGTTCGGCCTGCCCAGCACCAAGGTCAAGGTGGTCAAGTGGGGTCACGTCCCCGCTTTCGACCCCAAGAACTCCGACATGACCGGCTGGGCCGGCGAGACCACGCTGGACGTCGAGATGGCCCACGCCGTGGCCCCCGCCGCCAGGATCGTGCTGGTGGAGACGGCGGTCTCCGAGACCGAGGGCACCACTGGTCTCCCGGAGATGATGAGCGCCGAGAAGCACCTGATCGACCACGGGGTCGGCGACGTCATCAGCCAGAGCTTCGGCGCCACCGAGAACACGTTCCCCGGCTTCGGCAGGGGCGACTTCTCCAGCATCAAGAAGCTGCGGTACGCCTTCCAGGCCGCGAACCGGAAGCACGTGACCGTCCTCGCCTCCTCCGGTGACGGCGGCGCCACGGACCTGAAGGCGGACGGCAAGACCTACTACAAGAAGCGCGTCAACTCCTGGCCGTCCTCGGACCCGCTGGTCACCTCCATCGGCGGCACTCAGCTCCACCTGAACGACAAGGGCGAGCGCCTCAAGCCGGACAGCGTCTACAACGACTACGGCGCCGGTGGCGGCGGCCAGTCCCACGTCTTCTCCCGCCCGGCCTTCCAGAACGGCGTGAAGGGCGTCGTGGGCGCCCGCCGCGGCACCCCGGACGTGTCGATGGCGGCCGCGGTCAACGGCGGTGCCTGGATCTACTCCAGCTTCGACCCGACGGCCACGGGCTGGGACGTGACCGGCGGCACCAGCGAGGCCAGCCCGCTCTTCTCGGGCATCGTCGCCCTCGCCGACCAGGCGGCCGGCCACCGACTGGGCAACCTCAACGCGGCGCTGTACAGCCTCTCGAAGCACCGGAACACCGGCATCGTCGACGTCAACGACGGCACGAACAACAGCTACGAAGGCGTCAACGGCTACAAGGCCGTCAAGGGCTACGACATGGCCACCGGCGTGGGCACGGTCAACGCTCTGCGCTTTGTGACCACGCTCGCCCGGGAGAGCCACGGCGGCTGAGGGCGCGCTGCTCCACCAGGGCCTCGCCCCTGAGCCACCTGTGCGACGACGGCCCGGGTTTCGCACCCGGGCCGTCCGTTCGTCCGCCCGGCAAAAACCATGGCCGAGGCCGTGGGTGTACCGCCGCGGAAGTTGAGAAGCTGCGGGCTTCCCCGGCCTGGGGACTGTCCTGACCTGGTCGGACACCTTGCTGTACCCCGCTCGGTCTCGCGGGCGCGTGGCACCGTTATGGTCGGATCGCAGCGGCCGCGTTCACCAGCGGCCCACCACATCCGCCACTGGCCCCTGAGCTGATACCGTCCAGTAACTGTCGGGGGCGGTCAGCGCGCGCGGCGACAGCGGCGCCCTGCTCGGCGAGCGACTGGTCGGCACAGCCGCCAGTTCCTCTCGCTCGAAGCCCCGCACCACACTCCGGAACGATCACGCGTCCGCTGCCCCCAGTCATCGAGCTGGATGTCGGGTGGGTGTACAAGGGCAACAACGGCTCCAACGACGTCTTCTCCTTCGTCCGCAGCTCCAACTCCGGTTCCGGCACGGTCGACATCCTGCCGATCCTGAAGTGGATCAAGGACACCAAAGGCTGGTTCGGCAACGTGACCATCGATGACCTCCAGTTCGGCTTCGAGATCACGTCCACGTCCGGTGGTCTGGGCTTCTCCGTCAACAGCGAAACCGTCAACAGCAGTTGATCGAGTGGGTCCCTGCGGTTACATGGGGGGCATGCCAACGACCACCCCTCTGCGCCGTATCCTGACCACGGTCACCGCGACCGCGGCCGTCGTGCTCACCGCGACGGGCCCCGCGGTCGCGGTTCCGGTTGTCGGTCCCCCGACCGCACAGACCGCGGTGTCCGGTCCCACTACGACATCCGTCCTCGGCCCGGCCGCCCTGCACCCGGTCGTCGAACTCTCCGCCGAGCGGCTGGCCACCGCCGACCTGGTCGCCGCCGCGAAGTGGGGCACCGAAAGCCCCATCGACGACCCCGTCCGTGAGCAGCAGGTCCTCGACTCCGTGGCCGCGCAGGCCGAGCAACTCGGCGTCGACCCGGACGAGGTCCGGCTGATCTTCCGGGACCAGATCGAGGCCAACAAGACCGTGCAGCGGGCCCTGTTCCGGCGGTGGACCGATCACCCTGAGCAGGCGCCCGCCACCCGGCCGGACCTGAGCGTGGTCCGGAAGGAGATCAACCGCGTCAACGCGGCCCTCGTCCAGACCCTCGCCGGCACGGCGGCGGACCGTGAGGCACCCGTCTGCCTGCCGGAGCTCGTCCTCGCCGTCGTCCACGTCCACCACGAGAAGGACCTCGACCCCCTGCACACCACAGCGCTGGCCCGGTCGCTGCGGTCGGTCTGCGGAAGCTGAACAAGTGGCGAGGGCCCGGAGCCGCAACGGCACCGGGCCCTCGCCCTGGTCACTCGGCCACCGGCAACCGGGCCCCGTACCGCAGCAGCGGGATGCGGTCCAGCGGCGCGTCCACCGTCACCGCCGCACCGCCCTTGTACGTCGCCCCCGTCCACGCGTCCTCCACCTCACGCCCGCCGGCAGGTACGTCGTACGGACCGTGGCGCCCGCGGTCGGATCCGGGGCGACCAGCGCGTCGCGGCCGAAGAGGCGGGCGTCGTCGACGGGCCAGGCCGTCTGGTTCGTCGGGGAACTCCAGGAACAGCGGGCGCATCGCCGGCAGGCGCTCCTCGTGGGCCTCCCGCATGACGTTCAGGATGTACGTTCTGAGGCGCTCGCGCAGGAGCAGGTGCCTCGCCAGGGTGCCGTCCGCAGTCCTCGCCAGGATGCCGCCGGTCTCCTCGCCGTACGACCACACCTCGTGGCGCCGCCGGTCATCTCCGGGCCCAGCGGCGTCCCCCGGGTCGCGGAAGCCGTACAGGCGCATCAGCGGGGACAGCGCGCCGAACTGGAACCAGCGGATCATGACCTCGCGGTACGCCAGGTCATCCGGGTCGCCACCGTGGAAGTCGCCGATGCGGGTGCTCCATCAGGGGATGCCGGAGAGGGTGGGAGAGTGGGTGTCCAAGGCTGTCGAAGGCTTCGACATGTTGCCGAAGCGCTTCTACATGTTCCCTGAGCCCGCCAGGCGTGCCGCGAGCCGCCGGGCAACGCCCAGTGTGTCCCCGCTTCCACCGATCGGACCGCGAGGGGTGGTGGGGTCGGCCCGTTTCGGGTACCAACGATCCAGTAGCACCGGTCGGTAATGACCGGCCCCCATCGTCCCTCTTCGCGGCGAGGTGAGCCTCAATGTCCGCCACCACCACCCCACGCACCACCGTCACCGAGCGCGAGGCGCGCCAGGTGGCGGAGGCCGCCCGGGAGCAGGACTGGCGCAAGCCCAGCTTCGCCAAGGAACTGTTCCTCGGCCGCTTCCGGCTCGACCTCATCCACCCCCATCCGCTCCCGGACGCCGAGAGCGTGCGCCGCGGCGAGGAGTTCCTCGCCAAGCTGCGCGCCTTCTGCGAGACGACGATCGACTCCGCCCGCATCGAGCGCGAGGCCCGCATCCCCGACGAGGTCGTCGCGGGCCTGAAGGAACTCGGCGCCCTCGGCATGAAGATCGACCCCAAGTACGGCGGTCTCGGCCTCACACAGCTGTACTACAACAAAGCCCTCGCCCTGGTCGGCTCCGCGAGCCCCGCGGTCGGCGCCCTGCTCTCCGCCCACCAGTCGATCGGCGTACCGCAGCCGCTGAAGATGTTCGGCACCCAGGAGCAGAAGGACGCCTTCCTGCCCCGCTGCGCCCGCACCGACATCTCCGCTTTCCTGCTCACCGAGCCGGACGTCGGCTCCGACCCGGCCCGTCTCGCGACGACCGCCGTCCCGGACGGCGACGACTACGTACTCGACGGGGTGAAACTGTGGACCACCAACGGGGTGGTCGCCGACCTGCTCGTCGTGATGGCGCGCGTGCCGAAGTCCGACGGGCACAAGGGCGGCATCACCGCCTTCGTGGTGGAGGCCGGCTCCGAGGGCATCACCGTGGAGAACCGCAACGCCTTCATGGGCCTGCGCGGCATCGAGAACGGCGTCACTCGCTTCCATCAGGTGCGCGTCCCGGCCGCCAACCGGATCGGTCCCGAGGGCGCGGGCCTGAAGATCGCGCTCACCACCCTCAACACCGGCCGGCTGTCGCTGCCCGCGATGTGCGCCGGCGCCGGCAAGTGGTGCCTGAAGATCGCCCGGGAGTGGGCGGCGGAGCGGGAGCAGTGGGGCAAGCCGGTCGCGCTGCACGAGGCCGTCGGTGCCAAGATCAGCTTCATCGCGGCCACCACCTTCGCGCTGGAGGCCGTCCTCGACCTGTCCTCGCAGATGGCCGACGAGGACCGCAACGACATCCGCATCGAGGCCGCCCTCGCGAAGCTCTACGGCTCCGAGATGGCCTGGCTGATGGCCGACGAACTGGTCCAGATCCGCGGCGGTCGCGGCTACGAGACGGCCGAGTCCCTGAAGGCGCGCGGCGAACGGTCCGTCCCGGCCGAGCAGATCCTGCGCGACCTGCGCATCAACCGCATCTTCGAGGGCTCGACGGAGATCATGCACCTCCTCATCGCCCGCGAGGCGGTCGACGCCCACCTCTCCGTCGCAGGTGACCTCATCGACCCCGACAAGTCCCTGTCGGACAAGGCGAAGGCGGGCGCGAACGCGGGCCTCTTCTACGCCAAGTGGTTGCCGAAGCTGGTCGCAGGACCCGGCCAACTGCCCTCCTCGTACAACGAGTTCAAGCGCGAGATCGACCTCTCGGGCCATCTGCGCTACGTCGAGCGGCACGCCCGCAAGCTGGCCCGCTCCACCTTCTACGCCATGTCCCGCTGGCAGGGCCGGATGGAGACCAAGCAGGGCTTCCTGGGCCGGGTCGTGGACATCGGCGCCGAGCTGTTCGCGATGAGTGCGGCCTGTGTGCGCGCCGAGCGGCTGCGCGGCGAGGGCGAGCACGGCCGCGAGGCCTACCAGCTCGCCGACGCCTTCTGCCGCCAGGCCCGCATCCGTGTCGAGGAACTCTTCAACCGGCTGTGGACCAACACCGACGACCTCGACCGCAAGGTGGTCAAGGGAGTGCTCGGCGGGGCCTACGCGTGGCTGGAGGAAGGGATCGTCGACCCCTCGGGCGAGGGCCCGTGGATCGCGGACGCGGCCCCGGGCCCCAGCGAGCGTGAGAACGCCCGCCGGCCCTTTGGGAGCTAGGTCGACCACTCCTGGGGGGTGTCTTCCGGACCCTGCCGGCGACGCGGGATCCGCGATCCGGAGGACACCCCCAGGATGTCGTGCGTGAACTCCTTCGGGGCCGGCCGTCGCTCGGCCCGGCTGGAGGGTCATCACGCGATCACGCGATCTTCACCTGGACTTCACTGCGGGAAAACCGCTCCATCCGGCGACGAAAGCCGTCAACGCACCCGCCCGAGGGATGCGCTGTCCTGACGGCCGCGGCTTGCGGCCACAATGGGAGGATGACCGACAGTCCCGCCAGTCCGGCACCCCTCGCCGACCCGCACCTCGTGTACGACCCCCTCGCGGGAGACGGCCCGAAGGACGTGGTGATCCTCGGCTCCACCGGGTCCATCGGAACCCAGGCCATCGACCTCGTGCTGCGCAACCCCGACCGCTTCCGGGTCACCGCCCTGTCCGCGAACGGCGGCCGCACGGCCCTGCTCGCCGAGCAGGCGCACCGGCTGCGGGTGCGGACCGTGGCGGTCGCCCGCGAGGACGCCGTACCGGTCCTGCGCGAGGCACTGACCGAGCGGTACGGCGCCGGGGAGCCGCTCCCCGAGATCCTCGCCGGCCCGGACGCGGCCACCCAGGTCGCCGCCGCTGATTCCTCGGAGTGCCACACCGTTCTCAACGGCATCACTGGATCCATCGGCCTCGCGCCCACCCTCGCCGCCCTGGAGGCCGGCCGTACCCTCGCACTCGCCAACAAGGAGTCGCTGATCGTCGGCGGTCCGCTGGTCAAGGCGGTCGCCAAGCCCGGGCAGATCATCCCGGTCGACTCCGAGCACGCCGCGCTCTTCCAGGCCCTCGCCGCCGGCACCCGCGCCGACGTGCGCAAGCTGGTCGTGACCGCCTCCGGCGGCCCCTTCCGCGGCCGCACCAAGGCGGAGCTGGCGCACGTCACCGTCGAGGACGCCCTCGCCCACCCCACCTGGGCCATGGGCCCGGTGATCACGATCAACTCGGCGACCCTCGTCAACAAGGGCCTGGAAGTCATCGAGGCACACCTGCTCTACGACATTCCCTTCGACCGCATTGAGGTCGTCGTGCATCCCCAGTCGTATGTTCACTCGATGGTCGAGTTCACCGACGGATCCACGATCGCCCAGGCGACGCCCCCCGACATGCGCGGGCCCATCGCCATCGGTCTGGGCTGGCCCGAACGCGTCCCGGACGCCGCGCCCGCCTTCGACTGGAGCAAGGCCTCCACCTGGGAGTTCCTCCCGCTGGACAACGAGGCCTTCCCCTCGGTGAACCTCGCCCGGCACGTGGGGCAGCTCGCGGGGACCGCCCCGGCAGTGTTCAATGCCGCCAACGAGGAATGCGTCGAGGCCTTCCGCACCGGCGCACTGCCCTTCAACGGCATCATGGAGACCGTCACCCGGGTGGTCGAGGAGCACGGCACCCCGGTCACGGGAACCTCACTCACCGTGTCGGACGTCCTCGAAGCGGAGACCTGGGCGCGGGCCCGGGCGCGCGAACTGACAGACCGGACCGCGGAGGCGCGTGCATGACGACCTTGATGTTCATCCTCGGCATAGTGGTCTTCGGGGTGGGCCTGCTCGTCTCGATCGCGTGGCACGAGCTGGGGCACCTGTCCACGGCCAAGCTCTTCGGCATCCGCGTCCCGCAGTACATGGTCGGCTTCGGCCCGACCATTTGGTCGCGCCGGAAGGGCGACACCGAGTACGGCATCAAGGCCATCCCGCTCGGCGGCTACATCCGCATGATCGGCATGTTCCCGCCCGACGACGCCGGCCGGATCTCCGCCCGCTCCACCTCGCCGTGGCGCGGAATGATCGAGGACGCCCGCTCGGCGGCCTTCGAGGAACTCCAGCCGGGTGACGAGACGCGCATGTTCTACACGCGCAAACCGTGGAAGCGGGTCATCGTCATGTTCGCGGGCCCGTTCATGAACCTGGTGCTCGCGATCGCCCTGTTCCTCACCGTGCTGATGGGCTTCGGCATCCAGCAGCAGACCACGACCGTCGCCTCGGTCTCGCCCTGCGTCATCGCGCAGAGCGAGCACCGCGACAGCTGCAAGAAGTCCGACCCCGCGTCCCCGGCGGCGGCCGCCGGCATGAAGAACGGCGACAGGATCGTCTCCTTCGACGGCAGGCCGACCAAGGACTGGAACACGCTGTCCGACCTCATCCGCGACAGCGCGGGCAGGACCGTGACAGTCGTGGTGGAGCGGGGCGGCCGGGATCTGACCCTGCACGCGAAGATCGCCACCAACCAGGTCGCCAAGAAGGACTCCAGCGGCACCTACGTCCAGGGCCAGTACGTCAAGGCCGGCTTCCTCGGCTTCAGCGCCGCCACCGGCGTCGTCCAGCAGGGCTTCGGCGACTCCGTGACCTGGATGACCGACCGGGTCGGCGACGCCGTCGACTCGCTCGTCGCCCTGCCCGGCAAGATTCCGGCCCTGTGGGACGCGGCCTTCGGCAACGGCCCGCGACAGCCGGACTCCCCGATGGGCATCGTCGGCGCGGCCCGCGTCACCGGCGAGATCGCCACGCTGGACATCCCGGCCTCCCAGCAGCTGGCCATGTTCGTGTTCGTGCTCGCCGGCTTCAACCTCTCCCTGTTCCTGTTCAACATGCTCCCGTTGCTCCCGCTCGACGGCGGGCACATCGCGGGCGCCCTGTGGGAGTCGCTGAGGCGGAACGTGGCCCGGGTGCTGCGCCGACCGGACCCCGGCCCGTTCGACGTGGCCAAGCTGATGCCGGTGGCGTACGTGGTGGCCGGGATCTTCGTCTGCTTCACCGTCCTCGTACTGATCGCGGACGTGGTCAACCCGGTGAAAATCTCCTAGCCACCCGGCCTTCACGGCGTCCCGGAACCATGGAGGACCCCCGCTCGCGCGCAGCCGAGAGCGGGGGAGTTCCAGGCCTCCTTCCATCGGGTGGGTTTGCCGGATGGGATGTGCCGGCGCCGGGGCCGGTGCCGTAATCTCGAAGCCTGGAGCCCGCCGATTACGGGACCGGACCTTGATCCACGACTTGGGGTTGCACAGCAGATGACTGCGATTTCTCTCGGCATGCCGTCCGTTCCGACCAAGCTCGCCGAGCGCCGGAAGAGCCGGCAGATCCAGGTCGGATCCGTGGCGGTCGGCGGAGACGCGCCCGTCTCGGTGCAGTCGATGACCACGACCCGTACGTCCGACGTCGGCGCCACCCTGCAGCAGATCGCCGAGCTGACCGCGTCCGGCT